>NZ_AMQU01000007.1:0-910143 GCF_000307675.1 Paenibacillus sp. ICGEB2008
GAGTGCAAAGGCAGAAGGGAGCTTGACTGCGAGACCTACAAGTCGAGCAGGGACGAAAGTCGGGCTTAGTGATCCGGTGGTACCGCATGGAAGGGCCATCGCTCAACGGATAAAAGCTACCCTGGGGATAACAGGCTTATCTCCCCCAAGAGTCCACATCGACGGGGAGGTTTGGCACCTCGATGTCGGCTCATC
Source organism: Paenibacillus sp. ICGEB2008 (assembly GCF_000307675.1). Classification (NCBI taxonomy): domain Bacteria; kingdom Bacillati; phylum Bacillota; class Bacilli; order Caryophanales; family Paenibacillaceae; genus Paenibacillus; species Paenibacillus sp. ICGEB2008. The sequence goes on from NZ_AMQU01000007.1 coordinate 196, forward strand.
GCATCCTGGGGCTGAAGTAGGTCCCAAGGGTTGGGCTGTTCGCCCATTAAAGCGGTACGCGAGCTGGGTTCAGAACGTCGTGAGACAGTTCGGTCCCTATCTGTCGTGGGCGTAGGAAATTTGAGAGGAGCTGTCCTTAGTACGAGAGGACCGGGATGGACGTACCGCTGGTGTACCAGTTGTTCCGCCAGGAGCACCGCTGGGTAGCTATGTACGGAAGGGATAAGCGCTGAAAGCATCTAAGCGTGAAGCCCCCCTCAAGATGAGATTTCCCAGTATGTAAGACCCCTTGAAGACGACGAGGTAGATAGGTTGGGGGTGGAAGTGCAGTAATGCATGGAGCTGACCAATACTAATCGGTCGAGGGCTTATCCTAAGATAAGGCGCAATGAGTTTCGGATCCAGTTTTCAGGGTGTAACCTTGAAGGTATGTAGAAGTACATACGACAAGCGTATGGCGATTCATTCACACGATCTGTGATGAACCGAATAAGCTTACGGAAGAATTTGCGAAGCAAATTCATGTTTGGTGGCGATAGCGGAGGGGTTCCACACGTACCCATCCCGAACACGACCGTTAAGCCCTCCAGCGCCGATGGTACTTGGACCGCAGGGTCCTGGGAGAGTAGGACGCCGCCAAGCAACAAGAAAAAAGGACCATGATCTTTTTGAGATCATGGTCCTTTTTTGTGTTAAATATGAGTAGAATTTTTAATTAGTTTAAGTTAGTTATAAGTTCGACTGAATCTGTGGATATTAGCTAGTAAATAGATAGACATTTTTTAAAGAAAATTAGTACCAGGTATTAGTATCTGGTGGTATAATATGAATAAGGATTATAAAGGAGAGTGATCAGATTGTTGAATTCAAAAGCAAAGTTAACGGCCCTTGGCACTTATGTACCTGAACGGATTTTGACGAACGCCGACTTGGAGAAGCTTGTGGAGACTAGTGACGAGTGGATTGTACAACGAACGGGTATGCGGGAACGACGAATCGCGGCCGAAGATCAGTATGTATCTGATTTATGTATACAAGCTATTAAACGTATGGTTAACCTTTATAACGTAAATGTGGACGATGTTGACATGATCATTGTAGCGACGAGTACACCTGATTACTATTTTCCAAGTACGGCTTCCCGTATTCAGGCTTATTTTAATATTCCCAATACAGGGTCAATGGATGTTAGTGCTGCATGCGCAGGCTTTGCCTATGGACTTCATTTGGCAAATGGTCTGATTACGGGTGGTCTACATCGCAAGGTTCTAGTGATTGGAGCCGAAACATTATCCAAAATTACAGATTATACGGACCGGACGACATGTGTTCTTTTTGGAGATGGAGCAGGGGTTGCACTTGTTGAATATGACGAGGATGAAGGGTCGTTTTTGACTTCAGATATAGGAACCTTTGGGCAAGGAGGAGCACATCTTTATCGCGCAGGATTATCTAACTATTTGGATGGAGAGAAGCTGCAAGATAATGGTTTTATCGCTCAAAATGGACGTGAGGTTTATAAATGGGCTGTACGTTCTGTCCCAGCAGGAATCGAGCGATTAATGGATAAGGCAAATATGGGGAAAGAGGATCTTGACTGGTTTGTACCTCATAGCGCTAATCTGAGAATGATTGAGTCCATATGTGAAAAGAGTGCAGTACCTTTAGAAAAGACGCTGACGAGTGTAGAGTTTTATGGCAACACTTCGGCGGCGTCCATTCCGTTGGCTTTAAAGTGTGGATTGGATGATGGGCGTTTAAGATATGGACAACATGTGGTGTTATATGGGTTCGGGGGAGGCCTGACGTATGCGGGTCTGTTATTAAAATGGAGTGTGCCTGATTTGTAAGCTGCTAACTAATGCATGAGCAATAGTAATAGTGTGTAAAGATCGTGTTAATAAAGAGACGTTGGTTGGCATTAGATTTATCGTAAGATGGCAGGATGGTATAATTAACATTATGAGAGAAAGGAGCGTAACATGAAGGTATTGGTATTGGCAGAAAAACCATCCGTGGCCAGAGAGATTGCACGTGTGATGGGCAGCCGTGAGAAGCATAAAAGTTATATAGAAGGACCTAAGTATGTAGTGACATGGGCACTGGGTCATTTGGTCGGATTAGCAGAGCCTGAGGATTACGATTCTAAGTATGCGAATTGGAACTTAGAGGACTTGCCCATTCTTCCGAAGAACTCCAAGTTAAAGGTATTGCGGGAGAGCAATCATCAGTTCAAAGCTGTACAGCAGCTGATGAAACGACAGGACATTGGAGAACTTATCGTGGCAACAGATGCTGCTCGTGAAGGAGAATTGTTGGCGCGTTGGATTATACAAATGGCAAACTGGAGAAAGCCTTTCCGGCGTTTATGGATTTCCTCGCAGACGGATAAGGCAATTAAGGCAGGTTTCGCGAAATTATTGCCTGGCCAGCAGTTTGATCGTTTATATGAATCGGCTCGCTGTAGGGCTGAAGCAGACTGGATGATTGGTCTCAATGTAACCCGCGCGTTAACGGTTCGTTATAACGCCCAGCTTTCGGCTGGAAGAGTGCAGACACCGACACTGGGGATGATTATGGAACGTGAGAAAGAGATCACCCAGTTTCGTTCTCAAGAATATGATACGTTGACGGCGGATTTTGGTCATTTTCAGGCAACATGGCGTGCAGAAAATGGGGATTCACGTATGTTTGACCGTACTCAGGCAGAGACTTTGCGCCGCAGGCTTGAGGGGGCCAAAGGTACAGTTGTGAGTGTTAAAAAAAGTGAAAAAAGCGAGCCTCACCCGCTTGCGTATGACCTAACTGAGCTGCAAAGAGATGCTAACCAGCGCTACGGCTTCTCGGCCAAGCAGACGTCTAATGTTCTTCAGCGTCTATATGAGCAGCATAAGCTGGTGACTTATCCACGTACAGACAGTCGTTATCTTACCTCCGATATGGTGGATTCCCTTAAGGAAAGGCTCAGTAGCGTAGCCGTGGGTCCGTATGCTTCTTTAGCACGTCCGCTATTGCGTAACAAATTGCCAATCACAAAACGAGTTGTAGATGACAGTAAAGTCACAGATCACCATGCGATTATTCCTACTGAGCAGACGTTATTGCTTAATCAGTTAAGCCCAGAGGAGCGTAAGCTGTATGATCTGATTGCACGCCGTTTTATCAGTCTGTTCTACCCACCTGCACGTTATGATGCTGTAGCTGTATCGGTCATGGTGGGGCAGGAAACATTTCAGGTAAAAGGTACAACCATAAAAGATAGCGGTTGGCGTGCTGTGTATGACGAAAGTCATTATGAATTGGACGAGGAAGAGACAGATGATCGTGAAAGTAATGGACGGGGCGTTATTTTGCCTGAAATGAGAAAAGGAGACTCCGTCCAATTGCAGCGTTGTATTGTACGTGCTGGAAGAACGATGCCACCCAAGCGCTATACAGAAGCAGCCCTGCTGGCTCAGATGGAAAAGCATGGCCTGGGTACTCCAGCCACCCGTGCGGATCTGATCGAGAAACTCGTCAGCTCGGATACGATAGAGCGCCAGGGGAACGTGATGCATCCAACTGGCAAAGGCAAGCAACTGATCGAACTGGCGGCTCCACAGCTGCGAACGCCCGAATTGACGGCACAATGGGAAGCGGAGTTAGAACGGATCGCCCGTGGTCAAGGACAACCTGAGCCATTTTTGAATTCTATCCGTGCTATGGCGAAAGAATTGGTTTCTACTGTGAAAAATAGCAGCGCTGAGTACAAGCCCCATAACGTAACGAATAGCCATTGTCCGGATTGTGGTACAAAGTTGTTGGAGAAGAAAGGGAAGAAAGGCAAGTTTCTTGTATGTCCAAGTGCGGATTGCGGTTACCGTCGTTCAGGCGAAAAACGCTTGTCCAATCGACGTTGTCCGCAGTGTCATAAGAAAATGGAAATGAAAGAGGGCAAGGCAGGTTTGTATGTAAGATGCTTATCCTGTGGCATTACGGAGACGCTGGATAAGGACAAGCAACGGGTAAACAAGCGGGAACAGCAAAAGCTGGTAAAACAGTTTGAAAAGAAGGAATCTTTTGGCTCCAGCTTGGGTGATTTGCTAAAAGCAGCAATGGAGCAAAAGCAGGGCGAATAAAGATTGCCAGAGCGTGCTTCAAGCTACACAATTAGCAGGCGTATGTCGGTATAAAAAAGCTTACTCCTTGGCATGGTAATCCGAGGAGGTGAGTATTTATGCCCAAACATAAGCCGCTTAAAATCAATAATCAGCAAAATAAATCAAGTATACTGGAGGAAGAAATCGCTGCTCATCCAGAGAAGCAAGCTAAATATCCTCCAAGCTTGAATGGGATTCCCAAACAGCAGTCTTAATGCTACCTGTAAGGGAAAACGAATGGCTATATAAGACCAAGACGTTTGGATTCCAGATGTAATCGTTATGGGTGCCAGACATTGTCTTGCATAAAAGAAGCAGCAGTACGGTGGTCAACCGTAACTGCTGCTTCTTTTTTATAATAATGAAGTTATATTTATTTGATTTGGAATAACTGCCCTTAGTATTCATTAAAGAAAGATTGAATTTGATTAACATCATGCGTCTGGGTCAAAGCGAGCATGAGTAAAATCCGTGCTTTTTGCGGATTGAGCGAATCGGTGGACACAAAGTTCGATGCTGCGTCTTTTGTCGATGGGGACACAACTCCACTTCCTACGCGGCTGGAGCGGGCAATAATAACTCCTTTTTTGCCTGCGGCCTCTGCGCCTTCTGAGGAGGTCTTGGATAAGGAACCATTACCGGAACCAGCGACCACTATGCCCTTGGCGCCAGCTGCTACGGCAGCATCATACAGGTAGCGACCGTTGTTTTGATACTCGTATAGAATATCTACTTGCGGCAGCTGGGTGAGATTAGAGACGTCGAATACAGAAGAAGTCGTATGCTTATGAGTGGATTTGTTGTAGTAGTATACTTGATCGCCCACTACAGCTCCAAGGTAGCCCTGCTCCACAGACTTGAACGTATCGACTGCAGTTGTGTTCGTTTTTGTGATGTATCTTGCTGCACCGATGCGATCGTTCAGCAATACGAGTACACCTTGGCCTTTGGAGGCCGAAGCTCCGGCAACTTTTACAGCATTATAAAGGTTGAATGGACCATCGGCACTGATGGCAGTAGCTGGGCGCATAGAGCCAACAACAACTACAGGCTTATCGCTCTTAACGACAAGGTTAAGGAAGTATGCCGTTTCTTCCAATGTATCTGTACCATGGGTAATGACAATACCGTCTACATCGTCTCTGGCAAGCAGTTCGTTGGTGCGTTTGGCAAGTTTTAAGAGGATTTCATTATTAACATCGGGGCTACCCACGTTAACCACTTGCTCACCACTGACATTTGCAATACTTTTCATCTCAGGAACGGCATTGATTAAGGTTTCAACACCTAATGCGCCTGCTTTGTAGCCGGTTGTATCCGTGTTGACGGAGGATGACCCTGCAATGGTCCCTCCTGTGGCTAGTATTTTAATATTGGGTAAATGATTAGTTTGTGGATTTTCAGATTTGTCTGAAGTTGTAGTGTTAGAAGTAGATACCGTTGTGCTGGTTGTAGCTGCTGCCGCAGCGTTAGCAGTAAATCCACCACTCCATAAGGTACTTCCGAGAATAAAGCTGGCCAACAGGGGAATCATTGTCATTTTTTTCATGTTAGTCATATAAAGCTCCTCTCCAATCTTAAACCTTGAAATATTAATGATAGATTAACTGACAAATATTTTGTCGAATTACGTTAATATCACGCATTATAGGGTGAAAAATTGTTTTTAGTCAATATGTATGTTAGAAAATATAACTTTAAAACTCGTTTTTATATATGTAATCGCTTTAAATACAGCTAAATGGAAAATAATTATAAAAGAAAACAACAAGCAGAAAACTCATAAGGAGTCTGCTTGTTGCTTTTGATAAAAGGTGAACAACTGAGTGTACCTTTAATTTCATTTAATGAGAGTGACAAGGTGGAGTTGATGTTTTACGGTATTTACATGGTTCTACAGTTGAATACAGATTCCATGATCAGGGGTTTTTGCTATGCTGTTTTGTTGGCAAGCTAGCGCTGGGAGTTCCTTTTCCTTGTTTACGGTTACGTTCTGCCTTTTTTGCATTTTCTCGTAGCTTTTCAACGTATTCATGGGTGCTTTCCATCGTAGTTCCTCCTTTAAGACAAAATAAATGCACTCGGGAATTGCCCTCATACACCGTTACTATTTCCGCAAAAACGTTTTCCCAGTCAGAGAAGGCGTTGTTTCTATAAAAGGGGTGAGGTTATAATGAAGAAGAGAGCCCTATATAAGTCCTAATACCTGAAACTGGTACGGTGTGCAAAAGGAGGAGAGACATTGCAGACAGGCTTGTTGGTATGGCTACTGTTCATTAATGCAGTAGGCTATCTGGTAATGTCGGAAGATAAAAAGAGAGCACGTAAACACCGTGATCGTGTACCTGAACGGACGTTGTTTTTGCTGGCCCTGATCGGGGGCGCATTGGGTGTACTCATTGCGATGTACCGCAAACGCCATAAAACACGGCATATGACCTTCAGATTAGGTATTCCTGTGTTGCTATTCATTAACGCATTGCTCTATGGGTATTTTTTACGCTAAGGCTGGGAGTTTAGCTTCTCATAGGGAAGTTTAATGATGATTGAGAAGGCTATTCTCAGCCATTACATGATGTATGAAGTGAACAACCACAGGAATACATAATTTCAGGCTTTGATTTAACAAACTGAATTCGGAAGAGGTGCGTATTATGCTATTTTCAAAAGTATTGCTTGCTTATGACGGTTCGGATGCTTCCAACAAAGCTTTATTGAAGGCGGCTGAATTGGTGAAGGCATCACCCTCCTCGAAGCTTGAGGTAGTGACAGCATTCGATTTCCCGCGGATTTTTATGGGCGAAGGTTTGGCTCCAATTCCAGCTTCGGTGAATAAAGAGTATTATGATTTGGCTGAGCAAACTACGGATGAAGTTAAAAAGCGGCTTGCTGAGCAAGGTGTAGACGCCAAGGTAGAGCTGATTCAAGGTTCGCCGGCCGAAGTCATTTTGGATTATGCCAATGAGAATGGCTTCGATGTGATTGTGATTGGCAGTCGCGGATTGGGTGGTATTCGTGAATTTGTATTAGGTAGCGTAAGTCACAATGTGGTGCAGCATGCACGTATCCCCGTGCTGGTCGTAAAATAACGAAGTAAAAAGCAAAAGTCGGATCACTACCTGTACAGGAAGTGCCGGCTTTTTATTTTTGTTGGAAAGATGTATTGCTGGCCGTTACCAGTGTAGGTAGAGTGATAGCTAAATGTAATACAATAGTCCTGAGGTATGCATATAAAGGGCTTGGTTTTTGTTAAACACGAACATTAAATTGTATCATTATGACAATGTTCGTTTTCAAGTTGACACAGGGTGTAGGGAATTGTTAAACTATGAAGTGTATTGTCGATAAAAAATGAACTTTAGGTACAATTTAATTAGGTACACATGTTGGAGCCGAAATCCATCACGATTATGCTGGGAAAGTATATCGTTGGGTATGGAGTAAGCACAATCCTGACTCGTATAATGCCGGGGATATGGCCCGGAAGTTTCTACCTGGAAACCTTAAATTTCCGGACTACGGGAGACATACGGCTGAAGCCGCATTGGATGCGGTGGAACAGGCTTGCTTTTGGCATGCCTTTAAGAGGCTCTGTCGTTTGTTTTTTCGTAGTCCGGTGTCTTGAAAATAACGTTATTTTCGAGTGCCGGATTTTTGGCGCTTATTGATAAACAGGGAGTGAAGGACATGTCAGTGCAGGTCGCTGTCATTATGGGCAGCACATCAGACTGGGACACCATGCAACATGCATGTGCTGTGCTGGACGAGCTTGAAATCGGATATGAGAAAAAAGTAGTTTCAGCCCATCGTACACCGGATTTAATGTTTCGTTTTGCAGAAGAGGCCGCCGGGCGCGGACTAAAGGTCATTATTGCTGGAGCGGGTGGGGCTGCACATCTGCCGGGAATGGTAGCTGCGAAGACCTCCTTGCCAGTGATTGGTGTGCCTGTCCAGTCGAAGGCTCTGAATGGTCTGGACTCCCTGCTCTCCATTGTGCAGATGCCGGGTGGTATTCCAGTCGCCACTGTGGCAATCGGTAAGGCAGGCTCTACCAACGCAGGGTTGCTGGCTGCACAAATATTAGGTGCTTTTGACGAAAAGATAAGTCAGCGGGTTGTGGCAAGACGCGACCGTATCCGTGACGAGGTACTGGAAGGCAGTGACTCGCTATGAATGAAGCATGTGAATCCGCTGGCCGTATTCGCCCTCCTGGCACAGTGATTGGAATTTTGGGAGGCGGACAATTAGGCAGAATGCTTGTACTGGCAGGAACTAACCTAGGCTATCGCTTCGTGACACTGGACCCTGCACCGGATAGTCCGTGTGGACAGGTGTCAGAACAAATCCGTGCTGCCTATGATGATGAGCACGCGGCCAGAGAACTGGCTGAACGGTGTGACGTGATCACGTATGAGTTTGAAAATGTGGATGCGGGTGTAGCCGCACTTTTGGAACAGGAATCCAGTGTACCGCAGGGCAGCAGTCTTTTGTACACGACACAGCATCGTCTGCGGGAAAAACGTTCTATTGAAGCAGCTGGTGTTCCTGTTGCTCCATATCGTGAAATTAGCAGTCCTGCCGATATGGTTCAAGCGGTAGCCGAACTGGGTGTGCCGTGTGTGCTCAAAACAGCAGTCGGCGGTTATGATGGCAAGGGCCAAGTGGTCATTCGCCAATCGGAGGAAGCCACGAATGCCTACGAGCAACTGGCTGGAAGCGGTGCGGAACTGGTGTTGGAACAGTTCATCCGTTTTCGCTGCGAAATCTCGGTGATTGTAGCTCGCAGCACGAACGGTGAAGCCAAAGCCTTTCCACCTGCGGAAAACATCCACGTGAACAATATTTTGCACACGTCGATTGTACCCGCACGCGTACCTGAAGCTGTCCAGGAGGAAGCACGCAAATTGGCGCTGGCTGTGGCGGAGTCATTGGATGCGGTGGGACTGCTAGCTGTGGAGATGTTTGTCACCGAAGACGGACAATTATACGTTAATGAGTTGGCACCACGACCCCATAACTCCGGCCATTACACGATGGAGGGTTGCGCCACCTCGCAATTTGAGCAACATATACGTGCGATTTGTGGTTTGCCACTGGGCAACACGAAGCTGCTGACTCCGGTGGTGATGGTCAATGTACTAGGTGAGCATTTGGAGGACGTAATTCGAAGATTCGGACAATCAGATGCTGAAGCTGAAGGATTGAGTGTTGTACCAAAGCTGCATTTGTATGGAAAAAGTGAAGCCAAGCCAGGCCGAAAGATGGGACATATTAATCTGTTGTGCCAGGATACGGAACAAGCACTGGAATGGATTGATCAAACCAATATTTGGGGGAATAAATAGTCATGATCGAACGCTATAGCAGACCGGAAATGAGAGCGATTTGGACGGAAGAAAATAAATTTAAAGCTTGGCTGGAAGTAGAACTGTGTGCCTGTGAAGCATGGGCTGAGTTAGGGGTTATCCCAAAAGAAGATACCGTGGCTCTGCGTAAAAATGCAAGCTTTGATATTGAACGGATCTATGAAATTGAGCAGGAGACAAGACATGATGTCATTGCTTTTACCCGCACGGTATCCGAAAGTCTTGGCGACGAGCGCAAATGGGTACATTATGGCCTAACCTCTACAGACGTGGTTGATACGGCTCTGGGCTATCTGTTAAAGCAGGCGAATGAAATTCTGGAACGAGATATTCTGAATTTTATTGAAATTTTGAAGGAAAAAGCATTGGCTTACAAGCACACACCGATGATGGGACGTACACATGGAGTGCATGCTGAGCCGACCACATTTGGACTGAAAATGGCCTTGTGGTACGAGGAAATGAAGCGCAATCTGGAACGTTTCCGCTATGCTGCTGACCAAGTACAATACGGTAAAATGTCCGGTGCGGTCGGAACATACGCCAACATCGACCCGGCTGTGGAAGAATTCGTATGCCGCAAGCTCGGCACCAAGCCTGCCCCGATTTCTACACAAACGCTCCAGCGCGACCGTCATGCTGAATACATGGCCACGTTGGCGTTGATCGCCACATCGTTGGACAAGTTTGCTACAGAAGTCCGTGCATTGCAAAAGAGTGAATTCCGTGAGGTGGAAGAAGCTTTTGCCAAAGGTCAAAAAGGATCTTCCGCGATGCCACATAAACGCAATCCGATCGGAAGTGAAAACATCTCCGGTCTGGCACGTGTGATTCGTGGGCATATGGTATCGGCGTATGAGAACGTAACGTTGTGGCATGAACGCGACATTTCGCATTCTTCTGTAGAACGTATCATTCTGCCAGATGCAACGATGCTGTTGAACTATATGCTGAACCGTTTTGGCAATATCGTGAAAAATCTGACGGTCTTCCCTGAAAATATGAAGCGCAATATGGCGCGTACGTATGGTGTACCATTCTCCGGCCGCATTATGACGAAGCTGATCGACAAGGGCTTTAGTCGTGAAAAAGCTTACGATACCGTACAACCGCGTGCGATGCAGGCATGGGAAGAGCAACGCCAGTTCCGCGAAATTGTCGAGGCGACTCCGGAAATTACTGCCGTGCTCAGTCCGGATGAAATCGAGGATGCGTTCAACCCGGCTTGGCATTTGAAGAACGTGGATACGATCTTTAAAAAGTTGGGATTAGGGGAGTAGAGGACGGTTTGGTGCTTGGGAGAGGCTCAGGAGCGTGATGAGGCCGCTGCGCGAACGGATCATTCTTCCGATTGCTGTTGCCCCTGGTTTCCTGGAAAATCTGCAAAGGTTGGAATCCAGGGGCAAAGGCAAGCGCTAACGCTTCTCCAGAACGATTCCGTCCGCTCCGCTGCTTCCAGCACCAACCTTCGTGTGGGAGCAGAGCTAGGGGAGGTGCGGCACATAAGATGCCGCACCTTCCCAAGAGCGATAGAAAAGCGTGTTCCACTGCTTTTCTATCACAGACCACGTGCTCGTGGGGGTTGCCGAATTTGCGCAGCAAACAGCCGGCAGTCCTCACGAGCACGCACAGGCTCAAGAAGCGAAGCCTTGAGCCAGCCGTTCGCACCAACGTAAAAGCGTTGCTGGATGAGGGCTTGTGCGAACAAGCCTTCATCCAGCGAAACGCGCTCACTTCACCATAGCTACAAAATACTCGCCCTCACCTTGCCCATTAGCCAACCCTTGCGGGAGTCCCGAGGGCAGCAGCCCTGGGGGTCCTCCCTGAGGGGAGGATTTAGGAGGGGCAAAGGCTCGATTTAGGAGGGGCCATACTCTTTTGAAAGAGGTGTAATGAAATGTCATTGTCTACCGCCGAAGGTCTGATTCATGCGCCGCTTTTGTACAAAGGCAAAGTGCGTGAGTTGTATGATCTCGGAGAACATTTTCTGATTGTCGTGACAGATCGGATTTCAGCTTTTGATTATGTGTTGGAGCCGCCTGTACCGGAAAAGGGGAATGTTCTGAACAAGCTCAGTACTTTCTGGTTCGAGCAGACGAAAGACCTGCTGGAAAACCATGTCGTGCATACCGATGTAAACAAGCTCGGACATGTCATCGACGAACAGAATAAAGAGCTGCTAAAGGATCGGATCATGGTCACGCTGAAGGCTGAACGCATCGACATCGAGTGTGTGGTGCGCGGATATATTACCGGAGGCGGCTGGCGTCAATATGAACAGACCGGTGAGGTAAACGGTATTCCATTGCCTAAGGGGCTACGTAAGAATGAACGCTTTCCCAAGCCTCTATTTACACCGGCTGCCAAAAACGATGTCGGTCACGACGAGGACATTTCCCTTCATCAAATGAAGGAACTGGTCGGGGTTGAGCTAACAGGTGAACTTGAGGAAAAAAGCTTGGCATTGTATGAATTTGCGCGTGCTTTCTGCGAAAAGCGAGGAATCATTTTAGCGGATTGCAAGTTTGAGTTTGGACTTGTTGATGGTAAGGTGATTTTGATTGATGAAATTTTCACCCCGGATTCATCCCGTTTCTGGGCACAGGAGAAGTATGAGCTGGATGTTGAGATTGATAGCATGGACAAGGAGCCGGTACGAAGCTATTTGGCAGCCTCCGGTTGGGACAAGAATAGCAAGCCCGATCCGTTGCCTGCTGAGGTCGTAGAAGAAACAACTGCAAGATATACGGATATTTGGCGGCGTCTGACGGCACAGTAAATAGTAATCATAATTCAACCAATAGGATTCACTCATTCGGAGGAGGAACTGAAGGAACATGATGAAAGCAACAGTCTATGTCACGATAAAGCAAAGCGTTTTGGACCCGCAGGGGGTCGCGGTGCAAGGCGCACTGCATTCTATGGGTTTCGGAGAAGTGGACAGCGTCAGAATTGGTAAGTATATGGAACTGAATCTGGATACAACAGACCGCGAGAGTGCAGAGAAACGCGTCATCGAGATGTGTGAAAAGCTGTTGGCCAACACGGTCATTGAAGACTACCGCTACGAACTGGAGGGCTGATTCCATGAATTTTGCAGTTCTGGTTTTTCCGGGCTCCAACTGTGATATTGACTGCTATAAGGCGATAGAGGACACGGTCGGTGAACCTGTCGATTATGTTTGGCATACGGCAACGGATCTGTCACCTTACGATTGTATTCTTGTTCCGGGAGGCTTCTCCTACGGGGATTATCTGCGGTGTGGTGCGATTTCCAGGTTTGCTCCGGTGATGAAGGAAGTAGCCAAAGCAGCTGCCGAGGGCAAATATATTTTGGGGATTTGCAACGGTTTTCAAATTTTGACCGAAGCCGGGCTGTTGCCAGGAGCTTTGCGCCGTAATCTGTCGATGAAATTCCTTTGCCGTGATACGGTGTTGCAGGTTGCGAATAACCAAACGCCTTTTACAAGAGATTATGCTGCTGGTGAAGAGATCATTATTCCGATCGCACATGGTGAAGGCAACTATTACTGTGATGATGAGACGCTGGCTCGTTTGCAGGCGAACAATCAGATCGTATTTACGTATAAAGATAATCCCAATGGTTCCATGACGGATATTGCAGGGATTTGTAATGAACAAGGTAACGTGCTGGGCATGATGCCCCACCCGGAACGCGCAGTGGACGCATTGCTTGGAACGGATGACGGCAAACGTATGTTTACATCTATTTTGAATGCTTGGAGGGATCGTCATGGCGCAGCAAGTGTCCGCTAAGGAACCGACGGCAGAGCAGATTGCCGAACATAAACTGTATCAGCAGATGGGTGTGTCGGACAGTGAATATGCGCTGATCTGCGAATTCATGGGGCGTCAGCCGAATTATACGGAGATTGGCGTGTTCAGTGTTATGTGGTCAGAGCATTGTGCTTACAAAAACTCCAAGCCGTTGCTGAGACGTTTCCCGACGAGCGGACCGCGAGTTCTGATGGGACCCGGTGAAGGAGCAGGGATTGTTGATATTGGAGACAACCAAGCGGTTGTATTTAAAATCGAAAGTCATAACCATCCATCCGCTGTAGAGCCTTTCCAAGGGGCAGCAACTGGGGTAGGCGGCATCATCCGTGATATTTTTTCCATGGGCGCAAGACCTGTTGCCGTTTTGAACTCGCTGCGTTTTGGCAAGCTGGAGAGCGATCGTGTGAAATATTTGTTCGAGCATGTGGTATCGGGTATTGCGGGCTACGGGAACTGTATCGGTATTCCGACCGTGGGTGGAGAGGTTGTATTTGACGAAAGCTACGAAGGCAATCCGCTGGTTAATGCAATGTGTGTTGGACTGATTGACCATGATAAAATCCAACGTGGTGTGGCAAAAGGGGTTGGTAACCCGGTGTTCTACGTAGGCCCACCAACAGGACGTGACGGGATTCATGGAGCAACTTTCGCATCAGTTGAGCTGACAGAGGAATCCGAAGCGAATCGGACTGCGGTTCAAGTAGGCGACCCATTCATGGAAAAGCTGGTTATGGAATCATGTCTGGAACTGATCGACAGCGGTATTGTACTGGGTATTCAGGATATGGGCGCAGCGGGACTTACCTGCTCCAGTGCTGAAATGGCAAGCAAGGCGGGCAACGGGCTTGAGCTGTACCTGGATCAGGTACCGCAGCGTGAAGAGGGCATGACACCTTATGAAATGATGCTGTCTGAATCACAGGAGCGTATGTTGTTCGTTGTTGAGCCTAAGGATGAAGCACAGGCGCTTGAAATTTTCGAGCGTTGGGGCGTCATTTGTGCCAAGGTCGGTAAAGTGACGAATGACGGTCGTTTGCGTTTGTTCCATCACGGTGAAGTGGTGGGTGATATGCCAGTGACGGCGCTGGTTGACGAGTGTCCGATCTATGACAAGCCTTCCGAAGTCCCTGCTTATTATGAGCAAAATGCTGCGATTGACACACTTCGGTATGCAGAAGTAACAGACTTGAACGGCGCGCTGAAAAAGGTGCTATCTTCACCAAGTGTAGCTAGCAAGAAATGGGTATACGAGCAATATGATTACATGGTTCGCACCAGTACGGCCGTTCGTCCGGGTTCGGATGCAGCTGTAGTGACCGTACGTGGCACCCGCAAGGGACTTGCAATGACTACGGACTGTAACGGACGTTATGTATATCTGGACCCTGAGGTAGGTGGACGGATTGCAGTCAGCGAAGCAGCTCGAAACATTGTATGCTCCGGCGGAGAGCCTTTAGCGATTACGGACAATCTGAACTTTGGTAACCCTGAAAAACCGGATATTTTCTGGCAAATGGAAAAAGCCGTAGACGGTATGGCAGAAGCTTGCCGTGTACTGGATACACCTGTTATCGGGGGCAACGTTAGCTTGTACAACGAAAATGCCAAAGGTTCGATCTATCCGACGCCTGTAGTCGGAATGGTCGGTCTGGTACATGATACAGATCATATTACGACACAAGGCTTCAAAGCCGAAGGCGATGTCATTTTCCTAGTGGGAGAGACGAAGGCTGAGCTAGGAGGCAGTGAGTTCCAGGCTATCGTGCACGGTGTATCCGAAGGACGTCCGCCTGAGCTCGATTTGAATGTAGAGAAAAAACTGCTGACTGCGGTACTAGGAGCGATTCAGGCCGGATTGGTACAATCCGCACATGATCTGGCAGAGGGCGGTTTGGCTGTAGCACTTGCCGAATCTGGAATTAGCGGCGGATTGGGAGCGCAGGTTAACGTAGAAACGTCTTTGCGCCCTGACCATGCTTTATTCAGCGAAAGTCAATCCCGCATTTTGTTATCTGCATCACCGGATAAAGCGTCTGTTCTGGAAGCACATCTGCGTGGACTGGAAGTACCAGTTACCGTATTGGGAAAAGTTGAAGGATCACAATTGACAGTTGAGGTGAACGGACAACCCGCTTTGAACGAGGCAGTCGCCAGTTTGAAGCAAATCTGGGAGGATGTCATTCCATGTCTGATGAAATAACAGCACGGACGTTGTGGACTGGAGATTATTATAATGAAGGCTCGGGTAAAGAGGGGCTGTTTGATAAATTAAAAGAGGAATGCGGCGTATTCGGGGTGTACAGACACTCCGATGCCGCTTCCCTAGCCTATTACGGCTTGCACGCGCTTCAGCATCGTGGTGAAGAAAGTGCAGGGATCTGTGTGAGCAGTGGAGACGAATTCCATTATCATCGTGGAATGGGACTTGTCAAAGAAGTATTTAATAAAGACTTAATGGCTTCGTTGACAGGCGATATTGCCATAGGACATGTGCGCTATTCGACAAGTGGAGACAGTAAGCTGACGAATGCACAGCCTTTGGTGTTCAAGTATCGTGATGGTGATTTGGCGGTAGCGACGAACGGAAATATCGTAAATGCTTTGCAAATTCGGCATGAACTGGAGCAGGGTGGGTCTATTTTTCAAACAACCAGCGATACCGAAGTAGTAGCACATTTGATCGCTCGGTCGTCCAAGGATTTAGTGGAGGCTGCCAAGGATGCATTAAAGCGTATTGTCGGTGGGTTTGCTTTCCTTATTATGACCAATGACAAGCTGCTTGTGGCTTCTGATCCCAACGGCTTGCGTCCATTGACGATGGGCAGATTGGGCGATGCTTATTTGTTTGCATCCGAGTCTTGTGCCTTGGAAACCATTGGTGCAGAACTGTTGCGCGATATCGAGCCAGGTGAACTGCTAGTTCTGGATAAAAACGGACTGCACGAAGACCGTTATACGGAAGATAAGCAGCGTAAAGCGCTGTGTGCGATGGAGTATATTTATTTTGCTCGTCCTGACAGTGACTTGAATGGTTCTAATCTTCATGCAGCACGCAAACGAATGGGCAGCCAGATGGCGCTAGAGGCTTTTGTCGATGCAGATTTGGTTACCGGTGTACCGGATTCCAGCATATCGGCTGCAATTGGTTATGCAGAACAAACAGGTATTCCCTATGAGCTGGGCATGATTAAAAATAAATACACTGGACGTACCTTTATTCAACCGAGTCAGGAGCTGCGCGAGCAGGGTGTGAAAATGAAGCTGAGCGCCGTACGCCGTGTTGTTGAAGGTAAACGGGTCATTATGATCGACGACTCTATCGTTCGGGGCACCACATCTCGTCGAATCGTAAATATGCTGCGGGATGCGGGCGCTTTGGAAGTACATGTACGAATTACCTCACCGCCTTTCAAAAACCCGTGCTTCTACGGTATCGACACACCGGACCGTCGGGAACTGATCGCTTCGTCCAAAACCGTGGAGGAAATTCGGCAAGAGATTAACGCCGATTCGCTCTATTTTATGAGCGCAGAGGGATTGATTGCCGCGGTAGGCGGACATAACGAACAGGATTACAAGGGCGGTTTGTGCCTGGCTTGTTTCGATAATGATTATCCGACACAGGTAGATTTTAAAGGCGAAGAAAAGTTCGGGTGTAGTTGTTAATATAGGAACAAAAGAGGTACAGAGGTGCATGGAGGCATGGGATGGCGGTTCTGAGGAGACCACTCCGCGTGTGCAAGGTTCTTACGATCGCTGTTGCCGCCAGATTCCGGGATTGAAATAACCCCTTACAGGGTAGGAATCCGTCGGCGAACGCTTTCGCTTCTCCAGAATCCTTCCACCCGCTGCGTTCCTCAGGTGTTCAGCATTTTGCAGCAGTGCCTGTACCTCTTCTGTTCCCACGGGGAAGAGAAGAGGTAAGGCTGTTAAAAACTCATGGCATAACTATTTCATGCCATGAGTTTTTAACAGGCGGCTTGTAAAGCCGCCTGTGAGCCAGCGAAGCGAGGCTCAGGCAGCAGGCAGGGCGGAAGCTGCCTGCCTCAAGGGCCAAAGAAGTAAGCCGCCCGTTGGCGCTGCTCACTTCTTTGGCCGGGCACGTCCCCGCCTTTGCGAAGCAAACAGTCCGGGACGTGCCCTTGCCGCCGTCACTACCAAAGGCGGCCACGCATCAAAGCGTGTCCTTGTGAATTACGGGAAGACCCGCAACTCACAATGGAAAACACGCGACGCTCAGCACGAACCACCACCAAGCAGCACCCAATCCTACGCATCTGACCGACTCTTGAGGGGTCCAGGGGGAGCAGCCCCATGGAATCCTCCTGCTAGGGAGGACTTAGGAGGGTCAATCATTTGAAGGAGTGTTCATGAATGTCCGAAGCATACAAAAACGCAGGGGTAGATATCGCTGCCGGTAATGAAGCAGTAGAACGGATGAAAAAGCACGTTAAACGTACCTTCCGTCCGGAAGTGCTCACGGACTTGGGCGGATTCGGTGCGTTGTTCGGCCTGAATAAAGATAAGTATGAAGAGCCTGTACTCGTTTCCGGTACCGATGGTGTCGGCACGAAGCTGAAGCTTGCCTTTGCAATGGATCGTCATGACACCATTGGCATTGATGCAGTTGCGATGTGCGTAAACGATATTGTCGTCGGAGGTGCAGAACCTCTCTTTTTTCTAGATTACCTTGCTTGTGACAAGGTTGTGCCCGAGAAGATTGAAGCTATAGTCGCTGGAATCGCGGAGGGCTGCCACCAGTCGGGGTGTGCGTTGGTCGGCGGCGAAACCGCAGAAATGCCGGGGATGTACAGTGAGGGCGAATATGATATTGCTGGATTCACCGTAGGGATTGTAGATAAAAGCAAAATCATTAACGGCAGTTCCATTGTTCCTGGAGATACCGTAATCGGACTGGCTTCCAGTGGTGTCCATAGTAACGGCTTCTCACTGGTTCGCAAGCTGTTATTGGAACAGCAAGGCTATGATTTGCATGATGAAATCGAAGGCTTGAACGGCAAACTGGGCGATGTACTGCTGGAGCCAACGAAAATTTATGTGAAATCTGTGTTGGCATTGCTGGACAAGGTAAAAGTAAAAGGTATGGCGCATATCACTGGTGGCGGTTTTATTGAAAATATCCCTAGAGTATTACCGGATCACGTCAATGTAGATATACAGTATGGCACATGGCCAATTCTGCCGATCTTCCAGCTCATGCAGGAAAAGGGCGAAATTTCTAACAAAGACATGTTCACGACCTTCAATATGGGGATTGGAATGGTGATCGTTGTTGAGGCAGAGCACGCACAGACTGCATTGGAAGTTCTGAAGGAACAGGGTGAAGCTGCGTATGTGATCGGAAAAGTAACGGAAGGCAGCTCGATCGTGACCTTTACGGGAGCCGAGGTATAATGGGCAATTACCGGATTGCTGTTTTTGCATCAGGCGAAGGGACGAACTTTCAGGCTTTGGTGGATGCGGCCGCACGGGGTGAACTGGGCGGCGCCTCGGTAGAACTACTTATCTGTGACAAGCCTGCGGCTCCGGCTGTAGCTAGAGCACAGAAAGCTGGAATTGCTTGTCATACTTTTCGCCCTAAGGAATATCCTGCCCGAGAAGACTATGAGCGTGAATTGGTGGCTTTGCTGGAGCAGAAATCGATTGACCTCATCGTGTTAGCAGGCTATATGCGTTTGCTTTCCAGTGTCATGGTTGATGCCTACGCTGGGAAAATCATCAATATTCATCCGTCACTGCTTCCGGCATTTCCAGGGAAAGATGCTGTTGGACAGGCATTGGCCTATGGGGTCAAGGTAAGCGGGGTCACCGTCCATTTTGTGGACGGCGGGATGGACACTGGTGCGATTATTGCCCAACGTGTCGTAGAAGTTCACGATCATGATACAGCGGAATCCTTATCCGCAGCCATTCAATCCGTGGAACGTCAGCTATATCCAGAGGTAGTTGGTAGACTGGCTCAAGGCAAAATCCAATTGAATGGCCGCAAGGTGAGCTCACTTCTCTAAAGATAACTGTAATTTGTCATATCATTGTCCTAACAAGGATACTGTACAGGCATTTTCCGATATTTCTCGGGAAATAAATTGATTGAAGAGAAATTTGCAAAATTCTGAAAGAGCTAAAGGAGGAGACAGGGTGAGTATTAAAAGAGCGCTCGTCAGCGTATCAGATAAACGGGGAATCGTGGAGTTTTGTCGCGAGTTGTCCAAATTAGGTGTGGAGATCGTTTCGACAGGGGGAACGAGCAGCTTGCTGTCGAAGGAGGGCATTCCTGTCATCGGTATTTCAGAGGTAACGGGATTTCCAGAAATTATGGATGGACGTGTTAAAACACTCCACCCTGCGGTGCACAGCGGTTTGCTGGCTGTTCGGGATAATGAAGAGCATCAGCGCCAGATGAAGGAGCTTGGATTGGATTATATCGATCTGGTCGTTGTGAACCTGTATCCTTTTGCGGAAACGATCGCCAAACCCGGTGTAACCTATGAAGACGCGATTGAAAATATTGACATCGGCGGACCAACAATGCTTCGTTCTGCGGCAAAAAACCATGCTTTTGTCAGTGTAGTGGTCGATGCGGATGACTATAGCACTGTACTGGAGGAAATACGTAAGGATGGCGACACGGAGCTAAATACTCGTAAGCGTTTGGCTGCAAAAGTGTTCCGTCATACGGCGTCATACGACGCTTTGATTTCCGATTACTTGTCGAATGTGACAGGTGATCCTCTGCCTGAGCGTTACACTGTAACCTATGAAAAAATTCAGGATTTGCGTTATGGCGAAAATCCCCATCAACAGGCGGCATTTTATCGTGAGCCTTTGGCGGCCAAGGGTACACTAACAACAGCGAAGCAACTTCACGGTAAAGAGTTGTCTTACAATAATATCAATGATGCGAATGCAGCCCTGCAAATCGTCAAAGAATTCAGCGAGCCGACAGTAGTTGCAGTTAAGCATATGAATCCTTGCGGTGTGGGAATTGGCGGCAGTATTTATGAAGCGTACAGCAAAGCTTACGCAGCAGATCCAACATCGATTTTTGGCGGCATTGTCGCGGCTAACCGGATTATTGACGGCGATACAGCAAATAAGCTGAGTGAAATCTTTTTGGAAATTGTACTGGCACCGGGCTTCACGAAAGAAGCATTGGAGATTTTAACGAAAAAGAAAAATATCCGTTTGCTTGATCTGGGTGAGCTTTCCCCATCTGAGGCGAAGAGCCGTTTCGTCGTGACTTCCATTGAAGGCGGCATGGTTGTTCAGCAAAATGACGTTCATGCTGTGGACCCGGATGCACTTACGGTTGTAACAGAGCGTACGCCATCCGAGGAGGAACTGAAACAACTTTTGTTTAGCTGGAAAGTGGTCAAACATGTGAAATCCAACGCTATCGTACTGGCGGCAGATAATATGACTATTGGCGTAGGCGCAGGACAAATGAACCGTGTCGGAGCAGCCAAGATTGCGATCGAGCAGGCCGGTGACAAAGCAAAAGGTGCCGTATTGGCATCGGATGCATTTTTCCCGATGGGCGATACGCTGGAGTTGGCAGCTAAAGCAGGCATTACAGCAGTCATTCAGCCGGGCGGTTCCATTAAAGATGAGGAATCTATCAAGGTTGCTAACGAATATGGCATTGCTATGGTCTTTACAGGCGTACGTCATTTCAAGCACTAAGTTGTGTGAGTTGTGGATGCAGCACACCTGAACGATCATAATGGGGCGGGAGGAATCACCTGAATGGATATTTTGGTTATCGGAGGGGGCGGCCGCGAACATGCAATTGTGTGGGCGCTGAAGAAAAGCCCCAAGGCCGGACAAATCTATTGTGCGCCAGGTAATGCTGGCATCGGACAATTAGCGGAGTGTGTGCCGATTCCGGTGAGTGAGTTTGACGCGCTGACAGAACTGGCGGAATCCAAAAAAGTCGGACTTGTCGTAGTAGGTCCCGATGATCCGCTGGCAGACGGCATTGTGGATGCATTTGAAGCGAAGGGCATTCCAGTATTCGGACCGCGTAAAAATGCAGCGGAAATTGAAGGCAGTAAAATCTTCATGAAGGATTTGCTGCACAAATATCAAATTCCGACAGCAACTTACCGCAAGTTTTATACCTATGAGGAAGCACATGCCTATTTGAAGGAACAGTCTATTCCGGTGGTCATTAAGGCGGACGGATTGGCAGCAGGCAAAGGCGTGACAGTTGCTTACTCGATGGAGGAAGCGGAAAAGGCGCTGTCCGATATTATGGTAGCGAAGGTTTTTGGTGAAGCGGGTGCACAGGTCGTGATCGAGGAGTTCCTCGCTGGACAGGAAATGTCGATTCTCTCCTTTGTGGATGGGGAAACGGTTCGCCCGATGGCAGCGGCCCAAGATCACAAGCCGGTTTTTGATGGTGACAAGGGACCGAACACAGGTGGCATGGGCACGTACTCCCCGTTGCCCCACATAGCCGATTCTATTATTGAGGAAGCCATTGAGACGATTATTAAGCCGACGGCCAAGGTGATGGTTGCTGAAGGGCGTCCGTTCCGGGGTGTCTTATTCGCCGGGCTGATGATTTCGCCGGACGGCAAGCCGAAGACGATTGAATTTAATGCACGTTTTGGTGATCCAGAAACACAAGTCGTGTTGCCTCGACTAAAATCCGACTTACTTGATATTTTTCTCGCTGCCGTGAACGGCACGCTGGATCAGGTGGAGATCGAGTGGAAGGATGAGGCCGCGGTGTGTGTGGTGCTGGCATCCGGAGGTTATCCCGCAGCTTACGCCAAAGGGATACCTATCCAAGGATTGGATCAGGCAGATGAAGCCATCGTATTCCATGCCGGCACAGATATCAACGAACAGGGTGAGTGGGTAACGAACGGCGGACGCGTATTAGGCGTGGTTGGTTTGGGACGTGACATTGCCGAGGCACGGGACAAAGCTTACGAGCAGGCGGCTCGTATTACCTTTGAAGGCAAGCAAAACCGTACAGACATTGCGGCAAAAGCATTGCTATAACAGCAATATATAGGATAAGAGGACCTCTGCGGAGGTTCTCTTTTTTCGTTTGACAAAAGTATACTTATCCTATAGGATTAAAAATACAAAACTGACTGACTGATCAATCGGGAGGAGGAAACCCATGCAGCCACGCAAGGCGAAGCAATCCAAAACCCTTTCGAATGACTCACCTGTTAATCACGGGGGAGAAGAAAAAGACCGCAGGACTCAGCTTCTTCACATTGCGTTAAAGCGGTTTGCTGAGCAGGGTTACCACCAAACGAAGATTTCAGATATTGTGGTGGAGGCAGGAGTAGCTCAAGGCACATTTTATTGGCATTTTAAAAGTAAAGAGGCTCTGGCGCTGGAGATTATCGCTACAGGCCGTGAACAGCTTTTGTCAGCGATCGGGCAGGGGTATCGCCGTGATGCAGGAACGCTGGCTGATATGGTCAAGGCATCGGAAGCGCTGTTTGTTCGGTTATTTCATTTTGCATTGGAGAACCGTTATCTGATGGGTTTGCTGCTGATCGGCAGTGGTGTCGATGAACCCGTACGGCAGAGTATCCGTGAGACCAGGACTGCAATGGAGCTTGCATTCAGGCGCAATATGGAGAGAGCGATCGAGCTGAACATGTTGCCTGCCGAATTAGATGTCGAATTAAGGGCAGCACTACTCATGAGCATGATCGAAGGGATCATTATACGCTGGTTATTCGGTTCAGAGGGAACACATGACCACATCAAGCAGGTATCCGCTACAAGATTGGCAGAAGAGGCTGCTAATTTTGAATTTTACGGACTATTAGGTCAAAGCTAGACGGTCAACATCGCATGAATGAGTAGTATGCAACAAATAATATAGCCAAATTACACATACAAACTTAAACATTTACATCTAGACAGGAGAGAACGATACATGAAAACACGTAAAAAAGGATTCTTGGTGACCACACTCATGGCTCTGGCATTGTTCAGCCTTGTGCTGAGCGCTTGCGGTACCAAACAGGAAGCTTCCAATACCGGAACTGGAACGGGCAGCAATAATGAAGCAGCCGCCAATCAGCTCGAAGCCATCAAGAAGGCCGGTGTAATGAAGGTAGGCATGATGGGCACTTACCCACCGTACAATTTCTTGAACGACAACAAGGAGTTGGACGGGTTTGATGTGGATATTGCCAAAGAGTTGGCGAAACGGATTGGAGTAAAAGCGGAATTCACGGCCCAAGAATTTTCGGGATTGATTCCAAGTCTGCAAAAGAAAAAATTCGATGCAGTGGTTAGCCAGGTTGCGATTACAGAGGATCGCAAGAAGGCCATTGACTTCACAGATCCCTATATCACCAATAATGTGAATATTATCGTGAATAGCAAAACAAATGACATTACGAAGTTGGAAGACTTTAAAGGCAAAACCATTGGTGTCGGCTTGGGGACAAATGATGAATCTTATCTGCGCAACGAAGTGCTGCCAAAGGTAGGCGATTTTGAGATCAAAACATATGATGATGTCATTACTTCATTGAAGGATCTAAACTCTGGTCGTATTGATGCAACCATTAACAATCTATATGCTCTCAAACCCATTATCGACAAAAACGGGTTCCAAATTAAAGCCGTAGGCGAGCCGATTAAATCAGACCTAGCAGCTGTAGCCATTAACCAGAAAACTCCTGAGCTCAAGGAAGCCTTGAACAAGGCTCTGAAGGAAATGAAGGAAGACGGCACTTACAAAACAATTTTCAAAAAATGGTTTGGCGAGGAGCCAAAAGAATAACGTAAGCCTGTTACAGGCGTCTGGCTCCAGTCTTGGCTTTTATGCTGACATGGGGCCACTCGTCTGAAAGAAGGGAATATAATTGATGCTAGAATTAATGTGGGAGAACGTCCCTTTTTTATTGAAGGGCGCTTATTATACGCTGTATATAACGATTGTTTCTATGCTGTTTGGTTTAATTATTGGTTTGATTGTTGCTGTAGCGCGCTTGAAGGGGAATCGACCTGTTCGGTGGCTGGCTCGTATGTATGTATCGATCATCCGGGGAACGCCGGTTTTGGTGCAGATTGCGGTCATTTATTATGGTCTGGATGATTACGGAATATCTTTCGGATCGTTAACGGCTGCTTGTCTCGCGCTTAGTATTAATACAGGGGCGTACTTATCGGAGACGTTCCGTGGAGCTATTTTAGCCGTACCACAGGGACAGACCGAGGCTGCTTATGCGACGGGAATGTCGCCTGGTCAAACGATGTGGCGTATCATTCTTCCACAGGCGTTGCGCATTGCAATTGCACCGATGGGGAATACGTTCGTGGGTATGCTTAAAGAAACGTCGCTTGTGTCGGTTATCGGGGTTAGTGAATTGATGCGACAGGCACAGCTTTTACAGGCGCAGTATTTGCGCTACATGCCGTTTCTGCTCGAAATTGCCCTGATGTACTGGATTATGAGCATTGGATTCTCCGCTATACTGGAGCGGGTGGAAAAGCGTCTGGCTCGAGCTTATTAAGGTGGAGATGATAGATGATGATAACAACAAACGGATTAGGTAAACGATTCGGACAGGTAGAGGTTCTGAAAAGCATTGATTTTCAGGTTGCCGCTCGTGAAATCGTCGTATTGCTCGGTCCCAGCGGTTCAGGTAAAAGTACCCTGCTGCGTTGCCTGAACGGACTGGAAGAGTTGTCTTCTGGCAAGTTTGAGGTGAACGGGATTGAGGTTGATGCTATGGCTCCTGTTCGTGCCCGCCAAGCAGCCATTCGTGATATTCGCAAGCAGACGGGGATGGTGTTCCAGCAATTCAATCTGTATCCGCACAAAACAGCTATCGGCAATGTGATTGAAGGACTGCTGACAGTTAAGAAAATGCCGCGCGACAAGGCTATGTCTATCGGACAACAGCTGCTGAAGCGGGTGGGGTTACTGGATAAGCAGGATGTACATCCATCTCGTCTGTCCGGTGGACAGCAGCAACGGGTAGCTATTGCACGTGCACTGGCGATGGACCCGGCGATTATGCTGTTCGATGAGCCGACATCGGCGCTTGATCCCGAACTCGTGGGTGAGGTGCTGGGGGTTATGCGGGAGTTGGCTCAAGATGGAATGACGATGGTCGTCGTGACGCATGAGATGAAATTTGCCCGCGAGGTGGCAGACAAGGTTGTATTTATGGCGGACGGTATCATTGTGGAAGAAGCTGCACCACAGGCATTTTTTGATGCTCCCCAGCATGAGAGGACACAAAAGTTTTTGCGTCAAATTAGCGAGTTTTAAGTTAGAGGATGAATCATAGATTATTAAGATGGAAAGAAGGCAATTGATTATGAAAGTATCTACAACTTGGCACGGCAAACGCGCATTTACATCGGAAGGACCATCCGGTTATTCCGTAGGGATGGATGCTACGGCGGCTTATGGCGGCGATGGTAAAGGGATGACACCGATGGAACTGCTGCTTGCAGGTCTGGCGGGATGTATCGGTATTGATATTACGATGATTTTGGATCGTTTTTTGTCAGACATTCAGCGAATTGATATTGATGCAGAAGGTACGCGCAAGGAGCAAATGCCAACAGGATTTACAGCGATTGATCTGACATTCCACGTAGATGGAGATATTCCAGATTACCGCGTATGGAAAGCGATTCAGATGGGTAAGGAAAAATATTGTGCAGTATCTGATTCCCTAAAAGCGGAAATTCGGATGCACCTCATTTTAAATGGAACAGAAGTACCCTATCCAGCGTAAGTGTTGAGGGGTGAGGAGAGTCAGCCTGTGTTATATACAGGCTGACTCTCTTTTTTTATGTTGTCTGACAATATGACGAATAATGAAATCTTGTGTGTGGAATGCATATCGAAGTTACTGTACGATGAATCGTTTAGAAAAGAAACCAATCAGCGGATCGGTGTACAGGTTTCCTTATCCGCTGCTTTTTTGTTTGCGTTCCCGCAGCAAGAGATACAGGAAATAGGGCGCGCCAATTACGGCTGTCACTATGCCGGCGGGGATTTCGAGCGGCGGCTTCAGCCCCCGTCCGAGCGCATCGGCAAGGACGAGGATCAGGGCACCGATCATGGCTGCGCCGGGCAATAGATAGCGGTGGCGATTACCAAACAATCGCCGTGCCAGATGTGGTGCCAGCAGCCCTATAAAGCCGATGGAGCCGATGGCAGCAACACAGGCAGCAGCTAAGGCCACAGATACGGCCAGCAGTCCTGTGCGCATACGCTTCACGCTAAGTCCCAAACCAGCGGAGCTTTCCTCATCCAGACTCATAATATCCAGCTTGTGCTGTAGTGTATAGGCGAGAGGCAGCAATACAATTAACCATGGCAAAAGCCCATATACTTCATCCCAGCCTTTGCCCCACAAGCTTCCAGCTAGCCAAGTCAGCGTATCGCTGGCTTCGAGTGGATATTTGACCAGAATATAATCGGTCGCAGCCTGGAAGATAGCACCTACCGCCAGCCCGGTTAAGGCTAGCATATTAGGACGCATGCCTCCCCTCATCGAAAGCTGTACGAGCAGTAGTGCAGCTAACCCGGCACCCACAAAGGCAGCGACAGGCAGTAGCGCCACCGGGGATGAGGGGAGCAGCACGATGACGAGAACCGCAGCAAAGCCGGCTCCCTTGGATACACCCACCACATCCGGCGAAGCCAGTGGGTTGCGAATCATGCCTTGCAGTAGCACGCCGGCTACAGCAAGACCAGCACCGGCCATGATGGCCAGCAGGTCACGAGGCAGTCGATAATGGTGAACGATGAACCAGGAAGAGGCATTTCGGTTAGTCAGCGCCGTGATCAGCTCAGCGGGCGTAATGTAGGTGCTGCCCACGCCGATAGCTATAAAGGAAACACCCATCATTATCACGAGTAAAATCCACAGCTTTTTCATCGTGAAGCCCTCCCGTTCTTGTGCGCCAGATATAAAAAGAAGGGCGCACCCACCAGCGCGGTTACAATACCAACGGGCGATTCATAAGGAAAGGCAATAAATCGTCCAAGCACGTCCGCATATGTCAGCAGCAGAGCTCCGCAGATTGCAGACAGGGGGATGACCCGTTTGTAATTGTCGCCTGTAAATACCTTAATGATATTCGGCACCATCAGACCCACAAAGCCGATGGCCCCGGCTACCGCTACAGCAGAGCCTGCCAGCATAATAACTGAAACCGAGGCCAGCAAGCGGACAAGACGTACGTTTTGCCCCAGTCCTTGTGCGACCTCTGTACCGAGGCTAAGCACAGATAGCGAGGGGGCCAGCGCCAGTGCAAGGATCATACCGACGGCGAACCATGGCAGCACCAGACGCGTGTCGGCCCAAGTAGACCCGTCGATGGCTCCGGCGAGCCAATACAGTACATCGGATATTTGCTCGTTGAACACGAGCAGTCCCTGAGTGACAGAGGCCAGCAGCAGATGCACAGCCATCCCGGCAAGAGCCAGCTTGACTGGCGTCATGCCCGCCGTTCCGGCCAGCGCATATACGAAGGAGCCACCTGCGATCGCTCCGGCAAAAGCAAAATAAATGCTGCCGGACGACCCGATATTGGGCAGCAGCACGACCGACAGGACGACAGCCAGCGAAGCGCCAGAGCTGACCCCAAATACCTGTGGCGAAGCCAGCGGGTTGCGTGTGATGGCCTGCATCAGCGCTCCGGCCACGGCAAGCCCGGCGCCGACGATCAGACCAATGACGGCACGTGGCAGGCGTATCGTCAAGATAATGAGCTGATCCTTGGACGGATGCTCGGTGAATAGTGCAGTCAGCATGGTGGGGATGTCCATCCTGACTGGGCCAATCGCCACGCTCAGCAATAGTCCAGCCAGCAGCGCGAATAGAAGTGCAAAGAAGACCGGCTTATTTAGCCGGTCGCGTAAGGCTTGTCCGATCAACGGGAGCCGTCTCCTTTAGTTTGCGCGGGATACAGAAGCGAAATCGCTTGCTCCAGTATTTTCTCGGCAGAGCCGAGTCCACGGTACCGGGTCCACAGTGCCCGGTTTACTTCGTAAACTTCCCCTTTTTTCACGGCCGTAATGTTTTGCCATAACGGATTTTGCTTCCATTCTGCAAGCAGCTTCTCATCGGCTTCCACTAAGAAGATCACGTCCGGATCAGCTTGTGCAATCTGCTCCAGTGTCAGCTTGACTGTAGGCTCGCTTGTATTTTGAAGGGCATTGTGGATGCCTGCTTGCTCCAGCAGTTGTCCATCAAAAGATGAAGCGCCGTGAGCCGATAGTGAATCAGAACGAAATACCCCAAGCAATACGCTACGTGACTCACCAGCTTGGATGCCTTCTTTCAGCTTTGCCATTGTAGCTTTATGTGCTGCGAGAATTTGCTCACCCTTTTCCTTCTCACCCAACGCGTCAGCGATAACGCCGAAGGATGCCAGGTTTTGCTCATAAGAGGAATTGCGGCTCTTTAGAACAATGGTAGGAGCAATCTCACTTAGTTCTTTGTAAATGCTCTTATGACGGTTCAGATCAGCAATAATCAAATCGGGCTTCAAAGAGCTGATCGTTTCCAGGTTCGGCTGTTTGCGTGTGCCGACAGGTGTAAAGTCGATTCTTTTGCCAAGCAGCCCATCGATATCATCATCATTTTCCTGAGCTATGCCGACAGGCATCACGCCCAGTTGGGTAGCAGCATCGACAAAAGAGAATTCCAACGTCACAATTCTTTTGGGTTTGCCTGTAACTTTGGTTTTTCCCATCTCATGTTTGATCGTTCGAGTGTCGCCTGTGGTTTGAGGTGCTGCTGCGTTATTATTTTGTGACTGGCCTCCACATCCCGCCATAACGGCTGTCAGTAGTACCAGAATCGCTGCAAGCAGCACGCCTGTGCGTAGTGGCTGTTTCGGTGTTGCCATATGTTGTCCCCCGTTCCAAATATGCTTACCAGAGAAACTGATAATCATTATCAATTAACTAACTGTTGACCATTCTAGCAACCGGGAAAGGGGACGTAAATAATGTGATCATTTAAACCGTTTTAGCCTATTATGAGAATTAAGTTCATTAAAATCACAAGCGAGATGAGAGGATGGAAGAGACCAGACGTATGAATTGGTGGTTTATGCATTTTCCTGCCGTCTGCGATAGATACGCTCCGGTCTGCCGACAGTTCCGTATACCTGATCGTGGTGAGCATCGCCACTTTCCACTAAATATTCCAGATACCTTCTGGCGGTAGATCGGCTCATACCTAGCTCAATTCCCACTGTACCCGTAGTTACCTCACCTCGTCGGTTCAGGAGATCAAGCACCTTTTCGCAAGTGACTTTATCAATGCCTTTGGCCCATAGCTCTCCTACTCCGTTACCCGTCATCCGACCCGTGCCCGCGCTTTGAAGCAGACGGTCAATTTCCGATTGCTCCACCGTAGAGTGTTCTTCTTGCCATGTTGTGACTTGGCGGCGGAAACGAGCATATTCCTCTAAGGTCGCCCGCAATCTCTCGAATACGAGCGGCTTTACGATAAAATCAAATACGCCTGCTCGAACCGCTTGTACCACAGTTTCAGCTTCTTTGGCGGCAGTCAGCATAATGACATCTGTACTTGGATAGTGTTGCTTGATGAACGATAGCAGGGTTAGACCATTCGTATCGGGAAAATAAACATCCAGCACGGCTAAAGACGGACGCAGAACATCTAGTTGAAGCTTCGCCTCAAATTCGTTCGTTGCTATTGCACATACGGTGAACCCGTCCACCTTTTCAATAAATCGTCGGTTAATCTCCGCAATTCGCGGATCATCTTCAATAATAAGAACCTCAATGTCCGATAATACCCGCTCATTCATGGCCGTAACCTCCTTTTACATCATGATTCGTGTCAATTAAAGGAATGTATACTTCAAAAATGCTACCTCCACCAGGCCGTTCATGTACTTTTATGGAGCCACTCATTCGTTCGGTGTACTCCTGCACGAGAGCAAGGCCATATCCGTGTCCTGCCTCTGCTTTAGTTGATGCTCCCTTAACGAACAGTTTTTCCTGGATATCCTCCGAAATACCCGATCCATTATCCATAACTTCGACGACGATGGCTTCAGTCATTTCTTCAAGCCGGAACCAGACCTGTCCGTCAGGTATAGAGCCTATTGCAACTGCTTCCATAGCATTGTCCAGCAGGTTTCCGGCAATGGTAGCAAGAAGCGACCACTCCAACGCAGGAGACGGGGTTGAAAATGCTCCTTTTATATATGAATGGAGTACAATCCCTTTTTCCAACGCCTGTTTTTTCTTGCTGATCAGCAGGCTGGCGATGATTGAATCGGGTGAAAGAGAAGACGAAACGGAACTATGTACACGATACTCTTCCGATTCCTGAGTAATAAAGTCCACTGCTTCGTCATAACACTCCAACTGAATCAGGCCGGATATGAGATATAGCCGATTGGTATATTCATGTGTTTGTGATCGTAACACGTCCGCATAATCCTTGACCTCTGTCAACTGCCGCGTCATGCGAAGCAGCTCTGTTTTGTCACGCAGGCTGGCAACGGTGCCTAGCATTCGTCCGAATCGATCCTTGATCGGTACACGGCTGACGACGACGACTCGTTGTTGGATCTCAATTTCCTCATTGAATACGTTTTGTTCCTGATCCGGCTTCATGCTAGGATTCTTTTCGATAAAATCTGTAGCAAGTACATCTGCCAGCTGATATGCCGCGCCCGCCAAGTGACGAAGCTCGCATCCATAGAGGCTAGTTTCCGGAGGAAGACCAAGCAAACGGACGGCTTGTGGATTGGCAAGTGTGACTTGTCCACTGCTATTAACCGCGATAATCCCTTCACCTATGGATTCGAGAATGGCTTGCTTTTCCTGATACAAACGTCCAATCTCCACTGGCTCCAGCCCATGCAGTTCGTGCCTTACCCGTCGTGCTATAACCAGACTTCCTAATATGCCGATCATTAGCGCGCCTACCATGAACCACAGCCATGTATATGTGTATGTACGAATATTTTGCGCCACATCTGTCATCAGGAAACCTACAGAAACGAGTCCGATAGCTCGGCCTTGTTCATCATAGACTGCGGTTTTGGCTCGCAGTGACGGTCCGAGAGAGCCGGTGGATTCCGTAATAAAGGAATGTCCTTGCAGCACCTTATTATTCAGCGGGTCCATCATAGGCTGCCCGATGCGTTCCGGGTTAACATGCCATTGCCGAATGAGATGACGATCTGCAATCGTAATAAAATCAGCGCCGGTGCTGGCTTGGACAGGTTTCACTGCTTCGTTGATCCGAACACGTAATTGCGTCGTGTCGGTCTGTTCTAGAGCATCCCTGACCTGTGCATCTACCGCAAGCGTATTGGCCACAGTCAGTGCCCTTTTCCCAATCTCTTCGTACAAGGCGGAGGTAATCATATAACGCAGGGATAATCCCAACAGCCCGGTAACGACTAGCACTAAAAGGGATATGAATACCATTAATTTTGTCTGAAAACGCACATGCCTTCACCGCCATTAAACAAAATATAGGAGCAGTTGATCAGCGGATAAACACCCCAATATGAATCATTTTACTGTATTCCAGAAACGGCCGCACTTTTAATCTATCGAAAGAATGGTCTATAATAGAAATAGTTACATAATAAGAGGAGGAAAATATTATGATTATTATTCATGCAGATATGAAAGTTTTACCAGAAAAGAGAGAGACCTTTTTGCAACAAACCCAAGGGTTGATCAGCGCATCACAAGCTGAAGAAGGCAATGTACGCTATACGTTAATGCAGGATTTGAATGATCCCAACGCATTTACGATGGTTGAAGAGTGGAAAGATGCTGCTGCTGTAGATTTCCATAACAAGTCTGCCCATTTCCAGGCATTTGTTGCTGCAGCTAAAGAATTGTTGGCTGCTCCGCTTGAAGTGAATGCTTTTCAGGATGCGACTAAACTGTAATCATCCCGTTGGATAATTTATAACTAGGAATAGGAGGAGATAGACATGGGGAACATTGCGGATACAGCTTTACTAAATAACGGAGTTCAGATGCCTTGGCTTGGTTTTGGTACGTACAAGGCGGAAGGCAATGAGGTCTACGAAGCAGTCAAAACAGCTATTGAGGTCGGTTATCGTCACATTGATACCGCGGCGATCTACGGCAATGAGGAACTGGTCGGACAAGCCATTCGTGACAGTGGAGCGGACAGAGACAATCTGTTTGTGACCACTAAGCTATGGAATCAAGATCAGGGCTACGATTCAACACTGCGTGCTTTCGAGGAAAGCCGCAAGCGGTTGGGCCTGGATATCATTGATCTGTACCTTATCCATTGGCCTGGCAAGGACAAGTACAAGGAAACTTGGAAGGCGTTCGAACGGCTGTATGAAGAAGGAAGCGTACGCGCGATTGGAGTAAGCAACTTCCAAATTCACCATCTCGAAGACCTCCTGAAAGACAGTAATATTGTACCTGTCATCAATCAGGTAGAGCTTCACCCGCGTCTGACTCAGCAGGAGCTGCATCAATACTGCCGGGAACACCAGATCCAGCTTGAATCGTGGAGTCCTCTGATGAAGGGGAAACTGACGGAGCAGCCAGATATCGTTGAGATTGCTGCCAAATACGGCAAAACGACTTCTCAGGTTATTTTGCGTTGGCATCTGGATCGGGGAATTGTGACGATTCCCAAATCGGTTACCGCGCATCGTATCCGCGAAAATGCCGATTTGTTCGATTTTGAACTGACGACTGAGGATATTGACCGAATTAATGGTCTTCATCTGGATGAGCGTGTGGGTACTCATCCCGATAAGCTGTTGTTCTAATGGAATATGTAGATGTACAAAGAACCTCCCATTCTGCGTTTATCGTGGTTTGGGAGGTTCCTTGTTTATCCCTACTGATGATTTATTTTGCGATGCAGTAGGAAGGAGTAGAGTACAGGAATGACGACGGATATAAACAGCCCGGTGAGAAAAATGACGGTGCCCGCCACTCCATCGACCCATGCCGCTACCAAGCCCGAAGCACCACCGAGCATCATCATAGGTCCGCCCAAACGGTGCGTTTTACGCCATACCTCCGGATTCGACAGAGTCCATGGCGTGCGGATACCGAAGGTATAGTTTGGCTGTACCTGAGTCATATAATTACCCAGCACCAGCAGCATCAGACCCAGCACTCCATAAAGGATCGTAAGCATCTGTAGCCGATAATTCAGGTTATACAGCAGCATTCCCCAACCGGCTATAGCGAGAATGAGCGAAGTGCCTACACGCGTAACCTCATAGGCTTTAGTAAATTTCTTGAAATTTGCTCTGTTGGGGTCCATGTAGCGGGATAGCCGAAGGAGCAAAGGCACCAGCCCCAATAGCACCAGCATGAGAATAGAACTGTTTTTACTCATATACCCGTCTGCGGTATTGTCCATGCTAAAATGAGAGGCCAGCACATCGGGAAGCCGGTTATACAGTAGTAAAGCGCCTATAGCAGGTGATAAGGCAAGCAAAGTCGTCAAAACATCCGTCAAGCTCCAACGTGTTCGGAACTTCATTCAGACCCCTCCGTATCCTTAATATCATTCGAAGTTGGTTTTACAGGGGCATCCGATTGGGCGATACTGAACATCCAGCCGATGACATCCGCCACAACTGTTGTATGCAAGGTGTAAATAATGCTTTGCCCCTGTCGCTCATCCAGCACAAGCCCCGCCTGCTTCAGCAAATTCAGATGGTGGGATATGCTGGGCTTGCTGATTTGAAAATGCTCAGCGACGTCGCCCGCGCTCATGCTTTTCTCTTTCAAAAGCTGCAATATTTTGCGCCGGGTCGGATCTGCCAAGGCTTTGAAGGCATCATTCAAAGTTTGCTCACTCCTTTAGGTATTTAGATAATTCTCTAAATATCTAATCACATAGTAAAATAAAGCTATACTACATGTCAATGGAACAAGACATCATTTTAGAAAAAATTAACGAGGTCAATTATGTTTGTATAAAGCAGTGAAATGGGCTATAATCAAATTATACAAAAATAAGATTCTTAATTTAAAGTTAATTAGAGGAGGGAATAGATATGAAACACGTCTTTCGTAAAGGAAATGATCCGCAAGCTCCGGTTATTTTGCTGTTGCACGGTACCGGCGGGAATGAACAAGACTTGCTACCATTGGCTGATTTGGTTGCACCAGGCGCATCTGTGTTAGGTGTGAGAGGTAATGTGCTGGAAAATGGAATGCCGCGCTTCTTTCGCCGTTTGGCAGAGGGTGTGTTCGACATTGAGGATCTCGTATTCCGTACCAAAGAACTAAGCGAATTTGTCGATTCAGCTGCAGAGCAATATGATTTTGACCGTAACAACGTGGTGGCTCTGGGCTATTCCAATGGAGCCAACATAGCGGCCAGTATGCTCTTCCATGATGCAAAAGCGCTGCGTGGGGCCATTCTCCATCATGCTATGGTGCCATTGCGAGGGCTGGAACTGCCGGACTTGAACGGTGTCCCTGTATTTCTGTCTTCCGGTGAAAATGACCCGATTGTTCCAGCGGCGGAATCTCAGGAGCTGCAAGCCCTGCTGGAAGGGGCCGGAGCACAGGTAGAAGCCTACTTGGAACGCAATGGTCATCAATTGACTCGCACTGAAGCCGAAGCCGCAGGCCGATGGTTTGGAAAGCATTTTAATGTATAAAATAACTCGATAACGATCAAGCTACGGTTTAGCGCTCTAGTGAGCGATTCTATGATTAGGAGGCGTCAAACCGATGGCAAAACCGGATAATCGAGCAGATAATGTGGAGCATTTGCAACAAAATATTCAGAATACATTGCAGAATCTTCATGAGGCTGAAGGATATCTAAACGAATTTTCCTCTGAAATCAGCAATGAGGAGCGTCAGCAGATCGAAGAAAAAAATAATCGTCGTAAACAAAGTATTAGATCATTTCGAGAAGAAGTGAAAGACGAAGCAGCACATTCGCAAGAGTAGTTAACATAGCGCGACCCAACTCCGAGTTTCAATTGGAGTTGGGTCGTTTTTTTATGCAGAAATCATCATATTCCCATCCAATTCATTTTCCCCCTATAATGCAATGAGATCTATTTTACACAAAAACGAATTTTTTTTGAATAATATTGTTGTAAACTAATTTGTATTGATGTTAAATAATAAAAGAAAGCGCAATCATTTACGAATTAGGATTTCATCATGCGAAGGGGGAAGGATATGCTGCTGCGAAGAAAAAGCATGGCTTTGATGCTTATGGCGGTGGTTTTGATGGCTGGACTGCTGCAAGGTTGTTCTTTCAAGACTGATGAAAAGGATGGGCCGGGAACAGAACTTGTATTATGGACATTCAATGAACTGCATGAGAAGTTTTTTCTGCAAATGGCTGACCAATGGAACCAACAGCACCCTGATGAATTGATTAATTTGAAAGCGAATACATTTCCTTATGACAACCACCACAGCAAGCTCTCGATTGCGTTGCAATCAGGGGTGGGAGCGCCGGATATCGCGGATATTGAGGTCAACAAAATTGGTAATTTCCTCAAAGGAATACCGCAATTGGTCCCGCTCAATCCGGTGATTGACCCTGAGATCAATAACATTGTGCCTTCCAGAGTACAGATTTACGGCAAAGACGGTAAGTATTACGGCATTGACTTTCACGTTGGAGCCGAAGTGATGTATTACAATAAAGAGATTATTGATCAGGCGGGGGTAGACCCGGATTCCATCGTTACCTGGGCAGACTACGCTGCTGCTGGCAAGCAAGTGCTGGCCAAAACGGGCAAGCCGATGGCGACCTTGGAGACCAATGACCTGTGGAGCTACTGGCCGATGATCTCCCAGCAAAATTCAGATTTTTTGGATGACAAGGGCGAGTTGACGCTCGATAACGAAACCAATATTAAAACACTTGAGTTTCTCCAACAAATGATAAAAGACAAAATCGCTATTCCCGCACCGGGCGGCGGGCATCATATGGAGGAATACTACGGGTTTATGAACAAAGGCGGGGCCGCTTCAGTGTGGATGCCGATGTGGTATATGGGACGTTTTACGGATTACATGCCTGACTTGAAAGGAAAAGTCATCATTAGACCGATGCCGGCGTGGGAAAAAGGCGGCTATCGCTCAGCAGGTATGGGCGGGACCGGAACGGTAGTCACGAACCAATCAAAGCACCAGGATTTGGCGATGCGTTTTCTAGCCTTTGCCAAGCTGTCCAAGCAAGGGAATGTGGAGATTTGGAAGCAACTAGGGTTTGATCCCATCCGTAGTGAAGTGTGGACTATGCCGGAAGCCAAAGCCAAAAATAAATTTACGGATTATTTCGGAACCAATATTTTTGATACGCTGATCGAAGTAAAAGATGAAATCAATGCGGTGCATATTGGACCGAAAACGCCTGACATCGCCAGTGCTGTACGTAATAAAATACTTTATCGGACACTACAGAGTGGCGAAGATCCAGCCACGGTGCTGCATGAGCTAGCAGATGAACTGAGATAGACCCCAACAGGAAAGGGAGTGAGATTCATGGCAACGCCCGTTCATACGAACGCTAATGTACCGACAGGTCAGCCGCCAAAAACTCAGCGTCCGACCAGAAGCCAATGGAGCCGCTTTATTCATTCCAGTCGTACGGCACCGTATGTATTTGTCCTTCCATTTTTACTGTCCTTTGCGCTGTTTTTTGCGTATCCGGTCATCTCGACGGTCATTATGAGCTTTCAGGAAGTCTTGCCAGGGATAACAACTTATGTTGGCCTGGAAAATTATAAGGATTTAATGAATCCTACATTTGGAAAAGCAATATTGAACAGTGTCCTGTACACGCTGCTTACACTGGTCGTGTTGATTCCTCTGCCACTGGTACTGGCGGTATTGCTAAATTCGCCTAAAATGCCGGGTAGAGGGCTGTTTCGCTCCGTAATGTTTATACCCGCACTCACCTCAGTGGTGGTAGCAGGAACAATCTTCCGACTCATGTTCGGGGAATTGGATGGCTCGCTGATGAACTCCCTGTTGGGGATATTCGGTCTTGAGCCTTACAAATGGCTAATGAATGCGAACACCGGCTTTTTAGCGCTGATCGTGTTGGCCTTATGGAGATGGCTAGGGGTAAACATGCTGTACTACATGTCGGGGTTACAGAACATTCCTCCCGAGTTGTATGAAGCTGCTCAGATCGATGGGGCCAGCCGCTTTGATTCATTTTGGCGGATTACGATTCCTATGCTAAAACCCGTGACAATCTACGTATTTACGATCAGTATTTATGCCGGATTGTCCATGTTCACCGAGAGCTATATGCTGTGGAACGGAAACAACTCTCCGAATGATATTGGATTGACGATCGTTGGCTATCTCTATCGCCAAGGTCTGGAACAGAACAGCATGGGCTTTGGAGCAGCGGTGGGTATTGTATTGCTCGTATTCACATTAGTACTGAACCTGATCCAGCTCAAATTTTTTGGCATGTTTCGGAAGGAGGATTAAGCGATGGCTCAGAAACAAAAAGGCCCGTTATCTGCATTTCTCGTTGTCCTGTTCATTCTGTTTGCCGGGTTCGCCCTGTTTCCGCTATTTGCCGTGACGCTTGCCTCATTCAAGCCATCAACGGAGTTGCTGCGCTACGGCTTGAATCTCAAGCTGGAGTGGGCCATCATGTCCTTAAAAAACTATGCGTTCATCTTTCAGGGGACGACGGATTATTTTCAATGGTACTGGAATAGTCTTGTCATTACCGTCTTGTTTACGGTGTTATGTCTAATATTGTCGGCGATGGTCGGGTATGGCCTGGAGATGTATCGTTTTAGACTGAAAAATGTGATTTTTACACTGGTGCTGGTCGTGATGATGATCCCGGTAGAAATTATTATGCTGCCACTTTACAAACTCATGATCGGTATGAAGCTGATCAATACGGTATGGGGTGTGATTTTGCCATTTGTCGTCGCACCGATTCCGATCTTTTTCTTCCGTCAATATTTGAGCGGAGTACCCAAGGACTTTATGGATGCTGCACGGGTTGACGGCTGTTCAGAGTATGGTATTTTTGTGCGGATTATGATGCCTCTGATGGCACCTGCCTTTGCGGCAATGGCTATTTTACAAGCTATGAACAGTTGGAATAACTTCCTGTGGCCGATGATCGTATTGCGTACTAACGACATGCTGACACTGCCAATCGGTCTGTCCAGTCTGCTGACGCCATATGGCAACAATTATGATGTGTTGATTGCCGGTTCAGTCCTGGCTATTTTGCCGATTCTCGTCGTGTTTCTGTTCTTCCAGCGTTACTTTATTGAAGGGATGACTGCAGGCGGGGTGAAAGGATAATCATTGCGGTGCTGAATGAGTCGACTGAAGACAAGAAATGTATAGAGTCAGGAAAGGCGGGTCGGGCATTGTCTCGGCCTGTTTTTTTATGAACTCAATGATTTTCATTCTCATTTTCATGACTATCAACTGCACAAGCTATAGGTAAACGTGGTATGATGTTTGAAAGATTTCAAATACAGCACTTTGCATAATTCGATTCCTAACGCTCAAAAGTTTAATATATAGACGAACTAAACCGATTCGATCTATATATTACTGAATTTGAAATCGCTCTTGGGATTTATGCAAAATGCTCAATACAGAAATATTCAGGCGGAGCGTGGAGAACCTATGGAACCAACAGAAACCCAGAAAACTGAGCCAGCCACAGCGTCAACCGTTGGCATGGAGGATATTGTACGGGCGCATCATATGCTGCGTGAGGTGATTGTTCGTACACCTTTACAGAGGGATGCCGTCCTATCGGCCAAATATAACTGTAATGTGTATCTGAAACGAGAGGATCTCCAAGTTGTGCGGTCCTTTAAAATCCGTGGAGCTTACAACATGATCCGCAGCCTAACTCCTGAGCAAATGGAAAAAGGGATCGTGTGCGCGAGTGCGGGTAATCATGCGCAAGGTGTGGCTTTTTCATGTAACGCGCTTGGCATCCACGGTAAAATATTTATGCCGAGCACAACGCCCAATCAGAAGGTGAAGCAGGTACGTCGCTTTGGCGGAGACAGTGTAGAGGTCATTTTGACCGGAGATACGTTTGACGATGCTTATGACGAGGCCATGAAGGTATGCAGCGAACAGGAAATGACCTTTATCCATCCGTTCGATCAACCGAAAATTATTGCAGGCAATGGCACGATTGCGATGGAAGTGATGGAGAGCCTGGATACACCTGCGGACTATATGTTCGTGACGATTGGCGGCGGCGGTTTGGCGGCAGGCGTAGGCACATATGTTAAAACTGTGAATCCGACCACCAAAGTAATCGGTGTAGAACCCTTGGGCGCAGCA
Organism: Paenibacillus sp. ICGEB2008; assembly: GCF_000307675.1. Lineage (NCBI taxonomy): Bacteria > Bacillati > Bacillota > Bacilli > Caryophanales > Paenibacillaceae > Paenibacillus > Paenibacillus sp. ICGEB2008. The sequence goes on from NZ_AMQU01000007.1 coordinate 39,843, forward strand.
TCGATGACGGAAGCGATGCGTTTGAACAAAGTCGTTACACTGGAGCACATAGACAAGTTTGTTGACGGGGCTGCGGTGAAGCGAGTGGGTCAGTTAACATATGACATTTGTAAACATACCTTGGATGATATTGTGAAGGTACCGGAAGGCAAGGCATGTACAGCGATTCTGGCGCTGTATAATGAAAATGCGATTGTTGTGGAGCCCGCGGGTTCGCTGCCTGTAGCAGCACTTGATCTGTATCGTGAGCAGATTCAAGGCAAAACAGTAGTCTGTATCGTTAGTGGTGGCAATAACGACATTGATCGTATGCAGGAGATTAAGGAACGCTCCCTGATTTATGAAGGACTAAAACATTATTTCATGGTTAATTTCCCGCAAAGAGCAGGGGGCACTGCGTGAGTTTCTTCAGGATGTGCTTGGACCAGACGATGACATCACAAGGTTTGAGTATACGAAAAAGAATGATAAGGAAAATGGCCCGGCGCTGGTCGGCATTGAGTTGTTCCACAAGGAGGACTATCTTCCTTTAATTGAACGGATGAATCGCAAGGGGATTCAATATACGGAATTGAATAAGAATGAGAATCTGTTTAATATGCTAATCTAACAAGGAGCCTACGGGCTCTTTTTTTTGTATGTGCAATGTTATTGTAAAAAGAAAATAAACCATTAGACTGAGAACGGCATTAAGCTACCGGGCAGGATAGCTGGTTCGCGAAAAATAATAATGACTACTGTTAGGCGCAATAAGGTACGCCTATTTTTAATCTAGGGTAAGGAAAACTACTGTATTACATTTTTGCTTTTAAAATCATGGAATTTTCGTGAAAATAAAAGTAATTTCCTCTTAATTCACTTCATCCCCCTTTAATCATCCATGTAAAAAAGTGTTTTATTTATATAAGCTTATACGGAAGCGAAAGCTTTTTTAAGCGGCAAAAAATAAATAAAGGAGATTTTTTTCGTGAACTTAAACACTGCTCTTATAAGAAAAGGCGGTGCAAATGTGTCGTCTTCCAAACGTCTCCCGTGGGTCGGGTTGCTGGCTTTAGCCATGGCGGGATTCATCTGCATTCTTACGGAAAGCCTGCCTGCTGGATTACTGCCGCAAATTGCACAGGATCTAGGGGTCACAGAAGCTCTTGCCGGACAATTGGTTACTCTCTATGCGGTTGGATCTCTTCTAGCCGCCATTCCTTTGACAACGGCTACCCGTGGGTGGAGGCGCCGACCGCTTCTGCTGCTGTGCATCATCGGCTTTCTTGTATTTAACACCATCACCGCGTTATCTTCCGTTTATGTGCTGACGCTTGTCGCGCGTTTCTTCGCAGGTATCTCAGCAGGTGTTCTGTGGGGGATGACGGCCGGTTATGCGCGGCGCATGGTGCCTGATTCGCTGAAAGGAAGAGCGATGGCCGTAGCCATGGTCGGCACCCCGCTGGCATTGGCGCTGGGCGTTCCACTTGGTACTTTTTTCGGAACATATACTGGGTGGCGTCTCATTTTCGGAGCTGTATCATTACTGACTGCAGCCCTTATTGGCTGGGTGCTCTGGAAGGTGCCGGATTATGCAGGTGAGCCTGCCGGTGATCAACTCCCTTTTCACAAGGTTTTCCTGATTCCCGGTGTACGGACGATTCTGTTTGTCGTTTTGGCATGGGTACTAGCTCATAATATTTTGTACACTTATATTGCACCGTATCTTGCGGAAACCGCGTTTGCTCAGCGAGTGGATTTGGTTCTTCTTATTTTCGGAATTACCTCGGTAGTCGGCATTTGGGTGATAGGCATGCTGATTGACCGTTTTCTAAGAATGCTGGTTTTAATCAGCATCACAGGATTTGCTGTGGCTTCTGCAGCCTTAGGAATAGGAATAAATCAACCTGAAATCATCATTCTTGGTGTTACAGCGTGGGGGCTTACGTTTGGCGGGGCAGCCACTTTACTACAAACAGCAATAGCACAAGCTGGGGGAAAAAGCGCAGATATAGCCCAATCGATGCTGGTTACTGCATGGAATGTGGCAATCGGCGGGCTTCTTCTCGAACTGCTTGGAGCCGGATTTCTTCCGGGCTCATTAATCATCCTGCTGCTTCCCTCTTTGCTTGCAGTTTGGCTAGCTAAAAAGCATGGCTTTCCTTCCTAAAGAAATCCATGAGTATGTGTAACATAAGCAAAAAAATGAATCCGCTGCATGGCGGATTCATTTTTTTGGGATTAGAGAATTACATCTTATGCAAGCAAATTCGTTTCTCCAATGAAATTTTTATAAGCGATCGGTGAAGACATTACGATCAGAGTCGTATAGGTTCCGTATTGATCGCACCGGTTTTCAAACTCTTCCAGCTCCTGGGTTGTTTCCGTAAGGACCTTCAATAAATAATTATGCTCTCCGCTTATCCGGTAACATTCCGTTACCTCCGGTGATGAACGACAAAAATCAAGGAAAGGATAGCAATTCCGGGTCCGAACAAGCATATAGGCTGTGCATTGCTTACCCACTTTTTGCGAAGAAATGACGGTTCGGTATTCCTCGATAACCCCCTTTTCTTCCATGCGTTTTACACGTTCCGTTACGGCTGGCTGAGACAGTCCCACCAGCTTTCCTAAATCTGTCATTGATAATCTCGCTTGGTTCTGCAAATGGAGCAGGATATTTTTATCGATTTCGTCCAAAAAAATCGACTCCTTTGTTTTAAAAGTTATTTCTTTCAAATACCTTTAGAATCATCGAAAATTTCTTTATTTAACTTGTTTGTTTTATGCAAGACGGAAGAAATTATTTATATAATAAACACACTTGCTATAAATAATCAAGTAAATTACAGCAGGAGAGGATGAGAAGCATGAGAAAAATAGATCTGGAATTGCTGCATAAAAGCGTCAATGAGGTAATTGACCACACACTTGAGGAAAAAAGGATTGTGGGTACCGTTGTCCAAATTGCATTAGGCGGAAACCTTGTTTACAACAGACCTGCTGGTTGGGCCAACCGTGAGCAGAAACGACCGATGCAGGAGAATGCTTTGTTTAGATATGCTTCGGTAACCAAGCCGATCGTGTCAACGGCAGCCTTAGTATTAATTTCGCAAGGGAGATTGCAGTTAAACGATCTGGTGGAAAAATGGTTGCCCGCCTTTCGTCCCAAACTGCCAAACGGAAAATATGCCTCCATGACCGTTCACCATCTGATGACCCATACCGCCGGCTTAACCTACCGTTTCTTCCAGGAAGAAAAGGGAACTTATGAGCTTGCCGGGGTATCGGACGGCATGGATCTGGCGGGAATTACACTTGAAGAGAATCTGCAAAGACTCGCTTCTGTCCCACTTCTATATGAGCCGGGGAAAATGTGGAGGTATTCCATAGCAACAGACGTGCTCGGAGCGGTCATCGAAAAGGTTACAGGAATGCCGCTAAGTGAAGCTGTACGGTTGCTTGTAACTCATCCGCTTTCCATGATGGACACGGATTTCAAGGCCGTGGATACGGACAGATTGACCACGGCTTACGCAGACAGCGCTGGAGAGCCCCGGCGCTTGCAGGATTTTGATACCGTTCCTTTCGTGGAGGGGACGGCAGGATTCCTCCTTTCGCCTAACAGATTTACCGATAAGACAGCTTATCCTTCCGGAGGAGCCGGCATGATTGGCAGCGCAGGAGACTTTCTTAAACTGCTGGAAGCTTTGCGGCAGGGAGGAAATCCGATTCTGCCTCAGGCTCTTGTCGCAGAAATGACAACCAATCAAATTGGTAACCTTGTGATGCCCTATTGGCCGGGGAGAGGCTTTGGACTTGGTTTCACGCTGCTTAAAGACCCAGCGGATGCCAATACACCGGAATCGCCGGGAACATGGCGGATGGGCGGTACCTATGGTCACTCCTGGTTTGTTGATCCGAGTGAGGAGCTTAGTGTTGTAGCGTTCACCAATACAGCACTTGAAGGAATGTCAGGCAGGTTTACAACGGAGCTGTGCGAATCTATCTACAAGGGTATTCGAGGAGTTAAGTAAAGAGTAAAAACGTTATCTTGAACAAATATTCGGAATCAACAATTCCAATCTAGAACTATATTTTCTTCATACAGTTATGCGTAGTTTATGAATTTCTTTTTATTTGAAATAAAGCGTTTACAAAACCGAAGTTAATAGGTTAATATATGTGTAACTTCATAAGTGAAAACACTAACGTAATAGACGTATCACCAGATTCCTCATTATAAGATACTTATTCGGAGGTGCGAAAGAATGTTGAAAGCATGGAAAAAATCAGTACAGGGTAAATTCGCCCGAACAGCGTTTGCTGCCGTAACTTCGGCTGCTTTGTTGCTGTCCGTGGTGCCGTCCACATCGGCCGAGCATTGGGCGTTAACAGGCGATGTGGCAGTACATGATCCGTCCATCACGAAGGAAGGCAATGCATGGTATATTTTCTCCACAGGACAGGGAATACAGGTCCAAAGATCAGATGACGGCCGTAATTTTTACAGATTGCCGCAAATATTCTTGTCGCCGCCATCATGGTGGAAATCGTATGTACCTAAACAAACCCCAAATGATGTGTGGGCACCGGATGCTCAAAAGTACAATGGACGTGTGTGGGTGTACTATTCCATTTCTACTTTTGGGTCGCGTACTTCGGCCATTGGCTTGACTTCAGCAACGAGCATTGGCGCAGGAAGCTGGAGAGATGATGGACTGGTGCTGCGTACAACGGATTCTGACGATTATAATGCGATTGACCCGAATCTGGTCATTGACGCTTCCGGAAACCCGTGGCTTTCCTTCGGTTCATGGAATACGGGCTTGAAAGTGACTCGACTGGATAAAAATACGATGAAGCCTACGGGCCAGATTTATTCTATTGCTAGACGTACGGCTGGAGGTTTGGAAGCACCGCATGTTACATACCGCAACGGCTATTATTATCTGTTTGCTTCCATTGATAACTGCTGCAAAGGCGTAAATAGTAATTACAAAATCGTTTATGGTCGCTCCACCAGTATTACCGGGCCGTATGTGGACAAGAGCGGAAAAAGCATGATGGACGGCGGTGGAACGATATTGGATGCGGGGAATGATCGCTGGAAGGGGCCGGGCGGACAATCTGTCTATAACAACAGTGTGATTGCGCGTCATGCCTATGATGCCACCGATGGCGGAAATCCAAAGCTGCTGATTAGTGATTTGAAATGGGATTCCGCAGGCTGGCCTACGTATTAAATAGCGGATTACTTGAAATCATTCACAGCGATCTCACATAGGTATATCTAAAAACTGTTCCTCCTAATGGGGGAACAGTTTTTGGCTTGCAATGTCATAGAAACATGCTATTATGTATCAAGTTGATAATCATTATCATTGACGTTATCGTAATGAGAGCCATGATGGCTTTCAGGTATGGAGGGAGTGACCTCACCGAATGCAGTCTAAAGACAGCATGGACAAACATACAGCTTCGACAGAGAGGACCGCACCTGAAGTAGCCTCTGTAGCCCGTCCGGTGCTCCGAGCGGGTAGGATTCGGCAGGCGTTGTTGTTTACAGCTTCTACTGTATTGTTGGCCTTGGCCCTATTCGCTGCCATTTCTTTTGGAGCCAAAGACCTGACCGTAAGCACGGTGTGGTCGGCAGTATTCCACTATGATCGTTCGCTGATGACACACAGGATCATTCATGAGCTGCGATTGCCGCGTGTACTCGGTGCAGCTATCATTGGGGCTGCCCTGGCGGTTGCAGGCTCCCTGATACAAGGCATTACACGCAATCCGTTGGGGGATACAGGTGTGTTGGGCATTAACGCAGGAGCGATGTTTGTAGTTGCAGTGAGTTTTGCTTTTTTCCCCGATCTACCTTATGGGACGTTAATTATATTGTCGTTCCTGGGGGCACTGATGAGTACCTTACTGGTATTCGGGCTGGGGGCATCCGCGCCGGGAGGACTGACACCCATGAGACTAACGGTGTCTGGAGCTGTGACAGCAGCCTTGTTAGGTTCCATGACTTCGGGAATTGCGATTTATTTTGATCTAAGTCAGGATCTATCCTTCTGGTATGCGGGTGGTGTTGCCGGAATCAAATGGTCGCAGCTTAAGATTCTTGCGCCGATTTTGCTTATTGTGATCGCTTGGTCTATGGGGCTCGCACGCTCCATTTCATTGATTTCAATGGGCGATGAGGTAGCATTGAACCTGGGACTAAATCTCAGGCGTATCCGGCTGTTGGGGTTGCTGACTGTGGTGGTCCTGGCTGGGCTATCCGTATCGGCTGCCGGGGCCATCGGCTTTGTAGGCTTGGTCGTTCCACATATTGCTCGCAAGCTGATCGGTGTGGATTATCGCCAGATCGTACCATTGTCTGCATTATTGGGAGCCGTGCTGCTAGTGCTGGCTGATTTGGGAGCGAGAATGGCGAATCCACCGGAGGAGCTAGCTATTGGAATTATGGTGTCTTTTATCGGAGTACCTTTTTTCCTCTTTCTCGCTCGTAAGGAAAGGAGGGAATTATAGTGAGTCGCTCTCTAGGGACAGGGGATACGAGAACGACCAAGGCTTGGCTCGTTTGCTTAGTATTGGTGGGAATCAGCTTTGCTGTTCTTGTGCTGGGTTTGAATACCGGAACGATTCGTATTCCACCGCTACGCGTGCTGGATACACTGTTTGGCGGCGGGAGCGGACGTGATCATATGGTCCTGTTTGAATACCGTCTGCCGCGGATTGTTGTAACAGTGCTGGCTGGAGCGGGACTGGGTGCAGCCGGGGCAGTCATGCAGGGCTTATCGCGAAACGCACTCGCAGATCCGGGAGTGCTGGGCCTTCATGCGGGGGCTGCGTTGGGTCTGGTGATGTATGTTAGCTTTTTTCGCGATCTGGAAGGATCAGTAGCCTTGTTCATTCCCTTGTTTACCTTTGCAGGAGGTGTCGTTGCGGCGGTACTGATTGTTATGTTGTCCTATAGTGGCAGCAGAGGAATCGTGCCTGTGCGATTAATTCTGTCCGGTATCGGTGTAGCCTCAGGGCTCAGCGCCATAACGCTGTATTGGTCGTTGCGGCTGGATGAGGATACGTACGCATTTACCGCACGTTGGTTGGCTGGCAGCGTATGGGGACGGGACTGGATACATGCAGTGGCTTTACTACCGTGGATTGTCATTGTATTGCCCTATGTTCTATCTCAGACACGTAGCCTGAATAATCTGTCGCTGGGTGATGAGACCGCAGCTGGAATTGGTACAAGTGTGAAGCGCCAGCGCTTGATATTGCTTGGCGCAGCAGTGGCTCTATCGAGCGCCAGCGTATCCATGGCCGGAGGCATCGGTTTTATTGGGCTGATTGCGCCTCATCTGGCTCGCCGTCTGGTTGGACCGATGTATCAGCATTTGCTGCCAGTAGCCGCTTTGGTCGGGGTCGTTATTCTGGTCACAGCAGATACGATTGGTCGTTCGGTATTTCAGCCGAATGCGATTCCAGCAGGTGTAGTGGTTGCTGTGGTAGGAGCTCCGTATTTTTTATTCTTGTTGTCCCGAACCAAATGACAATAGGATTAGGTTACATATGAAATCTAAAGCTGCACATGATGCAGCGTGCGGAACAACAACGAAGTAGAAGTTTTGACGATTTAACATTATAAAATAGAGCTTCTATAGTATAGGAGAGAATATTCATGAGAAAAAATAGATTTGAGGGTTCAGGGCTTAAACGTTCATGGGTAGCCCTGTCTCTTGTGGCATGCATGATCATGCTGTCCGCTTGTGGACAAGCAGCAGACAAACAGGCTAGCGATACGAAAGCGGACGATAGTGCCCAAACCACCATTAGTGCGGATTCGCGTATTGCCTCAATGTCTATTCATTTGACAAATAATCTTCTGGCATTGGGCATTACTCCAGCAGGTTCAGTTATTGGTGGAGATGTGAAGGATTTTCTGCCCCATGTAAAAGATCGTCTTCAAAATACTCGTAAGCTGGGAGTTGTCACAGACCCTGATATGGAAGCGGTACTGGAGCTTCAACCTGATCATATCTTCCTCGACAAAAAATATTCGGGAACTGATGTGGCCAAGTTTGAAAAAATTGCACCAACCGAGGTTTTTGATTTGGATGAAGGTACATGGAAAGATCAATTGAAAAAAATAGCTGCTATGGTTAAACATGAAGCACAGGCAGACACTTTTCTAAAAGATTATGATACACAGAGGGAACGGGTCAAAAAGCTCATTCATTCCAAAATCGGAGACGGGACTGTCATGGCTGTACGTGTCACAGCGAAAGAAGTTCGTGTCATGGGGATGAAGCGTCCAGTAGGACCGTTATTGTATCAGGACTTAGGCTTGAAGCCAGCCAAAGGTGTGGAAAAGATCAACAAGGCCTACCAGGTTGTATCCCAAGAGGTTTTGCCGGATTATAATGCCGATGCCATCCTGGTTATTATTAGTAAAGGTACGGATGCGCAAAAGGTATACAAGCAGCTGGAGGGGAATACAGTATGGCAAGGACTTAAGGCTGTGAAGCAAGGTCATGTCTACATGCTGGACGGACAGCCTTGGCTGGACTATTCCGCGATGGGGCACAAAATTGCATTGGATAATGCAGAACAACTATTTTCCAAATAAATGCTAAAGTACAGCAAGCCGTATTTCCCATGCATCTTCTTGCAGGTGGGGATACGGTTTTTCTGACGATCCCAAGCTTCAAGTGAGATAGCTGATTGCAAATAAAAAGGAGCTGCTACGATTCCGTTATGAGGCAGCTCCAGCACTGTGAGAATTGCGAGGTTATGAATGTTTTTTACGCAAAAAAATCGGTTTGAGTCCAATAAAGCCAATAGCCGCAAACACTAAATTCATCCATGGTGAGATTTTGAATACCGGCAGCACACTGCGCAGCGCAAGTCCGGCGACAAGAATGACAACAACCAGTACTACATACATCAAGATGGATTTAAAATTCATTTGGGGCTTCACGGGAGCATGGTCTGGTTGTTGTGTCTCCTCGCCTTCTTCAGGACGATCCATGAAATTCATCAGTGCTTCAACCAGCAGAATGGCACCTGCGGCGATGATGATGAGGGTGGAAAGGCTAATTTTTTCAAAAGGTTTGATATCCCCGCCTGTAAATGTGATAAACCAACCGATAATCGCCTGTGTCAAGAAAAACATGGACAAGGCAACCCATGCAATAAGCGTATAATTTTTTGCTTTATTCATTGCTTCCTCCTGCTTTATGATCGTATTCCAAACTGATGGAATCGCCATTTTGTAACAAAGACAGTATACGTGAGGAAACGCCGGATGGCAAAAGGCTTATCCATTATGTATATTACCGCCGCATTCTCCTCAAACTGGATACAGGGTGAGCGCATGGAGCAACCTGAATATAAAACGTTGAGAGGATGTGGCATCATGGAACTGGAGAACCAGGCAGATTATTCGGTCCAAAAACGACTGACAGGTGCTCCGAACGGGAACAGTGGGGGAGCCTTGCTTGCAAACGTGAGTCACCGGAGCGTTCAAGGGACATCTCCAACGTACCGTATATTGGACGATACTGAATTGGCAGAGGACACAGAATTTGCAGGTGAACTGGGTGAACAGAGCTACCGCAGCCTGTGGCATGAGGATCAAAATAACGGCGCCTCTTGTAAACTGGAGTGGGAGGGACGAGTCGAAACCCACCAAATGTTCAGGCACAGCTACGAATAGCAAGTCGTCTACTTTAATGTAGAGATTGCACTCTAATAAGCGAGTAGTATGGCGTTCTCCGGCAAGCATTGGGGAGCGCCATTTGTTTACTTCCATATCGGTATGAACTGACAGGTTGACAAGGAAGCAGGGCGATGATAGACTGATTTTACTATAAAACTTATTAAACTTATCGGAATTAAAGTGAATGAATATTCTGGATGGATATTCCACGTTACTATATGAGCTTGAATGATGAAATGCTGTAATGAAGCTTGAAACAGGGGGAATCAGGATGGAACGGCAAATTGGAATTCGTTTTGAAAATGAGGAACTGGCCGCTACAATTCATTATCCAAACCGTACAAATGAGGGAGAGCGTCAAAGACGTGTTCCACTCGTTGTTATTTGCCACGGTTTTGTGGGCAATCGAATCGGAGTCGATCGATTATTTGTCAAGACTGCGCGTGAACTGGCTGAAGGGGGGTATTTTGTACTGCGCTTTGATTTTGCCGGTTGTGGAGAAAGCACTGGTGAATACGGCAAGCAGGGGCTCGAATCCATGATCAATCAGACACGCACCGTGTTGGATTACGCCGTGAATTGCGCGGACATTGACCCGACCAAGGTGACGCTGATCGGTCACAGTTTGGGGGGCGCAGTTGCCCTTCTCACAGCTGTTCGGGACAAGAGAGTACAGAACCTGGTCCTTTGGTCAGCTGTCGGCTATCCGTTCAACGACATTGTCAAAATTACGGAGCGAAGCGTATACGACGAATCTGTTAAAACCGGTCATGCAGACTACCTGGGCTATAAGTTCACACCAGCTTATTTTGAGTCATTAGCTCAATTCCAACCGTTCCAGGAAGCCGTTAAATTTAACGGTGATGTGCTCGTTATTCATGGCACCTCGGATGATATCATTCCTGTGGATTATGCGTTTCTGTTTCAAAAGGTGTTCTGGATGCGTCCGGAAGGACGCTGTGATAAGGAAATTATTTTTCAGGGAGATCACACTTTCTCATCAGGTAAAGAGCGGCAACAGCTGATTGACCGCACACTGGAATGGCTGGATGAACAAGAAAATATTCAACGGGATTGGCAGCACTGGATGATCTGATTTCAGGGTGTAACGGTTTGTATTGGAAATTGTGCCTCCGCCGGAGTAAAATGAAAGAGTAACACTATACTGGCGTGTGGAGGTTGGCAGCGATGACATTACCCTCAATTTTTGTTGCGCATGGTTCACCGACACTGGCTGTAGAAAATAACGCATATACCAGTTTTCTTGCAAAGCTGGGCGCGAGCCTGCCCCGACCCAAAGGAATTGTCATTTTTTCCGCGCATTGGGATAGCCCCGATCAATGTATCAGCGCGGATGATCAGCATGCAGCGTTGCACGATTTCTACGGCTTTCCTGAAGAAATGTACACTCTTGATTACCCTGCACCAGGCGATCCAAAGCTGTATGAGGAGATAGGGCATCTGTTCAGTCAGCATAACCTGTTCCACCAGCCGGTTCGGAACCGGGGACTGGATCATGGAGCATGGGTGGTTTTGCGGCATATATATCCTGATGTGGACATACCGGTCGTACCCTTATCCATTGATTCACGGCGCGATCCTCAGGAGCAATACGAGATTGGACGGATGCTGGCGCCACTGCGTGATCAAGGGATTTTGATCCTCGGTAGTGGAGGCTTGGTCCACAACTTGCGGACACTCAAGCAGACGAGTGAGCCAGCCGATTGGGCCGTTCAATATGATGACTGGATCGCACAGCAGCTTCAAGACTGGAATTTGCGTCATCTGTTCCAATATGACAAGAAGGCTCCGTATGCCAAGCAGGCGGTTCCTTCGTATGGAATAGAGCATTTTTCACCTTTGTTTTACGTGATGGGAGCTGCCGATCATGATCGCTCCGCGCGTAAGCTTTTTCAGTCGTATGTCCTTGGCTCATTAAGCCTGAATTGTTGGGCTTTTGGTCAAGAAACTAATCTGTAAATGTAAGAAAAAGAACTTCCGAAACCACATGGTGTGTGGGGTTGGAAGTTCTTTTGGTGTGTTCTTCTGTGATTAATTAGCAGGCACGTTCTTTTTTAGCCAGGCGGATACTTGCGGAGTTCGCTTATCTTCATTTTGCTCCAATAGTGTCATAAATGCCTTCAGCTTTTGAATGTAGGTACTCTTCGAATCCCTGTTGCGTTGAATGACGAGCTGATACCCTTTTTTGGCATTGGGGCGAATCTTCCCGGTGTCATCATCGAATAATGGTGTATTGTTCGTACCATAAAAAGTATAGAAGAAATAGAGATCATGTAATGATTTGACTGCTTGTGTATGATTGGAATGTGGATATTGGGTTATAAACGACTCTTGCGCCAGCACTCTTCCGGCTAACTGTTGATAACCGATGTGTAATGCTGCATCCTTGGTAGCCGGCTGTCCAGATTCCGTCGCCATGATGTCAATATAGTCGCGGATATCTGCTGTAATGTTATTTCCGAATACTTTATATTTCTCATAATTGATGACTGGGTAAAACATGCCTTCTGCGGTTTCAAGTTTGTAGCCGGCATCTCTTGATTGAGTGAGTAGCTTTTTCAGCTTTGTATCACTTGTCCGACTGATTACATTAGTGAACGAATCACCAGGTTTATAGACTTGATTAATCTTAGTTTGAATAGAGGTCGGATATAAGGCCTGTGCATATGAATCCAATTGCTGTTTCTGTGCATTTTCCAAGTGTAGCACTAGGATGGTAGCTTGAGAGGCCGGAATGGATTGGATATGCTTTTGTAAATAAGTGAATGCCTGAGGTAACTTGCCTGGTTGGCGTAGTAGCTGCTCGAAGGTTTTCGAAATATGTTGCACACCTTCTGCTAGAGATATTGTAGTAGATGTCGCTGCTTTGGCTGATGTCGTAGATCCCAATCCGATCGTCTGTACTGTGAAAGTTACTGCTGCGAGCATGAGGTAGGCTTTGGTGATTTTTTTCATGTTATAACCCTCCATTGCGTTCTTTGATGTAACTGTAGTGTACAGGGTAAATGTATCGTGAACATTCCATGTTGTATCCAACTTGTAAACGTTTGTGGGGGAAGATGAATCCGAAAAAGGAGTCTCCAAGTCAGAGTGGACTTGAGGACTCCTTTGTTCATTTAAATAGAGGAGGGGCAGCATGGTCACACATACAAGCAGCATAGCTGCACAAAAACACCGAAGAGAAGGAGCATAGCTGCAAAAAACACCAAAGAGAAGCAGCATAGCTGCAAAAAACACCGAAGAGAAGGAGCATAGCTGCAAAAAACATCAAAGAGAAGCAGCATAGCTGCACAAAAAAACAACCATTAGCCAGAGGATAACGGTTGTTTTTTGGATAGTTAAGCTATTTTTCGATTGGGGTCCGTTTGATAAGTATCTTTATTTTTACCAAACAGTCCACGCAGGAAGGGCAGTACCCAACGGTCAAAGCCGATTCTTCCGGCATTTGCACCAGCAACGATAAGGAAGATTTCAACCAACAGGTAGATTGCATTGGTGCTTACTGTACCCGAGAACAGGAACGAGAAGTTCATAACCATAGCCATCAAAGTAGCCAGTGTAGTCAATGTACCAAGCAGTAGGCCAACCCCGACCAAGAACTCACCCAATGGGATCAGGACGTTGAACAAACCGACATTCGGCAGAGCAAAGGCTTCAAGGAACGATCCCCACCAGCCTTGTACAGCGGGATGATCTCCACCTGTTTTAGCAATGGCCCCCGAGATAAATCCACCTGCATCGAATCCGCCAGTCAGCTTCTCAAGTCCGTGGGTCATCCATTCATAACCTAGATAAACCCGTACTACAGTCAGCAGCCACATTGCTACTTTGTTCTCACGTAACCAGTTGTTAAACATTTAAACCACTCCTCTTTCTTAATCTATAATGATGGGTTGTATTTCATTTTGTTTGGGATGATCATCTTTGCTACACCTTTATTGTATTAGGTTCAGTTACAGTTATTTGTGATAAAAATCACAAAGTCTAAATATTTTTTAAATTTTAATGTCTTCAGATAAGTATTCTATAGAGAGGTAATGCCTCAATCAAGACAAAAACAGGAAATAAAGCTTATAATGAGAAAAATAACTATGTGGAGGGATGAACTTGTCCGGGCCCATGTCTCAACGAAATCATTGGCTGCGTGTGATGGCCTCAGCTCTGTTATGCATGACAATGATGTCTTGTTCTGCTTTGTCCAATACGGGTGAATCTGAATCCGTTCCCAAACCGACCCAGCAAGTAACAGAGAAAAAGGTGCTTGAACCGCCTAAGGAGCCATCTGTTCCGGCATTTACAGCTCCGCTTACCGGGCTTCCGGTGGAGCAGTCTGTTATAGAGCGGCCGCTGGCTGTCATGATTAACAATGCTCCGGCTGCGCGTCCACAGGCGGGGCTTAGCCAGGCAGACATGGTATATGAGGTTCTTGCAGAAGGCGGAATTACCCGTTTGGTAGCTTTTTTCCAAAGTCATGGTGGTGATGTGAAGATCGGTCCGGTCCGCAGCATCCGACCGTATTTGATTGAACTGGGCGAAACCTATGGTGCGTTGCCGATACATGCAGGGGGAAGTACAGATGCCTATGCGATTTTACAGCAGCAGCGGAAGGAGCATCTGGACGAGATTTCAAATGGAGGGGCTTACTTCTGGCGAAGCAAAGATCGTCGTCCTCCACATAATTTATACACAGATGTGAGCAGACTGCGTAAAGGAAGCGATAGCAAAGGGTATGCCAAGCAGACGGAGGTTCCAGTATATCGTTATCTTAAAACTGGCGAAACTCCAGTTATGGTGGACGAGAGTGTTGCCTCTTTGCACATCCGATTTTTGTTAAAAAGCTATCGCGTATCTTATACCTATGATCCAGCTGATCAACGATATAAGCGTTTTGTGAACGAAAAGTCACATCTAGATCAAAATAATAATCAACAGCTCTCAGCGGCCAATGTGATTGTGATGAGCACGAGGCATCGAACGTTGGATGATGTAGGTAGACTAAGTGTTGAGCTGGACGGTAGCGGAGAAGCCATGGTGTTTCAACAAGGAAAGCTAATACGTGCTGAATGGCAGCATATATCTGGCGATGCGATTCGGTTTATGAAAAATGGGGTTGAAATCCCGTTAACGCCAGGTACATCCTATATACATGTGGTACCTGCAGATACTTCACTAGCCGAACATGTAACAATAGAAGCAAATTAGAAAACGTAATACTCCTTTTTAGGGAAAAATTGTCGGATAATGACCTTCCATGTCGGGCATTGTATACGTATATCTAGAAATTTGCTTTTACAAACATTACAAAAACATTGATGAGTGTGATAAGATAGCAAAGGTTGTCTATTGCAGTCGAAACAGGTTGCGGATATTTTCGTAAAGGGGTAATCGTTATGAGATTGAAGAAAAAGGATATATTCTTCGAGACGTTGGAAAATATGGCAGATACGATCGTGCAAGCAGCCGATTATTTTGCCCAACATACTTCAAATCTTCAAGATGTGACTTTGTTTACCAATGAGATGAAGAAGTATGAAAATAAGTGTGATGATTACACACACACGATTATTACTGAGTTGAACAAGACCTTCATTACGCCGCTCGAACGCGACGACATCATGGAACTGACAACGACCATGGATGATGTGCTGGACGGTCTTGAAGCGACAGCCTCTCGTTTTTATATGTACAACATTACAGAGCCGGACGAGTATATTGTGCAGTTCGCTGATATTTTGCGTCAATCAGCTTACGAAATTCAAAAGGCTGTACATTTGCTTTCACAGAAAAAATTGCTGGCTATTCGTGAATACACCATTCGCCTGAATGATTTGGAAAATCAGGGGGATGAATTACTGCGTATTTGCATCAAAAACCTGTTTGCAACTGTAACTGATCCTATTGAGCTGATTAAACGCAAAGAATTGTACGAACGCCTTGAAACGACAACGGATTCATGCGAGGATGTTGCAAATATGCTGGAATCCATCATTATGCGTAACTCGTAAGGGAGTCCTTTTACATGGATACAAGTTTACTGGTACTAGGTATTGTTATTTTTCTTGCTCTGGCATTTGATTTTATTAATGGATTTCATGATACGGCGAACGCAATTGCTACTTCGGTCTCGACCCGTGCATTGACGCCGCGACGTGCGATTATTATGGCTGCGGTTATGAACTTTCTCGGAGCGATCTTGTTTACCGGGGTTGCCAAGACCATTGGTGGAAGTGTCGCTGATCCAACCAAGCTTACGAACGGAATTGATATCGTCATTGCGACGTTGATCGCCGCCATTATCTGGAATCTCTTGACTTGGTGGTTCGGTATTCCTTCATCCTCTTCCCATGCATTGATTGGTGCGTTGGCCGGAGCGGTGTATGTAGGTGCAGGACAGGATAAATTAAATTGGAGCGGCTTCATCGGGATTGTTGAGGGTCTTATTTTCTCCCCGTTGATTGCTTTTGTTGTCGGTTACATTGTGATGATGATTTTGAAATACATCTTTGCTTATCGCAGTCCGCATACGGTGAACAAGGGTTTTCGCACCATGCAGGTAATTACGGCAGCTATTCAGTCGTTTACGCATGGTACGAATGATGCTCAGAAGGCGATGGGGATTATCACGTTCGCACTCGTCTCGGCAGGGTATCAAGACCATTTGGAAGTACCTATGTGGGTGAAAATTTCAGCTGCAACAGCCATGGCGCTTGGTACGTCTATTGGGGGCTGGAAGATCATCAAGACGATGGGAACTAAGATTTTTAAAATTGACCCAATCAATGGATTTGCAGCCGATGTTTCGGGGGCTTCCGTTATATTCACAGCTACTTTGCTCCATTTGCCAGTAAGTACCACTCATGCAATTACTTCGGCGATTCTGGGTGTAGGGTCTGCGAAGCGTTTTAGTGCGGTTCGCTGGTCATTAGCTGGTCGTATTGTAATAACCTGGGTAATAACGATTCCAATTTCTGCGCTATTGTCAGGTTTGATATTCAAAATTCTTTTCTAGTTTTCTTCATGGTTTCTAGAAAAAGAACATACAATATAGGATACACAATAAGCTTCCGTCCGCTTTTTGCGGCAGGGGCTTATTGGCATTCTCGGGCAAAAATGCATCTTCAAAGTTTACACATCCAGATAGTTCCATGAGATGTTTTTTAAAAAATACCTGACATCAAAGTAGTCAATTTTTAATAACTCCTGTAGAATAAACAGAAAACTTTGAACCGTTCAACTGACTGGAGGATCTTATGCAAAAACCAAGAAAACTAATAGCACTCATGATTTGTTTGTTTTCTGTGGTTGCCCTGGCCGGTAATTTCGGTGTAGTGGCCCACGCAGAAAATAAAACAAAGTATGATATCGGCACGGATACAACGTTCGCGCCTTTTGAGTTTGAAGATGTAAATGGTAAATTTGTCGGAATTGATATGGATTTACTGGCAGCTATTGCTAAGGACCAGAATTTTGAGTATACCGTTAAGCCACTTGGCTTTAACGCGGCAGTGCAGGCCCTTGAAACGAATCAAGTGGATGGTGTCATTGCCGGGATGAGTATTACAGATGAACGCAAGCAAAAATTTGATTTTTCTGAGCCCTATTTCGACTCAGGTGTTGTCATGGCGGTCCGTAAGGATAATGATACGATTAAACGCTATGAGGACCTGAAAGGACAGCGTGTCGCTGTCAAAACAGGAACACAAGGCTACACATTCGCGGAATCCATTAAGGCAGAATATGGCTTTACTACCGTTCCGTTCGACGATTCTTCTCAAATGTATGATGAAGTTAAAACAGGTAATTCGGTTGCCTGCTTTGATGATTATCCGGTACTGGCATACGGTGTGACTCAGAATAATGGTCTTAAGCTGGTGACTGATAAGGAAAAAGGTGGCTCTTACGGTTTCGCTGTCAACCAAGGCAAAAATGCGGAGCTGCTGGAAAAATTCAATGCAGGGCTTGTGAATCTTCGCAACAGCGGGGAATATGACAAAATTATGTCCAAATACCTGGGAGAATCCGGCAAAGGTGTGGCTCCTGTAGAACGCAGCCGCTGGGAACTCATTTCCGCTTCGCTGCCTGCGTTGATTAAAGGGATGGGAAATACGCTGTTGTACACCCTGGTATCCTTGCTCGTAGCCTTTTTGCTGGGACTGGTGTTTGGCTTTATGAAAGTGAGCCATAACAAGGTGTTCCGCGGTATTGCAACTGTTTTCGTTGATGTATTCCGTGGTATTCCACTGATCGTACTTGCATTCTTTATTTACTTCGGTATCCCACAGGCACTCGATTTTAAAATGCCGCTTTTTGTCGCGGCGGTGTTGACGTTATCCCTAAACGCTGGTGCTTATGTGACCGAAATTATCCGCGGGGGTATTCAGTCCATTGATCCGGGACAAATGGAAGCCGCTCGTTCGCTTGGTTTGCCGTATCGGACAGCCATGCTGAAGATCATTTTGCCACAAGCCGTGAAAATCATGATCCCGTCGTTTATCAATCAGTTGGTTATTACGTTGAAGGATACGTCCATTCTGTCGGTTATCGGTCTGGTTGAATTGACTCAATCGGGCAAGATCATTATTGCACGGACGTTCCAATCCTTTGATATTTGGCTGGTCGTTGCGGTGATGTATCTTATCGTCATTACAGTCCTGACCAAAATTTCCAACCGTCTTGAAGGGAGAGTTCGCCGTGGGTAAGATTATCGTTAAAAACCTGAAAAAAAGCTATGGCAGTAACCAGGTGCTGAAAGGCATTGACATGCAAGTGCGGGAAGGCGAAGTTGTATGCGTCATTGGACCTTCGGGTTCAGGGAAAAGTACGTTTTTACGTTGTATGAATATGCTGGAGGAAATTACAGCTGGTGAGGTCATCGTCGATGATTACAAATTGGGTGACAAAAACGTGGACATTAACAAGGTCCGTGAAAATATAGGTATGGTGTTTCAGCATTTCAACCTGTTCCCGCATATGACGGTGCTCAAGAACATTATGTTCGCGCCGACTGAGCTGGGTAAACAGACGAAGACAGAGGCCCGTGAGACAGCTATGAAGTTGCTGGATCGCGTGGGTTTGGCCGATAAGGCAGATGCATTGCCAGGACAGCTTTCCGGCGGCCAGAAGCAGCGTGTGGCGATTGCACGTGCGCTTGCAATGAACCCAGACATTATGCTGTTCGACGAGCCAACCTCGGCGCTTGATCCTGAAATGGTGGGCGAAGTGCTCGGCGTAATGAAAGATCTGGCTCGCGAAGGCATGACGATGATGATCGTAACGCATGAGATGGGCTTTGCGCGTGAAGTAAGCGACCGTGTCGTATTTATGGACGGTGGTTACATCGTGGAAGAAGGAACACCGCAAGAGGTATTTGGTAATCCGAAAAACGAGCGGACCATTAGTTTCTTAGAGAAAGTATTGTAAGTGGGCAGGGTTTACTTTGAGCGCAGATAGAGATGTGTGTGACGCTCCGCGTTCCATTTGATCTTCCGATCGCTGTTGCCTCTGAATTTTTTTTTGGATTATGTAACACATGAAAAGGTTAGAATTCAGGGGCAAAGGCGAGCGCTTCGCTTCTCCAGATTCAAATGTACCGCTCCGCTACTGCCCGCTGAATCTGCTCCTTTCTTGGCAAAAGCCTGCCCCACTTTTAAATAGGTGGGGATAGGCAGAGGGAATTGGCGCAGCGCTCTGCTTGCTGCGCCGAGGGGGATATAGCGAGTAAGCATCATTCGATTTGAATGGTGGAACAGGGCATCCCACAACTGTATAAGAAATGAAAAAAGATTTAAGGGGTAACGAATGAATTATTTTAAGGATATCTTCGGGAGCGTGCTGGCCCGGAGATATCCTTTTCTTCATTAGAGCATATGAAACCTAGAACTTGAGATTTGTATAATGTGGAATGGCTTATATAAAATATAAATAACACATAAGACGGCAGTATAAGCGAGGGGGACGTACGGTGATACGTACATTGACTATAGGGCACGATCATCAGGTGACGGTGGGACAACCGTTAGAGCAGATTGTCATGGAAGATTACATATGGATCTGGGCTGACTTTAACGAGCCTACAGATCAAGAGTCAGAGCTGCTGACGAGTTATTTTCATTTTCACCCGCTGGCTGTAGAGGATTGTATGCATGTTCTGCAACGTCCCAAGCTGGATTATTACGAGAATGTACAGTTTCTGGTGGTACATGCGCTTGATGTAGATACATTAGAGGCGGAAGAGGTAGATATGTTTATTAGCAGCCGTTTTTTGGTTACATATCACCATCATGAACTAGAGGAACTGGATCAGGCTTGGGAGCGGATTGTCGAGCATGCGAATGAACGTAAAATATGGTCTCGCGGACCGCTGGCTGCAGCTTATACTGTGATGGACAAGCTGGTAGACAACTATTTTCCAAGCCTTTTCATCATTGAGGATGAATTAGCCGAACTGGAAGGTTTGGGCGCACACGAGTCGGTAGAGGAATTAATGAAGCAGGTGTTTGACCTGCGTGGCAGGTTGCTCAAGCTGCGCCGTACGATCGTACCGATGCGTGATCTGATGTACCGAGTTTTGAATTCGCAGCATGTGCTGGGTCAAGGGGATCATATGGCTTATTTTACGGATATCTATGATCATTTATTGAAACTGACGGACATGCTGGAGGCCGACCGCGAGATGACAGCCGACCTGAGAGACAGTTACATATCGCTTAATTCCAATCGCATGAATTCAATTATGAAGACGCTAACCGTAATTACGACCGTTTTTATGCCCTTGACGCTGATTGCAGGAATTTATGGTATGAATTTTTCGAATATGCCCGAGTTGGGCTGGAAATATGGATATTTTGGCGTATTGTTCTTTATGTTCTTATTGAGTGTTGCGATGGTGGTGTGGTTTATGCGCCGAGGTTGGTTTAAATAAAATAGCCTACTTTCTTGTGCGTTTGCGCGGACGTCTGCGCGGGGTTGTGGTACTTTTGCGCTGTGTCTTTTTCCGACGTCGGCGTGGTGGGGTATATTCATCCAGTTCCTCAGTAATTGGTGTTGTCGTTTTTTTGCTTGCGTTTTTGTTGAATGCTGGGAGCGAGCCCATAATCAGTTTTGCCATCGGAGCAAATTGCTGCACGCTAGACATGATCTTTTGTACCTTGCCGACCGTAGCAACAATCCCGTCAATACCGCCCATACGGTCAATAATACCTTTAATATCGTTGAGATTACCAAGATTGCCAAGACCGCCAAGCAGGCCTCCTTTGGCTGGGGCGGGGTCTGGCGTGACCACGGCGGCATCTGTTATGCTCGCTGGTGCCTCATAAGGCACCACGGCGGAGGAATCGACTTGCGGAACCTCGCTGTAGGGATCGAGTCCAGGGTAAGGAGTTGAACTATACGGATCGGAAATGGAACGCGTTTGCGCCCTCCGATGATAGTAATGTCCAGGCATGAGATCACATTCCTTTGCAGATTGATACTCTACTGTATGTTACAAACGCACAGTGGGTTTAGGCACGTGTCCTGAAATGAGGTATAAAAGCGGATTTGGGCATTCGTACAGGAAGTTTCTGTAGTCATGTAATGTTGTTCTGTAATGCGTGAAACCGTTAATGCTTGAAAAACTAACTATTTGTCGAGTACAATGAGGAGAGATTGTAACCTTTGGGAGATGATAATCTATGCAGCTTAAAAAGCTTAATGATAAAAGTATTGATCAATTGTTCGAAGCTATTTTAACTCTTAAAAATTTGGAAGAGTGCTATGTATTTTTTGATGATCTGTGCACAATTAATGAAATTCAATCCCTCTCCCAACGTCTGGAGGTTGCCCGTATGCTTGGCAAAGGCAGCACATATAATCAGATTGAAGCTGAGACAGGCGCCAGTACAGCCACCATTTCACGTGTGAAACGTTGCCTGAACTATGGGAATGACGGGTATAAAATGACTCTGGAACGTCTAGGTCGCTAATGCAGAGCCCTGGGATACTGGTCATCAGCCATGGCTCTAGAGAGCCATATTGGGTGGAACAGGTGGATCAGGCAGTTGCAAAGCTTCAATTGCTGGAAGCAATGCCGGTAGAGGTTTCATTTTTGGAAACGGTTAAAGGAAGATTGATTCAAGATGGGATTGACCGTCTGGAAGCCTTGGGGGTAACAGATTTACTGGTTATTCCTTTGTTTGTGTCGTCAGGCAGTACGCATGTAGATGAAATTAGCTATGCGCTGGGAGTCAAAGCTGCGCCAGACAAAGAAACAGATTTGGAGCCTTTTCAATTGAAGGCACGTGTGCATTTTGGTAGTCCATTGGATGATGGCGAAGATGTTGCCCGCATGGTGTGGGACAAGGTTCGCCCGTTGTCGGTTGACCCTGCGAGAGAGGTCATTTTACTCGTAGGACACGGGAGCGCGCACAACGGCTTTCTTCAGCGCTGGGAGCAAGGGATTTCCTCGTTGGCCCGTACGGTGCAAAACGTGAGTGGTATCATCACGGATTACGCTTTGCTAAATCCTGAGGGTGTGCATGACAAGGCAGCGTATTGGAATCAGGAGCGGGGTCATGATGTTATTGTGGCACCGCTGTTTTTGAGTTCGGGTTATTTTACAAGTCATATGATTCCCAAACGCTTACAGGGACTCGATTATCGTTACTCAGGAGATCCTTTATTGCCGCATCCTTTGCTTACAAGCTGGATGGACAGACAAGTTTGTGAACTGTTACAGAGTATGCAGAAACAAGCAAGGACTGACAATAGATAAGATGGTCTGAATTCGGTGATAGTGTTTCTAACCTGAAATTCCCTTATTTGGATAGTGACTGGCTTCTTTTATTGTAAAAGAGGTCTTTTTCCAGTATGATGATATTTTGTACAGACTGAATGTGATGAACTGCGATGTGAATATAAATATCATTAAATATACGGGTGGCGTAACGGAATGAAAAGAGCTAGATTAATCTATAACCCGACCTCTGGGCGTGAGGAAATGAAACGTCGCCTTGCGGATGTCTTGCAGCGCCTGGATGAAGGTGGCATTGAGGCCTCTTGCCATGCAACTACAGGAGAAGGGGACGCAACGCGTGCCGCAACAGAGGCCGTTGAACGTGGCTATGATATGATTATTGCCGCTGGTGGCGATGGTACATTGTATGAGGTCATTAATGGGATGGCTGAACGGAAAAACCGCCCGCCTCTGGGTGTGTTTCCTCTGGGAACGACGAATGATTTTGCCAGAGCACTGGGCATTCCCAAGCACTGGGAGGATTATTGTGACCTCGTTATTCGTCAAAATCCGAAGCCACTGGATATCGGAAAAGCCAATGACCGCTACTTTATCAACATCGCAGGCGGCGGAACTTTAACCGAGCTTACGTATGAAGTTCCAAGCAAGCTCAAAACGATGATTGGCCAATTGGCGTATTATTTTAAAGGTATGGAGAAAATGGTCAGCCTTGCTCCACAGGAGCTGATCATCAAGGCAACGGGTCAGGAAGTGATCCACGACGAATTTATGCTTTTCCTGATCGCGAATACAAATTCGGTGGGCGGGTTTGAAAAGCTTGCTCCTGGGGCGACAATAGATGATGGACTGCTCGATGTCATCGCTGTGCGCAAATGCAATTTGGCGGAAATGATCCGCTTGGTTACACTTGCGCTGCGCGGAGAGCACTTGCAGGACAAAAAAATCGTTTATTTCAGAACCGATTACATGGAAGTGACCTCACCTGGCTATGTCCAGCTTAATCTGGATGGCGAATTAGGAGGCACACTGCCAGCGACCTTCCGAAATCTTCCGCATCATTTGAATGTGTTTCGGTAGGAAGAGGATCGGAAATGATTTTATTTCCGGTTGGTTGAGTAGTTCGGTATACAGAACGCAGAGTGGGTAGTTGTTTTTTGTAGGGAACATATCGGTCCTTGCCGTTCTCCGTGGGGAGTAACGGCATTTTCGAGTTGATGTTTAAACATCGTCTAGATGACGATTTGAATGATGTGGCTGAATGAAGATAAGCATGAAAAGAAGAACAGAAAGAAGTGACCATCATGACGAATAACCGTAGCGGACGTGGAAAAAGCCGCCGGAATACAGCAACAGCAACTCCAGTTCAAGGAAAGCAGCACCACAAGACCATACAGGCGAAAAAAGAGAGAGAACTGGAACAGTCACGAGTTGGAGCTGGGAATAGAATGCTTCGGGCTGGAACCGAAAGCAAAAGTGGAAATATGGATAATTCGGATCGAAAAATGCGGGGGGATGAACGGAAATCTCGTCATTTTTCCAAAGGTGAACGGAGTAACGATAGACGGAATCAGGAAGCTTCCAATCGTAGCAGGTCTAATGCAGAGCGTAGCGATCTGCCTGTGCAAAAGAATGATGAGGCCGTGATAGACATCATCGGCATGAACCATGATGGCGAGGGTGTAGGACGTGTCGAGGGTTTTACGCTGTTCGTTCCGGGCGCGTTACCGGGTGAAAAGGTAAGGGTCAAGGTGCTGAAAACAAAAAAGCAATATGGCTATGCCAAGCTTCTGGATATCGCGCAATCTAGCCCTGACCGGATTGCAGCTCCGTGTGCCATCTACGCTCAATGCGGCGGTTGTCAGCTCCAGCATATGAGCTACGAAGCGCAGCTGGGCTGGAAGCGGCAACATGTGGTGGATGTGCTGGAGCGTATTGGAAAGCTGAGTGTGGCTACGGAGTCCAGTGAGCATATTGCAGAGGTTTTGGCTGACTCTGCGGATGGAAGTGCAGACCACATGTCGCGTGTACAAGGCGTAGTCGTGCATCCTACACTCGGTATGAGTGAGCCTTGGCGGTACCGCAACAAAGCCCAAGTGCCGATTGGTGTCACCGAGGGCGGGCTTGTCGGTGGTTTCTACGCACGTGGCAGCCATCGCATCGTGGATATGAACACCTGTCTCATTCAGGACGAGCGCAACGACGAAGTTATCGCACATGTCAAAGAGATTGGCCGAATGCTGGGCATCAGCGCGTATAATGAAGAAACCGGACGTGGGCTGCTGCGCCATGTCGTTGTAAAGACTGCTTTTCGCACGGGTGAAATGATGCTGGTGCTCGTCACGAATGGACGAGATATTCCGCACGCTGATGCGTGGATCGGCAGTATTCGTGAGCACATCCCACACGTGGCAAGCATATGCCAGAACGTGAACACGAAGCGAACGAACGTTATTTTTGGCGACGAGACTCGTGTACTGTGGGGACGTGACGTGATCTACGATTACATTGGAAACGTCCAGTTTGCGATTTCCGCGCGATCCTTTTATCAGGTGAATCCCGTACAAACGGAAGTGCTGTATGGCAAAACCGTCGAATATGCCGGTCTCACGGGCAAAGAAACGGTTATTGATGCGTATTGCGGCATCGGCACGATCTCTTTGTTCCTCGCTCAGCATGCAGACCAGGTGTATGGGGTGGAGATCGTCAAAGAAGCCATCGACGATGCACGAAGTAATGCGCTATTGAACGAAATGCGTAATGTGAAATTTGAGGTAGGCGCGTCCGAGGACGTCATTCCTGCATGGAAAGAGCAAGGGATCACCGCCGACGTTATCGTCGTCGACCCACCCCGCAAGGGCTGCGATCCACGCCTGCTCGACACCATTCTGGAGATGAACCCAGAACGCGTGGTGTATGTATCCTGTAACCCAAGCACACTGGCGCGGGATTTAAGGATATTGGAGGATGGCGGGTACAGTACAGCGGAAGTACAGCCTGTAGATATGTTCCCGCATACGGTTCATGTGGAGTGCGTGGCGTTGTTGGAATGGCGGGGTTTGGAATAAGTGAATGTTTGAGTTGGGGACGCGTCTGATTTTATATTCTTACTTGTTTCTTGGATTAGTATTTTGATAAGTAAAAATTGAACTTATGAGCAAGATTAGAGATTTTCATATATCTGGTAATTTTATAAGAGTTTTTCACTCCGCTGAATAAAAAAGAAATTACAATCGGCTAGCCTTTAATACTGAAGACTTTTACGCTTAAACTCGTGCGTTGGCAGTTTTGCTCTAACTTACGCTTTTCATTAAAATGCTTTGCTCTCAGGGAAAGTCATGAACCACTCGCTAAAGCATAAGGGGCTATTCGTTTTAATTTGCCGTGTATGCATCTTTGGTTGTAAAACTTTATTTAGTCATTCAATGACGAATACTCGCGTCGGCGAAACAGGTTGTACTCCAAAATGCTGTGAAACGGCTCGAATTACTAGCGTTCTGCCCCGTTTTCAGTAGGACGTAGCATCCCGCGTCCAAGGTTTTTTGGAGCATTTCGCAAATCCATGGCAGCTGTACACAACGGCTCTCATTAGCGGTCCACAATCGAACGGCCGAAGACATCTCGTTTAATTTGGTATAAAAAATTCGAATGAAATTCTCTTTTCTAACTTAGGGAACCTAAGAGATAATAGATGTAAAAGAAGAAAATATTAAGATCAGCGCCTAAAAAAGCAGAAAAACAGAGCAAAATTAGTATTGTAGAATGATGAGAGTGCTCATTGTAAAAATCGGAGGTATACAAATGTCAAGTGCAGTACAACGTGCAGGATTACAATCTCAAATCTGGAAAATAGCTAATGATGTTCGTGGATCTGTAGACGGATGGGATTTTAAGCAATATGTTTTGGGAACTCTTTTTTATCGTTTTATTAGTGAGAATTTTTCTAGTTATATTGAAGGTGGCGACGAAAGCATCAATTATGCAGAACTTGACGATAGTATTGTAACTGAAGAAATTAAAGAGGATGCAATCAAAACAAAAGGTTATTTCATATATCCTAGTCAGTTATTTGAAAATATTGCAAAAAACGCCAAACACAAATGAAAGTTTGAATACAGATTTAGCTACTATATTTTCTGCTATTGAAAGTTCAGCAAATGGTTATCCTTCTGAACTAGATATTAAAGGATTATTTGCCGATTTTGACACGACAAGCAATAGACTAGGGAATACTGTAAAAGATAAAAACAGTCGTTTAGCTGCTGTGATTAAAGGAGTTGAAGGGCTTAATTTTGGTGGTTTTGAAGATAGTCAAATTGACCTTTTTGGTGATGCCTATGAGTTTTTAATCTCTAATTATGCTGCCAATGCTGGAAAATCTGGAGGGGAATTCTTCACACCGCAGTGTGTATCTAAGCTTATTGCCCAATTAGCAATACACAAGCAAACAACCATCAATAAAATTTATGATCCTGCAGCCGGTTCAGGTTCATTGCTATTACAAGCAAAGAAACAGTTTGATGCTCATATTATCGAAGATGGTTTTTATGGACAGGAGATTAACCATACAACTTATAACCTTGCTCGTATGAATATGTTTCTACACAACATAAATTACGATAAGTTTAATATTGCTTTAGGAAATACGCTATTAGACCCTCACTTTGGTGATGAAAAACCTTTTGATGCTATTGTATCTAATCCACCTTATTCCGTAAATTGGATTGGTAGTGATGACCCTACGCTTATTAATGATGAAAGATTTGCTCCCGCAGGCGTATTAGCCCCAAAATCTAAAGCCGATTTTGCCTTTGTACTTCATACGCTTAGTTACCTTTCAAGTAAAGGTCGTGCTGCTATCGTTTGTTTTCCTGGTATTTTTTACCGTGGTGGTGCAGAGCAAAAAATCAGAAAATACCTGATTGATAATAACTTTGTTGAGACGGTCATTTCATTAGCACCTAACCTTTTTTACGGGACTTCAATAGCGGTTAATATTTTGGTTCTTTCTAAGCATAAAACCGATAATAAAACTCAATTTATTGATGCAAGTGGAGTAGATTTCTATAAAAAAGCAACGAATAATAACATACTTAAAGATGAACATATTGAGCAAATAATGAAAATGTTCGACAGCAAAGAAAATATTGACCATGTTGCAAAATCCGTTGATTATGATGCAATCGTTCAAAATGAGTATAACCTTTCTGTAAGTTCTTATATAGCAGCAAAAGACACAAGGGAAGTCATTGATATAAATGAGCTGAATGCAGAAATAAAAACGACTGTAGCAAAGATAGACCAACTTCGTGCTGAAATTGATGAGATTATTGAGGGGATTGAATCATGATTAAGCCGAACTTTATAGAGAAATTGCTTGACGGGGTTGAGGTTGAGTGGAAGCCTTTGGAGGCTGTAATTAAGTCATTAAAAACGGGTTTAAATCCTCGTAAAAATTTTCAATTAAATGCACCTGATTCAGAAGGGTTTTATGTGACAGTTCGTGAAATACAAAATGGAAAAGTTGTATTTCTTGACAAAACAGATAGGGTAGATAACAGAGCCTTATTATTAATAAATAACCGTTCTAATTTAGAAAGTGGCGATGTTTTATTTTCAGGGACTGGAACTGTTGGACGTACTGCTGTTATAGAAACAAAACCTATAAATTGGAATATTAAGGAAGGGGTATATGTAATAAAACCTATCCAAGAAATTATTAGTTCAAAATATCTTTCTCATCTACTTAATTCCCATGATATTGTAAACGATTATAGTAGAAGAATTGTTGGTTCACCTGTTGTGAGCTTACCAATGAGCGAGTTAAAGAAACTCAAAATCCCCATCCCACCCCTTAATGTACAAGAAGAAATTGTTCGTATTTTGGACACCTTTACAGAGCTTACAGCAGAGCTTACAGCAGAGCTTACAGCAGAGCTTACAGCTCGTAAAAAGCAATATACCTACTACCGTGATAAGTTGTTGACTTTTGAAGAGGGTGAAGTTGAGTGGAAGACGTTGGGGGAAATAGGGGAGTTTGAACGGGGCAACGGATTGCAGAAAAGTGATTTTGCAGAGAGTGGTGTGAGTTGTATCCATTACGGTCAAATTTATACTTACTATGGAAACTTTGCATATCAAACAAAATCTTTTGTTTCACCAACATTGGCAACCAAGTTGAGGAAAGCTCAGAAAGGCGATTTGATTATTGCGACTACAAGCGAAAATATTGAAGATGTTTGTAAGCCTCTAGTTTGGCTGGGTGAGGATGAGGTTTGCGTTAGCGGAGAGACTTATGTTTTTAAGCACAATCAAAACCCAAAGTATTTAGCTTATTATCTGCAAACCCCTATGTTTTTTGATTATAAAAAGCAAAATAGAACAGGAACAAAGGTTATTCGAGTACATGGAGATAAGTTAGAAAAATTTAAACTTCCCATCCCATCTCTTACCGAACAAGCCCGAATCGTATCTATCCTCGACAAATTCGATGCCTTGACATCCTCAATTACTGAGGGTTTACCTCGTGAAATAGAGTTGCGTCAAAAACAATACGAATATTACCGCAATATGCTTCTTAGCTTTCCGAAAGAGGAGGTGAAGGAATAATATGGGTGCTTCATTAACGGACATTGCACAAATGTTAAAAAAATCCAAACATAAAACGAAAGCTAAAGGTGCGAGTGAATCGGATGTAACAGTTCAATTAATTTATGCTTTTAATGGAACGGGTAAAACGAGGCTTTCACGAGAATTCAAATCGTTAGTGGCACCGAAAGCAGATGAGGATGCGGAGATAGAGGAATCAGAAGCAGTTAATAAAAAAAATTCTTTATTACAATGCCTTTACGGAAGATTTGTTTTATTGGGATAATGACTTAGAAAATGATGCTGAGCCAAAACTTAAAATCCATCCTAATTCTTTTACAAGATGGATCTTTGAAGAGCAGGGGCAAGATAGAAATATTATTTCTAATTTCCAACATTATACCGATGAAAAATTAACGCCACATTTTAATGAAGAATATTCTATTAAAGATAAGAATGGGAATAATGTAACCGTAGGAGCCTTTTCAGAAATAACCTTTTCATATGAGCGTGGTAATGATGAGCGTTCCAATAACATTAAAATTTCAAAAGGAGAAGAGAGTAACTTTGTATGGTGTGTTTTTTATTCTCTGCTTGAACAAGTTATTGATGTATTAAATGTAGCCGAACCAAGTGAGAGAGAAACAAATCAGTTTGATCAGCTGGAATATGTATTCATAGATGACCCTGTAAGTTCATTAGATGATAATCGCTTGATTGAATTAGCGGTAAATTTGGCACACTTGATTAAATCAAGTCAGTCATACCTTAAATTTATTATAACCACACATAATCCTTTATTTTATAATGTGCTGCATAATGAGTTTAAAAAGGGTACATTTAAAAAAATATTTTCTTAAAAAAAATGAAGATGGAGAATATGATTTGGTTCCCCAAAGCAATGATTCTCCTTTTTCCTATCATCTTTTCTTAAAAACCGAAATTGAAAAAGCGATTGAAACAGGTCAGTTAAAGAAGTATCATTTTAATTTCTTTAGAAATATTTTGGAGAAAACATCAACATTTTTAGGTTATGACAACTGGGGAGAACTTCTGCCTAAAGACACAAATGAGAATATTAATCCTTATGAGACAAGAATTATTAATATATCAAGTCATTCAAAGCATTCAGGAGACGAGATGGTTGAATTGACAGATGATGATAGACGTGTAATAAAGTATTTAATGAATAACATTAAAGAAATGTATCGTTTTAAATAAAATGAAAGAAATTTTATATAGGGGGGAAATGAATGAGCGATTTCAAACCCATTGTAGAATCAAACAACTTCATCGTTCTGGATAAATATACGAAGATCGATCAGCAAGGAGCCGATTATCAAACAGAAGCTGATTTAGAACGAGAACTCATTCAAGATTTAGTAAATCAAGGTTATGAACATCTCCCAAGTTTAACCACTCCTGAAAAAATGCTTGCTAATGTTCGTGTGCAACTGCAAAACCTTAACAATGTACAATTTTCAGAAGCAGAATGGATTAGATTTTGCGAGCAGTTTTTAGATAAACCGAGTGATAACCATATTGATAAGACCCGTAAAATTCATAACGATTATATTTATGACTTTGTTTTCGATGACGGGCGTATTCAGAACATTTACCTAGTAGACAAAGATAAGATTTCCAGAAACAAAGTGCAGGTCATTTCCCAATTTGAACAAAAAGGAAATCAAGCCAATAGATATGATGTTACCATTTTAGTGAATGGCTTGCCTTTAGTACAAATAGAGCTTAAAAAGCGTGGAATTGCCATTCGTGAAGCCTTTAATCAGGTTCATCGATATAGTAAGGAGAGCTTTAATTCGGAAAACTCTCTGTTTAAATATTTACAGATTTTCGTGATTTCCAATGGGACGGATACCCGCTATTTTGCCAATACGACCAAACGCGGTAAAAACAGTTTTGATTTTACTATGAATTGGGCTACATCAAAAAATAAACAGATTAAAGATTTAAAAGATTTCACAGCTACCTTTTTTCAGAAAAACACTTTATTGAGTATATTACTGAAATATTCTGTTTTTGATGCGAGCAATAATCTACTGATTATGCGTCCTTATCAAATTGCGGCTACAGAAAGGATTTTATGGAAAATCGAAAGTTCATATCTAGCCAAAAATTGGAGAAGTACTGAAAGTGGAGGATATATTTGGCATACAACAGGTTCAGGAAAAACGCTTACGAGTTTTAAAGCAGCTCGTTTGGCTACTGAGCTTGATTTTATAAACAAAGTATTTTTTGTTGTGGATCGAAAAGATCTGGATTTTCAGACGATCAAAGAGTATCAGCGTTTTTCTCCTGATAGTGTTAACGGTTCAGAAAATACCGCTGGATTGAAGCGTAACATTGAAAAAGAAGATAACAAAATCATAGTGACGACGATTCAAAAACTGAATAACCTGATTA
Source organism: Paenibacillus sp. ICGEB2008 (assembly GCF_000307675.1). NCBI lineage: Bacteria > Bacillati > Bacillota > Bacilli > Caryophanales > Paenibacillaceae > Paenibacillus > Paenibacillus sp. ICGEB2008. The sequence continues at coordinate 71,309 of NZ_AMQU01000007.1, forward strand.
AGAGCGAAACAGATTTGCCCATATATCATAAGCAAGTGGTATTTATTTTTGATGAAGCCCACCGTTCACAATTTGGTGAAGCTCAAAAAAATATCAATAAAAAATTTAAGAAGTTCTATCAATTTGGCTTTACAGGTACGCCTATTTTCCCGGAAAATGCGTTGGGGTCTGAAACGACTGCTTCTGTCTTCGGTCGAGAGCTGCACTCTTATGTTATTACGGATGCCATTCGAGATGAGAAAGTTTTAAAGTTCAAAGTAGACTATAACGATGTACGTCCCAAGTTCAAAACGCTTGAACAAGAACAGGACGAGAAGAAGCTATCGGCAGCAGAAAATAAAGAAGCATTATTACATCCTGAACGGATTAAAGAAATTTCTCAATATATTCTTCATAATTTTAAAATAAAAACCCATCGTTTAAATGCGAGTGGAAAAGGATTTAATGCGATGTTTGCTGTGAGTAGTGTTGACGCAGCCAAGCTCTACTATGAATCATTAAAAAACTTACAAAAGGGAAGCAGTAAACCCCTTAAGATTGCGACAATCTTCTCTTTTGCTGCTAATGAAGAGCAAAATGCTATAGGTGAAATTCTTGATGAAACTTTTGAACCTTCAGCAATGGATAGTAGTGCAAAAGAGTTTTTAAGTTTAGCCATTAAAGACTATAATGCCATGTTTAGAACCAATTACGGCGTAGAAAGTAAGGAATTTCAAAATTATTATCGTGACCTTGCTAAACGAGTAAAAGACAAAGAGATCGATTTATTGATTGTTGTAGGCATGTTTTTAACCGGGTTCGATGCTCCTACATTAAATACTTTATTTGTTGATAAAAATCTCAGGTATCATGGTTTGATGCAAGCCTTTTCGAGAACAAATCGAATCTATGATGCAACTAAAACCTTTGGAAATATCATTACATTTAGAGATTTAGAGCAAGCCACTATAGATGCTATTACTCTTTTCGGGGATACAAACACTAAAAATGTAGTGCTGGAAAAAAGCTACAAAGAGTATATGGAAGGGTTTACTGATATCGCAACGGGGGAAGCCCGGCGTGGTTATGTAGACATAGTAAAAGAGCTGCAAGAACGTTTTCCTGATGCTGAAGATATTTCTACTGAAAAAGATAAGAAAGAGTTTGCCAAGCTTTTTGGTGAATATTTGCGTGTTGAAAATATTTTGCAGAATTATGATGAGTTTTCAAGTCTAAAAGCTTTACAAACAGTAGATCTCAATGACTCTGAGGCTTTGGAAAATTTTAAATCTACTCACTATATGGGTGATGAAGATATAGCTGCCATGCAAGAAATTAATGTACCAGAAGAAAGAACGATTCAAGATTATCGTTCATCCTATAATGATATTCGTGATTGGCTTCGTCGTGAGAAAAACGGAAAACAAAAAGACAATTCCTCTATTGATTGGGATGATGTTGTCTTTGAAGTGGATCTTCTAAAATCCCAAGAGATCAATTTAGATTATATTCTTGAACTTATTTTTGAAAATAACAAAAAAATAAAAGATAAAGAATCGTTGGTTGAAGAGGTACGTCGTTTAATTCGTTCGAGTGTAGGGAACCGTGCGAAAGAAAGTTTGGTCGTCGATTTTATTAATCAAGCTGATTTAGATAGTATTCAAGATAAAGCAAGTATTATTGACGCCTTTTTCTCATTTGCTCAAACTGAGCAAAAGCGTGAAGCAGAAGAATTGATTAGTACTGAAAATCTGAATGAAGATGCTGCAAAAAGATATATTTTGACTTCATTAAAAAGAGAATACGCCAGTGAAAATGGAACGGAGCTTAATGAGGTTCTTCCTAAAATGAGTCCTCTCAATACTCAGTATTTAACAAAAAAACAGAGCGTTTTTCAGAAAATCTCTGCCTTTGTAGATAAATTTAAAGGAGTAGGCGGAAGGATTTAATAAATCTAAAATAGCATGGTGTCTTGTTCTGTGGTGCAGCAGAAGGTGCGATTCGCCAAACGATCATTGAGAAAAACTATCTTGATACCGTTATAGGCTTACCTGCCAACTTGTTTTACGGTGTATCCATCCCAACTACGATTTTAGTATTCAAGAAAAATCGTAAAACAAAAGACATCTTGTTTATCGATGCAAGCAATGAATTTGAAAAAGGCAAAAATCAAAACAAACTTACTGATAAAAACATTAATAAGATTATAGAAACGTACCGAAATCGTGTAGATGTTGATAAATATGCTCATGTGGCATGCAGCTGAAAATTTTGGGTATTCATGTGTGGAAATTGACGAAAAGGGTCCAGGATATTATTCCTCGGCTCTTTTTTTAAGCGATTCGCTTGGGAACGGCGTAGGCTGGGGGGAAGTTATGCCGTGCAGTATTTCTATGAACTGCGGCGCAGTACGTTATAGAAGATGGCAAGGAGGGGCGGCGCTCTTCCTTTTTTTGCGAGTCTTTTGGGGAGTCTGCTCCTCTCTTGGGTATGATATACTCATTTAGATGTCTATGCTTAACATATACTGCCGTTTGAACTACGTTGCTTAAACATATTATATGTGAAGAAGAAGCAAGGACATGAACAGGTTAGCTTTACCATTTTGGGACCAAAGATTTGTCCTGGTATTTATAGAGGAGTTTTTGATATGACGAATAATTTTTGGCGTGATTTGCCACGACCTTTTTTTTATACTGGCACCGATGGAAGATGTGACGGATGTTGTGTTTCGCCATGTCGTAAGTGAAGCAGCCAGACCGGATGTGTTTTTTACGGAGTTTGCGAATACAGAGAGTTATTGTCACCCGGAGGGGAACAAAAGTGTACGCGGGCGTTTGACTTTTACAGCGGATGAACAGCCCATGGTGGCCCATATCTGGGGAGATAAGCCGGAATATTTCCGTGAAATGAGCATCGGTATGGCGAAAGAAGGCTTCAAAGGCATCGATATTAATATGGGTTGTCCTGTAGCGAATGTAGCCGAGAATGGGAAGGGAAGCGGCCTGATCTGCCGTCCCGAAATCGCAGCGGATATCATTCAGGCTGCCAAAGCCGGGGGACTGCCCGTCAGTGTGAAAACAAGGCTCGGTTTCACTACCGTAGACGAATGGCGCGACTGGTTGACCCATATTTTGAAACAAGACATTGTGAATTTGTCCATTCATCTGCGGACAAGAGAGGAAATGAGCAAAGTAGACGCTCACTGGGAACTGATTCCGGAGATTAAGAAACTTCGTGATGAGGTGGCACCAGATACACTGCTGACCATTAACGGAGATATTCCGGACCGTCAGACCGGCTTGAAGCTCGCTGAGCAATATGGAGTGGATGGCATTATGATTGGGCGTGGTATTTTCCAGAATCCATTTGCGTTTGAGAAGGAACCGAAGGAACACAGCAGTGAGGAATTGCTTGAATTGCTGCGGCTTCATCTAGATCTCCATGATCAATATTCAGCGCAGGAGCCACGTTCGTTCAGCCCTCTCGCCCGCTTCTTCAAAATATATGTCCGTGGATTCCGAGGGGCAAGTGAACTCAGAAACAGCTTAATGAATGCCAAATCAACAAGTGAAGTGCGTACATTGCTTGATGAGTTTGGAAGCAAGGATCATGATGAGGTAGAGGAACGTGGAAATTAAATTCCCAAGTTGGGGACGGGCTGTTAGTAGGCATTGAAAACAAAGGAGGATATATGTCCTGGAGTAAATTGAAGCAACAACTGGAGAGCTTCCTCTCTCCTGCTTTAGACGGAAGGGTCGAATACCGAGCTACCAGTTACCGTTATTTATCTGATAAGTCTGGAATTTGTCATATAACTGTAGATAAGAAGAACATACTCAATATGAATGATATCACTAGTCCAATCAAATGGTATCAGACGGAGCTGGAAATCAAGAATGATCCCAATATCCAAGTTCCTATCAGCAATGAGGAAATTGAAGCGGTCAGAAAAGATACTAATGGGAACGTTCCGGAGGATCGTCTACAAGTAATTGCAAGAGGTAGAAAAATATCAGAACATGCAAAGGAGCTTTTGTCAGCACAGGCCTCATTAAGCAAGTCTAATTTTAATGTTGTAGCTAATAACTTTTTAACTACTTCTATAGAGGACAGCTTAGAGAGTAATGATATCTTATTGAATGTTCTAGCTTTAGTGGACAGACGAGTAGGAAAAAAGCGAATTTTAAACATGACCGAGAAGATGAAGTTAAAGCATCCGATTGTGCAGTATTTTTATGAGTTACGGCGTAGTACGTTATGAAAAAAATAACTTTCAATAATGGGGACACATCGTGTCAGGGGTGTTCTCTCTGAAAATATGAATAAGATTTGAAGGAAATTGGGGAAAAGCTTGAGTGAAGAACAGGGCAAACCAGCTTCCATTATCATGTCTTTTCCCTGTTTTTTATATCGCTATCAATGGAATTACCGTCTGTCGTAACTGTCAAGGTTTCTGTCGGAAATATTTATACTTATTTTAAAAGACGGGCTGCCAAGCCAAGTGCGATAGTTTCTCTGAAAAGGATTCGTTAGCGGTTTTCCAACCCAAGCATTTTCGTGGTCTGTGATTAATCAAGTGGAGAGCGGTTTCCAAGGCTTCATCCGAGATTTGGGCGAAGTCCGTCCCTTTTGGGAAAAACTCTCGACAAGAGGCCATTAGCGTTAGCGTTCTCGTTAGAGCCCCGTTGCCAGGAGGAATACGGATCTGCGAATACATCTGTACGCCATGGGTAGCTTCCAGGCTCGCATAACAGGCAAACTCTTTACCACGGTCAGCTGTAGCGGTTTGAAAGGCCCCGAAGGGATACTGGGGAGGCGGATATTCCAAAGGTGATCTGCATGGACAACGCGGTACGGTCAGGCATCCGAATGGCGGTGTATAGGCGTGTTTTGCGTTCAATGAATGGCCACACACCCCTTGCTTTTCCGACGGTCAGAGACGACCGTATCCAGTTCCCAATGACTAAACGTTTCCCGGGATCGAACCTCTTTGGGACGCTGGATGATGGACTTGTCTATCGCAAATTTACTACGTGTCTCCGCCGGATTCTGCCTTTTGACTTTATGCCTGAAGAGCGTGAGGATGCCTTTCGCCAAACGTCCGTGATACAGCCAGCGATAGATTGTTTTAAAGCATACCATTACTTGCCCCTCCTGACGTAGCCTCTCCATGATCTGCTCGGGGGGCCAGGTAGCCTGAAGCTTATTTTCGTTGCTACGAGCCAGCTCTGGCGTCCACTTGCCTGAGGGAACTGAAGTCTTGCGCCGCTTGGCGTAGCTCTTCTGAGAGGTCACAGCATGGTAAGGTTGCTCTGCTGCATTTCGGCGGAGTTCCCGGCTAATGGTGGCATGATGTCTGCCAAGCTCCTTAGTAATCGCTCTGGCACCTTTTCCAGATTTCTAGCTTGCTGCGCTCAATTATTCTAAGATGTTTGTAGCTCATGGTGGATTCTCATTGTGTTAATGTGTGGTGTAGGAACCTTCATTCTACACGAATCTGGCCATGGGCCCTTTGTTTATTTATTTCCAGCAGGTGTCGCACTTCATATTACAATCCGTCAAAAATAAAAACTTTATCCGTGCTAGCCGCTCAAGGCAGGTTGAGTGTTGCGTGTTGCTTGATTTATAAGGGGACTGAATAAGCTTAGAGGAGAGTTGGGGGAAATGGAGACGCAAGCAAATCGTGTCCCTATTCACCTGATTTAGAGCAATTGATTCTATCGGCACATCATCAGACTTTTAGAGAAGAGACGTCTTTTTCTAAGCCGAATGGTAACTTTTTTATCCATTTAGGCTTTTTTTATTTTGCCGCTCGTGTTAGAGCGCTGTAACCGTATATGCTGTACCATCCTTAGAAGGTCGGAATGAAACAATGAATTGATCGACATAAACAAGCTTCAGTGCAGGAGTCGTCCATTCAACTTTCAGTATAATTCCCCATTTTGATCATCTCGATCACTTGCTTGGTTGAAAAAACGTGGTTCTTCTCAATCGCCAGTTCAGATACTTTTATCATATTCTCAATATCCGGGTTCGCATCAAAGTCGGCAATGAGAGAGGACATTTTTAAGTAGCATTCTCTAATACTGGACAGTAAAAAGTGCTAAGCTTCTAAGAAGCCAGTGAATCCTCGTCAGTATTGGATGTATCCTTCTGAGATTTAATTATTTTCGTTATGGATAAGTGAGGTTTTGAACAAACAGCCGAAAAATAGACTTGCTTAAATAAGCGGCAACGGTAGCCTCGGTCACCATGGCATGGGAAGGCGTACGCAAATAGCAGAAAAATAACGCTGGCGTCCGGCTTGAAAAGTGCAAGTCGATCAACTGCAGTAGTCCCATCGCAATGCACTGGCATATAACACAACCTTCGATCGCTTTAATCGTTTAATCAATCCGGCGCGGATCCTGTTTGTTCTTGTACGGCTTCGAGCGGGTGGGCTTCCTTTTTCTTCAGAAAGCGGTTCAGCTTCGGCATGGACTTGCTCCAGAAACAGTAGCCGAAAGCTCCGATAACCTGTTTCATCTCCCAAAACGTACACTCGATTTTAAAGCGATAACCGTATAAGTGAATGATATCTATAGCCGAAAGCGTGAGATCCGTACTGGCCAGAATGGAGTAGCGGCCCTGATGAATCACCAGCACAAAGCGCAATTCCTGATAAACCCTGCCCCCAAAGCAGATCCGTGGCAGAGAAATTCAACCGTCTCTTCCTTACCGCACAGGGGAACGATGGCGGTATGAAAATCGGCAGCACGAGCGGAGAGAAGTTCCTTATGTTTACATATTTGACTTTTTTAGGTTTTGACTCGTCCGGGTTTCTTGGTAGAAGGGAGTTCGTAGGCCATCACATTGGAATTGGCTTTCGTCACTAAAGGCATCCGGGCCCTACCTTGGCCTCTTTCATCCCGTCGTCGATAAGGACGACACGATCCTGAATCACCAGCAGAGGCGCAGACCGTCGAACGACCTAAAGCCACATCTGCCGTAAAGAGGGCAGAGACCAGGCGGAAGAACGGAAGAAAGTGAAGGAGTGTTTCATAACAGCGGTCACTTAGGGAGAGATCCCGAATGACCGAAGTTACACCGAGATGGCCAGAGCGCAACATAAAGCCAACGACGATCACGACAAACCACTCGAACGTGGCTTGTCTAGAGAAACAAGAACGGAAGGGCAGTAAAAGTTCGTTCAAAGTTTTGAGTATAGATGCGGTCAATCGCTTGGAAATGGGGTAAACTGCTTGTTGTAACCCATTCGGCGACTATTCCTTTCATGTGAGAGCTAAAGGATACTATAATTGCTCGTCTGGGTTATTCTTCCATACAACAATTTTTCGACAAGAACTTTTGACTGTCAAGTCTAATAAATCCATCAATAATTTCTACGGGGATTTGTTCTGACTTAGCCTAGTGATACTGTACGTAAATAATCTTCTTTCAAGCATTTATTCCCTTCCGAGAGCATCAACCCTATCATAAATATTAATCTCGAATCTAAATATTACTTTCTCAATTAGTTTTTTCGTCTCCGACTAAGAAATGTGCCAGTTCTTCACAACTATTGGGCAACACACGCATTCTACGGGAGTGCTTCAAGTAGGTCATATAATAATTCTCCGATATACTCCTCGTCAACGTGCTCGGATAAACTGCTTTACAGAATAGTAAGAAGTCATCAGTGATGCCTACTTGATCAGACACAAAAAGGAACGCGGCGGTTGAAATGGCTTTAGGAATAGTGTACAAACAGAGGGATTTCAGCGCCTATGAGCTGCTGAGATCAGTAGATTGCGAATATAGGGAATATTTAGCATCTCCATTCTGACGAACTCTCGTACTATTAATAAAATCCCTTCAGAAATAACATGATATAAAGATTAAATTTAACGTTTATTTTGTTCTTCGTAGTGATATATTATGAAAATTATAGGCTACATTTTAATTATATAGTAGATATTTTTGTGAATGTATGTTTATATAATAGTATAATATTCGAAATTGAAAGGGGATTATAGGTTGTGGATAAAAGAATAAACTTTGAAAGATTGGCGGAAAAACGAGTATCGGAGGCGATAAAAAAAAGTTCGTCTTATCGGAAACTTATCTAATCGTCGGAATTACGATTATACAGAAGCTCATGTTAAACAAATTATTGAGGCATTAGAATCAGAATTAAAGAATATGAAATCAAAATTTAGAAGCGAGGAGACTTACGAAGATGTGGCATTCTCATTTAAAAAATCCTAGGTTTGTTTGCATACAAAAATGCTAGTTCTTTAGAAGATAGGAGGAAGTCTTTATGGTAAGCTGGAAGTTTCCACTTAATGATGGCGGTACAAGAGAAGGATTGAACGATGCTGGGATTGAGACTTTTGCCGGAAGTCCTGCATCATTGGTCCGAGAGACGATACAAAATGCATTAGATGCAAAAATATCAGACTCCAAGCCAGTAATCGTTACATATAATTGCGAGTTTTTACCTAAAAACGTGTTTCCTGAATGGAAGCAATTTGTGGAGACTTTACAGTCGTGTTTAGAATTTTTGATACTCGCAGAAAGTCATCAGGATGAGATCAACTTTTTCAAAGAAGCATTAAAAGTATTCGAGGAAGATCAAATCGCGTTTATGAAAGTTAGTGATTATAATACTACCGGTCTATCAGGATCGGACAACCCTCTCAAAGGAAAATGGTTTGCTCTTGTGAAGGCGGTCGGGGTTTCAAATAAAGGGGACGATGACGGTGGCTCCTTTGGCATAGGAAAAGCCGCCCCGTTAGAATGCTCGATGCTTCGTACGGTTTTCTACAACACTATCGATCAAGAAAACAAAAAGGCGTTTCAAGGCTCTGCAAGACTTGTCTCTCATTATAATGAGAAAAAAGAACTCACAAGAGGGACAGGCTTTTTCGGAGAAACTAACGGCAATCTACCAATCTTGGAGTATAATCCGCATCCATTTTTCACAAGAACGGAAATCGGTACGGACATCTTTATTGCAGCATTTAAAAATAGTAAAAATTGGGAGAAAGTCACTATTCAAACCGTCATTGAAAACTTCTTTGTTGCAATCATGGATAATAAGCTGGTTGTCCATGCCGGGAATATAGTCATTGACGATACAACCATTGGAAGCTTGGTCAAGCAATATTTCGCTGGGGAGGATTTTAAGCTTCCTTCGTATTTTGAAGCCTTTACAAAGAAAGATCCCTATTTCTTTGAGCCTAATTTCAAAAACAAGGGGACGATTGAGCTCTACTTGAAACTAGGACCTGATCAAAACAATACAATTACGATGTTTAGAAAAACGGGAATGATGATCAAGCAACGACAATTCCGTAGCCCGTTAAAGTTTTCTGGCGTTTTTATCGCAAGCGGCGATGAAATGAATAAGTTGCTAAGGAAAATGGAACCACCGAAACACGATGACTGGATATCAAGCCGGGCCAAAGAACGGGGGGCAAGCAAAGTATTGTCTGACATGTACGGCTGGATTTCGGAACAGATTAAAACGTTGGTCAGACAGAACACGGGCGATACGATGGACCTTGAAGGGATCAGCCAGTATTTGGCGGATGACAACGATGACATTGTCCTATCTACTGCCGGTAATGGACAGGATACAAACTATAATGCGCCGGAATCCATCCTTATCCGCGAGAAAAAGCATAAGTTGCAGCAAGATACTGCTTATATGGCTGAGGAAGAAGCTATGGCAGGCATCGAAGATGTACCTGATGATGCAGATGCACAGGATGGTGGTGAACAGGGCGGAGATTGTCCTGAAGGAGGCAACAACAGGAGAGAAAACAGTTTCGGCAACAGAACCGGACATGGTGGCGGAAGCAGAGACCAAGGAGAAAAGGGCGGGCAGGCTGGGAGAGATGGCAATATTCGGCCGGATTCTGAAGGAGCGCAAATCCAGCCTGTTAATACGTTGTCAAAACTAAAAAAACAACTACCATTTTACAGATCTGGGAAGTACTATGTCGTATTTGTTCCGGAAATGGACGGGCAGATATTTTTTAGTTTGTTATTTGAGGGCGAAGAGTCATCGGAACAGGCCAAAATTGCATTTGCCAAGAACAGTACTACCGGCAAATCGATATCTATAAAGGGGCAAACAAAAATCGGACCGATTGCAATGAAAGCCAATCAACAGTGTAGGGTGGAGTTGTCGCCTGTAAATCCAGAAAAACGTGCGATAAGGGTGAAACTGCATGCAAATTAAACATCGTTATTTTCCACATCCGGTTTTGTGTAGCTTTTTCAATGGCTATGGCGAGCACACCTATGAGGTAGAGCTGAAATCTGAAGCGGAAGGCGACTTCTATCGGTTTGAGGCAATCTTTAAAACAACAAGTCAAACGTTGAAACGAATGATTCAGCAAAATCAGGCCTGTTATCTTCTTCATTTTGAATGTGGGCCGACACGATATCGTAAAGTCTTTACATCAAATGATGAAACACTGACCTTTATAATTTCAGCTTATCAGCTGGAAAACCAAGTCGATGTATGCCCCGCCATTTCTGCGATCAAAGATATCGACAAATTTGCTAGTGACGAGTTTGATGAAGCTTACGGCGAGGAACCTTTTTCCATTAACAGAGGAGATATCTTAGCCGTGGCGGAACCGAAGTCATTAATTATCGTGAAAAAGAAAGATTCACTTCGCCCTGTATCTTCCGTATTTATGTTTGAACGGTCACCGGATAGTTCGAATCCTATCGACTTTAATCTTGACGGAGATAAGGTGATCATTTATCTACCGGAAAAGGAGTTCAACAACCTAAGTTTACTAAACAGCAATAACAAGGTATTTGCTCCGCTTTATTCCTTAATGACCGTTGTACCTGTCCTTGCCAACATCATTGAATTCATTAAATCAAGTAAAGACAGTGAGATCGAACCCCTTCAGAATAAGAAGTGGTATGCCGTAATTATGAATGCAATAAAGAAGAAGAACATTAATATGAACGACACTTCCATCAGTATTGCGCATGAATTGCTAGGGAAACCGTTAGGGCCTTCCCTTGAATTGCTCATGGAAATGGAGGGGAACTAAAGATGCGGCTTCGCTATTTTACAGAAAATGGACTACAACGCCTAAAGCTGAAAGCGCTGGAACACATTCAAATGAAGAAGTATGAGGCGGACGTACCTTGGGTCGATGATTCGTGGTCAGTACCCTCGAACTTAGTCATCCCGGATATTCAGTTAAAGGTTTCTGTTTATAATGATGGACGGCGTCCAGAACACTTTGATTTGGAAAATGTTCGCAAACTGTATGGGGCTCTTAGACATTTAACACCTGCAGAAGCCTCTAACGAACGGCTCTGGACATACTTGACGCATTCAACATTTTGGACGTATATGCGTTCCCGCTGGCCAGTTGGGCAACAGGGAGATGAAGAGGAAGGTGAGGTCTTTGAAGAGGAGCAGAGCAATAGAAAAAGCAGTTCGTCGAAGCGAGTAGAAGCACGTTATTTCTTGTCGGGCCAGAAAGCGCCGGTTCGCAACGGGCTTGCCAGACTTTGGTGGTTCGGTTACATGACACATGACGAGTCTCTTAGAAATCCATGGGAACTCACAGAGATTTTGCTTCACAACTCCGATCTCACCTTAAATCTGACAGAACGAAATTTCTCCCGGAACATGGAGTTCACAAAAACTATTCTAGGCGCGGTCGCGAAGATCAAGAAGGACAACCCTAGTTTCTATAACCGGGATCGGTTCCGGGACCTGATGAAACATTTCAATTATGCGGGAGGTATGTCCATCGTGGATTTATTTGATTCCAGTACCATTGAAAGAGTGGTTAAAGAAAAACTGACTTCTTAACCCTTATTGTAACCAATCATCGAGAGAAGAAAAATGCCCACACTTTAGCCGAACTATTTTAACGCCTCAAAAGAGAGCTCTGTGCGTATGAACCGCCAGAGCTCTTCTTGCATTTGCTGCATTAACCCAACTATTATTCAGGATCAAATGTTCTAAGTCACTTTCTTAATGGAGTAGCGCGTCATACTGTGGCTTGCAGAAATGAAAAATCCGTTCGCATCCAAGCATACAGCTGATGATAGATAGATCAGAATTTGATGAAGAGGGAAAATGGTATTGTGTGCTTTGCTACCGGAGAGGTTGCGTATCGCCTCGTAAGCTCAATTTTCCCGACATACACCAGGAAGATTTTAACGGCACCGAAGTTGGCGCTGCGCAGTGAAAATTCGCTCTTGATTTGGTATGGGAGGCTTCACCTAAAAGTTGCCCCTCTCTTTGGTTGATGTTGTCCTCGCAAACACCATTCAACAAAGGTTCGAGTTCTTTTTCACGTTTTCAGAGCGTTGTATTTTCAAAACTTTAGGTTGAATATTTCTCTTGATGAAAGATTAGAGCCAGCACTTATTGCTTAAGGTGATGAAAAAGCAGAAAAACGCAGAGTCCGCAAGGATCAGAAAATTTAGTGTATTGAGGCACAGGAAAAAGTGATCAATTATAGAGCGGAATACCAGAGATGACTGATTGAAAAGTAAATATCCTATCAGTAGAAGCATAAGTCCTAAAAATAGCTTTAGCCCAATAGCCCGCGAAGCTACCAAACCTCAATATATAACCAGAAGTTGCTTTCTTTGCTCAAAAGAGTTATTATTGAGAGTTGGTAAGACGATTGAAAGGGTGTGAAGTAGTGTATAAAATGTTAGACTTGTTTGCGGGTGCGGGCGGTATGAGTTTAGGGTTTGCGCAAACAGACAGATATAATATTGCTGTTGCAGTCGAGAAAAATGATAATGCTAAAGCAACATATGAACGAAATCATGAAAACACTGTAGTATTGAGTGATATTTTGGATATAACCGATTATGAGGGTTTCAAGCGTGAGTATGGAGAATTTGATGTTGTTGTTGGGGGGCCACCATGCCAAGGGTTTTCAAATGCAAATCGTCAACGAAATCATATCATTAGTCAGAATAATAGCCTTGTTAAAAAATATGTTGAAGTAATTCTCAATCTAAGGCCAAAAGCGTTTGTAATGGAGAATGTCCGGATGCTTAAATCGGATATTCATCGGTTTTATTGTACGCATAATGATGGAATTGAATTTGAGCATTTGGGAATAACCACTCGTGACGAAACGATATGTTTGCTTGATGCAGAATGTCCTGTGGCTGATATTGATGAATATTTGTTTGATTCAGCTATTTTAAATGAATTAATTTTGCCTGATAAGGTATTTTATGCGATGAGGATTTTGTATAAAAATTCTAAAAAATTAGAAACAAGGGATAAGGCTTTGAGCAAAGGAAGGCAATGTATAAAAAACATCTCCAAACTTCCTAAGAAACCCCAGGGAATCTCAAGACAATATATTGAATTTGAGCAAGCTTCGCTCAATACATTTATTAAATATGCTGGAGAGGAAATTGCTTTTGAGGAAGCGGAACATGAGATGTTAGATTATCTAAATGTTCAACGCTTGATGAGACATGCGAAAGAACTGGTGGATAACAATATTGCTATATATAATTTAAGAAAAGATCAAAGAGGTGTACATGTAGTTACTAGTTCATATTCAGTCATTGACTACATTGGAAAAAGACTAGGGAAGTTATATTTCATAGATGACGGCGTGCTTAATGCTGCGTGGTTTGGAGTACCGCAACTTCGAGAAAGATATATTAGTATAGGATTAAGAAAGGATTTAAATCTTCAGCCCAAACTACCTGAAAGAGTATATAAAGAAAAAGAGTATCCTACTGTATACGATGCAATTCAAGATTTGGAGCAAATAACGCCAGTTTTTAATATAGAGGATGATCCTATCCCATTAAATAATGAATTTCAAGTAACGGGGCTTACAAGGCAACTTCGCAACGCTTCAGTACTAAGCAATCACATAGTTACTGAAACACGAGAGACTGCAAAAAAACGTTTTGAAGCCTTAGGTCAGGGTCAGAACTTCCATGACCTTGATCGTAGCTTAATTGAGAATACCTACACTAGACCGGAAAGAACACAGAATTCCATCTATCTAAGGCTTGTATATGGGAAGCCTTCTGGAACCGTTACAAATGTACGCAAGTCAATGTGGATACATCCAACAATTTCAAGAGCAATAAGCATTCGCGAAGCAGCCAGACTTCAATCCTTTCCTGATGATTATGTATTTATAGGGAGCAAGGATTCGCAATATCAGCAAGTTGGAAACGCAGTACCACCGATAATGGCAAGGGCTATCGCAACTAAACTTGCAGAAATGCTGGATTCGTGCAGTGGGCTATCCAATGTGCAGGGGGGGACTTGCTAATGGTAGGTACACTGACAACAGAAGAACGCAGCAAGATGATGTCAAAGACAAGGTCGAAGAACACTGCTCTTGAATTGATTGTCAGGAGGCATTTGCACAGCGAAGGTTTCCGATACAAACTTCATGATAAGAAGCTGCCTGGGAAACCCGATGTTATTCTACCAAAGTATAAGACGGTTGTCTTTTACAGGGATGTTTCTGGCATGCTCATGAAGGATGCAAATATTATCGTATCCCTAAAGCGGATACCGATTACTGGTTTAAAAAATTCGATGGCAATGTCCTGAGAGATCAAAAAGAAAACAATCGTCCATTTTAGCTTGCCGAGCAGGTTGAAGGTTTGCTTCAGGAAATCGATGGCCTCAGTGGAGGAGTGTGTATTACCGGGACGAAGCTGGGCATTCAGGTTCAAGCGGGCTTGTCCTTCAAAAGCCAACAACGGATGATAACTCTTCCAGCCTAGTTTGGGTGTCCCTTTGGCCGTGCCGCCCGACCCCCGTAGACTGTCTCGACCATTGAATCCAGATCAAGTATGAGGTTGGTGGGCAAACACTGACGAATGATCTCCTAATGGAGCGTCGCAATTCCACCGCTAGCTCGGGATACGATCGATCCAATCTTTCGTGATTTTTATACAACAAGCTATGAAGTGGGTAGCGTCCACCGGGGAAACGGCTCAGCAACGCAATCCGCTTACAGCCGATGATAAGTTAAAATAGAATGCGGTGCAAAGGGAAGGGGTCGTTGTGCGCTTTTCTGCCTAAAAGGCTACACCTCGCCTCTGACAGTTTGAGTTTTCGAGAAACGTCAGAAAGATTTTGATGCCTCTGAAGCTTGTTGCGTTTTGTAGGGGAAATTCGTTCTTTCTTTTCAGATATATATGGTAGACTTCACCTAAAAGTTGCTCCCCTCACTTTGGGTGATATAGTTCCGACGAATACCACTCCTTTTCATGCTTCCAGAGAGCTGTGCTTTTGAAATTTAGGTTTAATATGCTTTTGAATTTATGAAGGGTGATTCTATGGGAAATACAACATTAATAAAGAAAATTAAAGATCATGCATTAAACAGAGTAGAAAAGTATATATCAGGACTATCCATAAGAGAACAACAACTATTTATTAATGAAGTTATACGCTATTATGATCAAATTTACGATTCGGTACTTCATGAAAGTCATGAAAACAGTGAAAAAGATCTTAATTTTATTGATTTTTCTCTTCCAATAGCATTTCGTTACCTGTATAAAGATTATAACAATGTTAAAGGGTGCCCATTAACACCTTCAACACCGCAATCTATACAAAGCGTTAAGACATTCTTGGATATTTGTTTTAAAGCAGGTCTCATGGAAAATTACGAAGAACTGCTTCGGTTCGGAGTATTAAAATATGAGCTTATTAGAGAAAAAAAATGCACGCCTATCTTATATGAATACACATTATTCAATTGAAAGATATGAAAAAACAAAGTCTGTGAAGTACTCTCATGCAATCTTAAATTCTTTGGGGGATGAATACATTAAAGGATTTAGTCAACTTCCCCGGATCATTAAAAAGATGGAGAAATTAGTATATACATGGAACTACAATTTTATCGGTTATGATGCTGACCCTGAAGTAGATCATTTTTTCATTCGCAATGCACAGTTAGATTTTGTGCAAGCAACAGAATGGGACGGATTCTCGCCTACTTCCGAATTTGGAGGTATTGAGTATCATTTTTTTCTAGAAGCGCTCATTGCTATTGAATCAATAAGTTTAAAGCATTTGCAGTTTGTTGAGATAGCAACGAAAAAAGATCCTATTCTGGAAAAAATTAATATACTACCGCTTGTTGTAGATTATGATGTTTTCTTGGATTCTCTGACCTATATTTTAGGTGTTTCTAAAGAAACAAGCGAGTATATATTTGACAAGTTTATATACGATGACAAGAAAAAGAAATATTACAGTCATATAGGTTCTCCTGTTCCATTATTCATAAGAATATCATCTACACAGTTGTTGCGTTCATTTACCGGATGCATCCATAGGCCAATAGATTTTATGTTGTCTGAGTTAAAAAGACAATATTCAATAGATTGGGACCGCAACACAAGAGAAAGAGAACAATTATTTAGAAACGAGCTCTATAAGTATTTTGACGACAAACGCTTTATTACATTTGATAGAAGTATAGATATTTCCGACAATGGGAGAATTATTACGGATATTGATGCATGTATTCTTGATAAAGAGACAGGAGATATAGCTTTTATTCAACTAAAATGGCAGGATTCAATATATGAATCAACACGATCCTTTATAAGTAAAAGAAAGAATTATATAGAGAAGTCAAAAAAGTGGGTTAACGATATTGAACAATGGATTAATACAGTTTCAGAAAAACGGATGGCTGATTTTCTGCAATTAAGTCCACAACTTATAAACAAGGATAAAATTAAACTTTTTGTTATTGGTAGACACAATGGGAATTATTCTGGAGATGAAAAGCCATATAGTAATACAGCTTGGTGCCAATGGTACAACCTGCTTGAATTAATTGGGACGCTTACAAGTGAAAGTATTACCATAACAAAATTGTTTGAGTTAATTCAAGAGGAAAGTCCCTATAATCAAAAAAATGAAATTAAAACTTCTGAAATTATATATGGAAATTACTCTGTTGAATTGGTTGCGCCTCCATATAATCAAGCTTAGAGTGTCGGGTCTTTGTTAGTCATTATTCTTCCAAGCATTTATATGAGAAACATAAAATAATCTAAAGATAATAAACTTGTGTGGTGGAGTTTTTACCAAAACCGTGGCACAGAGAAATCTAATAGATCCATAACTTCATCCGTGATAGCCGCACAAGGCATGTGGAGTACGTGGTAGTAATATATCGAGAAAGTGGCACTGGAGAAAGTTAGTAGTGAAGACGAATTTTGAACCTCTTTCTATGAACTGCACCTCTAACTGCTAGATGATGTCTAACAATTGGGGTGCAGTTCACATGGCACCTCTGGCGTCAACGGTCGTTTTCATTTCGGCGATGGCGTTTATTATAGAATTAATAATAATCTATCTTGTAACCTCCATGATCGTTGAAGAAAACAAGAGCACGATTTCGCTGATGAAGATTTTCGGTTACAGGAAGAAGGAAGTCAGTTCCCTGATTCTGAACAGCTCGACGATTGTCGTCATGGCTGGGTTCCTCATTGGGATACCGCTCAGTTTTGCACTAATGGGAGGGTTTATGAAAACGCTTGAAAATAGCCTTATTTTTTCAATATCCGTGATGATCGATCCGCTTTACGTCATAGTCGGATTTGTCGCTGTCATGCTCTACTATGAGTTGTCAAAGCTGCTTTGCAGGAGAAAAGTCAATGCGATTTCCATGAGTGAAGCCCTAAAAGCAGGAACGGAATAGAAAAGTTCTTGTACCCGATTTCTTTGAGGCCGCATCTTGGTAATAATCTGTTTTAAGAAAAATAGGAGGAACCTTATGGACAACTCAATTTATATAATAATATTCTTGCTGTTAGCACTTATATTCTCTGTCATTACAAATTATTATAATTCAAAGAAACTAAACTCATTAGAGGAAGCATTTTATGAATCATATAGAAATAACGATGAAGTTAAATCTTTCATTAAAGAGGTTTTAACAGAAGCATTAGAAGTAGAAGCAATAAAAAGGGTTAGAACTAAGTATGGTTTATCTATTCGATATGCAAAAAAATAATTGATTTTTATAAAAAAAGTAATTAGACCCATCCAGTAAACTCCAGTATAGACGCTTTGGCCGATTGCGCTTCGGATTGCGCCCCTTTACGCCATTCTTTGGGGGGCTCTCCCATAAGCCTGGAGAAGCATCGGTTGAAGCTGGAAATGGAACGATAACCGACTTGCTCGGAGATTGAAAGAATGGAGTCTTCTGTGCTTTTTAACTGCTTGCAGGCTTCTTCGATTCGGGTGCTGTTTAGGAAATCGAGAGGTGACGTTCCCATAATCTCATGAAATTTTCTGCGGAAATGAGTTGTGCTTAAATGGCACAGATCAGCCAAAAAATCTATGGTAACGGGCTTCATGTAATTTTTAGTGATGTATTCCAAAGCCGGAGAAATGGCAAAATCGCTTTTCCGGCTATGTACTGTTTCTGCATCTTTCAATGATTCATTCCTGGAGTGAATTCTGAGAAGTTCTATATAAAGGGATAGCAATAAGCCGTAGGCGCTTTCCTGGTAGTAAGGGTTCTGTTGTTGTAATTCCTCTACGACCGAAGTCGCAAGTGTATACACCTTGGGATGCTGCTCCTTGTTTAATATACAGTTCGTTCCCTTCATCACCCACAAATTGGGCTCAAAGTTCATGTAAGCGCTTTTAAAAGAATGTTGAAAAAGGTCCTCTGGCGAAAAAAAGATATAAGACCAAAGGCTGGCTGTATTCGGCGAACTGTACGTGGTATGAGGAAGATACCTGGGGATGAAGGTCACATCACCGGCTTTGAAGGGGACAGATTCTCCTTTGATCTCCATGAAACCGCCATCCGAATAGCAAATACCAATCTCCAAATGGTTATGAAAATGAAGGTGCTCACTTTTAATATCTGAAATCTTCCAACGTTCACCACTTAATAGCAACACAGGAAAGTTGATGGGCAAGCTGTAGTGTCGGTATTCTATAACGGGCTTCTTTTTTCTGGGCATATTCAATACTCCCATTACTTGGATTTGAGTTGATTCTAGGTCAACGTTACATCAAGCTTAGCCAGCAGATATACATTAGCATTTTGGAAAATTCGATTCCAATCGCTCCAAGGTGCAATATATAGACGAACTAGACCATGTCGATCTATATATTGTTTATCGGAAGTCGCTTATTGGATTTTTGCAAAATCCTCACATAAATGATTGGAATTGCGCAGTTTTGTTGCGAATGTGCTTAGATTGAGACTATTTTACTGCGTACAATGGAATAAGTAAAGCGTTTCCAAAACAGTGACGAACCGCTCTCAAGCGCCTTTGGGGGCGTGTGCACTAAGAGAGGGGAATAACAATGCTTCAATTAACTTATGACAAGGAAGAGATATTAAGAGTTATTGATAAAGTCGTCAGAAAAACGATGGCGATGGATTTAACATGGGATTGGCCCTGCGGTGTGGCTTATTATGGTGTATCCAGAGCCTATACCCAAACAGGAAATAAAGATTATTTAAATATGCTTGCCCAGTGGGCAGATGAATACATCGAGCTGGGTCTGCCGCACTGGACGGTAAACACATGTGCCATGGGCCATATGCTGATCACATTGTATGAAGAAACAGGGGACCAGAAATATTGGGATATTGTGATGAGCAAGGTGGATTACATCCAAAACAATGCTCTCCGGTTCGGAGATCGTGTTCTGCAGCATACGGTATCCACTGCTAATGATTTTCCAGAACAGGCATGGGCAGATACGTTGTTTATGGCGGCATTTTTTCTGCTTCGAGTAGGAACCAAATTAAAGGACGAGAAAATGATCCAGGATGCCTTAAATCAATATTACTGGCATATCAAATACCTGCAAGACCCTAGCAGTGGTCTCTGGTACCATGGCTACAACAATGTCAAACAGGATCACATGTCCGGATTTTTCTGGGGAAGAGCGAATGCTTGGGGAGCATATACCATGTCGCAAGTCAAAATTCATTTGAAAGACTGGTATTTGTATCCGCCGTGTATGGACGTGGAATGTTCCCTTCGGGATCAACTGGCGGCACTGAAAGGTGTCCAAACAGAGAACGGCTTATGGCGGACGGTACTGGATGACGAGGAGTCCTATGAAGAAGTATCTGCATCTTGCGGTATTGCGGCGGCCATGATCAATAACGGCAATCCGCTGCATACCAAATACGTGCAAAAGGCACTGAAGGGCATCTTGAACCATATTAGCGAAGACGGACGGGTACTGGGTGTATCGGGCGGCACAGCGGTTATGAAAGATCGGGAAGGGTATCGCAATATTCCTAAAGACTGGATTCAGGGCTGGGGACAAGGCTTGGCGTTGGCTTTTCTATCCGATATGTTGAATTAGGAGGGATTGAAGTTGTCTAAACAAACAACGGGGGCCTTTACACTACCGGGGGAATCTGGTTACGAGGCGCTGACCCTGAAATTAGCCGAACGATGGGGCGCCGATGTCATCCGTGACAGTGACGGCACGCAATTGTCCGATGAGATTATAAACGCTGGATACGGCATTTATTCTACAATCTGTATCATCAGAGATCATAACGAGTGGGCGTCCCGCAATCTGGATAAGCTGCAGCAGTGTTTTTTAATTACGAATCCGAAGGTAGCTGTACAGGATTATGTATCTATCTATCTGATGGAGGATTTTTTTGCAGAACAATTCAAAGTGAATGATTCCAAAGAGGCGCTTAACTACTGGCAGGTTTTTGACAGAACGACCGGGGAAGAAGTTCCAAGAGAACAATGGAATTATGAAAGGGAATCCGGAAATGTGGTCATTACCGGAATTGCTCCTTGGCATAAATACACGGTAAGCTTCATGGTCTACCGGATCTGGGAAGAGATTTCCATGTACAATCACACCACGAACCATTGGGACAAAGAGCATTTGATGCAGATTGATCCTATCTATACAGAAACGCAACAGTATCTGCTGGATTGGATGGAAGATTGGTGTCTTCATCATAAGGAAACCACGGTTGTCCGGTTTACCTCCTTATTTTATAACTTCGCCTGGATTTGGGGCAGCAATGAGCGCAATCGCCATCTGTTCTCTGATTGGGGGTCATACGATTTTACGGTAAGCTCAAGAGCGCTGGATCTATTTGCCAAGAGATATGGGTATTCGATGACTGCCGAGGATTTTGTGAATGGTGGAAAGTATCGCGTCACACATATCCCGGCTGAGCAGCGTAAGCTGGACTGGATGGCATTTATCAATGATTTTGTAATCGAATTTGGCAAGAAATTAATTGATATCGTGCATCAGCACGGCAAGCTGGCCTATGTGTTTTATGATGACAGTTGGGTTGGCATGGAGCCTTATAATGAACGTTTTCAAGAGTTTGGATTTGACGGATTGATCAAATGTGTGTTCTCAGGTTATGAGGCGAGGCTGTGTTCAGGTGTAAAAGTGAATACGCATGAGATTCGGCTGCATCCCTACTTATTTCCGGTTGGCTTAGGCGGGCTTCCTACCTTTATGGAAGGGGGCGACCCCACGCTGGATGCCAAAAAGTATTGGATTAATATCCGGCGCGCCCTGTTGAGGGAGCCTATTGACCGGATTGGACTGGGTGGATATTTGCATCTTGTAGAGCCTTACCCGGATTTTTGCGATTACATCGAAAAGATTGCCAACGAGTTCAGAGAAATCAAAGAACTGCATCATGAAGGCAAACCCTATCACATCAAGACGAAGGTAGCTATTCTGCACAGCTGGGGAAAATTGAGATCGTGGACCTTGTCTGGTCATTTTCACGAAACATATATGCATGATTTGATTCATATCAATGAGGCTTTATCCGGATTGCCGATTGAAGTGCAGTTCATTAATTTTGAAGATATCTGTCAGGGAATACTACAGGATTGTGATGTAGTGATTAATGCGGGCTCTGCTGGTACAGCATGGAGTGGCGGAAAGCACTGGGATGACAACAAATGTGTGGACTTACTTACCCAATGGGTTTATGAGGGCGGCAACTTTATTGGCATCAATCAGCCTTCGGCGGTTGAAGGTCATGACAGCTTTTTCAGAATGGCACATGTCCTCGGTCTGGATGAGGATACAGGCTCCAGAGTAGCTCATGGAAGATGGACATATGAGGTTAGGGATGAGCATGGTTTGGTGCCTGAAGGGGCAAGTATAACGCCAAAAAATAGGATTTATCTTATGGATGGGTCAGCTGCGATAGCGGGTGAAATGAATGGAATGATAACATTATCCACTCATGCCTTCGGTAAAGGTAAGGGAATTTACCTTCCTTCCTTCAAATTCAGTTGGGAAAATACAAGATTGCTGCTGAATATAATCCGCTTTGCGGGCAATGAGCTCAATGAAACAAAGTATATTACAGATAACTTATATACAGAGTGTGCTTATTATCCAGAAAGTAAAATGTTGGTTGTTATTAACAATAGCGATCAACTGCAAAAAACAACGATTGAAACGGACTATGGCAAACAAACCATGGAGTTAGAGCCATATGACACCATGATCACCCATATCGGCTTAACAAAATCGGTATAGGACATAAGAAGTAGCGGTATCAAGCCCTCCTTTATTTTAAGGGAGGTTTTTTTTATTTCAGCATCTCTAGGAAATCCAGCCAATGTACCGGGGATTTTGTCCATTCAAAAGCATTTAGTCCTTCATTAACTATAAGTATAACAATGAAGGAGATGATTTCTTTGCGAAAGGCAACTTTAGTGAAAATTAGAAAAGCGGAAGCAAAATTGGGGAAAAAACTGAAAAAAAGAAGCCATGTGGTTATGAATGTTAAAAAAGCCATTCGTGTAACTCAACTTGGAGATGGGTTTGCACGCTTCACTTTCGCTCCGGTCACTATTTCTCCTAATAGCTTTAGAAGCACTACGATTAACGGTAACGACTACAATCTGATTAGCGGTTCATGGATTTTCTCGGGAAATCAGCAAGGGTTTCTGCTCGATAACTATTCTGCGGCGGAAGACAGATGGTTCTTTACTGCATGGAATCCAACTGGAACCACAAGAACGGTATCTTATGCTGTTATCGCCAAACGGAAGCCATAATACCAATGTCATCGTTAGCAGGGAAAAGGAGCTTGAGGCTTCTTTTCCCTGCTAAATGTAGAGAGCATTTTGAACAAACCTTCGATGATCTTATAATTTTTGATAATGGTTTAAGAGGTGCTCAACTCTTTCTTTAATAATCTGTTTTAAAGATTCAGGCTTCACGGATCGTACATAATGACCATATCTCATAAAGTAATTAGCGATAAACTCTTCTTCTCCAGGATTATAAAATCCTTTTATGACTGTTTTATGACCCTGTTCTATTTTCATAGAAGGATAATGTTCTTTATAAAAGATATCCTTAGCTTGTTCTACAATTTCTACTTCAAAATCAATGCTCTTCTCAGATTGATACATTTCTAATGAACGAATAAGGAGTTCATCTATAGAAAAGTGAGAATTGATGTCCTCTTCTTCTACCAAGGTGATTCGATCACATCTGAAAACCCTATATTTGTTCGTATTTAACTCTATTCCAGTAGCGTACCATTGGCCAAACTTAGCGGAAATCTTGAAAAATTGAACATGGTAACTTTTGTTCTGGTTATTTTTTGAATATTGAATCTTACAGTACGTCTCATTAAGAATACTGGTTAGAATTTTATCTAAATAACGACTAATATGATTATGCTGATATATTTCAAATTGTAGAACCTTTTTCATTTTATGAATCTGGTTTATTTGTATTTTAGAAAGACAGTGTTCAAACTTTTCATTGAGTTTATTAACACTTAAATGAAAGGGTGTAGATTGATAAGCTTCTAAGGTCAACATTGCAAAGTATAGAGCATACACTTCATCCATCGTAAAAATAATAGGGGATAACAGTCTATTTTTTAAGATACCATATCGTCCATGTCGGCCATGTTCCGAATAAATAGGCATACCTAATTGTTCTAATGAACTAATATCACGTAGGGCTGTACTTTTTGAAATGTGGTATTTATCCATGAGATCATTTAAATTAAAGTACTCTCGACTGTTTAAGTATCTAATCATGTCATTTAATCTTTCGGGTTTCTTCATACATAAATCTCCTTATAAAAGGTGTCATGTTTTGATACCTTTACAAATGATAATAGATTCAAGGTGATATATCAAATCTATAAGATATCTACCTAAAAGCATGATAAAAAAGGAGATTGAACCCATGAGTACAACACTGGAAGTAGCTATTTTCTTATCCATGAACGGAAAAGCAAAGGAAGCCATAGCTTTTTACAAAAAACATTTTAACGCAGAGGAACGATTTCTCGTTACTTATCAGGACATGGCCAAACATGATAACTCAATACAGCTTACTGATGAAAATAAAGATTATATTTCTCATTCTGTCTTATTGATAGGAAGAACAAAGGTTATGATAGCAGAAGAACCAATGAATCCCAATGAGGAATATATCGTAGGGAATAATACTTCATTATGTATTCAAAGTGCTGACATAGAAGAAATTGAACATTTTTATCATAGTCTCATAACAGATGAGCGAGTGAAAATCATTGTACCTTTATCTGGCAATGTGTTTAGCCAAGCCTACGGTATTGTAGAAGACCCGTTCGGTATCCAAATACAATTAATGTTTGATCATCGGTTACAATAAAAAAGTAGGTTGAAAAAAGCACAACAGCATGGTGAAAAGTGGATAATAAATGGATAGAAGTAAAAACTAAAATGGGCAAATCCAAGACACCACAGCAGAAAAGGAGACACTATGACGGAGAAAAAAGAAATAGCTGATAAAATAGGGTGGAACTTCGACAACAGTTATTCTCGTCTGCCGGAATCCATGTTTACGAAGCTCAATCCAAATCCTGTTCGCTCACCAAAGCTGATCATTTTAAATCATACGTTGGCAGTCTCACTGGGTTTGAACGAAAATGCGCTGCAAAGAGATGATGTTGTAGCCATGTTGGCCGGCAATCAGGTTCCCGAAGGTGCTACACTTCTTGCACAAGCTTACGCAGGGCATCAATTTGGGCATTTTAACATGCTAGGAGACGGTCGTGCTCTACTGCTCGGCGAACAGATCACTCCCTCGGGCAAACGAGTTGATATTCAGCTCAAGGGATCAGGCAGAACGCCGTACTCCCGTCGTGGTGATGGCCGTGCGGCACTTGGGCCGATGCTCCGCGAATACATCATCAGCGAAGCGATGCATGCGCTAGGTATCGCTACCACCCGCAGCTTGGCGGTAGTAACCACGGGTGAGGCGATCGTCCGGGAAACTGAGCAGCCCGGTGCCATTCTGACTCGTGTGGCTGCCAGTCATCTTCGCGTCGGCACCTTTCAATATGTCTCAGCATGGGGCACTTCCCAAGATCTGCGTACTCTGGCTGATTACACATTGGAACGACACTATCCGGAAGTTGCCAATGACGAAAACCGTTACCTTTCACTGCTTCAGGAAGTGATTAAGCGTCAGGCGAAGCTGATCGCTCAATGGCAGCTGGTGGGTTTTATTCACGGAGTGATGAATACCGACAATATGACCCTTAGCGGAGAAACCATTGATTATGGTCCTTGCGCCTTTATGGATACCTATAATCCTGAGACGGTGTTCAGTTCCATCGACATGCAGGGCCGCTATGCTTATATCAATCAGCCGCATATCGCTGCGTGGAATCTCGCGAGATTGGCGGAGACCCTCTTGCCACTGCTGCATGACAACAGAGAGCAGGCTGTCAAAATGGCCGAGGATGCAATTTCAGATTTTGCAAATATGTTTCGCCATCATTGGCTTGCGGGAATGCGGGCTAAATTGGGGATCTTTAACGAAGAACCGCAGGATGAGTCCCTTATTGAGGATCTTCTTAAAATCATGCAGAAGCATCGCGCGGACTACACCAATACCTTCCGTGCCCTCACTTTAAACAAGCTGGAGGATGCGGTTTTGTTCAGCACGGCGGATTTTGCCCCGTGGCACGAGCAGTGGCAGGCGAGGCTGGACAGACAACAGGAATCCGAAGCCTCCTCACATCAGCTGATGCGCAGCAGCAATCCCGCAATTATCCCGCGCAACCATCGGGTAGAAGAAGCACTGGAGGCTGCGGTGGAACGAGAAGATTACCGAGTGATGGAGCAGCTTCTTGAAGTTCTTTCGAACCCTTATGCTTATTCTACCGAACAGGAAATTTACTCTACATTGCCTGAGGAATCCACTTGTCCTTACCGAACCTTCTGCGGTACCTGATCTGTAGTAGTCATGTTGAACAATTGGCTGATAACGTATTTCATGCGTTGGTGGAGAAGAACGACTTTCTCTCACCAACGCATTTTGTTTTTATTTTGAATCTGTTCATTTACAGATGAGATCCACCACTTGCATCAATCAATTGACCCGTTATCCAGCGGCTATCCGTTGAGGCAAGAAAGGCAGTTATATCTGCAACATCTTCAGGCTCTCCCCAACGTTTAAAGGTCGAAAGGCCAGCGGCAAATTTCTGTCCGTCAGGATCTTGTAATGTTCCGCTATTCATCTCTGTATTGATAATGCCTGGTTGGATGGCGTTGACGGTAATATGACGGCTCCCAAGTTGATGAGCCAAAACATGCGTTAGTGTGTCGATGGCCCCCTTTGACATGCTATATGCAAAAACACCAGGGGAGGCCACGCGTGTAACAAACGATGAGAGATTAATAATGCGGCCTCCATCTTTTAGACGCGGCAAAGCTTGCTGGGTAACAAAAAGAGGTGCTTTAACATTCATGTTCATGACTTCGTCAAAAGATTCTTCTGTTGTCTCTTCCAGAGGGACAATTTGACCTATTCCAGCGTTATTGACGAGAATATCAAACCGATTATCGCCTGTACATTCCCGAAGCGCTTCATCCAATTTCGCATATAAATCATGAATGCCGTTCAGGGCACTGAAGTCAGCACCAATCGTAAATGCAGCCCCTCCAAGTTGCTCAATTTGATGAACCACCTCATCAGCTTCTTTATGCCTTTTTCCGTAGTGTACTGCGACAATGGCCCCCTCCCGAGCCAGACGTAATGCAATGCCACGACCGATTCCTCGACTTGCACCAGTTACTAAAGCGATTTGACCTTTTAACTTACTCATGTCTTCATCTCCTTGTTTGGAATTCATGCATAGTTATATCACAAGGGTATGTTTGAAATGTTGCTCTTTCATTCGGAGCTTATGTTTTACACTGTATGGATATAGGCTTTAAACAAGCTTAATATCGTGATATTTATCATTGAAAAAACACGTATCTTCAACGCTCTAATGCATTACATTGAATTGACCAATGTTCAGTAAAATGAATCTCCTTCCTTTCCATTTCATGTCTAAAAATGTCTGCTAATTAGCAGTTGTATTTAGACGTTTTTTGTCATACAATGCATCTAATGCTACGGACTCGGTCTTAGAAACAGTAAGGTTTGGACGGCAAATAGGACGTGGTTGACTTTGTATATTTATGAATCGTGGAGCTACTGTGTAGTCGTTCGATCAACCACGTCAGTCTGAAAATTAATAATGTTTGGGGGCAGTTTTCCGGATCATTAGCATTTGATGACGAACATATACGAAGGGGAGCGTTCTTTTGGAATCGAAACAATTAACGAGAGGGCTGAAGCCACGACACGTTGAGTTGATTGCGCTTGGAGGCACGATTGGCGTTGGCTTGTTTATGGGATCGGCAAGTACGATAAAATGGGCAGGTCCTTCGGTGCTGTTGGCTTATCTCTTAGCTGGGATTATTATGTTTTTTGTCATGCGGATCATGGGGGAAATGCTGATTTTTGAACCGGTGACGGGCTCATTTGCTACCTTTGCTCATAAATACATCAGCCCTTTGGCCGGTTTCTTGACCGCTTGGAGCTATTGGTTCTTATGGGTTACTGTAGGAATGGCGGAGGTCACTGCGATTGGGGTATATGTGGGCTACTGGTTCCCGGATATCCCGCAATGGTTGCCGGCTTTGGCAGGTGTAATTATTATTGCGCTGGCCAATTTAGCGGCTGTGAAATTCTATGGAGAATTTGAGTTTTGGTTTGCGATGATTAAGATTATCGCTATTATCTTCATGCTAGTAGTTGGTACGGGGATGATCTTCTTTGGCCTCGGTAACGGCGGACAACCGATAGGTCTATCCAATCTAGTCAGCCATGGTGGTTTTTTTGCAGGAGGATTAAAAGGGTTCCTATTTGCACTATGTATTGTAACGGCGGCTTACCAGGGGATTGAGATGGTAGGCATTACAGCGGGTGAAGCAGAAAATCCGAAAATGACCCTGCGAAAAGCTATTAAAAACATCATCTGGCGTATTCTGATTTTTTACGTAGGGGCAATCTTTGTCATTGTTACGATTTATCCTTGGAACCAAATTGGCGAGATTGGCAGCCCGTTTGTTCTGACTTTTGCCAAAGTAGGAATTGTAGCTGCTGCGGGTATTATTAACTTTGTTGTACTTACAGCTGCGATGTCAGGTTGCAACAGTGGTATTTATAGTGCGGGCAGAATGTTATATACATTGGCTAAGAACGGACAAGCTCCTAAGTTCTTCGGGAAGGTTTCCGCAAGCGGTGTCCCTAGAAATAGTATAATAACGACCATTTCATTGCTACTGGTAGGCGTGTTATTTAACTACCTAATGCCTGATTCCAAACTGTTTTTGTATATTTACAGCGCTAGTGTTCTCCCGGGTATGGTACCGTGGTTTGCATTAGCCATCAGTCAATTTAAATTCCGGAAAAAGTGGAAAAACGAAATGGAAGATCATAATTTTAAGTCTCGTTTTTTTCCGATCAGTAATTACATCACCATTATCTTTTTGTTGCTCGTAATCGTTGGAATGTGGTTTAACCCGGACACACGCTTGTCGTTGATTGTCGGGGCAACATTCATGGCGATCGTCGTTGTTGGATATTTTGTCTTTGGTATAGGAAAGCGGCAGAGAATTGAAGAGTTAGAGAAACACGAATAGGCTGCTCAAGATGTAGTATTTGCCGAGTGTAATTCAGATGTCCTGAGTTGCACTCGGCTTTTCTTTTTATATGAAGAGAAATAGAGCAATGGGAAGGCTGTGAGTGAGCTACAGAAGGGTGTGATCATTGCAAAATAAAGCGAAGGTATCCCCAAGCTATACTTGGAGACACCTTCAAATTAAAACTGCTTTTACAACTTATTGATTTACCTAGCTTACATTGTGCTAATGTCAATCACGAATCTGTACTTCACATCAGATGCTAATACTCGTTTGTAAGCTTCGTCAATCTGGTCAGCTGATACCACTTCAATTTTAGGAACAATATTGTGTTTCGCACAGAAATCCAGCATTTCCTGTGTCTCGCGGATACCTCCTATCATTGATCCTGCAAATGAACGGCGATGTCCGATAAGGGACATCACATTGAGTGACATCGGCTCCCCGGGGGCACCGACATTCACCAAAGTTCCGTCAAGAGTGAGTAGTGCAAAATAAGCGTTCAGATCGATGTTGGCACTTACCGTATTAATAATCAAGTCAAAGCGTCCAGCCAGTTCTTCAAATGTTTCTGGTTCGCTTGTGGCATAATAGTGATCCGCGCCAAATTGCAAGCCATCTTCTTTTTTCTTTAATGTTTGTGATAGAACGGTTACCTCAGCACCCATAGCATGTGCGATCTTGATAGCCATATGGCCAAGGCCTCCCATACCCACAACTGCCACTTTCTTATCTGGGCCAGCTCCCCAGTGGTTTAACGGCGAATAAGTCGTAATACCTGCGCAAAGTAATGGAGCAGCCACGTCAAGCTCAATATTATCTGGAATTCTTACTACAAAATCCTCAGTTACGACAATGTGGGTGGAATACCCGCCTTGTGTAGGCTCGCCGTATTTGTCAACACCAGCGTAGGTAGGGACATTTCCTTTAAGGCAGTATTGTTCCTCTCCTTTACGACAGTTCTCGCATTCGCCACAGGAATCAACCATACAGCCAACTCCTACCCGGTCACCAACTGTGTACTTTGTAACTTCAGCTCCTACATCCGTAACAATCCCTGCAATTTCATGTCCAGGTACAAGTGGGTAGTTCACGGGTCCCCATTCGCCGTGAGCAGTGTGGATGTCAGAATGGCATATGCCAGCATATTTAATTTCAATCAATACATCATGTGAATCAAGATCCCGTCGTTTAATTTCAGCCGCTCGAAACGGTTTGTCTGGGCCGTCGACAGCTCGTGCTTTAGCAGTAATCATAAATAGCCTCCTAATTACTTATATTTTTCAAGAGAAAGTAATTGTATTGAATACAAAGTGAAAACTAAGTGAAGTCGATTGAAGTTTTCCTCTTGCAGATCAATGTTAATCCTTATAGTTAACTCTAAGTCAAGCAACTACCTATAATCCTTTTTAAAAATTATGCTAGGAGACTTTGACACTCCACCAATAGCTTGATAGAATCCCTTTATTCCTAGAGTTAACTCGAAGTCTATATCATTAAGGATAGGAGATACATGATGAAGACATATTCGATCAGCGAAGTTGCTAAAGAATTGAATCTTACAGCATATGCATTGCGTTACTACGACAAGGAGGGACTTATGCCTTTTGTAGAACGGACATCTAGCGGAACAAGATTATTTAAAGAATCCGATATTGACGCTTTAAAAATAATTGAATGTCTAAAATCCACCGGAATGCCGATTAAAGAAATTAAAAATTTCATTGATTGGTGTTCTGGGGGAGATTCCACACTACAACAAAGATATGACATGTTTATCGAACGAAAAGCGACTGTAGAAGCACAAATGGAGGAACTAAGAAAAACAATGGAGGTTATTGAACATAAATGCTTATATTACAAAACTGCATTGGATGCCGGAACGGAAAATATTCATAAAAACAATAATATAGGGAGTCACATGACTAACTAACAGAAAAGACATAATTTATCCACACTTCCTTCTAATATTTAACTGTTAGTAGAATTATTGAAAAGCTATAATTCTAATGATGATTTGAGTGTATATGAAGAAAAGAGGTTGTGGGTATGAAGTTGAAAAAATGGCCAGTAGTATTCATGCTAGGTATTATCATGCTGGTATCCGTAGGGTGGAACAGTGGAATATCTTATGCAAAATATTATTACGAATACTCTTGGGATCAGTACAAGGGGACTGAAATCAAGACCTACAGGCTGACACCGGTAGCCGGTAGAGCTGGATTTATGGATCAGGAAAAGGCCTTTGCTGCGATTAGCAAAACCCCGAATGTGTATGGAAAGTTCAGTGGCTACCGAACAGAGAAAACAACTGAATTTGCAACCAAGAGTGTAACGGATGAGGTTTATAAATATGCAGTTGTTGATTTTAATACCGACAAGGAGCCAGAAACTGTAGAATACATTAATCCAAAAGACGGAATTCCTCATACATGGAACGGAACCGATGAGATTCGAATTTTTATGAGAGGATCTGAGGCAGCTTCGTTGGCTGAGCTGTTTTATGAGGGAACTCCAAGTGAAGAACGCTATCATTTTAATGCTGACGATGTATACTTAGTTGCATTCTGGTCCAGCGCAGCAAAACCAATCACTGGAATGTCTGCTGAAGCACTAGTTGAGGAAGGCCCCTCTACGCTTATAAACCGAGAGTGGGTAGCTCAAATAAAAGACAAAGATCCTGCTGCTTATCCACAAAACGGATCTTTAAAGGGCTACTTTTATATTTATAAGGGCTCTGAGTTGAAAAAGGATTAGAAAGAGAAGACAGAATTTAATAAGTGCATCTTACACAAAAAATGAGATAACATTTTGTATTCAGACGAATGCGGATACAGGTGTCATCTCTTTTTTTTGTTTGTATACATGAATAAAATGATAACCCAAAGGTGATAAATATTTAATTGCCAATGAAAACCATTGTTTAGTGATAGGGAATTACGGCTTAAAAAAACAGGGTGAATGAGCAGGACAGCAGATTGCTCAAACCACTTTTTTTTGCTGGCTTTATTCAATCCTAGAGAGATTATTCCGATAAACCAAGTATATACAGTTTGGTGTTAACAGTAATGAAAAATCGTTTGAAAACAAAAGAGATTTATTTTCAAAGTTGATATGAAGGTACAGGTGAAAGTGGCCCAGTGCCATCTCGTAAAGGAGGTGTAATGATCTCAAATAATGAACTGTGAAAAAAGGTTGAAACAAATTAGGCATTACATGGCTGGTTTACTGGCTGTCTGGTTGTTCTGTATACATAGTGCGCCTGTTTTTGCGAACAGAGCCTTTAACGATATCGAACATTCCTATGCAGCTGATGCGATTGAGGCCATGGCTGCTCAAGGTTATGTTACAGGTTATCAGGATGGGAGCTTTCGACCTTTACATTTTATCTCGCGTCAGGAATGGGCAAGCATTTTTGCTAAAACCTTAAAGCGAACATCGAATAACAGAGGCGTAACTTCTTTTCGGGATGTGTCACCATGGGCCTTACCTTATGTACAGGCCTTGCAGGAAGAGAGCATTACGAAAGGGATTAGCGATCAATTATTTGGTGCCAGGCACAATATGACCCGTCAGGATATGGCCGTTTGGTATGCCCGGTATTTTGGTGTTACCCGATCTGCTGGAATATCCAGTTTTGTGGATCAATCAGATATATCAGACTATGCACAAACGAGTGTATGGCTAATGGAACGGTTGGAGCTGATCGAGGGGGATACGAATCACTATTTCCATCCTAAAGAGTCTGTGAGACGGCAGGACGCCACGCTGGTTGCTTATCGGATATGGCTAGGCGGTGACGGTCTGAGAGAACGTGCCAAACGTTTGCTGGAGTCATTAGGAAATGGAGCTGCAACGATGCCTCAGGCGACCAGCCAACAAGAATCGCAGAAGATTGCGGTCGATTTGACACCGGAAATTAGGCAACAACCTGTGAATTCGGAAATTGAGGAGCCTAAAAGGCATCGCCCAAGACCTGATTCACCAGTCTCCCCGGTGACACCAATAGAGCCGAAACCGGAACCGCCAGTGACACCACCGAAACCGAAGCCGGAACCGCCGGTGATACCACCGAAGCCGAGACCGGACTCGCCAGTCACACCACCGGTGCCTAATCCCAAACCACCAGTAATTCCAGTAGATCCATCGGATCCTTCTTCGGATTTTCTGGTAGATGAAGTCGTAATCAAGGCGGAGGAGCTGGTAAATCAGCCGGAAACGTACTCTTCGTATCAGCTATCCTTTCAGCTCTACCATGAAGGGCGTCCAGTAAGCATTCCTGCTGCCAGCGTCACAAGTGTTACGTACACATTTAGTGATGAGTTAGGCGTGTTTGATGTACAAGGGAAAATCGCACATCCTGAAAATATTCCGGCTGCGGACAGCTTCATTCCTGTAGAGATGAAGGTCACTATTGCCAAACCTTATCAGGTCCTTACAGCTCAGACCAAGCTGATCGTGAAAGGGAAGACTCCGCCGGCAGAGCCACCGAATGTAATCAGGTCCGTATACTCGTCTACGTATACTATTTCAGAGGCTGCTGCTTTAGATCCCGCTGCTTGGAAAATGTCCTACGTATTTCATAATGCTAAAGGAGAGGTTATAGCTCCTGAAATGCTGCCGTCCGACTTGATACTTCGGGTAGAGGATTCCAGAGGAATATTTGACGAGGATGGAAAGATTGCCAATCTGCATTTGATTCCGGTAGTAAACTCGGTTATTCCATTAAAGCTCACGGTTGAGTCACCATCCCAAGGGATTCTTTTCACATCTGATGCGGAATTAACGGTAGAACCCGGGGAACGCAAGAAGCAATATTTTGCTGTCTCCATCATGCTGCAGGGAAGCGTGACTACCGTAGACCAAATCAAGCAATCTCGTCAATTGCTGATGGATCACTTTGGTCCCAACATCAAAGTGACGTGGGCGATGGAAAACGGATTTGTTTTTGTGGAATCGAACCGACCGCAGCTTAAACAGGTTCTGGATTACGTCGATCAGTATGGAGATGAAGTCGGGATACTGGCCGGGTATCCGAATAAGCTATACGAGTTACCTATTTGGGAAACCCGGATGGACGAGTGGCTGTATATGTACCGTTACAATGCATTCAATGAGCTGCACCAATCCGGTACAATGGGATCACCATCCGTGTTTGAAAGCATGGATACAGACCAATATCGGAAGTATCTGCCGAAATCATTGACCAGCTTTACGGTGAATCCCGAACAGACTCAATGGCTTAAGGATCACTATCGAATTACATCCGCGATGGGATGGTCGGCTACACAATATAATGTCAACGGCATGTATGGTGAGGGCTCACCTTTGATGCCTTACTGGTCTCATAAGGACAATCCAATTGTTCCCGCACAAGGAATCGCTGATAATAGCGGTACCGTATTCATGAACTCGGTTACGATTGATCCGATTGGGTCACGCTATACGAAAGATTCCTCACGCTGGACTCTTCATCCGGGTGATCCCTATGTGACGGAGACGGATGCGGCACCACAACTGTATATAGTACAGCAATATTTGGATAATCCTTATCAACGTATAAATACGGTAAACTACTTGTCTATTATTTTGGACATCAACGCACTTGCCAACACCCATAACATGGGTCCAATATGGGAGAACTTTGTGAATCATTTCCCGCTTGATCGCAAGGTCGAGATTGTGGGTGTTGACGGGCTGAAACAGATTTATGAATCGGTAGCAGGAGCTAATAATGATCATACTGAGTTTACGCTTATGTTTAGAGGTTCAGGAATAAAGACGGCTATGGATTCCAATAATTCACCGGCAAATCTGCGCTATTTGTGGACTGAAAATGCCTCACAGCGGATTATTTTATCCAAAGAGGATGGAGATGCGGCATGGTCCATTATTGACTTTACCGATTATACCTCAAAACCGGTTCCGAAGCTGGCTTACAGCCCGGAAAATAGTCACACGGACGTAAGCTATGTCACTGGAAGGAACTTCAAGCTATGTCCAACGGCTCCTTTAACAGTAGATGAAATTCAGCGTGTGAAAACTCGTTTGAAGGAAATCTATTTCGTGGAAGAAGTGAATTATCAGTAGGCGTTATGAAGTGACAACACTTTTAGGAACTATAGTTTTATGTAAAGAGGGCGCCCCTAGCCATGGAAATGGCATGGAGCGCCCTTTGTTTTTAATAAGGATATTCCGCGCTTTATACCCACTCCACAATCTGATCTACAGGTCGCCGAGTTTTGTCGCGCGGCTCGTTCAGGCGGTATCCAAAAGCCACCATACAAGAAATACCGAAATGCTCGGCATCCATAATGCCTTCTTCGGAGAGGATGCGTTCAATTTCTTGTTTATTAAAACCTTCGATAGGGCAGGAATCAATGCCGATTTGAGCTGCGGCAGTCATCATATTGCCCAGTGCGATATAGGTTTGTTGGCATGCCCACTCGAACATAGCTCTTTCATTTTCCTCAAGCGCAAAATCTGATTTTAGGAAGGCGTCATATACCTTCTCTTTGCCTTGCATCACTTCAGCAGGTAATTGCTGCACGTTTACCATCATATTCTTGATATAATCGGATGAAGCTACCATATCTTTAGGCAATCTGGAGAGAACAAGTACGAAATGGCTTGCTGTTGGCAACTGTTTTGTTGCCCCCCAGGAATAGGGCAACAGCTTCTCACGCATATCTTTACTTTGGACGACAACAAATTTCCAGGGTTCAAAGCCAAACGAGCTTGGGGATAAACGACCGGTTTCAAGAATAAACTCAAAATCGGAATCGCTAATTTTCTTATGACTATCAAATTCTTTTGTAGCATGTCTGAACTTGTATGCAGCCAAGATTTGATCTTTAGTGGTTGTTAAGGTTTCCATCGTGATTCCACTCCTTATGGTTGTGATTGAAATTGACGCTTACTAAGTGCATGACTAATATTAGAATATACATGACCATTTTTGAAGTACGCACATTAATGTGCTGTAGTATATAAAATGATACCAAGGAGGAGAAGGGCCAATGCGCAATCGGAAAGGCGGTTTTGGTGAATGTACCGCTGGGAATGATCAGGCGTGTCCTGTTGAGTACACGTTGGATGTGATTGGGGGCAAGTGGAAAGGGATTATTTTATACCATCTCATGTATGGGACTAAGCGATTTAGTGATTTTCGGCGGATCTGCCCGGGAATTACCCAGCGTATGCTGACACTCCAATTGCGCGAGCTGGAAGAGGACGGTGTCGTTCATCGTGAAGTCTACCAGCAGGTTCCGCCTAAGGTTGAATACTCTCTCACCGAGTTTGGAGAAACACTCATCCCGATTATTAATCTGATGAAGGATTGGGGAGAAGAATATAAAACAAAACAGCGATCACCGGAAAGCAGCCCTTCAGCAACCTAGCCCCAATTTGTAGGTTTAAGAAGCAGCCGCATCCAAAAGACCTGGCCATCATTTTGGCAGGTCTTTTTTATTTTAAAAGTGAAATAATAAAAAGTTCGCTTTGCAGTTGACAGCAAGGATGACGCTTGATATATTTCTTACGATATTGATAATCATTATCATAATGGTATAAGGCTATTACCATATTACATAGGGGGCTAATAGGTTGAGGAAAAAATCGATATTTATGCTGGCTACTTTGATGCTTGTATTGGCTGTATTTGTCAGCGCATGCGGCGGAAATAACACTGGAAGTAATCCCGTTTCATCTTCTGGAGATAAGCAAGAATCGGCTTCTACTGGAGAGACGAGAAGCTTTAAAACGGTTAAAGGGGATATTGAGATTCCCGCTAAGCCACAGCGTATTGTAACGGATTTTTACGGCGGAGAACTGCTGTCTGTTGGTGCTAACGTGGTGGGTGTGGAGCCGACTGCGTTTCAAAATCCTTTTCTGACTGATTTGCTAAAGGAAAAAGGAACCAAAGAGGTGGGTGATCCTACCAATTTGGAAAAGACGCTGGAACTCAAACCCGATCTGATCGTGGTTATGAAGGATACGAATTATGAAGCTTTGTCTAAAATTGCACCTACCCTGTATATTCCGTACGGCACCACGACTAATATCTATGATACGGTCAAGCTGTTCGGCGATATCACTGGGGAAAAGGAGAAGGCTGAGCAATTTATTGCCACCTTTGACAAAAAGGCTGCTGAAGGCCGCGCTCGTCTGAAAGGTGTTATTGACGAAAAGGCAACTTTCGGGTTGTATGAGCTGACGGACAAGAACGCACTTTGGATTTTTGGCGACAATGCAGGACGAGGCGGACAAGCCGTATACAATGCGCTCAAACTGAACATGCCGAAGAAGACAGCTAATTCCAAGGAACAAACTGTACAGCTTTCAATGGAGGTACTGCCGCAGTATGACGCAGATTACATGTTCCTGACAACCTATGATCCAGACAAAAAGGGAACCGCGCTTAAGCAACTGAAATCGTCCGCTGTGTGGGGCAATCTGCCTGCGGTGAAGAATAATAGAGTGTTCTTTAATGATTTTGATACGTACTATCGCTATGATCCGATCGCTATTACCGGACAGATTGATATGATTGTGGATATGCTGGTTGAAAGAGAGAAAGAAAATAAAGCTAAAAAATAGGTGAATTTTGTGTTGTAACAAAATGTCGAAGGCAGATAGGAAGCTGCATACTACAAGCAGTATATAGCAATAAAAGACCAGTCCAACATAAATCATGTTTGGACTGGTCTTTTATATATTATTTCGTCGTAATTACGATAGTATCTTCTTTTTGTATCCAATCTACCTTGGCTCCCAGTGTCTCGCTGATGAGCCTCAATGGAAGATAACCAATACCGTTCACCATGAAGGGCGGATTGGTGAGTTCTACAGATTTACTGTTCACTTTTGTTTGGCTGGTTTTAAAATTTATTTCTAGAGAGACGGGATGGTCTCCTGCCTTGGACTGATTCATTTTCGCTATTTTGCTGTTGTAATCATATGTGACCTCTGCCCCTAGTTTGTCAAATACGGAGCGGAGGGGAATAAATGCCTGGCCGTTGCGGGTAATTACACCGTTACTTAGAGGGACAGGTGTACCATTGAGACGGACGAGAATCGGCTTTTGTACAGGAACTGGCGTACTATAAAGAAATTCATAATCGCCTATGCCGAGTTGCGCGTGTTTGTTAACACCCCAGCCCCACAGTGCGTCGTTTGCCTTTTGCATGATGACGTGCCGTGGGCCTGCCTTGATGCTTTGAATATTTTGAGCAAGTAATGTAAAAGGGACATTGGAGGATAATTTTTCGTCATCTAGAGATGCAACATATACATTACCAGCAGTGGTTAGAGCAAGAAGGGAGCGCTCAACGAAAAAGGCGTCTTTAACGTCCTTTACTCCTGTTAGCAGTACAGGGATATTCGTGTTGTGATAGGTCGTATTGTCTAAGGCACCTGTAACTGTAGCCCCCCAGAACCATAGCCGACCTTGCTGATCAATGGCGAGATTGGAATACCTATTAGCCTTGATTGTCTTGATGCCTGATAAGGCTTGAATTTGCGATACGGATAGCGTTTCGGACGGAGCTGCATTTTTATCAAATTCTTTGGGCCACGTCCACACGGTACCATCCTTTTTTAAGGCTATATTTTTAGTAATTGCCGTAATGTCTTTTAATGGTGAAATAGGTTCGAAGCCCTGTAAGGCTGTTGTGTTTTTCCATACACTGCCGTCTTTCTTAAGAAATATCCAGCGTTCCTCATAATCCGGTCTTTCCTCATAGTAACTGACTATATCGGCAACCTCGTCGATGCCAGACAGAATTTGAAAAGGACTAAAGGTATTTTTATCTTCGAGTTGATCAGCGAGAAATATGCTGCCTTCGTTGGTCAGAGCGAGTACATGATCATTCAAACTACTTACAGCAGCGAGGTTCTGTAGTCCTTCCAGAGGAACAAACTTCACAGATTCAGAAATGTTGTTTCTAGGCACATACCAAGCAGAGTGGTCTTGCAAGGTAAATAGCAGATCACCTTCGTTGATGATATTAGAGAATGTTTTTATTACGTTTGGCTTACCCTCTACACGAGTCGGTACGGATTGATTATAGCCCCACAGCCACAAGCTTCCATCGGATTGGATCAGACTTCCGGAATCATAGGAGCGAATATGCGATGTAGAATCATTTCCGGCCGCCCACACCCTGGGACTGATCAGTAATAACGTAATTATACTGAGTAATAGACCACGTCTTTTCATACGATTTTCCTCA
Organism: Paenibacillus sp. ICGEB2008; assembly: GCF_000307675.1. NCBI lineage: Bacteria > Bacillati > Bacillota > Bacilli > Caryophanales > Paenibacillaceae > Paenibacillus > Paenibacillus sp. ICGEB2008. The sequence continues at coordinate 110,536 of NZ_AMQU01000007.1, forward strand.
TTTCTTGATCAATGTGTATAAGAGAAAAAGTAATCTTAAAGAATATCCCTAATCCATAGACGAAGAAGGTATAGAAAAGTTTTCCAAATATAATGAATCAAAATAAAATAACCTCCAAATCCAACAAATAGAGATGGATTTGGAGGTTATTTCTGTTAGCAAGTAGGTAGAATATATGGGTTAGCACAGCTAGTGCGTAGTATGAGCTAACTACTTGCGATTCGACTGCGTACGGTCAACAAGGTTTGCTCTTTAATTTGTCCGATTTCACGGAGGATTGTGGCTGTTTTGGCTTCGTAGGATTGTTTGACATCCAAGTCTTTTAGCGAGGCAAGGTTAATATCAATGGTGAGCAGGGCGGATTGAGCGGCTGCTTCAAACAAAATCGCACCGATGCCCAGATCGGAGATCACATTTTTATTGGATATTTCCACAATGTTGTAGGCTTGTGATAGTCCGTCCCGGCATACTTCCAGCAGGCGCATAGGTACCTCAATGGCAGCAATCACAGCTGTTTGTAAGGAATGGGTACGATAGCGCTTTTTTTCGTCTGTTTCTTTGGGCAAACGCAGCGCGGTCATGTACTGTTCAAAGGATTGGATGTCTGCAGCCATCAGTTCCTCACAATGCGTAGACAATCTTTCCATACTGCTAATGACTTGCACCATTTGTTCACGGAATTGCGTGTATTTTTCTCCTTGTGAAAGGTTGGCGGTCATGGAGGTCATCGCTGCGCCTAGTGCCGCAGCCAGCGCGGATACACTTCCTCCACCAGGGGTAGGCGCTGCACTTGCAGCTTCTTTCAGAAAATGTCCGATGGACTGGTTCCACGACAGTTCACTCATGAATAAACCACCTCTCTGGAGTAATGTTGCAGACGTATCGCTTTGAGCAGATTTTTGTACAAAATTGCGGTCGTTAGGGTGCCCACGCCACCAGGAACGGGAGAAATGGCATGTACCTTTTCTACAACGTCCTGAGCAGCGTCCCCCACAATTTTACCCTCCAGCGTCTCATTAATTCCTGCATCCACGAGAATCAGACCTGGGTGAACCATATCCTGCGTAATCACATCAGGACATCCGACTGCGACGAAGGCAATGTCTGCATGGCTCAGATGCTCTGCAATATCACGCGTACCTGCATGACAGGCGGTGACGGTGGCATTTTCTCTTTGCAGCATGTGGAAAAGGGGAAGTCCCACTGTTTGCCCGATGCCCACGAGCGTGACATTTTTGCCTGTCAAGGAGTGGCCGTAATGCTTGAGCAGTTCAATACAGGCTTGAGGTGTAGCGGGGTATAGCCCTGCGTCACCCGTAACGGTAGCCAGCTTGTTATTAGGTGTAATTCCATCAATATCCTTGTAGGGGGCGATGGACTGCTTAATAACGGAGGCAGAAAGATGTTGAGGAAGCGGGAGTTCCAGCATAATGCCATGTACATGGGATGCATCATTTAGGGTACCGATCACGTGCAGAAGTTCGGCTTCGCTTACATGACGATTAAAAGTATGGAGATGAAATGAGATGCCCAGCTTCTCTGCTATTTTTTGCTTGGTCCGTGCATAGTATGCAGATGCCGGATCACCCTCTACCAACAGGGTTGCCAGATGGGGACGGTGTCCTTGCTGTTTCATTTGCTCTACTTGGGAACGGATCGTTGCATACACTTGCTCAGCTGCTTCTTTGGATTTCATGATAATAGCCATAGTCCGAGCCTCCTCTGAATTTATCGCATAATGGAATCAACAGGGTGTCATGGTCTTAGAAAACGAAAAAAAGTATTTGCACAAGGTCGTCAAGACAGACGAATCCTCTGCAAATACTTCTCCCAGGCGAACGGTACGCTTGATTGTATGCTCCCTCGTGGTTCATTCCACTGACTTCGCCAGTCACATACAGCGTTATATATCTTATATTTTAACAAAATAACAGCAGAAAAGAAACCCGTGAACATTTGCCAAACAGGTTTGGTTAGTTGTCTATATGACAAATGTCATATGCCTGAACTGACGTTTATGACTACAGCAGATACAGCGGTCTCCTTATACTGAGCTTAGATCAACATGTACGCCTGACAGGATTAAGGTATGGGCTGCATTTTAAAGGAGGATCATAATGGGTATGACACAACTCCCGTTAGCTCAATTGAAAAAAAATATGGCTCCCTACGAGAAAATAAACACGAAATCCAGCGTTCTGCAACTGTTCAATACCTTGGGACCGCTGATCCTATTGTGGTATGCCGCTTATCTTAGCCTAGCGGTTTCTTACTGGCTGACGCTTCCCATTACCATTATTGCGGCAGGGTTTGTGGTACGGACGTTTATTATTTTTCACGATTGTGGTCATCAATCTTTTTTCAAAAGTCGCAAGCTGAACGATATTGTGGGAACGATTACAGGTATTATTACGCTCTGCCCTTATCACCAATGGAAAAATAGTCACGCGATCCACCATGCAACCAGCAGTAATCTGGATAAAAGAGGCACAGGTGATATGTGGGTGCTCACGGTAGAAGAGTACACAGCAGCTTCCACATGGACACGGCTGGCCTATCGTATATATCGAAATCCTTGGGTTATGTTCGGCCTAGGTCCAATCTATACTTTTTTGATTTCCTATCGGTTTAATGTCAAGACAGCCAAACGTAAGGAAAAGATAAACACCTATGTGACGAATATATCCATTGTTGCATTGTATGCACTGTTGTGCTGGGCTATTGGTTGGCAGGCATTCCTTCTGGTACAGACGCCTATCTTTTTTGTCTCTGGTATGTTGGGAATCTGGCTGTTCTATGTGCAACACCAGTTTGAGGATTCGTATTTTGAGCATGATGAAGAGTGGAGTTATATTAATGCGGCCGTCGAGGGCAGTTCTTACTACAAGCTTCCTAAAGTATTGCAATGGATTACAGGTAATATTGGTTTTCATCATGTTCACCACTTGAGCCCGAAAGTACCAAATTACAATTTGGAGAAAGCGCATGAAGCGACACCGTTGCTGCAAAAGGCGACCACGATTACGGTGAGTAGCAGTCTGGAATCTTTGAAGTTCCGACTATGGGATGAAAGTACCAAGACCTTTCTGACCTTTAAACAAGTAAAGCCGCTGCTTAGCAAACGTGTTGGCACTTCAAAGCCCATCCCTACGCCTGTTGTAGGCACGGAACGAAAATAACGTTGTACGGAAATTGGTATGTTAAAATAAGGGGTATCTAAAGTAGAAAAGGGTGGCAGGATGCAAAAGTGGTATCAGATTTTCCAAAGAAATACGGGGCTTAGCCCTTATGTGTGGGTTGTCTTTTATATCCTGCCCTTTTATTATTTTAGCTCTTCATCTACAAGTCATATTATTCTGGGAACTGCTATTATTTTGGTGTTTTTTGCTTGTTATGTACTGGCTTTTGTCTCTCAAGGCTGGCTCATATACTTTTGGACCAGTGTGCAGATTGCTATATCGATTACGATGACGCTGCTATTTAGCTATATGTACTTTTCCATATTTATCGCTTATCTGATTGGTAATATGAAAAGTAAGGCTGCATTTACGACGCTGTATATCATTTTAATGGTGATTACGATTGGATTAATTAATTATGGGTTTGTTTCTCAAAATCCTGTATTCATTAAGCAGATTCCTTTTATCCTGCTCAATCTGATTGGTGTGATCCTCCTGCCGATTACGAACTTTAATCGCAACAAAAGTGATCGGCTTCAGGTCCAATTGGAGGATGCCAATAAAAAAATATCGGAATTGATTAAGTTGGAAGAACGGCAAAGAATCGCGCGTGACCTGCACGATACCTTGGGTCAGAAGCTGTCACTCATTGGACTGAAGAGCGATTTGGCGGGCAAGTTGCTGGACCAGTACCCGAAACGGGCTCATGCCGAAATTAACGATGTTCGTCTTACGGCGAGAAGTGCGTTAAAAGAAGTAAGAGAAATGGTTACTCAAATGCGCGGCATGAGACTAGAGGATGAACTGCTGCGTATTCGGCAAATTTTAAAGGCTGCTCACATCGAACTGACCTTGGAGGGCGACCCGAAGCTGGAGCATACGTCATTAATGAATGAAAATGTGCTGAGTATGTGTATGAAGGAAGCTGTAACTAATGTAGTGAAACACAGTGGAGCTACCGCTTGCTCCATCACCATTGAGCCGTCTCGTAAGGAATTGACCCTGCGGATTCAGGATAATGGAGTTGGTATTATGGGAGAAAATGCAGTCTTTCGGGGACATGGTCTGCAAGGCATGAAGGAAAGGCTCGAATTCGTGAACGGATGTATGGAACTGCGTTCAGATCAGGGAACGACCCTGGTCATTAAAGTGCCTAACATCACTGAAAAGCCGAATGAGGAGGTGGGGCCATGATTCGAATCGTCATCGCAGAAGACCAGCGTATGCTGCTGGGTGCTCTAGCCTCCCTGTTGGACTTGGAAGAAGACATGAAAGTAGTCGGAAAAGCAAGCAACGGGGAAGAAGCTATAGAACTGGTGAAGCTGCATCAGCCAGACATATGCATTATGGACATCGAAATGCCGATCAAGAGCGGATTGGATGCGGCAGAGGAACTCAAAGGCTTGAATTGCAAGGTGCTTATTTTAACAACGTTTGCTCGCCCCGGGTATTTTGAACGAGCGATTAAGGCGGGCACACACGGTTATTTACTCAAGGATAGTCCCAGTGAAGAACTGGCTTCCTCCATTCGCAGTATTATGGCAGGTCGGCGTATTTACGCTCCAGAACTGGTTGATGATGCTTACGCCGAGGTCAACCCGCTGACTGAGCGTGAAAAGACCGTTTTGGCGCTTATTGCTGACGGAAAGAACACCAAAGAAATTGCTGGTGAACTGTATTTAACAACAGGGACAGTGCGGAATTATATTTCAGTCATTCTCGATAAGCTGGGTGTCAGCAACCGGATTGAGGCCATTACACGTTTTAATGAAAAAGGTTGGTTTAAATGAGAGACAGACAAAATATTAAGCAGGACAGGGACGCTATGAATCCAAACATAGCTGCTCTGTTTTTTTGTTTTATCCATAGATTTGCTATGCCTCTAGCGTACTTCCTTGTGATACAATAGGATAGTTGTCCACAGGATGGACCCGGAGTACAAGGAGGAGCAGAACCGCATGAAACAAGCCCCGTTTATAGCCGTTGAAGGGCCGATTGGAGCCGGCAAGACGACGTTGGCTTCGATGCTTTCAACCGAGCTACATTTGCCGATGATCAAAGAGATTGTCGAGGAAAACCCGTTTCTCGATAAATTCTATCAAAATATAGATGAGTGGAGCTTTCAGCTGGAAATGTTCTTTCTCTGCAATCGATATAAGCAGCTAGAGGATACTGGCCTGCAATATATCGAGAAAGCTCAGCCTGTGATTTCAGATTACCATATCTATAAAAATCTGATTTTTGCTGAACGTACACTTAAAGGTGTAAAACTCGAAAAATATCGCCAAATCTATCATTTGCTCACCGATGATATGCCTAAGCCGGACATTATCGTTTATATTAGAGCAGATTTGGATACGTTGCTGAGCAGAATCCGTAAGCGCGGACGCTCCTTTGAACAGGAGATGGACCCTGCCTATCTGGAGCAATTGATTACGGATTATGATAAAGGCATTCAGTTTCTCGCCGAACAGTCACCTGCCCCACGTATATTGACCGTGAACGGGAATGAAATTGATTTTGTAGAAAACCAGGCACAATTTGAACAAATTGTTTCCGATGTAAAGGAGCTTATATAGTGAATAATTACAACATTCCTGCAAATGCCCTGATTACGGTAGCGGGTACGGTAGGTGTAGGTAAATCCACGTTAACAGGTGCTTTGGCCAGTCGTCTTGGTTTTAAAACCTCGTTAGAGCAAGTCGATCATAATCCGTATCTGGAGAAGTTTTATCACGACTTCGAACGATGGAGCTTTCATCTGCAAATCTATTTTCTCGCGGAACGCTTCAAGGAGCAAAAGAACATTTTCTTGTCTGGTGGAGGTTTTGTGCAGGATCGTTCCATTTATGAGGATACGGGTATTTTTGCGAAAATGCATGCTGATCAGGGAACAATGAACCCTACCGATTACGAAACATATACTAGCCTGTTTGAGGCGATGGTCATGACCCCGTTCTTTCCGCACCCTGATGTGCTGATCTATCTGGAAGGCAGCTTGCCCTCCATACTGAGTCGGATCGAAGAACGCGGCCGCGAAATGGAAATCCAGACCGAGCGATCCTATTGGGAGCAAATGCATCGCAGATATTCCAATTGGATCAACGAATTTGATGCCTGTCCTGTACTGCGTCTAAACATTGATGAGTACGATGTACACGACCCTGCCTCCATGGATGCCATTTTGACAGAAGTGGGCAAGGTAATCTCCACAAAGTAGAGATATAACCCCAAAAAGCATACAAGGACTGTGGTACAATCAGTATAAATTAAGCTGATAGACCACAGTCTTTTTTAATATGTGGAAGCATGAGGGATGACAGGCGGTAGAGTGGACAAGTCTTGGCTGGAATGCGAGAATAGGACATATATTATTTGTAATGACTCACGGGAAAGGATGGGATACTGTGATGCGTTTTGGTATCGTTGGAACGAACTGGATAACAGAAAGATTTATTCAAGCTGCGATAGAGACAGACGAATTTTCCCTGACCGCGGTGTACTCACGCACAGAAGAGAAAGGCCAAGCCTTTGCTGCCAAATATAACAGCCAGCCGGAGGTTTTTACAGATCTGGCCCAAATGGCTGCAAGTGACCAAGTGGACGCCGTATATATTGCCAGTCCCAATTCCTTACACGCGGAGCAAGCGATCTTATGCATGAATCATGGAAAGCATGTGCTGTGTGAGAAGCCTTTTGCTTCTAATGCAGCAGAGGTGCAGAGCATGATCGAAGCCGCGCGCAACAACGATGTTCTGTTGATGGAGGCTGTTAAATCCACGCTTATGCCCAACTTTAAAATTATAAAGGATCATATGTATAAAATAGGCCGGGTTCGGCGTTATTTTGCAAGTTACTGTCAATACTCTTCACGCTTTGATGCTTTTAAGCAGGGTAAGGTGCTGAATGCCTTTAATCCGGCTTTTTCAAATGGTTCCTTGATGGATCTGGGAGTGTATTGTTTGTATCCGATGGTGGCATTGTTCGGCAAACCGGATGAGATCCGAGCGGTGGGTGTGCTGTTATCCTCTGGTGTGGACGGCGAGGGCAGCATCGTGATGAAGTATCCGGATATGGATGCGATCGTCATGCATTCCAAAATTACAGATTCCTATTTGCCTGCCGAAATTCAGGGTGAGTATGGAACGATGGTGATCGACAAAATCAGCCAGCCCTATGAGGTGAAAATTCATTATCGGGACGGCACGATTGAGGATTTGACCAAGGCTCAGACGCGTGAGCCCATGTATTATGAAATTCGGGAATTTATGGATCTGATCAAGAGTGGGGAACGCAACAGTTCTATTAACTCTTTGGAGTGTTCACTGGCAGTCGCTGAAGTGATGGAGGAGGCAAGACAACAATTTGGCCTTCGTTATGAAGCGGATTTGAAAAATACTTCTGCGCATTAGTCTGTGGCGCATAATCAAGATTAACAATGCACAAAAGGCTGCCGATTTTGCATAACTTTGCAAATATACGGTTAGCCTTATTTGGCTTTGTAGGTCTAAAAAGGTAATCCATGGTGATGACGAGAGTAAGCAGATTGTATTCTTTTTTTATTGACAGATTCTCTTTCATGTCTTAAGGTGTTAACAATACATGATCAATATCAGTTAAATTATCCCATTTTCGTCCACGAAGATTAGGGAGTTTTTTTTTAGTTTTAAATCCGATTAAATCAACCGGATTACTAAATAAGATGGAGGAATACATCAATTGTAGGCGCAAGGGGGAAGCGGTTTGATAAAGTTTGAGCAAGTTAGCAAAATATTTTCCTTACCCAATCGTAAGGTAAATGCACTGGAAGAGGTATCGCTATCGGTTGGAAAGGGAGAAATTTTCGGCGTGATTGGCTTTAGTGGTGCGGGCAAAAGTACGCTACTGAGGCTTGTCAATCTACTGGAGCGTCCCTCAGAGGGACGGATTGTCGTTAATGATCAGGATATTACCCAGATACGTCCCAAGGAGCTGAGGAATTTAAGAAGGCGGATCGGGATGGTATTCCAAACCTTTAATCTGTTTAACTCTCGTACTGTGTACGGGAATTTGGCTTATCCGCTAAAACTGGCTAAACTGCCTAAGGCTCAGATCGATGTCCGTGTTAAGGAATTGCTACAATTTGTTGGATTGGAGGACAAAGCGGATTCCTATCCAGAGCAGCTATCTGGTGGGCAAAAGCAGCGGGTCGGCATTGCCAGAGCACTGGCGAATTCGCCTGATATTCTGATCTGTGATGAAGCGACCTCAGCACTCGATCCGGAAACGACAGAAGACATATTGAGGCTGCTGAAAAAAGTAAATGAGGATTATCAGATTACCATTTTGCTCATTACCCATGAAATGAATGTGATTCGTAGTATTTGTGATCGTGTGGCAGTAATGGAGAATGGTAGGGTGATTGAGCAAGGGAGTGTATTCGATGTATTTGCCAATCCACAGACGAAGACGACGAAAAATTTTATTCGTTCTGTACTGAATGACCAACTCTCACCCAAGCTGCTGGACAAGATTCGGGAGCATCACGTCGGCCGATTGTACAGACTTGTTTTTCGAGATGGGGCGACAAGTGAACCAGTGCTCTCAAGAGCGACACGTAAGTATAATCTGGATTACAACATTGTATATGGAAGCATTAATGAGCTGCAGGGGGCGCTGTTTGGAAGTTTAATTGTTGAATTAATCGGTGCAGAGGATGAAGTTAACAAGGTCGTGGAGGAACTGCGAACGACGGTGGAAGTCAGGGAGGTGGTCGATCATGAGAGTTAATTGGGATACGTTTTGGCTTAAGATCGTGGAGGCTACAGGGGAAACGCTTTTAATGGTTGTTGTCACGCTGATTTTTGCTAGTATTCTGGGACTTATGATTGGTTTAGTGCTGTATGTGACACGAAAAGGGAGCTTGTTTGAAAACAAATTTGTGTTTATGTCTCTAAACCTGCTGATTAATATCATTCGCCCGATTCCGTTTATTATTTTTTTAGTGGCGATTAGTCCGGTTACACGTTTAGTCATAGGAACTACGATTGGCACCTCGGCAGCTATTTTTCCAATGACTATTGTAGCAGCTTTTGCAGTTGCAAGAATTGTAGAAAACAATCTGGTCTCCATTGATCCAGGGATGATCGAAGCAGCCAAGGCGCTGGGGGCAACTCCCTTTCAGATCATCACGGGTGTGCTGATTCGGGAAGCACTGGGACCTTTAATTCTTGGTTTGACGTTTATTACGGTGGCCTTGATCGATTTCTCTGCTATGGCTGGCACTGTGGGCGGAGGGGGTCTCGGGAATCTGGCCATGACCTATGGTTATCAACGATTCGATACTTCGGTTATGATCGTCACGATTGTTTTGCTGATCGTCTTTGTACAGGTCGCCCAATATGCGGGGAACTACTTGTCTCGTAAATTCCTACGTCGTTAATTGGAAAACAAGGATTATACATAATGATAAAGGAGAAATGAAAATGAAAAAAATATTTCGCTTAGGTTTGCTGGCTATTCTTAGTGTCTCGGTTCTTTCTGCTTGCTCAGCTAATGGTTCAGGCTCCAATGGTAATGAAAAAGTACATGTTAAAATTGGGGTTTCAGGATCAGAGGATACGTATTGGGATGTGCTTAAGAAGAAAGCAGAAGCCAAAAACATTGAAATTGAGCTGATCAGCTTTTCGGATTATACCTTACCCAATAAGGCACTTGCGAATAAAGAGGTGGATTTGAATTCCTTTCAGCATTTGGCCTTTCTCAGCCAATTTAATGTAGAAAATGATGTGAATCTCGTCCCTATTGGTGCAACGATTATCGCTCCCATGGCGCTGTACTCCGAAAAATTCAAAAACGTATCGGATATTCCTGCTGGCTCCAAAATTGCTATACCGGATGACCCCTCCAACCAGGGACGGGCTTTGAAATTGCTCCAGTCTGCCGGATTGATTACATTGAAGCAAGGCTCAGGCCTGTATCCGACCCCAGATGAGATCGAAGGGAATCCCAAAAAGCTAGAGATTGTTCCTGTTGTCGCCCAACAGACGCCGCGCGTCTTGTCTGATGTAGCTGCCTCAGCCGTGAACAGCGGTGTTGCTACGGATGCCGGGCTCAAGCTGGATGGAGCCATTTACAAGGATGATGCAAGCAGTGAAGAAGCGAAGCCATATGTGAACGTGTTTGCTGCCCGTGCAGAGGATAAAGATAATGCGACCTACAAGACGATCGTGGATTTGTACCATGACGCTGATGTAGCCGAGGCTGTAAAGCAGGATTCCAAAGGAGCTAATGTCGTAGTAGACCAGTCTGCCGAGGAGCTGCAGGCTACATTGGATAAGCTGGTGGCGGATGTTAAAGCGCAAAAGAAATAAGGATATCTGATAGAAGTTAACTTGGAAGCATATAAAAACTACTATTATTGAAATGAGGAGAGATTGCGATGAGTACAGCGAATACGGTGGATACCCAAAGACAGCGGATTATTGAGAAAATTGAGGAGTCTCGTCAGCTCTACACGGAGACGAGCCGGTTTATTCACGCTAATCCCGAAATCGGCAATCAGGAATTTCAAGCTTCCAAGGCACTGACGGGTATTTTGGAGCAAGCGGGATTTGAGGTAACCCGTAATGTAGCGGGACACGAAACCGGATTTGTTGCTCGCAAGACTTCGGCTAGACCAGGTCCGAAAATTGGATATCTGGCTGAATATGATGCACTGCCCGGTCTGGGCCATGCTTGCGGCCACAATATTATCGGGACCGCAAGTACGGCAGCAGCTATCGCTTTGGCACAGGTGATTGATGAGACGGGGGGCGAGGTGTATGTGTTCGGTACTCCTGCGGAAGAAGGCGGTCCTAATGGAAGTGCAAAAGGCAGCTTCGTGAAGCACGGGCTGTTCGAAGGAATTGATGCTGCGCTGATGGTTCATCCATCAGGTGTGACCCGGCTGACCTCACCGAGCCTGGCAGTTGACCCGCTAGACTTTCATTTTTACGGCAAAGCGGCTCATGCCGCAGGATCACCAGAGCAGGGAATCAATGCGCTCGATGCGGTGCTGCAATTGTTCAGCGGGATCAATGCTTTGCGCCAGCAACTGCCGACCGATGTGCGTATTCATGGCATCATTACGCATGGAGGTGACGCACCCAATATCATTCCGGATTATGCGTCGGCGCGCTTTTTCATTCGGGCAAGCACTTGGCAGCGCACAGAGGAGGTTTCCACGAAAGTTCGCCACATAGCTGACGCTGCTGCTTTGGCAACGGGAGCCACTGTGAAAATCGAACGTTTTCAAAATGAAGTGCGCGACTTCATACTGAACGATACGCTGGACGAGGTCGTCGGTCGTGAACTGGAAGCGCTGGGAGAACAGGTGGATCGTGGCCCTCGTGCCGGGCTGGGTTCGACAGATGCGGGAAATGTGAGTCATGTTGTCCCAACTGCACATGCTTACATTAAAATCGGCCCGGATGATCTCATCGCTCATACGGTAGAGTTCCGGGAAGCAGCGGGTTCTGTCAAGGGAGAGGAAGCCTTGGTGACTGGAGCCAAAGCGTTAGCCTTGTCAGGCTTGGAGCTACTGGTGAATGAAACCCTGCTGGTTGCGGTGAAGGAGGATTTTAAGCGTACGCATCCAGCGGCGCAGTAAGCATCAGCGCTTTAATAACTTCTATCCTAATAGCATAAAGAGGATATCTTACTGTCTTGTTGACTGTAAAGATATCCTTTTTTATTTTTACAAAGCACTGCATCTCAGCAAATAACGTATTAACAATTGATTGTTATGATCATGTTTATAACTTTTACATATTAACTGCACAGAGGAGTGTACACATGTTTAAGAAGTTTCAAAAATGGTCAGCAACATCTATGTCTGTTGCTCTTGCACTAGGTTTGATTACTGGCATGTCAGCTTTGCCTGTTCATGCTGAGTCACCAGGGAACACAGATCAAGGTATTAGTAAAGTTACAGCTACATTTTATGGAGACACCAAAGCCTCCAAAGGATTTACCTGGTATACCTCAAAACTTTTCACGAAGAGCACGGTTCAAGTAACCAAGAAAACCGCTTCTGAAGCTGATTTTACGAGTGCTCTTACATTCGAAGGTACTTCCTCTCCATCAACCAATTCTCCAGAAGAGCTTGTCCATAAAGCCGTAGCAACAGGTCTTCAAGCGGACACAGCTTATTATTATCGTGTGGGTGATGCAGCGCGTGGGATATGGAGCGAAACAGGTACGTTCCAAACAGCTCCTAAGAGTGGTGAATTTACCTTCATTGATCTAGCTGATACACAAGCAAAAAGCGAAGATGAAGCCATATTGTCTTCACAGACGCTCGAAAAAGCACTTCAAACCGTAGGTAATGCTCAGTTTGTAGTTCACAACGGGGATATCGTAGATACCGGTACCAAAGAAGAGCAGTGGAACTGGTTGTTGGGGCATTCACAAAAAAGCCTTTTGAATACAACCATTGTTCCCTCAGCAGGTAATCATGAGGATGAGAACTACGCTTTTTATGATCACTTTAATATTAACCAACCAGCTGGTTCAGCTACTAAAACAGGAGCGTACTACTCCTTTGATTACAGCAATGCTCACTTTATCGTACTGAACTCCAATGAGGACTCAGAGAAATATGCCAATTTTTCTGAAGACCAAGTCGAATGGTTAAAGAAAGATGCTGCGGCAGCCAAAAAGGCAGGTGCAAAGTGGATCATTGTGAATATTCATAAAGGTCCTTACACTACCTCTAACCATGCAACAGATGCTGACATCATGGATAACAATGGAGTTCGTAACCAAATCGCTCCACTCATGGACAAACTTGATATCGACTTTGTCGTGCAGGGGCATGATCATATTTATGCTCGGACGAAACCAATCAACCAAGAGGGTAAAGCAACAACGCCAACCAAATTAAAAGATAGATTAAATGAAAAGACGATTGAATATAGTGTGAATCCGGATGGAAGTATCTATGTCATCCCGGCAACCGCTGGCCCCAAGGTCTACTACAAAAACCCAAGTGAAAAACTTGGAGATAAGTACTATAATCTCTTTGAACTAGCTGAAGAGAATCATGCGGCAGTTTATGGCCCAGATCCGAGTGACAATCGTAGACCTGTACGAGGACAGGTACAAAATTTTGTGGGCATCACCGTAGACGAAAATAAACTTACAGCTGTAACGTATGAAATTGATCAAAACAAAAATGATGCCAAACCTTTTATTGTGGATCAGTTCGGAATCATCAAAAAATATTAGTATATTTTGATTCAATGGTTTCCAAATAATCTCTAAATGATCATACAAGGATATCCTACAGTCTGTTTGGCTGCAAGGATATCCTTTTTCATTTCCTTATAGGGCCGGGACTTTCTTATAGAGAGACATCTGAAGTGGTGCTTGTAATACTTACGCCCTGTTCGGAAGCGGGTACATCGTACATAATGCTATTAACAGTCCAAAGTTTAAAAGTAGAGTATTCAATTTTACATAGATAATTTTTTTGCAAAATAAGGGAGGATACAACGATGGCTTATCAAGAAATGAATGGAGTACGCGTATGGGGAGCACCTGATCCGGGGGCACTATCTCAAGCCCGCACATGTGCCGAAAATGGCAATGTGATTCAGGCGCTGCTGATGGCAGATCATCATAAAGGCTACAGTCAGCCGATTGGTGGTGTGGTGGTATATGACGGACAAATTTCACCTTCAGGTGTGGGATATGATATCGGCTGTGGAAATAAGGCGGTAAGAACCAAGCTGTCTGCAGCAGATATTATGCCGCGTATTTCAACCGTGATGAATGAGATTGCACGTCAGATTTCGTTTGGCGTAGGTCGTGTGAATGAGGTTCAGGTAGACCATGAGCTGTTCGATGACCCGGATTGGGCGGTATATGCAGCGATTGGGAAGCAAGAGCATAATAAACTGAAGACCTTGGCGAGAGAACAGCTGGGTACAGTAGGAAGTGGCAATCATTTTGTTGATGTATTTGTGGAGGAAGCGACAGGACAGGTCTGGATTGCCAATCATTTCGGCAGCCGGGGCTTTGGTCACAAAACAGCAAGCGGGTTTCTAAATTTGGCCGCAGGACGGGAGTTCCTTGGAAAGGCGCCAGGAGAACATATGGATCAGCCGCCTGTGCTGCTGGATATGAACAGTGAGCTGGGGGATATGTACTACCGTGCGATGCGCCTTGCCGGACGTTATGCTTATGCCGGACGCGACTATGTGATAGAACAAGTGCTTGGTATTTTGGGGACTGAAGCGGACTTTACGGTGCATAACCACCATAATTACGCGTGGAAAGAACAGCATGATGGACGCGACACCATTGTGGTCCGCAAAGGTGCAACCCCCTCGGCCCCTGGTCAAATGGGCTTTATTGGAGGAAGCATGGGCGATATCTCGGTGATTGTACGTGGAAAAGATTCGGTAGAAAATCGGGATTCCTACTATAGTACAGTTCATGGTGCAGGGCGTATTATGAGTCGTACCCAGGCAGCTGGTAAAATGAATTGGAAAACCCGTACGCGTAGCGGTGGGCAGATTACGGACCTACAGATGAAGGAGGCCGTTCGAAACTACGGTGTCGAGCTGCGCGGAGCAGGTACTGATGAGAGTCCGTTCGTCTACCGCAAACTGCGTGAGGTGCTGGACGCTCATTCCGAGACCGTGGAAGTTATGCATGTGCTGAAGCCGATCGGGGTATGCATGGCTGGGGCCAATGAGTTTGACCCTTATAAGGATTAATGAAATGATTTAACAATAAAAAGGGACTATACCCGACAGGAATGATCATTCGTCGGGCATAGTCCTTCTGAGTTATGTAGTGCCTCTCAATCTTACAGTTGATCAGCAAAAAGCTGTTCTTTAATATAAGCGACAGGCATTTCTTGTCCTGTCCATAATTCGAAGGCAAGTGCGCCCTGCCACAGCATCATGCCCAGACCGTTAATGGCGGTTGCACCTACAGACTCAGCTTGTTCCATCAGCTTGGATTTGGCTGGGCTGTATACAACATCGGTCACGATCAGGTCGGAACGAAGCATGGACACATCCTCAATGACACTTTTACCTTCCAGCGGTTTCATACCCACACCTGTACCGTTAGCGAAAATATGACTTGTAAGAATCTCTTCACGTAGCTTCTCTTGATTCTCTAATGCATAGATATTCGCTTTGACTTGGGTATGTTTCATCTCTTCATTAATAATACGAACATTCTCTTCCGCCCGGGCAAAGAACTGGTCATTACGAGCGAAAATTGAAATTTCAGCGAGACCAGCCCGAGCGGCTTCAATAGCAATCGGCGTTGCAGCACCGCCTGAACCGACGAGTGTCATTTTCTTACCTTTCAGATCAATGCCGTGCTCCTGTAAGTTGCGAACATAACCAGATCCATCTGTACTGTAGCCTTTCAGCTTACCATCCGTATTCACGACGGTATTGACAGCACCTGTAAATTTAGCGCTGTCGTCCAGCTCGTCAAGGTACTGTAAGATCGCTGTTTTGTTAGGCATGGACACGTTGTAGCCGCGTATGTTTAGAGCGCGCATCCCACGTACTACTTCTTCGAGTTGTTCATTGCCTACTTCAAAGGCCATATATGCGTTGTTCAGCCCCAGTTTTTCAAACGCAAGATTATGCATAGCCGGGGACAAAGAGTGTCCGATCGGTGTAGCAAGCAGTCCGATTAATTGTGTTCTTCCGTCAATACGTCCAGCATTTTTCATAATAAGCCTCCAAGTGATCTGTGTAGTTTAATGAAACACTTTTTTATATCGATAAGCAACAAACACGGCCAGCAAAATGCTGACTACGGCAATCGCAATATCCAGAATGAATACCGAGGTAATTCCCAGACTTTTGGACATGCTCCCGGTAGCCAAAGGCATCAGGATGAACGATAGGCTGGCTGCTATGTTCACGAGAGAAGTCGTAGTTCCTTTGTTCTTGCGGAAAAATTCCGTCATAACCGTGAGGGCAATTTGGAATATGCCTGCGGTGGACAAGCCGATTAAGAATGAACTGATCAAAGTAGCGACAGGATTGTGCCATACAATTAAAGCCAGCAAAGAAAGCAGGGCAATAAGCGGGTACACAATCATGACGGTAATGGGCTTAATGAATCTACCAAGTACCACAGCTAACAAAATAACGGAAACTAGTGAACCTATACTATAGTAGCTAAGCAGCTTAATGGCGCTGGCTTTGTCCATGCCCAGAGCCTCTTGTCCAAAGGTAGGAAGCCATAGCTGCACGATCATGAACAATACAGTGGAAGTAAAACCGATAATAATCAGAGACAAACCTTCTTGCCAAAACTTGGGCTCGCTGTGGAACGAATCCGTTGATTGACCAGTCTCGGTTGGAGCCTTTTGTTCCTCTGCTTTGTGGTTGGGGAAACCGGTCATCGACAAGAAGATCCCGTTCAGCAGATAAATTCCTGCAGGAATAAAGAAGGAATATCCATAGAACATATCGTGGTTAATAAAAAATGCAATCATGAACGGAATAACAATGGCACCGATCGAGATGGATGCTTTGACCAGGACGGTTGCAGACCCGGCTTTTTTTCCGAACCCTTCAATGAGTGCTGGATAAGTCCCCGCATCCATCATAGAGTTGCAGAGCCCTGCGATAATGGCAAACACGAATGCCAACGTGTAGTTAGGTGCAAGCGGAATGCCGATCAGGAAGATTAAATAAGCAAATGATGCAATAACAATGAGTGGTTTCCTTCCGTATTTATCTGACATTTTTCCGGCTACTCCGAGAGCAAGCAGTTTACCGATTCCAATCGCTGACACCAGATAGCCGATGGCTGCTTTATCCGTGTTCAATTGCACGGTCAGAAAGCTCATATTCGACGAGAGAATAACATTAATCATACCCAGAAGAAAATAGTTGATATAAAGCCCTGTTGCCATTCTGATATAAGGATTTTTCATAAGTGTAACTCCCAACTTAAATTTTAGATCAATGGCCTAGATAGGCATCGTCCAGGTCTATTAAAGTGCGCCCACAAACAAGTGAAAATATTCACATAATGTCTATGTCTTAATTATATAAGGGGTGTTATTATAAATCCAATGCATATTTTTATCGTTTTTCATAGTTTGAATCTATAATTTAAAATATGAATTAAAGAGGGAGCGTACATCCTTATGAATCTGAAGCACTTACAATATTTTCGTGTACTTGCAGAGATGGAGCATTTTACCCAGGCAGCTGCGCGGCTATGTATCACTCAACCCAGTTTAAGTCATGCGATTTCAGAATTAGAAAAGGATTTGGGCGTTCATCTGTTTGAAAAGCAGGGGAGGAATATTCGGCTAAACAAATACGGGCGATTTTTTCTGAAGTATGTGGAGCACGCGATGGATGAATTGGAAAAGGGGGAGTATAACTTACGGGAATTAGTGAGTCCAAGCCATGGGAATATAGATTTGGCGTTCATTTACACGTTAGGTTCACACTTCATTCCAGCGATAATCCAAGCCTTTTCAGCTCTGGATGCCCGTAAAGACATTTCCTTTTCGTTTCACCAAGGGAATACGAACGATATTATTCAAGGCCTGAAGCAGGAACACTATGACGTGGCGTTCTGCTCTCACGTGGAAAATGAACCAGATGTAGAGTTTATTCCGCTGGCTCAGCAGGAATTGGTGGTCATTGTTTCTCCTGATCATCCGCTGGCTTCTCTGGATCAAATTGACCTCAAAGATACAGCGGATTACCCGGTGATCTTCTTCAACAAAAAGAGTGGGGTTCGGCCCATTATTGAAAATTTGTTCGCCAAGGCAGGCGTTACGCCACAGATTATTTGTGAGATTGAAGAAGATACGGCAATGGCTGGGCTGGTGTCTATTAATTACGGGATCGGAGTTATGCCCCGCATTTCATCGTTAGATTATTTTAACGTCAAAACATTGCCTATTGTAAATCCAGAATACGAACGTTTTATCTACCTAGCCAGCATTAAAAATAGATATTTATCCCCGGCAGTAGTAGAGTTTCGGAACTTTGCCCTAAGTTATGGCAAGGAGTTTTATCTGAAAACGCATCAGCGTGTCTAAGCTGGAGTCTCGCAATATTTAAACTTGATAAATTTTAAATTGTGTTCTATACTTCATCATCGACACAAGCAATGTGAAATGATTCACGTTTTGATACTACAAGACTTACTTACAAAAGCAGGTGATTTCATGATGAAACGTTCTTCTACTCCCGTGGCGACAGGTCTGTATGTGAACTATCTTTTGTTCGGCATGTTTAATATTATACTGGCGTCGCACATGTCCTTTTTAACAGAGCATTTGCATACAGATCAGGCGGGCATTAGCCTTTTGGTTTCCGCGATGGGATTTGGCAGACTGTTTACGCTGTACATATCCGGCGTGCTCTCCGACCGCTATGGTCGCAAACCGTTCATTGTGGCCGCAGGGCTGCTGATGGCCGTATTTTTGGTCGGTATACCACTGAGTCCCACCTTTGAGATGGCGATGGTACTGGCTGTGCTGGCAGGTGTAGCGAATTCTTTTCTTGATTCAGGTACTTATCCGGCTCTGATCGAGGCTTTCCCCCAATCCTCTGGTTCGGCTACAGTGTTGGTGAGAGGTTTTATATCCATTGGGGCGGCATTTTTACCGCTAATGATTATCTTTTTTATGAATCACGATATTTTTTACGGGTTCTCTTTCTTTATACCAGCATTGATATTTGCATTAAATGCGGTCTACTTGTTCAGAATGAAGTTTCCAGACATGCGGGTACAGCCCACCAAGGAGCAAAGTGGCGGTACTACTGTATCTAGTGCCGAGCAGACAGGAAATTTAAAGGCAGATGATGCGAGTAAACCGCGGTTTTGGCAGGAAGGTGTATGTCTTATTCTGCTTGGATTTACGGGGCCTACTTTGCTGTATATTGTGCAGTTATGGCTGCCTACGTTTGGACAACAGTTTATCGGCATGACGGAATCAGAGTCTCTCAGACTATTAGTTTATTACAATATGGGTTCGCTGGTTTCCGTGTTTGTATTGGTCATTGTGTTGAGAAAATGGGTTAAACCTGTTCATATCATCCTTATTTATCCTTGTATTTCCTTGTTGGCTTTTGGAGCGCTTCTTCTTTTCAAATCAGGGGCTGCCGCCATTATCTGTGCGAGTGTCATCGGGTTTTCCATATCGGGTGTACTTCAGCTGACGTTAACCGTAATGAGTGAAATTTTTAGTCAACGAAAAGGACAGATTACCGGGTTTATTTATACCGCAACTTCGCTATCCTATACGCTCATCCCCGTGTTTACAGGCTTTCTTTTGAAGCATTCTCAGATTTCCAGTGTGTTTATGCTGGCTATTATCGTGAATGTGCTCGGGATCGGACTGGCGGTGTTTGTTAACTTTCGTTACAGTGTCGTTTTTCCTGCAAAACGAGAATTGTCTCCTCAAATTGTACTGGATACGAAATAACTAGCGACTGAACCTAATCATCTGCATGCTTATTCAGAATGCGTTATACTATGAATTATTGTGAATGTTCGACTTGAAACTGTAATTGGGGAGTGAGATAGATATGGCAAAAATCGTAAAGGTAAAAGATGTACGGATCGGTGAAGGAGCGCCTAAAATATGTGTCCCCATGGTGGGAGAAACGTTGGAGCAGTTGAAGGAAGAGGCTGCCCATTTACGTACACTCGACCTGGATATCGTAGAGTGGAGAGTCGATTTTTTCGAGCATGTGGAGGAGCTGGAAAAGGTAAAGGCTGCCTTACATGAGATTCGGTCTATTTTAGCCAATATTCCACTCGTATTTACGTTCCGTAGCGCCCGAGAAGGTGGAGAAAAGGAAATCAGTGCGGCAAGCTATGTAGAATTGAATCGTACAATAGCCGAAACGGGACAAGTAGATATGATTGATGTAGAGCTTTTTAATGAGGAAGCTGATGTGAAGATGCTGATAGAAGCGGCACATAAGCATAATGTGTATGTGATTATTTCTAACCACGATTTTCAAAAGACGCCGTCGAAGGAGGAAATTGTGTCCCGGTTGCGTAAGGCACAGGAATTAGGCGGCGATCTGCCTAAAATAGCGGTGATGCCAACCAATACAGCCGACGTCCTAACCTTGTTGGACGCCACACGCACCATGGCAGAAGAGTATGCGGATCGGCCGATTATCACGATGTCGATGGCGGGAAAAGGTGTCGTGAGCCGTCTGACCGGAGAGCTATTTGGTTCAGCGTTGACTTTTGGTGCTGCCAAGAAGGCTTCTGCACCGGGACAGATTCCTGTCACTGAACTGAGAGAAATATTGCAGGTGCTGCATAGCCACTCTTAAGAGATGCAATTACTACCCACTAGCGAGCAAGGAATTCATAGTGAACACAAAAGGAGGACCCCATGCGATAAGCATGCTGGGGTCCTCCTTTTTGTAATGCTTAATTCAATCCCCGAGTAGGTTCATACAATTCCCAACCCAGATTCAGTGTTTGAATAATATAGTCTGCGACTTCTTCCGCATCCAACTGATCGGTATCGATCTTGGAGTGATTCACCGCGTAAATGTCCTGTCTGGAACGGAAAAGATCTTCAATTTCCTCTAACGTCTTGTTTTGCAGATTAGGGCGGGTGTCAATCAGCATCTTGAGCCGATCTTTCCAGGAATCCCAATTTAAATCCAAGAAGAACACAATGGAGGAAGCCAAACAAGCCTGCTTCACCTCTTCCTGTAGAAACGCGCCACCGCCAACAGAAATGATTTTAAGACGCGTATTGCTGCACAACTTCAAAATATGCTCTTTTTCAATCTCACGGAAACGCTTCTCTCCGTAAGTTTTGAAAATTTCTGTTGTAGGCATGTTGTACTCTTGTTCAATCTCCTGATCAATATCCACGAAATCGCGATACAGCTTGCGCGCTAGATGGGAACCGATCGTTGTTTTGCCCACGCCCATAAAGCCGATGAGCACAATATTTTGTTCTTTTAATGGAATCTCACTATTGTTTTGCACATAACCACTCTTTTCTCACCAGTAATGTTGAGATGTAACGCTTCAAAGCACTAAATACATTATACGTTCATCAACCGTGTCATTCAATAGTATAGAGCACATCAGCAATGAGGTATACGATAAAAGAGACTCTGATTACCAATGGAGTGATAGAACAGCAGGTAAAAAACTAGGTATTCAAGTGTTATGTAATGCGTAAATGGAAGAAAAACAAACTTGTACAAGTATAAAAGAGGCAATATTGTGTACTTAATTGAAAAAAAGGACATATTTTGCCGAAAAACGTATTGAAATTATTGGAAGTAGGAATATAATAGAGTTATGAAAATTGTAAATGTAATCGCTCTATTTACAATTTGTGATTGATTTAATTTATAAAAAAGAAAGCTACTTTGAACCAAAAACCAAGTATACATATGCAAATAATTAAATATCACTTTACGGACATGTATCGGTCAATGGGTTCATTGTACGAAGGTGGTGATACGGTCTACGCGCTTACGCTCTAGTCAACGAAGAATTGGAGATAAGAATAAAAAACGATCTAGGAGAGGGATGAATTGAAATGAAAACAAACACAGCTAAAGTATTGAAAAAGGGCATGAGTATCGCTTTATCCGGTATGTTAATCGCGTTATTTGTCGGCAATTACTCTGCCCATGCAGCTCCAGAGGTCGTTCACAAGACCATACTTGTTAAAGCTGGAGAAGTATACGATGGTAAAGGCAAGACCGTAGTGGCTGACCCCGACACCTTGGGAGATGGAAGCCAGAAAGAGGCTCAAAAGCCTATCTTTAAGCTAGAAAATAATGCAACGCTGAAAAATGTGATCATCGCTGCACCTGCTGCGGATGGTGTGCATGTATATGGCAATGGCACCATTTCCAACGTAACGTGGGAGGATGTCGGTGAAGATGCATTGACGCTTAAAGAACCAGGCACGGTGAACATTACAGGTGGTGGAGCGTTTCATGCATATGATAAAGTATTCCAAATCAATGCCGAAGGCACGATTAACATTAAAAACTTTAGAGCCGATGATATCGGTAAGCTGGTTCGCCAACTTGGGGGCTCTACGTTTAGGGTGAATATGACTTTGGATAACTCGGATATTTCCAACGTCAAGGATTCGATCCTCAGATCGGACGGTCCTAACAGCAAAGCTAAAATTACGAATACTCGTTATCATAATGTAAAACAATTGTTCAAAGGTTTTAAATCTGGCAATACGAGCGAGTCCGGCAATACTAAATACTAATCGTTAGCGTAGGATAGGAGTACGATAGGAAAGGGGCTGTCCAACAGGTCGTATGATCTGATAGGACATGCCCCTTTTTTGGTATGTTAAGTTAACCCTAAGATGATCTGGGCTTCGTTCAGAACGAGGACTATGTTATGATCGTGCTATTACATTTTATACAAAAAAGTTGGGTGGCTATGAATCTATTTCATCAATATGTGAGTCATGACGGTACTTTAAATGATACGCTGGTGCACAGTCGTGAAATTTTATATACAGGTACGAATGGCCGACATGTGGAACGTTTTTACGTGTCCTCCTCTGAAAGTTATATATTTAAACCCCTGACCAATGATGATCAGAAGGGACGGGAGAGATGGGTGTATGAGCATGTGCTTCCAGCATTATCACCCATCTATCCCCAATTGCTAGCTTGTTCCGATACAGACGCAGATGGCGGAGGAGAATGGATGGTGTTTGAGGATCTTGGTCCGTTACATCATCTACATGCAGATGAAACCCTATTGCAAGCTGTTGGATTTGTCGCAAGGTGGCATGCTTTGCCGCCGGGTCGTTTTGCCGGGATGCCATTGCGTGGACCGAAGCCGCTCATCCAGGAGATGGTTTCCGAGCTGCACATACGCAAGCCAGATATATTAGAGCTTTGCAGCTCACTCGGTTTTTCCAAGCAACACATGCAGCGTATTTATGCACAACTGGAGCATCTATCTTTTTCACACCAGCTTGTACTGTCTCATGGTGATCTTCATCCGGGGAACTATGCGCTGAGTGGGGAGCAGTTAAAGGTATTGGATTGGGAGCATGTTCATCTAAACACACCGCTGTGGGATGTATATCACCTGATCGACATGTCCCATCCGTTATTCCCCCGACACATGACGTCTAAATTGCGTATTCGTATGTTGGACACCTATCTGGAACAGCTGGAGCTGTTGGGGATACAGGTAGATCGAACGGCATTTATACAGGAATATGGTATGTTTGCTGTGGTATTTTCGCTTTGGATGCTATTACTAATCACAAGTGATTTGCAAAGGATTGAAACGGAGCTGCATAGAAATAGCAACAAATGGTCAAAAGAACAATTAGAGTCCCAGTTGGATGAAACGTTAGCTTGTTTAAACCAATGTACAGCGATGATGGATTGGGGACAAGTCCAACCATGTAAGTAGTCGGTTTAAGGCCTAGATTCTATATAGTTAGCCAAAGAAGGTAGGGAAATAAATCCATGAAAAAAGTCGGTTTGGTCATGAGAAAAATACAATTTGCTGAAGCGCAGGGTCCTCGTATTTTTGCAGAACGTCTGAAGCAGATCGGATTGGAACTGGGAGTGGATATCGTATTTGTATCACCGGAGCGCCATGTAAGCAGCCATGACTGGCTTCCGGGCTATGAGCACGAAAAGGGTGACCTAGTCAATTATGACATCGTACTGGACCAACTCCATGAGCAGCAGATTGAGCACGTTATTTATACGGTATCTGGTTTTACCTATTTGAACATGTTTTTCAAAAACAGTGTACTCTTTCCACATAGTTTTCCAGACCCGGCACTGACAGGCTATGAGATGATGAAGCCTTTTTATCAGATCGTGGACAAGGCTATCGTACAGACTGCCTTTCTCAAGCAGGAGATGGCCTCGAAGTTTGGCGTAACCGATGTGACAGTCATCCCGATCGGATTTAATGAGCGGTTGGTGGAAAAGCATTTTGATCCCTCACAAGTGGTGGAGAACCGGGTGATGTGGATTGGTAGAGATGAAGAGAATCGGCGTCCGGATCTGGTACTGGAGTATGCGCGGCATAATCCTGATAAGGATGTCTATATGGTATTTGGCGGTGAACGCTACAAGGAAAGCATGAAGAAGTACGACATCCCGGACAATGTAAAACTTCAATTTGCATTAACGCAAGACGAGGTGTTTGCACTGATGAATACGGCGAAGGTGTATTGGAGCTGCTCTAAATTCGACACGTTCGCGATGCCGCTGACCGAAGCGCTAGCCATGGGGAAAATCGTCGTCAAGCCGGAGCATCCTTGCTATGGGCACATCAGCTCTACGCATTCTTTTTCAGGAAATGAGAAAAACTGGTTCGAGCTGGTCAATATGGCTGCGGCTTCACCTCGCCGGGTTTCTGCGGAGAATCAGACATACGCCATGGAACAGTTTTCGAGTCAGGTGATGAAGCAGGGATACCGAGACTTTTTTGATGGTTGGTTAAGCTGAACGACGAGGCAGGATGCGTGGATTTAGACCATAAAAAAAAGGACTTTCGCTCTAATGAACGAAAGTCCTTTTTCTTATGACTGTATCTCTGCTATCGCTTCAGTATGAGCCGTCTTGCGATCCATCATGTAGCTGACCAGCATCAGCAGCAGACCGCCGACAGTAATGAGTGATGCAACCCATGGAATGGCGGGTAGCCCCATTTGGTTAATAACGACTCCTCCGATAAAAGCACCGCCTGCGTTGCCTAGATTCAATGCGGAATGGCTGGAGGTAGAGGCTAGCAAAGGAGCCTCATAGGCCAGATTCATGATACGAACCTGAATCCCCGGCATGATGCCGAATGCGGCAATCCCCCAGATAAAGACAGTGATCACGGCCAGTACCTTGTTTTGAAGCGTAAACGTCAGAATGGCCAGAATAATGGCCAGTACAGCATAGTTTGCAACCAAGGACGGAAGCAGCTTCCAATCTGCGAGCTTGCCGCCAACGATGTTGCCAATCGTGACACCTAGGCCGAACAGGACGAGAATCCAGGTAATGCTGTGTTCGGCAAAGCCACTAATATCCGTAAGCATGGGCGTAATGTACGTAAAGACAGTGAACAAGCTACCACAGCCAACTGCACCTGTGAGCAGCATCAGCAGCACTTTTGGATTAAACAGGCTTTTGACTTCTTGCTTGAGACTGGAAGGTTTGTCCTGCTGAATCACCGGAATGTAACGAATAATACCGAAGAGAGAAATCAAGCCGATCACAACAATGGCTCCAAAGGAAGCGCGCCAGCCGAGCTGCTGCCCGATAAAGGTGCCAAAGGGCACGCCAATAATATTCGCCACGGTCAATCCGGTCAGCACCATAGAGATGGCTCCTGCCCGCTTATCAGCACGAACCAGCCGGGCAGCGATCAAGGAACCTGCTCCCAAGAAGGTTCCGTGCGATAACGCAGTAGCCATACGGGCCGCAATCAGCAGTTCGTAGTTAGGAGCAATGACGGAAAAAAGATTGCCTAAAATGAATATGGACATCAGCAGACACAACAGCTTTTTTTGCGGAACCTTATGGGTTAATACAGTAAGCACAGGTGCGCCAATGGCCACACCAAGCGCGTAACTGGTGATTAATTGCCCGGCTTGCGGAATCGTAACATGAAGATCATGGGCTACATTGGGCAGAAGTCCCATAATGACGAATTCGGTCATGCCGATGGCGAAGGCACCAAGGGTTAACCATAGCAAGGAGGGGGGGAAGCGATTAGCTGTCATATTTTCTTGAGTACTCATAAGTTTCTTGTATCCTCCTGAAAAAATAGTAATGCGAGTATATCATTCCAGGCAACATCTGGCGACCCATTTTGCAAGAATTTTACATACTAAGTTGATAAGGTTTGTGTAATTTACAAAAGCGACAGGTTGGAAGGAGCCAATTATGTTATTTTGGTGGTAGTATGATATGAAGATAGGAAATGACGTTGTAAGGAATGATCCGGGGAGGATATAACAATGACACTTAAAGTGGTACATAGTATTACGGACTTAATCGGAGATACGCCTTGTGTGCGGCTGCAACGGCTCACAGGACCGCAGGATGCGGAAGTGTATGTGAAGCTGGAGTATTTTAATCCAAGCGGCAGTGTTAAAGATCGGGCGGCGGGCAATCTGATTGCCGAGGCGGAAAAGGCGGGACATCTCAAGCCGGGAGGCACGATTATTGAGCCAACCAGTGGCAACACGGGGATTGGTCTTGCGATGAATGCGGCAGCTCGAGGTTACCGTGCGATTTTGGTAATGCCTTCGAATATGACGAAGGAACGGATCAATATTTTAAAAGCCTATGGGGCTGAGGTCGTACTGACACCAGCGGAAGAACGGATGCCAGGAGCGATTCGTAAAGCTCTCGAACTGGGGGCAGAAATTGAAGGGAGTTTTATCCCGCATCAGTTTGAAAATGAAGCAAATCCTGATATCCATCGTACAACCACGGCACTTGAAATTTTGGAGCAGACGGAGGGGCGGTTGGATGTGTTCGTCGCTTCTTCGGGAACGGGTGGTACCATTACGGGTACAGGTGAAGTGCTGCGCCAGCATTTGCCGGATCTGCGGATTGTTGTGGTCGAGCCCAAGGGTTCGCCCGTCCTATCTGGGGGAAAACCCGGTCCGCATAAGCTGGTGGGAACGAGTCCGGGCTTTGTTCCCACCGTGCTGAATACGGAAGTGTATGACGAAATCATACAGGTTTCCGATGAGGATGCGATTGCGATGACACGGGCGATTGCTGCTCAGGAAGGGATTCTCGTCGGGCCCTCCAGTGGGGCTACAATATGGACGGCCATTCAGGAAGCCCGGCGTTTGGGAGCAGGCAAACGGGTACTCTGCATTGCCCCGGATACCGGAGAGCGTTATCTGAGCATGGGGATATTCGGATAAAAAGATGGGGATCGGGTCAAAGAGATTCGACTCATTTATATGTAAGATCCAGCCTCATTAATCGAAGTTACAGAAGTGAATTGGCGATATGGTAGACATAAACATTGAATACATCTTTGCCATATTCATAGGTTAATTTCACTCCTGACAAATCAATAAGCCACAATTCATAAGGTTATGGCTAATTAATTGTCGATTATAGCTTATATTCGTGAGAATTTTAAAAGTCTCACGGTTCATGTTCCGTTCTTCGACCTTATTTGTTTCTTCAGGATCCTCTTGAAAAAACCAAGTAATCAGAGAAGGAAACACCAAGCCTATTCTCCATTTCAGCAAGAGCTGCCTCAAACGGGTCAACTTATGAGATGCCGTGTACACGTAGTGCGTCGGTCAATTCCTTTACAGTCATGTCCTGTTTGAAAAAAATCGCAGTTCGTCCACAAGATCCAGCGTATCGTAAACATAGGGCGAGCGCTTTTTGCTAAGCATCTCTTCTTCAGCCGACTTATACGAGACACCTGTATAGGAACATACCGGATTCTTGCAAGCATCCGTCATGCTCTAAGCGTCAATCGTTCCGCTCTGTGTCGGTATTTTTTTTGTCATGCCGCATGGGAAGCAAAATGACTGCAATTTAGGAGGTTTGGAATACCTTTTAGGAATAAAGTTTAAAAAACGGGAGAATTAGATATATTCTTTATTCATCGACAGCAAGATATGACATACAGTCACTCACAATAAACATGATTAAGGGGTACCACTGAAATCATGTTTATTAGAATTTAATTTAGAGAGGAAGAGGAAAATGAAAGTAGATCAAATGTTTGACCTTGATTTAAGAAAGAGCTATGAGGCCAGTGAGCTTAGCCCACAAGCTTCAATCATCAAGACAACCATTAAGGTATCCAAAGCAGTATGTAAAACTCTTACCTGTATCTGTACCGGTTCTTGTTCCAATTGTAAATAATTCATAAGCGATTCGTAAGTCAGGGGTAGTGAAATGGGCTACCCCTACTTACATTATGGAGATTGCATGATAAAACCTAATATATATAATTGGCATGTAGCCCGGCTGACCGATCATTTTAGTTGTGGTGCAACTGTTGGTCAGCCGCTTACTATCCTGTTTATTGATACAGGCGTCGATAAATCCCACTCAGAGATCCAAGGTAATCTAGTTGAGGCAGAATGCAAGTCATTTGTACCTTATGAGCCTTGTATAAGCGATTACGTCGGGCATGGTACACAAATGGTTAGCTCTGTTACCGGCAAATATATATTGAAGGGGATATGCCCTTTCGCTCGGGTTGTTGTCTACAAAATTACGGACAAAAAAGGAATAAGCAAGCTTGAATGGTTGTATAGAGCGCTGGAAGAGGGTATTGCTAAAGGATATCCAATTATCAACGTCAGCTATCGTACAGAATATGAGGTCGACTTATTCGAGTTCAATAGGTTTCAGGCTTTGGTTGACTGCGCCAATGCGCAAGGCATATGGGTAGTCTGTTCCGCAGGAAACGATGGACGCGATATTACGCAGGAGTACAGAGTACCTGCGAATTTAAAGGGAGTATACCCAATTGGATCAACTAATAAGAACGGGGATATCTCCGGGTTCAGCAATACGCTCAACGATCAATTTTTTGCGCCGAGTGGTGATGAGTATGAAATCAATTACAACAATGATTGGGTAATGGTTGCCAAATCGAGCTTCGACACAGAGGATTACTTATACGAAGTGCTGGGATTTGACAAAGCATACACAGTGGGTATCGGTACGAGTATTGCCAGCGCCTTATTCAGCGGAGTTGTTGCCTCTCTTAGCGGAGAGCTTATCGCGCAGGGGATGAATGCCGGACGCACAGAAATGGAGTGTCTGCTCCGTCAAGGCGCGAGACTGATTGATGTTCAGCGGAATTATTATGAAGTAAGCCTTGCCGGTTCAATTCGTGCTTTAAGACAGATGAGAGGTTGATTGCATGTTGGAGAACTTTGAAATCTCGGAAAATTACATGTACCGGAAAACGTTGCTTGGCATGGAGCATTATACGCAGATATTTGATCATGAACAACTAGATGATGATGAATACCTTGACAGACTTGTACGGTTCGTTCAGCAGCAGGGGTTGATAGATTCCATTTATGTCTCCAGCCCCTCGACCTACGCTGCACTGCAAAGCCTGGAACAAGGCAGAACATTGAAGTCCAAAAAAAAGCGGAATCTTATCCTAAGTCTAAGCAAGTTCATTTCGCGGGCAATTTGTAGACCAACACCGTTTGGACTGTTCGCGGGAGTAGGCATTTCCCGATTTGGAAAAACGGGAGGCGCCGGGGAACATGTCGTCTGGGCAACTCCGGATTATAGCCTAATTTACCGCTTAATAGGGCTTTTCCATGGGGATGCGGATGTCCGCAATGAATTGAGACTGAGTGTAAATAACACCTCTTACATTGACCATCACAGGCTCGTCATCTCTTATCAGACTCTGTTTGCAGCAGATCAGGAGGAACGAAGCACTGAAAATATATCTATTCTCAAAACCCCGGTCATAGATTTCATCATGAAGATCCTTGATAAAGAGCAGCAGACTTTTCTGCAGCTTATGCAAGCTATAAAAGACGCCTTCGGCGTGGATGACACGATCAGCACAGATTTTTTGCAGCAATTGATAGAACAAGGCTTTTTAGTAAGTGAGATGATTCCCAATCCTCGGGATACCGCTCCTCTGGAGCATCTGATACGTACACTAAAGCTGCTTGCTGCTCCCAAGGCAGCATATTACTCAGATATTTTGGAGAGAGTTGGACAAGCCATTCAGGACATTACAGTTGCTGCGGTCAAACGCGAAGGCATTGAGGCTGTCCGAAAACTAGTCCAGCTTATCCTTCCCGATTATCAGGGCGACTTGGTCAAAATAGACGTAAGACTGAATCAGGTAAATGAAATTCTATTGTCGGACAGCGATAGGCAATCGTTGGCCCAAATAGCTTCAATATTGAGCATGCTTTCTACGTACAGGAAAGAGGATACACTTTCCGACTATCGTCAGCAATTTACTGAGAAGTACGGAGTATATGAAGAAGTGCCCTTATTGCAGTTGTTCAGTAAGACCTTGGGGCTCGGCAAACCTGAAGAGTACAAGAGCCACTACCAGAACGGAGATAAGTACAGGCACAAAGATGAAGGCAGGTTCCGACAGCTTAAGGCGCTAATTGCGGAGTGGCAGACCGAAGCGCTTGTCAATCATTCGGATATCGTGCTTGACGAGGTCAAAATCCAACAGCTGTCTGAATTGAGTCTGGAGAATGTCCATGTCTCGTTCGATTTGTATTATTCCTGCATGGAGAATGAGCAAGGTGAAGTTACGTTTTATTTAAACAACAGAGCCGGATCATTGGAAGCGTGTCAGAGCTTCGGAAGATTTGCCTACATGTTTGACAAGGATAGCCGTGATGAAATCTTCAATTTTGTCAGGAACCCGAAGGATCAGAAAGCAGGGGAGAGCGGCGCTGAAATCTCATTTTACCCATTCAGTCCCAAAATAACTAATATTATGACGGCAGGCCCGACACCAGACCAATCTATGGATATGGCCACGTTTCCCGAGAATCGGAAATTAGATGTTTCCCAGCTGCTGGTAGGGGTGGAGGATTCGGGATACTTTTATCTGAAGCACAGGGAAACAGGCGAACTGGTATTTCCCAAACTCAGCAGCATGTACAATACAGAGCTGGCGCCTTATCTGATCCGGTTTCTGAATGATATTAATCTGCAGTATCAGACCGGATGGTCCCATCTGGAGGAGTATCTCTATGATTCTTCTTTTACACCGAGAGTAACCTATAAAAATATCATCATCTGCCCTAAAAAATGGACATTATATGCGGATAAACGGCTCCAGAGCGAAGAACAGTTTTTGGCCTTTTTGGAGGATTGGATCATAAAGTATAACATTCCGCGATATGTATATTTGGTGGAGCTGGACAATAAGCTATTGCTGGATTTGGATCGCCATCATCATCGAAAGCTTTTGCACAAAGAATATACGCGGAATCCGGAAGGCAAGGCGGCTGTTATTATGGAGACGGAGAAAGAATTGTTCGCTTCCGTTAACCGGTATATGGAGGAGTGCGTATTTTTTTGCAAAAGCCCGATGTTTCAGTACTTGCCGATAGACAGATTGTCTGCACAGGCTACCGATAAAAGCTTAAATAAAGTGCTGAGTTCTTCGGTGAATGCTGTTTATTATCCAGGTTCGGATTGGATATCCCTGCAGGTATATTACAATCAGGAACTGCTAACCGATTTGCTGGGCAGTGCATTTAAGACATTCATGGACAATAGCGCCGAGTACTTCATTGACCAGGTTTTTTTTTGTCCAGTATGCAGATAAGGAGCCGCATATCAGGCTAAGGTGCAAAATGTCGGGAAGCGTAGAGCATCAGCGTTTCACGGCCTTGAACTATGTTTTTGATTTCCTGAATACTGTAACCTCGTCCGGATTGGTTAGTTCCTATTCGGTTGTTCCTTACCGGCCTGAAATTTTGCGGTATGGCGGCACAGCCTTCATTGAACAAGCGGAGAGGTTATTTGCTATCGATTCTTATCTAGTTTCAGGCTATTATGCAGGGAAGAGGTCAATTAATGCAACCGATCAGATGTTATTTTGCTGCACCGGACTTTTTGAGGTTGTGAACTGCGCGTATCCGCTGGTAGAAGATCAATTGAAGGCTATGGCTGCGATTATTGATCCAAAGAAATTCAGACAGGAGTACCGGGAACACAAAGAAGCGCTATTCCAAAGGATTCAACAGACCCGTTCCATATCCATGCCAGCAAGCGATAAAGACGACAGGTTGCGGCAATACGCTGCATATTTCACGGCTATCCGGGAAGCTGACGACAGAACCAATTACTACGATGATATTATGTTCAGCATCATGCACATGTTCTGCAACAGAGTGTTCGGCCTGGACCGGGAAAAAGAAGAGCTTGCCCTACACCTATGCTACTTCAGTTTGGAAGATTATTTACAGGTAAGCAAATATCATGTTGCCTATTGAGGAGGAGCTTATGGCGGTCAAACAAGTCCCGGGAAATTTATCTGAAATAGTCAGGCAAAGCGCAGAAATTTACAAAGATATAGATACTGTAACCCTGCTAATCAAGAAGCACGCCATGCATGATTACCCTGAAATGGAGCTGATATCGCTGGCTTCAGGATACCCCGGGATCAGCCTTCTTCTGGATAAGCTAGATGAAGTTTACCCGGGGGAAGGGTGGGCTGCGCTTGCTTTCAAGTACAATCAGGAGATTGTGCGTTTAATCGGTAATATACCGTTCCATTCATTGTCACTGTATACCGGATTAGCAGGCGTTATTTATCTGTTCAACGAGTGTTCAAGAGGTTCAACAAGATATACAAATGTGCTCTCGCAGACGCTGGATATGTTTCTTAGCAGCTACGGGGAGTTCTATGAGGAGACAAGAGGGAAATTGGAAGACTCTTTGATTGAGGATAGCGACTTGGATTTGATTTCAGGCTGGACGGGGATTGCAGCTACATTAATGGAGGTTAAGGAACGCCAGGACAGATACGTTGGGAAGCTGGATGCAGTGCTCCTTAAGATACTTCAACTGATTACGGATGCTGTAGGCAAGCTGAGACATTTCGAGGAACTTCCCGAACAGACCATTTATTATAATCTTGGCATGGCGCACGGAATTACAGGAGCCATTAATCTGCTGGCCGTTGCACATCTCCGCCGCTACCCGTTAACTGGATTGAGAGAAGTACTGGAAGTTGCCAAGACTTTTCTACACGGAAGTATCAGGGAGTGGAACGGCACCCTTGTCATACCTAATATGTTCACACCGGATGAATCCGCAGAGACTAGTCGGAATCCAGGTTATCACAGAGATGCATGGTGTTACGGCACACCGGGAGCTTCTGTGGCTATGTTCCGGCTGGGATTGGCCCTGGAGGACAAAGCACTGCAGCAGCAGGCTCTGCAATTGTTCAATACCGTCTACTCCAGACCAGATTCGCTAAGAAAGGTAATTTCACCGACGATCTGTCACGGCTATGCAGGCTTGGTCCTGATTCAGCACCATTTCAGCCGTGCGGCAGCCATGCCGTTTAAGGATGAATTTTTGCATCGTTTGTTATCATATCGAAATACTGGTGAGGGAGTACCTTTTATAGACCTTGAGGGAAGCGTCGATGATCCGTTATCTCTCGATAAAGTTGGGCTGCTCGATGGATGTGCAGGTGTATTGCTGACACTGCTGACCTGTGATAATGAGAACTTGAGTACATGGAAGCAGATGCTGGTATTTAGCTAACAGGAGGAGACGGTAATGTTCATTTTATTAAAAGAAATTATTACAGTCATGGTGGGACTGATTACCGATTTTCTCTCTTTTCAACTGGATGCATATTTTTATATTTGGTTTCTGGTCCTGTTTATTTCAAGCTTGGCAGCGACCCTGGTTCAACGAAGCGAAGGGACTATTACCTACAGCACAGCCGAATGTGTCGGAATAAATGTGCTAGTTGTCGTATTATACCTAGTAATCGGTACAATTTTGGCCAGATACTTTGCAAGTTTTGAGGATCAGCAGATTGTTGCTGAAGATAAGATTATGCTGTATAAAATTTCTTTTATGCTTACATCCGCTGTAATTATAGTGGATATTATACTAGATAGGTTGAAGAGAGGGCGGAAATTCTCCTACTCTTTGGAGTTTCTTGCCGGAAGCGCCGTGTGCTTCTTACTGTTCCAGTTAAGCAACCAAACGGACTGGATAGGAACCAAGCTGTCGCTCTCCTATATTGTCATGGTAGCGATAGCCGCAGGTGTCTATACAATGGCAATGAAGTTTTTGCTAGAATACGAAAATCACAAAGAGAAATAGGTGATTAAGCCATAATGGAATTGAATATGGAGAGCACGGCATATAAAAAGATCGGTGAAGAAAAACAAACGGCCCATTCCTTGCTGAAGTTAATCAAAATTGCGAGATGGCCCAAGCTTGCGCTTGCTTGGAGCATCGTATTTACACTGATTTCCGCCGCTTTTTCATTAGTATTGCCGATCATGACAGGCAAGCTTGTCGATAAGATCTCAGCTATGGAGCTGACGATCCAGACCGCAGCTGTGCTTATTTCGCTGTTTCTGGCCGGAGGGATTTTAAACGCCGTGTCTTCTCTGCTCCTCAGATATGTGGGGAGCAAGTTTTTTCAGGAACTGCGACTGAAAATTTGGGAAAAAATTATCCATTTGCCGGTTAATTATTTTGATAACAACGAGAACGGCAAAATCATCAGCAGAATGACGAACGACCTTGCTATTGTAAGTAATTTTCTAGCTATCACTCTGCCTTCTATTCTGGCTGATGTCCTGATGGTCACTGGTTGCATCATCATGTTATTTGTGTTGGATTGGAGATTAATGAGTGTACTCGTTGCTCTGATTCCTATAACGGCGCTACTAATCTATCCCATTGGAAGAAGGATGAATAGGGTAGCGGTTGAGGCACAGGATGCAGCCGCAGACTTTTCCGGTGAGTTATCCAAAATTCTCTATAACATCAGATTCATTAAAGCGACGACGTCGGAAAAGCTTGAAATGAAATATACTCGGGAGATACTTGGACGTATCTTTCGCTTGAACATCAAAGAGGGAATATTGTCAGCTGTCATTGAGCCGATTGTCACAATTATCATCATGCTAGCTTTGGTAGGAATGTTTTGGTATGGAAGCGCCGGCATTGCCGCTGGACATATCACTACAGGTACTCTGGTATCCATGATCTTTTATTTGTTTACAATGGTTTCGCCTCTGACCCAGCTCAGCAGTTTTTTCTCGCAGTATCAAAAGGCCAAGGGAGCAAGTAAGGAAATTTATACCATATATAACCAGCGAGATGAGAAGCAAGAAAAGTTAGGCAGTGTGCCGGACATGAAAAGTCATGATCAGAATTCGGATATCCTGCATTTTGCCAATGTTTCTTTCTCGTACAACCAGGGCCAACCGGTATTATCCAACGTGGAGTTAACCTTCAGAGGCTGTACCACTACAGCGATCGTAGGGCCTTCCGGCTCGGGAAAAACAACAATATTTTCTTTAATAGAGAAATTTTACTCAGAATATAATGGAGAAATCTATTACAATAATGTATATTTGGATAAGATTAGGACAGAAGAATGGCGTCGCAAAATATCCTATGTTATGCAGGATAGTGACTTACTGGTAGGATCAGTGAGAGACAATCTGGTATATGGCCTAAACAGAGACGCGGATGACCATGAGATTTATGCGGCTCTTGATACAGTAGGCTTGAAGGAGGTAATTTATCAATTACCGGATGGTTTGGATACCTTTGTTGGAGAAAGGGGAGTCAAATTATCGGGGGGACAGAAGCAGCGAATCCAGATTGCCAGATGCTTGCTTTCAGACCATGAGATTCTGCTGTTTGATGAAGCTACCGCCAACCTGGATAGCGAGTCAGAGCAGCTCGTCCATGATGTAATCAAGCTTCTCTCCAAGAATAAAATGACCATTGTTATCGCTCATCGTTTGTCAACCATCTACAAAGCGGACCAGATAATCTTTTTGGATAAAGGAGAAGTAACGGGGGTAGGCACGCATCACGAATTAATGAGTTGGCATGATAAATATCGTGATTATGTTCAATTCCAGCTTCCCGCACAATTAAGTTAGGGAGGGGCGGTGGCGTTGTATCATCAATTGTCAACGTGGATCGTTGATAAATACTTTCAAGACGAAGAATTGGAAGCGGAGAAGCGTGCTTATGTGCTTTATTATCTGGAGAACATACTGGCTGGCACAGAAAAAATACTTCTTGTATTGATCAGTGCCTGTTTGCTCGGTGTATTAGCCGAAACGGCTGCGATGCTGCTTTCCTATACAGTGGTCCGGCGAAAGTCCTTTGGCTGGCATGCTCGCAAGTCGCATCATTGCACCTGGGTCAGTCTACTGACCTTTGTGTTTGTTCCCTGGCTCTTAAAGGAAGTAGAATGGAACCGCTTTTTTTTTGGCGACGCTCTGTCTGCTTTCTATCATTCTGATTGTCAGATACGCTCCGGCCGATACGGAGTGCAATCCATTGGTAGATCCGAAGTTCAGAAGAGCATGCAGATTACAAGCTATCTTTTTAAGTATAGTGTTTGTTTTCATGGCCATCGCACTAGATTTTTATCCTTGGTTAATATTTGGGCTGTTTCTTGAAGCAGTTGTCATCACACCAGTATTCTATTCCATAATGAGAAGGAGTTATGCCAATTATGAACAATATCAAGAATATTAAAGAATACAGAAATAACCATACTCAGAGACTCAAGGCTAAGCTACTGGAGCATATGAGTAAAAGAGGTGAAGGAGGAGGGATTTGTTTCGGGTTGTTCTATGAACCAGTCAACCCAAAAGTTTGGAAATTGAACAAAAAATGATTACATCCGGCATTTATTTTTTGCAATACACCAGCTATCTTGTAATATATCATATGGTCAGCGGCAATGGTCTAAGCGTTTTCCGTATGAATTATAAGCTGCTGCTGTTTTTAGTCATGTATTATTTTATCGGAATAACAGCTCTGAATAACTTCGGACTGATTGTTTACCTATTTCTATTTGTGCTACTGGCATTATACGGGTGGTTGACCGACAAATATGAATCCTTGTGGGTCATAGGCTTCTACGCCATCCTTACCATCTTCATTACGACACTGCTGGGTTATTTCATAACGGTAATCAGCTATGCGGTTCCTTATGAATATAAAAACAAATGGACGGCGCCCTTCCTAACCGCTTGTTCACCTCCGCTGATCTACTTGGCGCTCCGAAAGCTTGTGTCTTATTTGTTTCCTACTCCGGCGGTCAGGCTTTTGAAGATATATCGGATTAAGCTTATCGTCGGAGCTTCTTTAATCTTAGTCTTGGGGATCATCGGACTAGGACTGATTATCTATTCGGAGTGTGAAAGCAACAATCCGTATCCAAGCAGATTAAAGATTGTGTTGATGCTGATCGGCTTGACCTCCATCTTCCTGATGACGATCAATTGGCTGTATCGCTTCCTGCGTGAACGTGAGCTAGAGAAGAACAAGACGGAACAATACCTGCAGCTGGAGGCTTATATTATGGAGATTGAAAAAATGTACGAAGACATCCGCGGCTTCAGACATGACTATACCAATATCCTGTTAATGCTGGACGAGGGGATCAGAACTGGGGATTTGGCGATGATCAAGCGGATATATGAGAGTTCTATCCAACCTACTGCCTCACAGTTGAACGGATATTCCTATAGTCTGGATAACCTGATTAATCTGGACGTGAGTGAGCTCAAGAGTATTATTACATCCAAGGTGCTGGTGGCAAAGAAGCGTGGAGTTGACGTAAAACTGGAAATTGATAGCGGTATCAGTGAAATGTATATGGATATTATAGACCTTTGCAGAGTAATCTCTTGTTTCCTGGACAATGCAATCGATGCGGCACTAGAGACCTGCAATCCGTCCATAAATATTGTGCTGATCCATGAAGACGATATTCAGACGGTGACGATACGAAACTCTTATAATCATTCTGCACTTGACGGGATTAAGGTGAATGATCTCTACAAACGGAACTTTTCAACGAAAGCGGACAATCGAGGTCTTGGCTTGTACAATATAGCAAAGGTGCTGCGCAGCAACAAGTATGTAACTTTGGATACCAAAAAGGAACCGGATTTTTTCACGCAAACATTAATTATAAAGAGAGCGACATCATGAATATTTTTATTCTGGAAGATCAGTTTATCCAGCAGCGCATAATGGAAAAGATGGTCCGTAAAAGCTGCGAGGAACTTGGCATCTGCTGCAGCAATCTCATTGCCACCAGTAAGCCGGATCTCCTGCTTTTTGAATCTAAAGCTTGTGCGAATAACTTGTATTTCCTTGATATTGAAATCTCTGGTTGTCAGATGAAGGGACTGGAAGTTGCCCAGGAAATCAGAAAATATGATATGTATGGGCATATTGTCTTTGTAACTACCCACGGTCATCTGTCTCCGCTTACCTTCCAATATAAGGTAGCAGCTCTTGATTTCATTATCAAGGATGCTACTCAGGATGAAATGGAAAAAAAGGTCAGAGAAGTTCTTGTTGTTGCCCATCAAAGAAAGCCTGTGTTGGATGTCAATGATTGGTTTATACTCGACAATAAATTTACGAAATTTCAAATTTCCTTCTCCAGCATTTATTACTTTGAAACAACCGGTGTTCCCCACAAAATCCGTCTGGTTTCCGAAAACAGAACTCTTGAGTTTTACGGCGATCTGAAAGATATTGAGGCTAAGGACCCAAGGTTGTTCCGGTGTCATCGGGCATTTATCGTAAACCTGATGAAGGTGGAATCTATAGATAAGAGCAAGAAGGAGATCATTTTTCAAACCAATCAGAATTCCGGAGAAGCAAGGCGCATTATTCCCGTTTCCCGCCAATTGTTGAAGCACCTCTTAGATAAGATGGGAGACCGGAGCCTCCTGAACAGACCTGTTTACGAATAGAATAGATACGGAGGGCATAGTTCTTCGGGAAGAAAAGGGGAGGAATATGGAACAAAGATTATCCGTTCAAGCAGAGGTGAAAGGCATTGATGCCACCAGTTTAAAATTAATTGCAGTATTGGCAATGCTAATTGATCATATTGGAGGGCTATTTTTTGCCGATTTTTTGGGCTTTCAGGTGGTAGGCAGAATTACATTGCCTATCATGGCTTTTTTTGTAGCCGAAGGATATATCCATACCAGAAGCTTCAAAAAATATACAATGCGCCTTGCTCTAACCGGGCTAGCCAGTGTGGTGCCTTACGGATTGGTATTTAAAGATTGGTATACTTCGGGAAACATCATGCTAACGTTGTTGATGGGCCTACTGGCAATATGGTTCTATGACAACACGACCAATCCTGTGCTTAAATACTTGGCTATTTCGGCTCTTTGCGTAGTCTCTCTTTTGGGAGACTGGAGTGTGATTGGAGTGTTCCTGGTTCTGGCTTTCTATGTGGCTCGCAAACAACAGAAGATTTACAACGGATGGATTATTGCAATAATTGCGCTTATGTTCATTTTCGGAGTCATCATTATATGGGCTGTTCCCGATTCGCTCAGCATCATGGGCATCAACGCCAGCACAATGAACGAATATCTTTATCCGTTTGCGATCGGCGGGGCCTGTATTTTTGCACTCCCTTTGCTATCCCGATATAACGGAGAGAGGGGAAAAGGCCCACGAACCTTCTTCTATTTGTTTTATCCGCTGCATTTGCTCGCGCTTTATCTGCTGAAGTTGGCTATTGATTATTACATATAAGAAGGGCTGTCTAATAAGTAACTAAAATAAAATCAGACGGGAAACGACATGTTTTCCGTCTGATTTTTGCGGTTTGACGAACTATTCGAATGTTGATGAAGCAAGGAATACTTTGAGGGTTCAAGGAGGAGCAGCATGAAAATTATGCCTTTACAGAAACGTGGAATCTCCGATAGTCGGCTGGTACTTGGCTGCATGCCTTTTGGTGGAGAATGGAGCCATGCACCGTATACACAGGAGCATGTCGTTGAAGCGGAGAGAGCTGTAGAAGCTGCACAATCCATCGGGATTACGATGTTTGATCATGCGGATATCTATCGTATGGGAAAAGCGGAAGAAATTTTCGGTCGGATTTTAAAGGGACAGCCCGGATTGCGTGAACAAATCGTAATTCAGTCCAAATGCGGCATTTTTTTGCCGGATGGCACGCTCCCAGGCCGTTTTGATTTCTCATATGATCATATTATGGAGTCCGTAGATGGTATCTTGAAGCGTCTGGGTACTGAGTATTTAGACATCCTGCTGCTGCACCGTCCCGATCCGCTGGTAGAGCCGGAAGAAGTAGCGAAGGTGTTCAGCGAGCTTAGGACATCCGGCAAAGTACGGCATTTTGGCGTTTCCAATATGAATGTAAGCCAAATTTGTTTTCTGGAGCGTAGCCTAACGGAGCCGCTGATTGTTAATCAGCTGGAGATGAGCCTGGCACATCTGCATTTTATAGATCAGACCGTACACGTGAACCAGCAGGCAGGGACGAATGTACATTTTGGCGAAGGATTG
This sequence comes from Paenibacillus sp. ICGEB2008, assembly GCF_000307675.1. Classification (NCBI taxonomy): domain Bacteria; kingdom Bacillati; phylum Bacillota; class Bacilli; order Caryophanales; family Paenibacillaceae; genus Paenibacillus; species Paenibacillus sp. ICGEB2008. Next base: position 150,797 of record NZ_AMQU01000007.1, read on the forward strand.
CTGGAATATTGCCAAACTGAGGATATTCAGCTCCAGGCTTGGGGACCGCTGGCGCATGGACGTTTTAGCGGAGGTTCTCTGGAAGGAGAGCCTGAGCATATCCGTAAGACGGCAGAACTGGTGCAGAAGCTGGCTTCTGAAAAGGGGACGACACGTGAAGCGATCGTCCTGGGCTGGCTGATGAAGCATCCGGCACGGATTCAGCCTGTCATTGGCAGCGCCAATCCTGAACGAATCAAAGCATGTCAGGATGCAGAACGCCAGAGCGAGCTGATGACCCGTGAGGAATGGTATCAATTGTATGTCAGTGCACGCGGACAAGCCTTGCCATAACTCGTTTAACAGGCCCTCCTTTCGTCTCATTAGCAGACGGAGGGAGGGCCTTTACGTGGATTCATCCTATATTTCTTCAGCAGCTATTCCTCTTCGTATCGTGCGAGGGCCTTGGCAGTTGTTTCCTTCATTCGCGATATTAATCGAGAGCCTTGAACGACCTTGACACGTTTGCCGAGGAAGCGGATTTTGGATAACACATATTCACATTCGTCTGCCTGGAAAGTGAGCGTAATACGATAGGTATCTGCTTCCTGATCATATTCGACCTCCTTTTCAAAACAGGAAAAAGCATATAAAATACGAGACATTTCACCGTTATATATAGGAATAATTTCGATGATGCCCTGTTCTTTGCGTGACTCCAGTATACCGAGTATTCGTTGGGTAAACGTCTCGGCTTCTTCAGGTCGGATCTCATCCTCCGTAACGGTTACGATGTTGGACAGTTTGGTGGACATAAATGCGCGGTGGCGGCGATTATACCACAGCAGACTCCATTCTTTTTTGACCATGGAAAACTCCAGCTTATATGGGAATCCGAACATTCGCTCATGCAGGCGTCCGTTGCGCAGTTTGTAGGTCATACAGATGCCTGAACGGGATCGCAGAATGGAACGCAATTCACGCAGGAGTGGATGATAAACCGAAGCAGCAGGGACCCCTGCTTTTTCGCGCAGGCTGCCATCAGCCTCCAGAGGCTCGTCATCTGCAAGTAATTGCCGAAGCTTATCAAGTGTAGAGGGGGTAAAAGCCTCTGTCGCTGCCGAGTCTGCAAGCATGGACTTAAGCCAGACTCTTTCCTGCGATGTGGTAGCAAAAGCGCCCGATTCATCCAGTCGTGAGACGATCTGATAGTTAAATATTTTCTCGAACAGGCTCATAATAGGCTTGCAGCTCCTTCCATTCCTGTCTGAATTCCTTACGCAGCCGCTGGGGCTCCAATACCTCACAGCTTGATCCGAAGCTGCGAATCCACGGTTTAATCTCAGTGATTCCATTCACTGTGATTTCATAGATAAAGGATTCACTTTCTTCCTCCGTAATCGTACCCCATTGTCCTTGTGACAGCACACGTTCCCGAATAAAGTTGCGTTTTGCCCCTTCGGGATTAAAAAAACGTACCCTTACCTTCACGGGACGACCCGTATCAACAAGCCAGCTGTATCGCATTTTTTCCTCCAACACGGCTAACAGGTCGGCATAAAGCTGTTCTGGGACAGGCTTGCCCTCCACCAATTGGGTCATGCCCTCCATACGAAACTTCATGATTCCTTTGCCGCCCACATGACCAAGCACGTACCAACGTCCATATTGATGATCATAGATGACTTGCAAGGGCAGAATGGTATGTTCACGGCCTTCAGTCTCTTTTTCAAATCGTGGGTTGGTGTTCTGTGACCCGTACATGCTTCGTTTGGATGCCGAAAAATATAAAAAGTTTACGCAGCGGCGTTGCCGAATGGCATGCAGAAGCGGATGAATATGGGCTTCGTCCAGAATGCGTGAATAATAATGGTATTTATATAAAAAAAGGCTCTGCCATCTCCCGATCTCCGAGCTGACGGCGCATGGCCTTTTTAAGATGATCTCGCAACAGATATCCCTGCACAGAGGGGAGCTGAGTGTTGGCCATAATGTCCACAAAATCATATAAGTCCAGTAATTCCTCGTCCGTCAGTTCTGTCACCAGATCGTTACGGACAGCATAGCGATAGGGTCTGCCGCCAGGCTCCTTACGAACTACGCCGACTTCGACCAGATATTTCAGATCAGAACGGATTGTTTTTTCATCCGGCAGTGCACTGTCGGAAGGCAGCCCATTGCAGCAAGCGTCCAGCAGTTCCATGGTGGTCATAGGCTGTGATTGCAGCGCTGTCAGCAGAAGGGATAAGCGGACGCTTTCCGATTCCTTGAGCGATTTGGCCCGAAACAGGAATAACAATAATGGGTCAGCGGATTCGTAATAATTAAAGCGCAGCATCTCATTAAAATCATGTCCCTGTTCCGCAGGAAGCTGCTGTTGTACGGATTGGACGATTTCCTTGAGGCGCCGGATCGTCTTATCAAAGGTATGTACCGAAATGCCAAGTCTGTCTGCAAATTGCTGCCGATTATAAGCGCCGCTGGTTAGTGTGAGCATACGCAGGAACTGAATTTCTTTATCAAAACTCTCTCTCGCCATGATGCATTCCCCGTTTCTGTAGCCGTTCTCCGAAAATAAGTATCCCTTTATTCTAACAGGGAAGGGATGCAGGAAAAAGGTAATTTATTCATCTTTGTAATACTTTCACCATGTTCATGACTTCCAAAATAAAGGATTATAGGGATATAAGGTAGCACGATAAGTAAAAAGTCATACATAACAGAAGGGTGAGGCAACATGTTTGGACGATTCAAAAATGAAGTGTTATATCCATGGGTAGGTAAGCTTTCGATTTATGAAACGATTAAGCAGGGATTGGACTCTCAGGGCAGGCTTACGGATGATCATTTGCCGGATGATGAAGAATACTGGGCAGGTCACACGATGCGTTGGGTGGCAGGAGGGCTGGATGGAGCGTTTGGGCATCACGGCGCTGGCGGAGATGGAGAGACTGAGAAAATTAAGGAGCTAGCACACTTGTTGTCCAGACAATGCCGCAAGCCAGGGATGAAAACAAGACGTGAGACGTATGTACGCTTGATGGAGGAAAATGCGCTCAGCCTGATTGATCCGCTGCTAGATGCGGTGCGCGAACATCCAGCAATTCAGCCGGATCGATTGTATGAGGAAGCGCGTTGGCTGGCCGAACACGGAGCACATCGCAATGTGGTGAAGGTCGGTATTGCGCTGCTCGGATTGCTGGAGACAGAGCAGCACCACGAGCTTATTTTAACGCTAGCCAAGCATGATGAATTCACGCTATATGCGGCTGTAGCTATCCGTAATATTTCGGATCAGGCCAATGAGCAGTTGTATAATTTAGCCTTACAGGTACATGGTTGGGGACGTATTCACGTCGTGGAACGACTGGAGCCGGCGCGGCAGGAAATACGTGATTGGTTATTACGGGAAGGATTCCGCAATAATGTCATGTATGAGTACCTTGCTTATGAATGCGCTCATAAAGGCGAGCTGCATACAGCCATGGCTGTACCGCACATTGATCGGGAGTTGTTTGACGGAGCAGGCGATATACTGTCGGCATTGCTGGCGGCAGGCGGACCTGCGGAAAGTATAGACGATTATGAGCATGCCGCTATGGTCATAGGCAACTACCTTCGTCATGCTAAGACTATGTGTACGACTGTGAAGCATCTTACGATCATCATGGATATTGCGGACTTCCTCGATGAAGAAGACGATTCATGGGAGGCACGTTATGAGCATGAATGGACGCCGGAATTACGTAAACGTTACACGTCGATATGCCAGCAGATGATGGACGATCCGCAGTGGATGAAGCTGGTAGAGCAGGAACTACATCATGCAGATTCACCGCATCTTCACTGTGCCATTCGCGCAGCTCGAATGCTAGCACTAGATGTATGGCCCGTGCTATTTGATCAATTAAGCAAACACCCAGTCAAGCCTAATCTGTACTTTGAACTTAGCAAGACAGAGGATGAACAGCGGGCATGTAAGCTGGTGGCTTTTGCAGAAAAGCACTTGCCTCTGGGAGAGATAGCTTCCGGTCCTGCTGATGTGCCGGGCTTTGGACCGGAGTATGAAGCGCATCAATGTCTGGGGATGCTGCTGCAACTATTGTCTTCTTACGAAGGAATGGGACAAGAGCTAGTTGCTACCGGACTTTGGAGCCCGGTGACCTCCAATCGCCGTGCAGCGCTTCATGTACTCAAGGAATGGCCTTCTGAGATGTGGGGAGAGGCAACGATAGAGCGCCTTCGTTGCTTATCGGAAGCTGAAACGGAGGAGTCGATCAGAGAACAGATTCGGGAAATACTTTAAGGATAAGGGAGGGAACAACATGACAGATATGAAGCATGGGCAGGGTTTCATTCAACCGGAAATGCGCGAAACGATTTTGCGTGAACTGCGCGCGTTGGAGCAGGAAGAGCAGGTGCGCATTGTGTACGCCTGTGAATCAGGCAGTCGGGCATGGGGGTTTCCTTCACAGGACAGTGACTATGATGTACGATTTATTTATGTAAGACCCATAGAATGGTATTTATCTATTTTTGATAAGCGGGATGTGATTGAGCGGCCAATCAGCAATATGCTGGATATAAACGGTTGGGATTTGAAAAAGGCGCTCCATTTATTTCGCAAATCCAATCCGCCTTTGCTGGAATGGCTGCAATCTCCGATTCCCTATCTGGAGCAATATTCAGTGGCCGATCAGATCCGTGCAATCTCGCCGTTAACCTTCTCTCCGAAGTCCTGTATGTATCACTATCTGAATATGGCACGGGGAAACTATCGGGACTATTTGCAAGGTGAACAGGTGAAAATTAAAAAATATTTTTACGTGCTGCGTCCGCTGCTGGCCTGTGGCTGGATTGAACGTTACAACAGTATGCCTCCTATCAAATTCGTAGACTTGCTAGCGGAATTCATTCCGGCAGATACCGAACTTTATCAGGTGATCGAGCTTTTGCTGGAGCGTAAAAAAGCGGGTGAGGAGCTGGATATGGAGCCGCAGCTTTCGGTGGTGAATGACTTTATTGAACAGCAAATTGCTTATTTTGAACAGAAGGCGCCTTTGCTTCAGCATATGGAGGGCGGACGGGATCAGCAATTGGACGAGATGTTCCGCGCTGCGGTGAATGAAGTATGGAAAACATAAGCAGGGAAGGAGAAGTGGAGTATGCACATCACGCTAAAAGCAACCGGAAACAATGCTGGGATGATTTCGCATTTGCTCGCCAAGAACCCTTACAATACGTATGATCGCACGGAAAAGGGTGCACGTGTACGCATGGTGTACACCACTTTTACAGAGGAAGAGGCAGAAATCGTCATTCAGGCTTCACCAGATTCAATAGATTTGGTCAAAAACAGTCCGGATAGCTATGACATTACACAATATATTAATGACCGGGAGTTTGTAACCAGCAGCTTGTTCTGTACCTATATTCGCGGCGCGCTTGGCACAGCCCTGAACGGCAAACCCAAGGAAGACTATACAGCGTGGGTGACGCATCCTTTTGCGCTGGAGTTATCGTTTGGGCCTGTTGCGTCAGATTTGCCAGATGCTGTGGTGGAGGGACTATTTGCGCCGCTGGGCTATCAAGTGACCATCGAACGAGGGAAAGCGGATTATTCTTTTCAGCTGAAAAATCGAAGCACCGTCAGATATGTCACGCTAAGTGGCCATCAGACGGTGCAATATGCGCTGCGTCAGTTATTGCTGTTGATTCCAGTGTTGGATAATTATAAGCACTACTATATTAGCGAAGAAGAGTTTGATAAGCTGAAACGTTACGGTGAAGGCTGGCTGCAAGAGCATCCGATGCGCGAGCTCATCATTCGACGCACGCTTCATTTTACCAATCTGATTGAGCAATTTGAGCAATCTGATTCTGCTGCTACACAGACTGAAAAACATGCGGTCCAAGAACAAAACCATAATCACGAACAGGATCAGCAGCAAGATCAGTCACTGGAGGAAGGAAAGCAACAGCCTGTAATGCGGCTAAATGAGCTGCGGTATCAAGCCATTATGGATGTGATTCGCAAGCTGCCCCGAAGACAGAAAATCGTAGATTTTGGATCAGGGGAAGGGAAGCTCTCGGCTCGGATGGCTCGAATCAAGGGCATTGAAGAGATTTGGGCGGTGGAGCCGTCTGCATATGCACAGGTGAGGGCTGTGGAGCGTTTTGCCAAGCTGGAAAGGCATGCCGATGCAATTCGCCCTACACCTATGATGGGCTCTCTCTTTTATTATGATGAACAATTGCGGGGAAAAGATGTGATGATCCTGTGTGAGGTCATTGAGCATGTGGATGAGCATCGTCTGAACCGGGTGATGGATACGATTGTGACAGAATATCAGCCGGGTGTGCTGATCGTGACGACTCCCAATCGAGAATATAATGAGGTGTATCGTATGGATCAGCAAGAGCTGCGGCATGGCGATCACCGTTTTGAATGGAGCAGAAGCGAGTTTCGTGAACGATGCGAGCAATGGATTGAGGAAGCTCCCTATTCATTAGCGCTGGAAGGGATCGGAGAAGAGGTCGAAGGCTTTGGACAACCGACCCAAATGGCTGTATTTACGCGCAGAAAGGAGCCGAAGAATTCATGAGCATTTCATCCGAACGAACGATTAATCTACCGCATGCTGGACTGGTTGTGTTGGTAGGGGCCTCGAATAGTGGCAAAACCACTTTACTGGACAGGCTGGTGAGCGAAGGGATTCTATTGAAAACGGAAGTGGTATCCTCAGATCATTTTCGCCAGCTGGTCGGAGATACGGAATTTATAGACTGGAGCGGACTTCCAAGGCTGGAATCGGACGTGCTGTTTTATGAGTACCAGCAGATGTCAGCCAAGGCGTTTGAAGCGATGGATACCATTCTGGCTATGCGCTGTCGTCTGAATAAGCTGACGGTTGTGGATGCCACCCATCTGTATGCTGAGGATCGCCAGAAATATGTACAGCTGGCAGCCAAGGCGCATGTACCTGTGATGGTTCTGGTGCTGGATGTACCCGAATCTGTGCTGCTGGAACGTGATGCAGGCAGGGCGCATCCGCGTGGTCGCCAACGGGTCAAGCAGCAGGCACAGCTGTTAAAGCGGGACCTGCGCGGTATCCGGGAAGAAGGTTTTAACGCTTGTTATGTCCTCAAGGATGTAGAAAAGCTTAACTTCGCCCGCCGTGCTCAGCCGCTGTTTCATGATATAAGTGCAGGCATTGATATCATTGGTGACATCCACGGGTGCTACCGGGAGATGCTGGAAGTGCTAGAGCGGCTCGGATATATGGAAGATACGGAAGGACTATATCATCATCCAGAAGGCAGAAGACTGGTATCCGTTGGGGATGTGATGAGCCGTGGCCCAGCATCGTTATTAGCGGTGCAGTTCTGGAAAAAGCACGTGGATGCTGGACTCGCCTACATGATTGACAGCAATCATGGTTGGAAAATCGGTCGTTACCTTGATGGAAGAAAAGTAACTCTCAATCATGGAGATGAACGATTCGCAGAGGAACTGGTTCAATATGAACAACAAGCGGGCAAGGCAGCAGCGGAACAGCTTAGAGGCGAGCTGAGGGATTTTCTGCTACATGCGCCCTCTCATCTTATTTTCGGCAGAAATGGGTTGCGACACCTGGTTGTGACTCATGCGGGGATTAAGGATCATTTTATTGGCAAACAGTCGGCACGTATTTCTGATTACTGTCGTTATGGAGATACGGATGGTCAGGATGCAGACGGAAAACCAATCCGCAAAGATTGGTTCGTAGACCATGAATCGGGAGAAATAGTAGTATGGGGACATGACCCGAGACCGCAGCCTACGATTGTGAACCAGACGGTGAATATTGATCAGGGTGTGGTATTTGGCGGCATGCTGACCGCTTATCGTTATCCGGAAAAGGAATTTGTCAGCGTTCCGGCTCATGAGAATTATGCGAATGACCCCGATAGCCCACTTGTCAGGTGGCAGAAAAAACGGTTTTCCCCGCCGAATTTACGTAAGCTCATCGCTGGTTACAGTGTACTGACGGAATCGTATGGCGAAGTGCGCGTACAAGGAGAATGGGTCAAATCCGCTATAGATACCGTGTCACATGTGACAGTACCGATGGAGGAACTGGTGTACATTCCACCAACTATGAGTCCTGCTCCCACGATTTCCGCAGAAGAAGGATATCTGGAGCATCCGCGTGAGGCGCTGGCTTATTATCGTGGTCAAGGCGTACAAACGATGGTAGCGGAGAAAAAGCATATGGGTAGCCGGGCGATTTTGCTATTATTCAAAAACGAACAGGCTGCTGTCGAATATGTAGGATACCCGACATTAGGCACGATCTACAGCCGCAGCGGCCGCCCTTTCTTTGGACCAGGCCTTGCGAAGCAGGTGCTGGAAAAGCTGAATGCCGATCTACAGACTGCCGGGTATTTTGAGCGGAATCAGACGGATTTCGTGTTGCTGGATGCAGAAATAGTACCGTGGAATCTCAAGGCTCGGGAACTGATTGCCGCACAGTATGCGCATGTGGGTGAAGCAGCTCTGCTGGATCGCAGTAAGCTGGTAGACAAGCTGAAGCAGGCGGAGGTTGCAGGCCGGGAGGTTGGAGACTGGCTGGAGGAAATGGAACGGAAATATGGCAATGCCGTAACGTTCCAAGAAGCTTTTCAAAAATATTGCTGGGATGTAGACGGTCTGGATGAAATTCGTATTGCACCGTTTCATACACTGGCCCACAGCGGCCGGACGTTTTTTGACCAATCTCATCTTTGGCATATGGAGCACAACCGGGAGCTAGCAGGACTGTCCTCGCTGTTTATGGAGACAGAGTATCGGGTCATCACGGACGAAGCAAGCGAGGAAGAGGTTATCCGCTGGTGGAATGAGATGACAGAGGATGGTCATGAGGGCATTGTGATCAAGCCGGAACGCTTTTTGATGAAAAATCGGGACAAGATGATTCAGCCTGCAATCAAGGTGAGAGGCCGGAAGTATTTGCATATCATTTACGGTATGGATTATCTTGCCCCTGAGAATTTAAAGCGTCTGAAGCAGCGCCGAACGAACAAAAAGGAGCGTCATGCCCTGATGGAAGGAGCGCTTGGTATGGAGGGCGTAGAACGTTTTGTCCGCAAGGATACGGTGGATCGTATTCATGAATGCGTCCTTGCCGCGCTATCTCTGGAATCGGAGCCGATTGATCCGAGATTGTAGTTTGCGAAGGAGGGATTGAGATGGATAGGAGTACACCGTTAATTGATATTGGTGTGAACTTGATGCACCGTTCGTTTCATGGAGATCGGGAACAGGTGGTAGAGAGAGCAGCGGCTGCAGGAATTACACCGTTAATTATTACCGGAACCAGTGTCCGGAGCAGTCGGGAGGCTGCTCAGTATGCGGCTCGTTATCCGGGTAAACTGTACACGACGGCTGGCGTGCATCCCCATGATGCCAAAAGTTGCAGCACAGATACGATTCAGCAGCTCCGCCAACTTGCGGCTCAGCCGCAGGTCGTATCCATAGGGGAATGCGGGTTGGATTATAACCGTGATTTTTCTCCGCGTGATGTACAGCGCCGATGGTTCGGAGAGCAGATTCAACTGGCGGGGGAGCTGCATATGCCTTTATTCCTGCATGAACGAGATGCGCATGAGGACTTTGTTGCTATGTTGCGAGAGCATCAGGGGCTTGTTGATAAAGCGGTGGTGCATTGTTTTACCGGCACTGCACAGGAATTGCATACGTATGTGGAGATGGGACTGTATATCGGTATTACGGGCTGGATCTGTGATGAACGGCGCGGCAAGCATCTGCGGGAGCTGGTCAGGGATATTCCATTGGACCGGTTGATGATTGAAACGGACGCTCCATTTTTGACCCCGCGTAATTTGCCCGTGAAGCCCAAAGAAGGGCGTAATGAGCCGGTGTATCTCGCTCACATCGCCGCTACGATTGCCGAGTGCACAGGCCGCAGCATGATGGAGATCGAAATTGCGACGACGGAAACGGCCAAACGTTTCTTCGGATTATAGGATTGTCAAAGCCATGGATGTGGTATATATTATAGTGAATTAAAAAGCATTGTCGGGAGCTTGAGATAGTCAGGCTGAGAGGGTGGCCCTTGCCGCCGACCGTGAAATCTGATCTGGGTAATGCCAGCGTAGAGAAACCTAGAACACCTTACAAGAAACAGGAATACCGCCGATTAGCGGCGGCTAGTCGATGGATACGTTTCATATCCTATATCAAGTTAATGAGCTACAGTCTGTAAAAAGTTGCAGACGGACAAGCGTGTCTTGTTCTGTACCTGACTTTGGCTTGGTTTTAGTGCAGTAGACTGCTGTGCTATATGAGATATGTCGACAACTGATAATGTATGGTGATCATTTTATGACTGCGCATAAAGCTTGCCTGGAGATTCAGCTCCGGACAGGCTTTTTTTTTATGGCCAAATGGCCTATTTTAAAGAAAAAGGGGAGCGTATCAACAATGAATACGAATGTAAGAGCGTCCAAAGGGCTGAAGCTGACTGATATTTTGGTCACGATTGTAATCTCCGTGGTATTCGGGCTGGTCTACAAAATATGGGGACCTGCCTATGATTTGATGAAACCATTCGGTCTGCACGCCGAACAACTAATGTATGGCATGTGGTTTATGGCTGGCACGTTCGCTTATCTCATCATTCGCAAACCGGGTGTTGCGATTTTGGCAGAGGTGGCCGCGGCAACCGTCAGTGCTTTTTTGGGAAGTGAATGGGGCATGTCCACCTTGTACTATGGTTTGCTGCAAGGCTTGGGAGCGGAGCTGTTCTTTGCGATTTTTCTGTATCGGAACGCCAACCTGTGGGTTGCTTCACTAGCTGCGGCAGGAGCGGCTGTCACTTCTCTGATTTTAGACTTCAGCTATGGGTATATTGATCAGCTATCGACCTGGAACTATGCTTTGTATATTGGATTTCGGATGATTGGCAGTATTGTGATTGCTGGAATATTCGCTTTCTATCTGGCTAAGGCATTGGAAGTAACCGGCGTTACGCGAAGTTTGAGACCGGCAACGGAACAAGATTATAAGGGGCTGGATTGATGAGTCCGACCAACGAAGATGTGGTGGCTTCGATCACCCGTCTTCGGTTGAAATTCCCCGGTGAGCAAGAGCTGCTTTTTCACAATATTTCCTTATCTGTTCGCAAAGGGGAAAAGCTGCTGCTACTGGGGCCGAGCGGATGCGGCAAATCAACGCTGCTTCAGGTGCTGAGCGGTCTGATTCCACGCACGATAGAAGTGCCTATGAAATGCGATGCTGCCGTGATCCCGAGTCTCTCTGGTATTGTATTTCAAGATCCCGACACACAGTTTTGTATGTCATATGCAGACGAGGAACTGGCTTTTGTATTGGAAAATAAGCAGGTTCCAAGGGAGCAGATGCCATCCCGTATTCGCGAGCTGCTAATGCAGGTTGGTCTTCCAACGGATGATATACATCTGCCCATTGCCAGCATGTCACAAGGAATGAAACAGCGGCTGGCGATTGCATCGGTGCTGGCTATGGAGCCGGAAGTGCTTTTTCTGGATGAGCCGACAGCCTTGTTGGACGAGGAAGGTACTACACAGGTGTGGGATACCATTCGCAACATTTCGGCAGACCAGACGCTGGTGATTGTAGAGCATAAAATTAATGAAATTGTCCAGGATGTGGATCGGATTGTGGTGCTTTCTGCTCAAGGGGAGATTATTGCGGACGGAAGGGCGGAAGAAGTATTTCATATACACCGACAAGCATTATCCGAGTATGGCGTGTGGTATCCGGGAGTATGGGATGAATCGTCTTCACCACGTTGGAATGATTCTATGACGCAGCAGAATGATGCGTTGCTTGCGGATAGTCCGTCCACTTCAGCATGTACAACAAATTTGCTGGAGTTGGAACATTTTAGCGGACTTCGGGGAGGGAGCTCAGTCATTTATGTGGAGCAAGCGCAGGTGAAGCCTGGCGACTGGATTGGTGTGGTCGGTGAAAACGGGGCTGGCAAAAGCTCGCTTTTGCTCTCTATGATGCGCTTACTTCACACGCAGGGGTGTTATCGCGTGTGCGGAGCTGAGGCAGGCAATACGGAGCAACTGGCTGAGCGCATTGGGTTCGCGTTTCAAAATCCAGAGCTGCAATTTGTAGCGAACACCGTACGAAGGGAACTGGAATATTCGTTACCCAAGAGCCTGTTTACAGCTGAACAGTGTAGGGAACGAGTGGATCGAATGCTTATACAGTTTGGACTGGAGCGGCTGGATGAACGCCATCCGTATCAGCTCTCGCTGGGCCAAAAAAGGCGGTTGAGTATTGCTACGGCAATGATCCGGGAGCCGGAAGTGCTGCTGCTGGACGAACCGACTTTTGGGCAGGATGCGCGTAATACCTTTGTCATGCTGGATATGTTGGAACAGCTGAGAGTGGCAGGCACGGCCATTGTGATGGTTACGCATGACCCGGAAATTGTCCGTCGATATTGCACTGATATATGGCGGATTCAGAAAGGGGAACTACTGTATGAGTCTGTCCTTTCCTCATCATGAAACATGGCTGCATCGTGTGAATCCGGGCCTAAAGCTCGTAATGTTTTCTCTGCTGTTTGTGATCGTTATAGTCATCCATGATCCGAACGTTATGTTTAATGTTACATGTGCTATGCTGCTGTTGCTTGTCTGGTCAGGCCATCCATGGAAGCGGCTGCTGCTGTACGGATCTCCCTTTATATTGGTGTTTATTTCAACCTCAACAGGCATGATGATGTTTGGCAAGGGAGTGACGACCTGGTGGACATGGGGTCTGATCCATATTACGCAGGAAAGCTTTTTCCGAGGGATGCATCTGGGTTTTCGTGCACTGAGTATGGCCGCAGCAGGGTTGCTGTTTGGTTTAACGACTCGTCCGGTGAGCCTTTTTTATTCACTGATGCAGCAATGGAAGCTCCCTCCCAAGTATGCGTACAGCTTTTTGGCAGCTATGCGGTTGATGCCGATGATGCTGGAGGAATTTCAGGCTTTGAGACATGCCCACCGTATTCGAGGTTTGCACCAGCATGTGTCCAAATGGAATATGTATGCCACGCTGCGCAGGTACGCAATTCCGCTGCTCGCTCAAAGTATCCGGCGTGCGCAGCGCATTGCTATAGCCATGGAAGCCAAGGGCTTTGCTAATGAAACCAAGCGTACGTATTATTATGCGATCGGCTATTCGGCTGTAGATATTATATTTATTTTGTATTTTGTGGTGCTGCTGATGCTAGCTTGGGGACTTGGTACCTGCTTTCCTTATGTGGGGGTATGGGATGTACGTTAATTGTTGTCAAAAGGCTTTGCCCGATTTCTGCTCTGTGGTATATTAATGCAATGGGAATTGACGGCTCGTACAGACCCGCCTGGGCTGGCGGGCTTATTACATTTTCCCGCAGTAATGGATCATCAGGAGGCCAAGTTTCATGATTACGCTGCATCAGGTAAACAAGCATTATACCACCTCAAGCGGCCCATTTCATGCGGTTCAATCCGTGTCTCTTCAAGTGGAGGAAGGGGAAATTCACGGTATCATAGGTGCCAGCGGTGCCGGCAAGTCTACGTTGCTCCGGTTGATGAATGTATTGGAAAGGCCGGATGAGGGAAACGTGGTTGTGAACGGGGAAGATCTGACTCGCATGCCGGAAAAACGTCTCCGTGAAGCGCGGCGATCCATAGGGATGATTTTTCAGCATTATCATCTTGTTCATAATCGGACGGTAAGTGGAAATGTAGCAATGCCGTTGGAGCTGGCAGGTGTCGCGAAAAAAGAGCGAGCGGAACGCGTGCGCGAATGCCTGCAATTCGTTGGTTTAGCGGATAAGGCAGAACAGTATCCGGCACAACTGAGCGGAGGCCAAAAGCAACGTGTGGCGATTGCCAGAGCATTGGCGAATCGCCCTGCGGTGCTGCTTTGTGATGAGCCGACCTCAGCCCTTGACCCGCAGACGACCGCTGATATTCTGGGCGTGTTAAGGGAGATCAACCGTGAACTGGGAGTTACGATTGTAATCGTCACACACGATATGGACGTGGTACGCGATATTTGTACCCGTGTATCCGAAATGCGGGACGGGAAATTACTTTCAACGAAACATGTAGCTGACCCTATGGTAGGTTCAACCTTGGAAGCAGGTGAAGCTGATGAATGACATGTTGAACATCATTGCACAGTATCAGTCAGAGATATGGAAAGCCATCGGGGAGACGTTTATCATGGTGGGGATTTCTATCGCAGCAGCTGTACTGTTAGGGCTTCCGGCAGGAACGATTTTATATTTGTGTGGTAAAGGGCAAAAATATGAAAATCGACTGCTCTTCACCATACTGAACAGTCTGGTCAATGTTATCCGCTCGTTTCCGTTTTTGCTGCTCGTGGTGTTTATGATTCCATTTACACGTTTGGTGGTAGGCACGGCGCTGGGCACGATGGCAGCTACGGTTCCCTTGTCAGTGGTAGCTATCGCCTATTATTCGAGACTGGTGGAACAATCGTTGCTTGAGGTGCCCAAGGGTGTGATTGAAGCCGCTACGTCTATGGGAGCATCCACCCTCCAGCTTATTTTTAAATTTCTATACGTGGAAGCCCGTTCCGGACTTGTACTGGGTTTGACCACGTCCACCATTAGCTTCATCTCCTACTCCACGGTGATGGGCATAGTGGGCGGCGGCGGGGTAGGTGATTTTGCCATTCGCTATGGTTACCAGCGGTTTGAAACAGGTTTGATGGCGTTCACCATCGTCGTTATGATTATTTTCGTACAAACGATCCAGTTCACCGGAAGCACCATATCTCGCCGGATCGACAAGCGGTAAACGGCAGATTGTATGGCAATTCACTTGCAACACCCACTATGGGAAATAAAAATAACTTTACAGTACCTCAAAAGCGGAGAGAAGGATTTGAATCTGGAGAAGCGTTAGCGTTCGCCTTTGAAATGGGATTCAAACCTATAAATTACTTTAGAAATCAGAGAGAATCCCATTTCAACAGCGATCGTAAGATCAAATCATTCGCGAAGCGGCTACGGCTCCTACTGTAACTCATATTTTATCTTCCCAATCACAACTAATTTGGAGGTTCATCATCGAATGAGTCGGAAAAACAACATGAAAACGAACTTGAAATTACTTACACTATTTGCAGTGGTTATGCTGCTGGTTGCCGGATGCGGTGGTCAGAAGCAGGCTACACAAGAAACAACAACTAAAGAAGCAACATCCCAAAAAGAAGTGACCTTGAAAGTAGCCACGCTGATCCCACCGATGACAGATGTGCTGGATATCGTGAAGCCACTGCTTAAACAGGACGGAGTCAATCTGGAAATTGTTGTGCTGTCAGACAATATCCAACCGAACAACGCATTGGCAAGCCGTGAAGTGGATGCTAACTTCTTTCAGCATGCTCCGTTTATGCAACAATATAATGAAAGCAACAAATCTGATTTGGTAGCGGTAAAACCGATTTACAACGCCATTTATGGCGCGTACTCCAAAAAATACAAGAACATTAAAGACCTGCCCGAAGGTGCGACGATTGCCATTGCCAATGATCCGGCCAATACCGGACGTTCTTTGGTAATGATGGAGCAAAACGGTCTAATCAAGCTTAAAGAAGGTGTAGGCTATAATGCTACACAGGCTGATATTATTGAGAATAAGAAAAAGTTTGTGTTTAAAGAAGTGGATTTGTTGATGCTGGCGCGGTCGCTGGATGATGTGGACATGGCTGCCATGTATCCCGCATATGCCAAGCCGCTCGGTCTGACACCGAAGAAGGACGCGCTGATTACCGAAAAAGATGATACGCACTTTGCCATTAATTTGGTAGCGCGTAAGGATAATGCAGATTCCGATGCCATTCAAAAGCTAGCAAAACGAATGACCGGACCGGAAGTACGCAAATTTTTTGAGGACAATTACAAGGATAGCGTTGTTCCAGCATTTTAAATAAATAAGTATTGAAACATTATTTTTGATGATATTTGACCTGTATAATGGAGTGCAGTCTGTGAAGAGCAGATGGTCTCCCTTGTGCAGGTCTTTTTCTTTTTCATCCTTAATATGGGTAAAATTCATCGAAATCAGGGTACAAAGTCTTATTTTTTAAGATTTTAGTGTATTACAGCACTGTGAATTTTGGTCATAAAGGGTGATAGAGTAATGATAAGGAACCTATTAAAATAAATATACGAACAAACATTCGTTTTATGTTTTGTTAACGATGTTTGTAGGAGGGTCGAGAAATTCAGCTGACAACGGTTCAAAAGCGTCAATAAAAAGGAAGGGAAACAATATGAAGCTGTTTGTAACTGTAAAAAGTTTGGGAAAGCGTAAACCCGCACTCGCACAACAGGAAATAGAGCTGAGCCCTACTCCAGAAACATTGCGAGATTTGATTACAGCAACCGTTGCCCTGAATGTTCAAAAGCTACGGGAAAAGCAGGAGAGTGTCGCGCTGATTCCGTTCCTCACGGAAGAGGAAATTCAGGCACAAGGCGAGACAGGCAAAGTTGGATTCGGTTCCATATATAATGATGGTGTTCCTAATATTGAGGCTGCCGTGAACACGGCAATGCAGGCCTTTGAGGATGGTTTATACAGGGTTTTTGTATGTGATGAGGAAGCGATTGAACTGGACGCTCCTTTGTCACTTCATGCAGGGGATGAGATTGTATTTATACGCTTCACAATGTTGGCTGGAGGCCTATGGTAGAGGAGGAGACGAAATATGCATCAGGAGAACAATGAGCAAGAATATTTCGCCACACTGAAAGAGCGCGCGGCGCAACTGGGTGGACAACAGCAGGAGTTGGCTCAGTATGTTGTGGAACTGGGTAAGCTTCATTACATACAAGAGGTTGAGGAGCCATTTATCAAATGTCAGCAAATACTGAAAGAACGGGCGGCAGAAAGCGGAGAACCGCTGTTCAAGCCACTGGCAGAAGTGTTGCGTTCTCTAATTGGACAAACAGCTGGCGATGTGTTTGCACATCTAACCGAGCATGTGACCGAATATCCTTACAGCACTGGGTATGAGCGCAGACCGTTTCGCACTTCGGAAATTACCGCTCATACTTCCCGGGTTTATAAAAAAATGGTGCAGTTGATCCGAATGGACTGTATCGGATTCTCTATAATGGATTATTTAACGAAAAAGGATTACGAACCAGGCAGGGATTACCGGATTCAGGAAACGATTGGGGATTGGATTGCTTACGAGCTAGACAATGGCAATTCACAGGTGCTTGAGGCGCTAAAAGCTATTATTTATGGGGATAATCAGGCGGCGCTACTTACACGCAATATGATTAAAGGCATGCTGCTGAGCCATCAAGAAGAGAATTATCATATGATTGGCGAGCTGCTGGCAGCGGCCAAGCTTCAGGAGGGATTGCGCCAAAGCATTGTGGAGCAAATGGATGAAGGAACTCCAGAGGCTCTCATTTATCTGTTAAAGGTGATCATCGACCAAGGCTTCATTCGTTACAGTTCGGTGGTGCGGGCGCTTGCAGTCTGGACGGGCATGGGCTTGGAATCCGCCAATCAGCGGGTCGTTCGCCAACTGATCGAGCAGGCATATGAAGCATTGACTCGCAGTGAATTGCGTCAGGAATGGCTGACCAGTTCAAATGCTAACGAACTGTATATGAGTTTGTGGGCTACAGCAGTACATGAGGAACGTGACTTGTATGGACAGGTTCGCCAACTTATGGAGCAGGGGGCAGCTTACCAGAAGATTGTAGCTCAGTATGTACTGTCTAATACTAAAAACAAGGATTTGCGCCTCGGAATTGCAAGAGAATATCTGGATGAGACGGATCCGGAGCTTCGCTATTGGATACTCACGAACTATACAACTGATTATTTTTATGAATGGGTAGAAGGCGGGACGGTCGCGGATCGAATCGTTAAAGTGGCGCGCACTCCTTTGCTGGAGAGCAAAGAGGAGCGTCGTAAGGATTTTGAACGACTTCATAATCTATTTGTACATATGAAAAAGGGTGAGTCTACCGAGCCTTCCAAGGTGCTGGATTATGTAAACCTGTATCACCGCTCGGATGCACCTATTCAAAAAATGCTGTATCTCGCTGGTTATGATATGGATGCTTCCTGGATTGGGGAAATTATAGCCTTAAAGGATCAGATTAGCCCTAATCTGCGCGGCGAGATATTGAACCATTTTGTGCAGAACCCTGAGGATGCGGTACAGCGTGATTTTATTTTTTCCAGCTTGTCTGACAAAAGTATGAGTATCCGTGAGTTCGCTGTGGCCAAGGCGCGCAAGCTGACGCTGTCGGAACCAGAAATGCAGCAAATGGAAGCTTTATTAAAGCTCAAGACAGGCTCGTTGCGACAAAGTGTCATTGGTGTGTTGCTTTCACAATCGGAAGATCCGCTCGCTGGCTCATTGGAACGCTTGCTTCGTGCGAAGGCGGAACTGCAACGATTGGGTGGACTGGAAATATTGACAAAGATATATGCAGACCCGGATCGTGCCCAGCAGTATGAAAATCTGCGGGCTTTAGCGGATATCATTCAGCAACCCACCGCCAAAGAGGAGCAACTGCTGTCCAAGCTGGGACAGGAGGATGCTTATACAGGGACAAACGGCTTTGGCTTGTACGATCCGAATGTCAAGGAAGCTTGGTTGGAAGAGAAGGTTGATCTGGGTGATTTCCGAATGGCCGATGTTTTTGCTAGTCCATTGGAGAAGCTCAAGCAGTTTTTGAGTGGACTGGATGAGCTTATTCATCATCATCGTGATGTGGAATATACTGCGGAGTATTATTCAGGCTACAAAGATACATTGCTTATTGGGACGAATCTTCGCCCTCTACGACTGGTTCAGGTCGATGAAGAAGTAGATTCCAGGCTGTCTTTATATCCTCTTTATGAGGAATGGGAACGTTATTTGCAGGAAAGCGGCATAGAAGCACGTGATCTGCTGGAGCTTGTTTTTTATGATCGATTGGAGCCAATGGACCAAACGTTGGATCGCTACTATCGATATTTCTCATTTAACTTTGGCTATTCAGAACAAAGCAAGCAAAAGCTGCTAGAAGGATGGCGTAAAGACTTCGCCGAACAAATGTATCCTTTAGAGCGGATTAACGAGGTTCAAAAGTGGATGGCAGAGCTGACCTATTCCGATCAGGTAAGCACATTAATTAATGCTTATTTTATGGACACAGCCGGAGCCGAAACATTTGACGTAATCGACCTTGCCTTCAATTCACTAATGCAAAGCATGCCTAAGGATAGACCTGTAGAGGATATGGGAATGTTTCATTTATTGTCCGGCCCGTGGTTGGCATTGGAGAAAGGGCGAGTCCATGATAATGAGTCCTTTAAGCGCTTTTTCCATACCTTTGTGAACTACGCAGAATGGCCAGGCATGGAAAATCGTTTTTATTCTCCGCTGGATCTGGAGGATCACTTCAAAGCTTATGAAAAAGGACTGATCAGTGTAGGTGAAGTGTATCGGGAGCTGCTGGCCGGTAGTGAAAGCAGAAGGCATATGAGCACCTTAACCAATGCTCGTAATACATGGATTTCCAGCAAGCCAGAATTTTTGGAGATACGTCGTACGGTTATTGATCGACTGCTAGAGGTTGAATTGGTTCGAGGCGATTTGCCTACCGAAGCCACGTCAAAGGTGATGGGTCTGAGCCGGATTGAAGGCATGGATTATTTTATCCGTATTCTGGAGGGGCTCGACAAGGAAACGTTCGTGCGTGGTTATTTGTATGGCTACGGTGATCGTATTACCAAAAAAGAATCGTTCAGCCACTTGCTCAAGGCATGTTATCCAAGTGATGGCGAGGATGCTGCATTACTCAAGGAGAAGCTGAAGAAAACTAAAATTACAGATAAACGTTTGTTGGAGGCGGCAATGTATGCCCCACAATGGATTGAGATTGTAGCAGGCTATCTCGGGTGGGAAGGACTTCGCAGTGCAGCATGGTACTTCCATGCGCATATCAATGAAGGCTTTTCGGCTGAGAAGGAAACGATTGTAGCTCATTATTCACCGATAGCTCCGCAGGATTTTAATGATGGTGCCTTTGATATTCACTGGTTTCATGAGGCCTATGAGACGCTGGGCGAGGAACGATTTGATCTGCTGTACGACTGTGCCAAGTATATTTCGGCTGGAGCCAATCATCGTCGATCCCAATTGTTTGCGGATGCGACGTTGGGTAAGCTGAAACGGAGTGAAATGGAAAAATCAGTGGAAGATAAGCGAAACAAAGACCATTTGTTGACCTACAGTTTGATTCCACTTGCCGAGCCGCCTGAACCAGATGTCCGCGAACGTTATGATTTCATCCAGAAGTTTCTGGAACAAAGCAAGAAATTCGGGGCACAGCGTAAGGCTAGTGAGGCACTGGTTTCACGGATTGCGCTCGGGAATTTGGCACGTAATGCAGGTTATGATGACGTAACCCGTCTCGTCTGGGACATGGAAGCTCGCAAGCTGGATGATCTCCGCTCTTATTTTGAGCCCCATGCCTTGGATGAGGCTACAACGATACAACTGGTCATTGATGATGAAGGAACGGCAGATATTGAAATTGTCAGCAAAGGGAAGACGCTGAAATCCATTCCGGCTCGTTTCAAGAAGGATGAGTATGTTACGGCGTTGAAAGAGCTTAAAGGAGATCTGGTAGACCAATATCGCAGAGCTCGCAAAGAATTGGAACGCTCTATGGAGTCTGGTACGACCTTTATGGTGAAGGAATTAAGAGGATTGTTAGGCAATCCTGTGCTTGCTTCGCTGGTGAGGACACTGGTTTTCAAAGCTGGTGATCACCTCGGTTATTTTAATGGGGATACGTTAGTGTTGACTGCTCCTTCTGCTGAACAGCATACTATTGGAGAAGAGGATAAGTTGGTTATTGCACATCCACTTCATTTGTACGAAAGTGGTCGTTGGAGCGAATTCCAGAAGGACTTATTCGACCGCCAGATACGCCAGCCATTTAAGCAGGTGTTCCGTGAGCTGTATCTGCTGAATGCTGATGAACGTGCCAACGCGACAGTTTCCCGTCGGTATGCGGGACATCAGGTACAGCCGAATAAAACGGTATCCTTACTAAAAAGTCGCCAATGGACAGTCAGCTATGAAGACGGACTCCAGAAGGTGTACTATGCCGAGAATCTGATTGCGAACCTGTATGCCATGGCCGACTGGTTCTCACCAGCGGATACTGAGGCTCCTACACTGGAGACCGTGCAGTTCTTTGATCGGACAACATATAAGAGCGTGCCTTTGGAGGAGGTTCCACCTGTTCTGTTCTCTGAAGTTATGCGGGACGTGGATCTGGTCGTCAGTGTTGCTCATGTAGGCGGCGTTGATCCAGAGGCTAGTCTGACAACCGTTGAAATGCGTAAGGTCATTGTACAGGAATCCCTTCGTCTGCTAAAAATTAGCAATGTACGCTTAGATGGGAATTACGCACGTATAGATGGGAATCTTGGCGAGTATGCGGTGCACCTCGGAAGCGGTGGGGTCTACAAGCAAGCCAAGGGAGCACTGCACATTATTCCGGTGCATTCGCAGCATCGTGGTCGCATCTTCCTGCCGTTTCTGGATGAGGATCCAAGAACAGCCGAGATTCTATCCAAAATAGCGTTGCTGGCTGATGATCAGAAAATCAAGGACCCACAAATTCTTGAACAGCTTCAAGCGTAGGATAGAAATTGTAATATAGAGAAATTCATAATTAACTCAACGTTCGCATCTAGACAAGGTTACAAATCATCGACTGTGCAAGTGGAAGCTAAGTTTAGCTGCGGAGGTTGAGTTATTTAATATCAGGTATGAATCGAGCTCGAATAAGGAGATATGCGTAAAAAGTTGTTCCTGGTTTTGAAGGGAAGCTTACGACATCACAATTGACGATAATAGGAGAATACAGCGATGATAAATAGTATCCTTTTACAAGAGTACACAACTGAGTATCAATCGCAAGTAGTCGATTTAATTCTACATATTCAACAGAACGAATATAATATCGCCATCACTAAAGAAGATCAGCCTGATCTGCTTGATATTGAAAACTTTTATCAGCATGGTAACGGCAACTTCTGGGTGGCTCTTCACGAAGGAATCGTAGTAGGGACGGTTGCCTTACTAAATATCGGAAACCATAAGACGGCGCTCAGAAAGATGTTTGTCAAACAAAACTATAGAGGCAAAGCCTTTAATGTTTCGAATCAATTACTTCAGCATGCCATAGGATGGGCCAAGGAACGGTCTGTTGAGGGAATCTATCTTGGAACAACACCGCAATTCGTAGCCGCTCATCGATTTTATGAGAAGAATGGATTTGTTAGTATAGCTCTTGATGAATTGCCAATGGGCTTTCCAGTTATGAAAGTAGATAAAAAGTTTTACAAATACACCATTCAATAAATGGCCTGAACCAAGACGATCCTAAAGGAAATTCCTGCTCAAAACTGACTTCGTGCTCGCCTCGCTGCCTTCCTGCCGAGCTGCAATACAAACTGTCGCAGAGCAGGAATTTCTTTTGTTTAGGACAGGTGTTTGCTAGAATGAAGAAGACCGTGTAAGCCAATGTTAACTATACAACTGGGAGGGATACAAGTATGAGCAAAAAGATTAAATGGGGAATTGTCGGTACGGGGTGGATCTCAGATCAGTTTGTTGCCGATCTGCAACATGTTACGAATGGAGAAGGATATGCCGTTGGATCACGCAATATTGAAAGCGCTACCGAATTTGCAGCCAAGCATCAAATGGCACAGGCTTACGGTAGCTATGAGGAATTAGTGCAAGATTCCGAGGTCGATGCTATTTACATAGGGACTCCTCATCCTTTTCATAAAGAAAATGTTCTAGCAGCTCTACGAGCGGGCAAAGCCGTCTTGTGTGAGAAACCCTTCACCGTCAACAGCAAAGAGTTGGAGGAACTAATCCGTTACGCCCGTGACCATAAGCTATTCCTGATGGAAGCAATGTGGACGCGTTTTTTGCCTCCGATACGCCAAGTGCAGGAGTGGCTACATGCGGGACGTATTGGTGAAGTGAAGTTGGTGAAGGCGGAATTCGGTTTTCGCATAGATTGGAACCCAGAGGGAAGATTATTGAATCCCGAGCTGGGCGGAGGGGCATTATTAGATGCGGGAATTTACCCCGTTTCTTTTGCTTCGATGGTGTTTGGCCCTGAACCAGAGCATGTATGGAGTACTGCTTATATCGGGGAAACGGGCGTTGATGAGACATTTTCAATCATGTTGGATTATGGAAAAGGACGTACAGCTATGCTTAATGGGGCAGTTCGTCTCGGACTGACGAATGAAGCTTATATCCATGGAACCAAGGGCTATATTCACATTCCGTCGTTCCTGAATGGTACATCGGCTACTTTAGTTGTGGACGGTGAAGAGGCGCAAAACTTTCAGGATAATCGTTCCTCTACAGGCTATGCTTTTGAGGCAGAAGAAGTTGGGCGCTGCTTGAACGAAGGTTTGCTCGAAAGCTCTACTATTTCTTTGGATGAATCATTAGGAATTATGAAATTGATGGATCAGATTCGTTCACAGTGGGGACTTCGGTATCCGTTTGAATAATCACATTGAATCCACAGTGCTTCCAGGGACCGTTCAGGTTCCTGGATTTTTTTGTTATATGAAATTTTTTATACATAAGTATTCCCAATTTCCTAAAATAGAGGCTTTGGTCGCACGCTAAAAAAGACCATAGAAGCATGCCAAAGTGTGGGACATATGAATCATTTTTTATGACTATAAATAGTTAAAAATACGTCATTAAAAAGTTACAAAAGTGTAATCTTATGATCGGTTAACTGAATTGTTAGCGCTCTCTTTTTATGAGAAAGAATGAAGGTCCTAGTGTTCTTCTTCCAAAAACTTTCAATGAAATTTCCGAAAATGTGCGGTAGGGTGGTAAACGTGTCACTTGAGCCATTGCGGCTTTTGCTGATTTGCTTGCTTACCCCGTGGCTCTGGATTTTTGTTGGAGCTCGCAGGGTCGAGAGCCTTTGCAAGCCTGTGAGCGTTGAATAGGCATTCACCTCATGACCAAACATCAAGGAGGAATTACAAACGTGAAAGTAAAATCAACATGGGTGTTCCGTATGGTGATGATGACAGTCATTGCGGCTGTTGTGATCGGACCTATGCATATTGCAGGAGCGGCAGGAAGCCGGACAGATCGGCCTTGGATGAACACGTCCATGTCGGCTGAGAAACGGACAGCATTGCTGTTACAAGAAATGACGCTGGAAGAAAAAATAGATCTGGTGACTGGTAAGGTCAACAATTATTATGGATTTTATAATAATTCGATGGAACGGTTGGGTATTCCAGCGTTAAAGATGGCAGATGGACCTGCGGGTGTGCGGATCGCCAATCCGGATGTGCAGGACAAGCAATCAACTGCGTTGCCGGCCCCTATTGCACTGGCTGCAACGTGGGATACTCAGGCTGCCAAACAGTATGGAGATTTGATTGGAGACGAGGCTTTTAATACAACTCATAATGTGGTGCTTGGACCGGGGATGGATATTGCCCGTATTCCATGGGGATCGAGGAACTTTGAATCTATGGGCGAGGACCCGCTACTGCAATCGCAAATGGTGACCGCTTATGTCAAAGGTGTACAAAGCCATCCTGTTTTGGCGACTGCGAAACATTACCTTATGAATAATCAGGAGACGGAGCGTTTCACGACAAATGTCAAAGTCAGTGACCGTGCGCTGCATGAAATTTACATACGCCCGTTTGAGGAGGCTATTGCCAAGGCAGATTTGGGCGGAGCTATGTGCTCCTTTAACAAGGTCAACGGCGAATCGGCATGTGAGAACAAGACCATCCTGACAGACCTTTTGAAAAAGGAAATGCAATTCAAGGGCTTCGTGATGAGTGATTATGGCGCGAATCTGAGTACAGTCGAATCGGCAAATAGCGGCTTGGACCTGGAAACACCGGGAACCCCTTATGGTAAATGGGGAGATCAGCTGCTGGATGCGGTCAAGACTGGTAAAGTAAGTGAACAAACGATTGATGATAAGGCTAAGCGTATTCTGGTGCAGATGTTCAGTAAAGGTTTGTTTGATCACCCGGCTCAAAATAATCAAATTGATGCCCGTGACCATGGTAAAACAGCCCGTCAATTGGCTGAGGAAAGTATGGTGCTGCTTCAAAATAAAAACAACGTATTACCGTTGTCTCAAGATAAACTCAAATCCATTGCTGTAATTGGTCCAGATGCAGATAACGGCACCGTGGCAGGCGGAGGCAGTTCGTTGGTGAACCCGACGTACACGGTGAGTCCGCTGGAGGGCATTCGTAATCGTGTAGGCAAAGGAGTTACCGTCCAGTATGCACCGGGCACGGATCCTATTTCTGCGGGGGACATTATGCCAGGTCCATCAGCTGTTCCATCTTCGTTGCTGACCACATCCGATCAGAAGGAGAATATCAGTGTTGGATATGCGACTTATGGCGATGCTGAGCAGGGACTGCGAGGCGAATACTGGAAGAATAACAAGATGGAAGGCAATCCGATTCTTGTGCGCAATGATGATCAAGTCAATATGAACCTTGGCTTTTATAATTATCAGGGCTTCAATGCGAAGTCCCCTAAAGTTCCTAATACACCCACGACCCTGAATGGTTTGATATCTGCACGCTGGACAGGGGCTATTGCAGCTCCCAAGGATGGTGACTATGCATTGTCATTAACCAGTTTGGGATCAAGCAAGCTGTATCTTGATGATAAGCTATTTGTAGATAATCAGGGTACGAAGCTGGAAACAACGAAGAAAAACATCTCGTTCAAAGCGGGGGAAAAACATAAGATACGTATTGAATATCGTGCCGATTATCCAACAAATGGTCGCGATTCTGGCGGTATGGTTCGTCTGGGCTGGGAGCCTCCGGCAGATACGACAGACAAGCTGATTGACAATGCTGTAAAGCTGGCCAAAAAATCGGATGTTGCGATTGTGGTCACGCGTACGTATGAGAGTGAAGGCTATGTGGAGCGTTCCGATATGGAGCTGCCAAACAATCAGGATCGGCTGATCCGTGCGGTTGCCGCTGCCAATCCGAAAACCATTGTGGTACAAATGAGCGGCAGAGCTGTGCAAATGGACACCTGGCAGGACAAAGTTCCTGCGATCGTACAGGCATGGTTTGCTGGTCAAGAACAAGGGCATGCCATCGCGCGCGTCTTGTTTGGGGATGTAAATCCTTCTGGCAAGCTACCGGTAACCTTCCCGGTTAACGAGCAGTCTACACCTGTATCCTCACCGGAGAAATTTCCGGGTGTCAATGGAGTGGGTGACTATTCAGATGGTATTTTTGTAGGCTACCGTGGATATGAAAAATCGGGTATCCAACCTGCGTTCTCCTTTGGACACGGTTTATCCTACACGACTTTCGGATACAGTGATTTGAAGGTAAAACAGCATGCGAGTGGAAAGAAATCCGATCGTACAAGTTCAGTCGAGGTTTCGCTTAAATTGAAAAACACTGGGAAAAAAGCTGGAGCTGAGGTTGTACAGGTATACAGCGGTAAGCTCCCGACCAATGTAGAGACCCCATCCCGTCAACTGGCAGGTTGGGCCAAGGTGGAATTAAAGCCGGGCCAAGAGAAGAAAGTCCGCATTGAGCTTGACCCGAAAGCTCTCTCTTATTGGGATGAAAAATCCAAAGCATGGGTTATGCCATCTGGTGAAGTTCCGATTTATGTAGGCAGCTCCTCTCAGGATACAAGACTGACAGGAAGTGTTACGATTCCGGCAACCTCTACAGAAAAGGCAAAAAAGTAATCCCGTTATATTCCTTTTAAAGTGGTTAAATTTCAAGAGAGCACGGGCACTAGCACCGGCTCTCTTTTTGCTATAAGTAGGTAACCATTCTAATAGGATCTAATAGGTATGCAAAGGGAAAACCGAGTGAAAGCTGTAATAGTAGGAATGATGGAGACAGGATGATTATAGAGAGAGGAGGATATAGATGAAGAAACTCCAAAAACAACGACGTTCTGACTTCTTGCTGCTTATAGTTGCAGCTATCATCTTGATTGGTGCTATTCTGGTCAGTCTGGCTATGCAGAATGGTGTGAACACGGCAGGCGAAAAGAATGTCAGTATGTGGCTAACCACACCGGACCCCGCGAATCGTCTAACACAGCAAGCCCCAATTCCATGGAGAATAGACGACAGTAACGAAGCTGCAGCGAGTGCGGATACACTGACGGTTGAGATTAGACCCAATATTCGTTACCAGACGATAGAAGGGTTTGGTGCAGCCGTGTCCGGTTCGTCCGCATATCTGATGAATCATGGCATGTCTGCCAATCAACGTGACCAGTTGCTCAATGATTTGTTTACAGCTGGCGGCATTCAATTAAGCTATATTCGCCATACCATTGGAGCATCAGATTATTCAGTGGATGAACAGGGACAACCTAGCAGCTATACTTACGATGATGTGGCAACC
Source organism: Paenibacillus sp. ICGEB2008 (assembly GCF_000307675.1). Lineage (NCBI taxonomy): Bacteria > Bacillati > Bacillota > Bacilli > Caryophanales > Paenibacillaceae > Paenibacillus > Paenibacillus sp. ICGEB2008. The sequence goes on from NZ_AMQU01000007.1 coordinate 178,322, forward strand.
GGCAAGGACTATGAGCTAAATCATTTTTCCATTGCCAAGGATCGGGATGTGATCGATGTGCTGAAGCAAATTCTGAGAAGAAACCAGGATCTACGGATTATGGGGACTCCTTGGACGGCCCCGCCCTGGATGAAATATGGTGAGCAGATATATAACGGCTGGTATTTGGACTATACCGATCCGCGTGTCTATCAGGCGTATGCTGACTATTTTGTTCGTTATATACAAGCCTTTGCGAACGAGGGAGTCCCAATTCAGGCGATTTCCATTCAAAATGAACCGGAATTCACCACGTCCAAGTATCCCAGCATGAGTATGGGAGCAGTGGAGCAGGCGAAATTTATCAAGCAATACTTAGGCCCTGCTTTAAGTCGAAACGATTTGTCTACCCACATTATTGCCTTTGACCATAACTGGGATACAGGGAGTGAATATGCCAAGACCGTGCTGGGAGACGAACAGGCTCGAAGCTATACGCACGGAACAGCCTTTCATTGCTACCAAGGAGAGCCGACAGCGATGACAGACGTGCACGATGCTTTTCCGGATAAGCCTGTTTATATGACAGAATGCAGCGGAGGAGCATGGAGCCCAGGCTTTGGAGATGATTTAAGCTGGGATATGTCCAAGCTGATTATTGGTGCACCTCGAAACTGGTCGCAAAACGTCCTCTTTTGGAATATTGCACTTGATCCATCCGGCGGTCCGGCCAATGGTGGATGTACCAACTGCAGAGGTGTAGTGACCATCGACCCGTTAAGCGGTGCCGTTACAAAAAATGTAGAATACTATGCGATTGGACATGCCAGCAAATTTGTTCGTCCAGGTGCGGTACGTATTGATTCTACCCACTATAGTGGAAGTATCGAAACAGTCGCTTATCGTAACCCCGATGGTACGCTGGTCCTGATTGCCGCCAATACGGGAGAGAACACAAAGACCTTTAAGGTTCGGCAGGGAAATCACGTTTTCAAATCAACCCTTCCATCCAAGTCAGCAGCTACCTTTCAATGGGAGCCTACAACTTCCTGATATGGTCTCTACATCAATGTTTATAAAAATTTTAGAGTGCTTAGCCCTAATTGGCTAAGTGCTCTTTTTTTCTCTATCAATTTTCAATTGTGAATAAATAAAATTTTAATGTTGTTCAGAATCGGTTCAGAAGCGGATGATAAGATCTTTTCACTAACAAAAGAATGAATCGTGTACGAGGAAAAACTGGTGATCAAGAACCAATAAAGAATGGCAGAAGGCGCTAATCGTGACATTGCTGGTAGGTATGGCATGAAGACCACAGCTTTGTCCATGTGGAAAAGAAAGGGGACACGTCAGTAATTGTGAGTAAAGCGAATACAGTATCTTTTACCGATCAATCCAATATGTCGTCCCAAGCGTTGCAGGTGGTACAGGAGGCTGTGAAGCAAGGGCTGATCACCGGTTATCCAGATGGCTCATTTCAGTCAGATCAACCACTGACGGGTAAGGGAATGGCCGCTTTGCTGGCTAATGCACTTAAGCTTGCCGTAACGGCGAAAGCAGTAACTTTTAATGACACACAGGGGAGTTGGGCCCTTCCTTATATAGAGGCGGTGCGTGCGGCAGGTCTAATGACTGAGGACCCAACAGGAGCTTTCCACCCGGGTGCTCCGGTGAGTCATGAGGAATGTGGCAGTTCTATAACGAATCCAACACCCACACCTAACCATGTACCTGTTACAGCCACAGTTCCTCCCGATCAATATGGCATTGTAGGTTCTGGAGATACTCTAGTAGATTTAAAAAATGTATTTTTTGGTGCTGATCAGGATGAGCTATCGTATCATGCGATCACTTCAGATGTAAACGTAGTAAAAGCAGAAATAGCAAGCCAACAGCTTATGTTAAAGCCAAAATCAGCAGGAAGCACACAGGTGTTTGTGACAGCAAAGGATGGAAAAGGTGGTAGAGCGAGCGTGTTTTTCACCTATACAGTCACTGGCTCTACTTATAGCTCAACTTTGATCTAATTAGATGTTACAAAGCTGGACGTTCACGTTGTATTTAGTGGTACTGCCTGGCAGAGCGACTATATTTCAGGTTCATTAGGAACCACAGGAGGCATTTTTTTTTGTTCTTTTCACAATATGTCGATGGTGGAGACGGTCGCATCGTGCTGCAATTGTTTTACAACCGAGAATGTGACTTCTCTCATAAAATAGAAGGATATGAGCTGGAGGTTCACCAATTCATGAAAAATACGAACCGCATGAACGTGTCCAGCATAGCGCTATATCCGGTTAACCCATTAATACCGTATCTGATCATAAACAGCATCTTTTACGATTTTATGGATGTTACAAATGTTTCCTATTTTAATCAAGAGGGTCATTTTTATAACCCAAGCGAATTTAATACGGTCGCATATGTACTAAAATATCATGGAACTGTGGTAGATGTGCTTGGAGAGCTTCATTCGCAGGATCAATTGTTTCCTCAAGGTGGGACATTTGTTCGTAAACAAGGTATAACATGCGGATCGCCCGTTTTTAATCAGCACAATGAGTGGATTGCATACCCGAAAGGTACTTATCAATATGTGGGAAGGCATACACCTTAATTGTGTATATTGGGGAGGCAAAAAAACTTCGAACAGAAAAACTGAAGGTTTTCACTGTATGTATCTTACAACATTTAGTAAACTTACTTTTGCGAAATTAGTTTATAAGGATTGCTTGGTAAAAAATTAGAGATTTCCATACAGATTTGGTTGGATGCTTCTAATGGAGAAAGATGTGTAGTCTGGGGAATGATGTGTAGTTATGCATGAGTTATGCTTGGCAGTAGCTTGCTTTTCATCGTTTCCCATCAATCTACCGGGTCATATTCTCCGGCTAACACAAGAATGGAAGAATTGTAACAAAAGATTAAGACTTCAATGAGCGAGAATTATAGTATCCTTGAATGAAAGTTCAACACTCCAAGGAGTAGTTTTCCTTCGCGGTCTCTACTCCTTTTGGCATTAAGCTATAAAGGGAAACGTTTGTTTAATCAAACAGCGGTAGTCTAGGACTTTATTTCTCGTCCAAGGCTGCTGCTGTCTTTTTTTTGGGGACAATCGGATACTTATTTTATCGAGTTTGCCGATTTTGAAAATTGAAAAGACGTTTGGAACTGTATATCTAGTCTAATATTTTACTTACTTATGCTTATGCCAGGTGTTTTTTTTTATGATGTGGTTTTCCTATATTTGTAACCCAATCGGTTTTGCCTCTGTTAACTTCCCTCGTGTCCTCAATGCAATTGAAGTAGCGATCCGTTATCAATTTTGATTGATTTGTCTTCTGTTATTAGTACAAGCATTTTTCATCCTCTTAGCATGTAATAGAGCATGAGGGGAGGTGAATCCAATTGGCTAATACACGTCGTCCAGTAAAAAAGAAAATAACGCAATATAACTCTCCAGAACACAGATGTCACAGAAGATGTCGCAGAGCTTGCTGGTATGGTGACCACTGGGATCTTTGCGAGGAATGCAGAGTAGACCATAACGGAAACAACAACAGCTCGCGCAAAAATAGTGGTAAAAGTAGCGTTGTGAAGAAAGTGAAAAAAATCAAAAAAACTTGCAAATGTGGAAAACGATAAGTAATCAAAAACATCTGTTTGCGCTTAAAAGCCTTCTCTGTTAATACAAGAGGGGGCTTTTAAGGTTATAAAACCACAATAAAAAACATATCGGGGGATATATCATGCTACACTTACAATGGTGGCTGCATTAGGTACTTCTGTATCCGCTGCACCTGTTGTTCCGTCGGCTGATACTTCAGTTTCGGTTTCTGCTTCTGAAGCTTTAACAAAAGATCAAGCTACATCCGAAACTGCTGTCGATCAATCCGAGCAAGAGGCTCAAAAAGTTGTCACAAAATACTTAACTGCTATGCACGAAAAGAATTTTTTGGATGCAGTAATAGAACTGATTTTGACAAAATTGAAGTTGTTGGTGCCCAAAAAGAGTCCAATTCGAGTGTAGCAGTTACAGTCAAAGAGGATGGGGAAAAACAAAATTTGAAAGTAATCAAAGATGGTGAAGAGTGGAAGTTGGTTCTTGGTGATGGCAATCCTGCAACCGTTAAAGCACTGAATCCATCTGAAATTCCTACAAATGCGGCTGTAGACTATTATAGACTTAGTGGGGTTCAATATGGAACTGTACTAATTGGGGGCGATGCCTTTTCTGTTGGTTCATCCCATTCTGCGACAATCAAAGGATGGCAAGACACAGGTATTAATGGCGTAGAAGCTAAAAATAAATATGAGATTGTGGAAGATGTATGGAATGGATGGAAAGAATGGAGTGTTCCACAGAAGGTATCTGGAAACAGTTCTGAAAAAGATTCTAGTACTTGGTACAGTAGATCTTTTGATGGTATCCCGGCAGGTAGTGGATATCATATCAGAATTTTGAATTGTTTTCATTCAAAAAACGAACGCTACATTTGAAGCTGCAATGCTGATTGATTGAGAAGTAGGGGGTTTCTGGAGAAATCCAGGAGAGCCCTTTTTAATACATGATTGAAACTAAAGGCTGGTTTTAACCAGCCGGGGTATCTGTAGCAAGTAGACTGACTGATCGACAAGTAAGGGAGCGACTCCCTCTGTTTCATATTTAATAAATAAAAATTTGACATCAATCAAATCATATTTCCCTCGGTTGTCCTCCAAAAAGTCTTGAAGATATCCCATCTCCCACTAACCATTAATAATCCTACTTTTGAGAGCTTCTTTTTCACTAGGAACCATACCTAACAGGAGAGAGGCAATACCTGCTGCCAAGCTAGGTGCAGTGTATCCTTTTGTAAATGCGATCATTAATGATCTCCTTGTACTTAAAGTTTTTAGATGATTATAATGAAAATATAGTTTATATTTAGACTTTTTGAAGTTGTAGAGTCCTAATATATCCAAACACTTCAATTACAAAGGAGAGAATTCATTTCATGAGTATACATTTAGAGTTGGATTCCTTGTCGGTTGAAAGGCTAGCAATGGTCCTTTCAGGACGGCCAGGCATGTTCAAGTTGTTTTATGATACAGAGGATTGTGGATGCAACGGCGTACTTACCATTTTGGTGATCGATGCACCGAATGCAACCGACACAGCAATTCAGTCCGATTCGTATTCTTTTTGGGTAGATCGGCAGCAGGAGCAGCAGTTCGATAGCCAAATGCGGCTTGAGGCAGATCCAAGTTACCCATCGTTCAAAGTAAGTAGCGATGCTGGTATATTGAGCAGCAATGTTAGAATTCAAGATCGGCGTGTAAACTCGTCCAAGGCGTGATATGCGGAGGTAATAAAAATATTAAGCACCAAAAAGCAATGCTAAATTAACACCAGCTTCCCAAAAACGAACCTTGTTAAGCCCATAGGGCAGAGGTTCGTTTTTACAATAATCTTTATGATAATTTCAGAAGGACGATGAGATGATGAAAAACTTGCTCGTTTCTGGCTATCGTGCCCATGAGCTGAATATTTTCAGTCAAAAGCACGAAGGCATTCCATACATTAAAAAGGCGATTGCAGGCAGACTGATTCCCCTGATCGAAGAAGGGCTGGAATGGGTGATTACCCCTGGTCAATACGGGGTGGACTTGTGGGCTTGCGAGGTCGTCATTGCATTAAAGGAGCAATATCCTCACTTAAAATGCTCTATTATGATGGCTTATCAAAATATGGAGGAAAAATGGAAAGAGGATAAAAAGGAATATTTTCAGCAGATTTGTGCCGAAGTTGACTATGTGGGAGTGGTTAGCCGCCAGCCGTATCAGGGAATATGGCAACTCAAGGCACGGGATGAACTCCTTTTCCGCAAAACAGACGGTTTATTGCTTGTGTACGATGAGGATGCCGGAGAGGGCAGCCCACGTTTTATGAAGGAACTGGCATTGAAAAAACAACAGGCAGAAGGCTATCAATATATTAGTATTAGCTCAGAGGATATCCAAAGCATAGCTGACGAAGAACGATTATTCATGGACCTCTGATTTTTAAAGCATTAGCCCGGATTTTTGAACAAAAAGGACGGAATCGTCCCTTTACAATGATGTAAGCGCTATCATAAGATTTAAACAACCATAACTTATCAGTCATATAAAATAAATTTATTGAAAATACAAACCATGAAAGGAGCTAATGATCAGATGAACAAAAGATTTCGGCATACTGTGTTGCTCTGTCTCGGTGTCATGTTGTGTGGAGTGGTCGCTCCAATGGATAGCCCAATCTCAGCTGCGTCTACGAGGCAAATGGAGAAGCTGAACAGGGGAACTGTCGCAGTGAAGGTACCAGAGGGGATACTGGTGAGCTGGCGTTTATCGGGTACGGAAGCGGATTCGGTTGGCTTCAATCTGTACAGAGGGTCAAGCAAGGTGAATGATGCGCCGATTACATCGAGAACCAACTTTCTGGACAAGGCAGGTACGACATCATCTTCGTATACCGTTCGTGCCGTGGTCAATGGAGCAGAGCAGGCCGCTTCTCCAGCGGTAAAGGTATGGAACAACAACTATCTGGACGTTCCCATCCAGCAGCCTGCAGTAGGTACAACCCCGGATCATGTGAACTACACGTACAATGCCAATGATGCCAGTGTGGGGGATCTCGATGGGGATGGCGAATATGAGATTGTGTTGAAATGGGACCCTTCCAATTCTAAGGATAATTCGCAATCCGGTTATACGGGAAATGTATTTTTGGACGGATATGAGCTGGATGGAACACGCAAATGGCGAATTGATCTGGGACGGAATATTCGGGCTGGTGCACACTATACGCAATTTCTCGTCTATGATTTTGATGGAGATGGTAAAGCAGAGGTTGTATGCAAGACAGCAGACGGCACGGTAGATGGTACAGGAGTAAAGATTGGCGACGCTTCGGCTGATCATCGCAACACGAGTGGATATATTTTGAAAGGTCCCGAGTTTCTAACTGTGTTCTCAGGTGATACAGGCAAGGCTCTTAGCACGATTGACTATGTACCTCCGCGCGGAACGGTGTCCAGCTGGGGAGATAACTATGGTAACCGTGTGGATCGTTTTCTCGCCGGGGTTGCTTATCTGGATGGCGTAAGACCCAGCATAGTGATGGCACGTGGTTACTACACGCGCACCGTTCTAGTCGCATATGATTGGCGGAACGGCAATCTAAGCCGCCGCTGGACCTTTGACAGCAATAGCTCCACCAACGCCGGGACGGCTGGACAGGGGAATCACAGTTTGAGCGTGGCAGATGTGGATGGAGATGATAAGGATGAGATCGTGTATGGCTCGCTGGTTGTAGACGATAACGGGGCGAAGCTGGCTAACACGGGGATGGGGCACGGCGATGCACTTCATGTAGGCGATTTGGACCCGGACCGTTCAGGTTATGAAGTGTTCAAGGTGAACGAGGACAAAAATGCCACTTACGGAGCCGCCATGTATGATCCGCGTAATGGCAACATTTTATGGGGCGTAAAAACAGGCAAGGATACGGGACGAGGCATGTCGGCAGACATTGATCCGCGTACCAAAGGAAACGAACAGTGGGCACCGAGCATCGGGTTACGTTCAGCCAAGGGAGAGCTCATTACCAACACGATGCCGTCCTCCATTAACTTCGGAATTTGGTGGGATGGGGATCTCCTCCGTGAACTGCTGGATCATACCTCCTCAAGCGCTGGTAAAATCGACAAGTGGAACTATACGAACTCGACGACTTCCAACTTGCTTACGGCCACAGGGACGAGTTCCAATAACGGGACCAAAGGAACGCCGTCGCTGCAGGCTGATCTGTTCGGTGACTGGCGGGAGGAAGTCATTTGGCGCAAAAGTGATAATTCGGCGCTTCGTATCTATACAACACCTTATGAGTCAGAACACCGATTTTACACGCTTATGCATGATCCGGTGTACCGCCTGAGTGTGGCCTGGCAGAACGTAGCCTATAATCAGCCACCGCACACCGGATTTTATTTGGGAGAAGGGATGTCCAAGCCCCAGCAGCCGAACATATACACTCCTTGATGTGCAGCAGCTCGATAGTGGGGTGAGTGCAGGTTAAATGAATAGTATCAGATAGGGCTCCAGGCTAATCGGGGCTCTTTTTGTTATGGGCATAGAAGAGTACGTATGATTTCCATAATAATGGGAACATTAGTTCTTATCGAGGTAATTTATGTATGGAAAAGGAGGCGGAATCTGTGAGTTCTTTAACGACAGAAAGCATGATCGAGCTCGTAACTAATGTCGGATTCCCTGCAGCATTAAGCCTGATTCTGTTAAAATACATTCTCGTCACCCTTAACCGTAGATTGGAGCAGCTGGACCAATCTATGAAGAAAATGTCACGATCCCTGGAAGAGATCGAGGAAAAGCAGGAGAAGCGGTCAGAACCTACGCTCCCGGTAAATACGGACAAACTTCGCGCAGAATGAACAAAAAAAGGCAAATAGAAACAATTTAGCAACCCAATCGAGAAACAAAATTCTTATAATAGAGACGTGTGCAGTTTATGCAGACATATGATTATGGAGGTGTATAGAAGTATGAAAATAAATACGAAACTATCCGCACTATGTGTTGCGGCCACACTTTTGAGCGCGGCACAGGTTGCCGCTGCTGCGCCCGCTGTGTCCGCTCCAGCGAACGCAGCGCAACCAAGCGTCGCCGTTCCGTCAGTTACCGTACCGGCCCAGGTGCCAGCACCAGCAGCATCTGCGTCTGTTACGACGCCGGCTCCTGCGCAAGCGCCGTCAGTTCCAGCAACAACAGCCCCAGCCGCAGGTTCCGTCCAAACGGCTAAACCAGCAGCTCCGTCTGCACCAGCACCGCGCCCATCTACGTCGGTAGCGCCAGCGGCTGTCCCGTCCGTACCATCGACTGCCAAGCCGTCCAAGCCGCAGCAGCCGTCCACTTCGGCGCCAGCTGCAGCTACGGCTACCAGCGTGAATCCAATCCAGCTGGACAAGCTGAACCATGAGAGTGCGATTCCGCTTGTGCTGGAGGCACAGTCTCGTTATCAGTATGCCACCAGCGGTGGCAAATCGTTGGGCCAAGCGTTCCAGTTGAATGGTAAAAGCTACCGCTATTTGTCCGAGGACATCGGCACGAAGACCAAATTGATCAACTATCTGACGCAGGCATATACCAAACAGGCCAGCGAGCAATTTGTCAGTAAATTTTTTGTTGAAGTCAATGGTAGACTCGCTCAATTGAACGCAGATGGCGGCAATTTGCTAGAGTTTAGCCGGGCTACAGCGAAAATGGTAACCATGACTCCGGTGAAGCGCAGCTACCTGCTGACCGTGCCTTATCCGGCAGAAGCCAAACAGCCAAACGAGAAAATCACCGTGAATTTTGAAAAGGTCGGCAGCTACTGGAAGGTTAGCTCCGCGCCGCATGTCATTTTCTAAATTAAGTTTGTGCAACGTTCTTAATAAATAGGGTATAGTGATGTTAAGGCTTGTTTTGTAAGCCCCAATTCAACGCAGGGGAGAGCTGTGCAATGATGACACCCATCAAGGTAAAAAACGTTAAGGATATTGAGAAGATCAATCAAATCGTATCCAATTATACGTATGACATCTGGATTCATGGCAAAAGCGGCATGGCAGATGCCAAATCCATTTTAGGCATGTATGTGCTCAAGCTGGATGAGCCGCTAACTCTGGTTGTACCTGACAACGTCAATCCCAAAAAGCTGTTCAAGGAGTTGGAGGAATTTATTCATTTTCCTGCTCAAGCAGAATAAACAGCAAAGAAGCACCTGCAGACACTGCATACGCTATTTTTCAAAATGAATGCAAAGAAGCCATGGAACTCAGGTTCCACGGCTTCTTTTTTAATGTTCCTCCTCGTCCAAAAACGGGAGATTCACCGAATAGTACATAACCCCCATAAGCAGCACGCCACCCACCAGATTCCCAAGCGTAACCGGAACGAGATTATGGATGACGCCAGCGACAGAGACCGTACCCGGATGGTCCAGCACGAGCGCAATGGCGAAAGTACACATGTTAGCTACACTATGCTCATATCCCGAAATGAAAAAACAGAATACAAACAGCATCATAGCGAACATCTTTGCGCCATTTTCCTTCATAAACATCGGCACAAAAAAGGCGAGGCAGACCAGCCAATTACACAAAATAGCGCGGAAGAATAGCTGCATTGCAGGCGCTTCCATTTTATGCTCAACTACGTTCAGCAGAAAGCTGTTCACGCTGGAGGAGTCAAACAGCCCTGTCAGGTATATAAGGAGTGCGAATACCCCCGCACCTAACAAGTTACCTCCATAGCTGGCAGTCCACAATCGAAGCACCTGACCCCAGCGCAGCTTTTTACGGAGCGCAGCATAGGTGTAATAGAAGGTGTTGCCAGTAAACAAATCACCGCCGCCGTACGCGATCAGAATGATGGCTGCCCCAAAGGTGAGCGCCGCCATGGGATAAGTGAATGGAGAATGCTCCATGTAAAAAAAGTTACCCGTCTTGAAGGCGACAATAACGCCGAATCCGATAAACATACTTGCCAGCATGGAACGCGCCAAATACCGGAGCAGGCTTTGCTTGTAAATTTTGTACTTCTTCAGGGCTAGCTGTTCGACATTGCGTAAGCCTTCCGTTTCCATACCAACGACAACCTCCTATTTTCTCATATCTAAGTCATTAAACCGACTTGATTTTTCCCGAAACATGCTCAGCGTGTCAAACAATTCTGTTAGCTTAACAAACCAAGCTTTTGCAGTCCGTATAAAATACCGTCTTCATCTGCGCGTTTTGTGACCATTTTAGCAACGGCTTTGGCTTCATCACAACCGTTCCCCATCGCGACACTGTTATGTATAGTTGTCAGCATCTCCACATCGTTTAATCCATCGCCAAAAGCGTATTGATTCTCATCGGCAATGCCCAGTCTGGATGTAATTTCGCGGATTCCCTTTGCTTTAGAGCCAGCGTGAGGAACAACGTCCACTGAACTTGGATGCCAGCGTACAAAGTCAAATGCTTTGAATACCGCTTCATAGTAAGGCTCTTCTTCGGCTGTACACATCAACAGCGTCTGATAAATATCTCTCCCTTGGAAATAGAGCGGATCGTACCCAACCGAAATCTTGGCCTTAAGCGTTTGGACCGATTTCTCCACAAGCTCATCGTTAGGAATATTAGCCTTCATGTCCATATGATCCATATATACGAGAGCATGATTATGTGTGAGTGCCAGATCAGTCATCGCTTGCAAGGCTTCTCGATTCAGCGGATTGGTAGCGACGACTTCCCCACGAAGCACCACATATTGCCCGTTAAAGCTAACGTAGGAATCAATTTCTAACTGCTCGCGGATATCCTTGAACATAAAAGGCGCACGTCCTGTTGCGATGGCTACCTCATGTCCTTGCTCTTTCAAAGCAAAGACTGCTTTTTCTGCCGTTAACGGCATCTTCTTTTCATCGTCCAGTAATGTACCGTCGATATCAAAAAAAATAATTTTTTTTGTCTGACATGTCCTTACACCTGACTTTCAATAATATATTGTCGAAATAAACTCATATGGATTCATTATATCAAAGGAACTGCTTCTGGATACACAAATACGTATAAATCCTCATGAATGTCCGACCTCTATAGCTTACAATATGAAATAAGGATTACTGTAAACTTTAATGTCTATCTCCTATTTTCGAAGATGGGATGTGATCACCATGACAAAAATCCAAGTCACACCGGAGCAGCTGGATAACGTGGCCTCCCAATTTGCCAATGCCCACGGCATACTGTATAACCAGCTGAACGGTCTGGATAGCACAATGAACCGCCTTCACAGCCAGTGGGATGGTATGGAGAGAAATCGTTTTTATAATGACTATCGTACAGCTAAATATACGCTTTCTTCTATATTAAATAAGGTTCAATCCATTGAAATTGAGCTGAAAAGCATTGCTTTGAAGTTTAGAAATGCGGATGCTGGAAGCACACGTGGCTTCTGGTCAGCCTTGGCAGCAGCGATGAACGCTAGTGCAGCGCTGGCGGGTAGCGGAGAGGCTGGAAATCATGCTGAAGATATCGTGAATTCACCCAAAAATATAGACGAGTGGGAGCAGGCAGACGCGGATAAATATCATCAATATGAGGAACTATTGAAAAACGCGGAGACCATCGGCGACAAGCAAGTCATGCAGAAAATCCACGACCAGATGAATGTCCTGCAGCTGCAATACGAGGACTCGGTTACTCGCACAGATTACAATACAGGAGAGACTTCCAAGATCACATCCGATTCCCTTGTTGCCGTCACTGAACTGACAGGTAAAGACGGAAGCAAAACAGATATATCTATAGATAAAAAAGGAAATATTATAAGTTATGAGCAAAATACGGACCAATACGATTACTGGGTCCAAAAGCATACTCAATCAGCCGGAGAACACGCTCTAGGTAAAACGGCCCAGACCGTTACCGGATATGGAATGGGTCTTATTTTGTCGCGCGGGACTGGCGTCAGTGGAGCAGGTTCGGGCGCAGCCTCCGGCTGGGGGGAACACGTTGTCGGCATTGGTGGCGGTATGATCAGTGACAAGGTGCTGTTCTCTGTTCCTGATGAGGGAGAAACCCGTACCATGATCTACCGGACAAATAAAGAAACTGGGCATGTCGAGAACATGATCATCGTCACCAAAGGTGAGAATGAAATGAAGTATCGCTATTGGGAGGATTATAACTAGGTCTTGAGCAGTGAGAGATCATAACGTGAATACGAGTATCTATAAAATCTACAGACTTTTTCAAGACTAAGCGAGCAGCAGTGGAAGACTGCGAAGCTCATCAGTTGGTAAAATCTGTAGATTTTTTCGTGCGCATATTTCTAAAATTCTATTAGAGTTATTTAATTGTTACATAGTATTTATGATTTAAGCAGCAATTTCATGGGGTAAAGGACATCTGACTCATGTAGTGTCTTTAATTTATGTTTTCAAACATAGAGCAATCTGAGCTTAAGAGCAAGGTTCAAAAAAGAGTATAATATCATAATTTGGATAAATACAATAATATAATAAGTGTGTATATTTGTTTATCTTTTAAAAATATTTAACAATTGCATAATTTAATTTTATTTATTTTTATGTAGTGAAAATAATGAAAAAAGCTATTCTTTCAAGAAAACGACTTTATCTAATGATAATCAACAAATTTCTACATTTTGCGACCTTTTATTTACAAAAATGTAACATTCGAAGGTTGACTTATTCATTGACTTTGTTGAAATAAATCGTTATTTTAATTCGTAAAAGGAGTAAAACATGGGTTTGAATAACGATTGATAAATTATTAATACAAGCTTATTAAATGCTAGTGCACGGTAATTACATATGATTTAATTTGTTTTTAAATGATTCTTTTTTTCATTAATTATGTCGATCATAAATTTCTGCTTTAATACTATAAAGGTTATAACTTGCAACAGAAGTTAAATTTGAAAAGTACACATATTCAGGAAGCTCACTGGAGAAGAGGTTTTCAGATGAATAAAGTATCTTTTATTTTTCCTGGGCAGGGTTCGCAATATGTAGGAATGAGTAAAGAACTATGGGATAATTTTACTGTGGTAAAGCGTTTATTCGATGAAGCGGATGATATCTTAGGTGTAAAACTCTCAAAACTTTGCTTTGAAGGAGATTCCCAAGAGCTTCTTCAGACCATGAATGCCCAACCAGCCTTACTTACTGCCAGTCTTGCTGCATACTATGCTAGCAGAGAAATACTGGAACTGGAACCTCAACTGTTGGCCGGTCATAGTTTAGGAGAATACTCAGCATTGGTGTGCAGCGGTTTTTTCTCCCTTCAAGATGGACTTCAAATCGTGAGAAAACGAGGAATGTTCATGCAGCAGGCTACAGCCAACGGGGTAGGGACTATGGTTGCTGTTGCGAATGTTTCTGCTTCTATTCTGGAGAGCTTATGTCAAGAGATATCTACGGAACGTGATGTTATATCTATTGCCTGTCACAATTCAAACAATCAGTACGTGCTATCAGGACATACAGAACCTATGGCTCGAATAGTGGAGCAAATCAAACGTCTAGAACATAGTAAGGTTAACTATTTAACAGTAAGCGGGCCTTTTCACAGTATTCTGATGAAGCCTGCAGCAGATAAGCTTGCCGCAGAACTAAAAAAAATCCCGCTACGCAAGGGAAGGTGGCCGGTTGTTTCCAATGTAACAGCCTTACCACATGATGAATTCTCAATTTATGACTTGCTGTACAAGCAAATGATAAGCCCTGTACGTTGGACAGATACGATGGATTATTTATACCAGAACGGTATTACTGTTGCGTTAGAATTAGGTCCGAGAAAAGTACTTGGACAGCTAATGAAAGAAAGATATCCTAGTATCTCTACTTTTTCTATTAATACCAGTTCTTCTTTAAAAGAAGCGGACAAGTGGCTAAGTAAGCAGCAAACTACACGCAAATTTACACTTGAGCGTCTGGAGGAAGGCTTTGCAGCAGCGCTTATTGCACGAAATCGAAACGGGGATTACAAACAACATATGAAGGGAGTTGTTTACCCTAGTCAGCAGATCCGAAATAGGATCAATCAACTTCAAAATCATAAAAATGACACCGTTTATAATGCGGTTAATACAGAGGTGTTAGAGCTCATTCGTACTATTCTCACTACCAAGCAAGTGCCCGAGCAAGAACAACAGACGATTCTTAATATGATCTAAATAAGATTCATCAATGATGTTGGAAATTGTAAATTTATTAACTGGAAGCTAATAAATCTTACGATATACGGGGGGAATAGCATGTATACAAAAAGGTTCAAAACCCTGGTTGATGTTATTACAGAACGGGGAAAGAGTGACCATAAATTTATAACCTTTATTGAGTCGGATCAAAACGAAACAACACTTACTTATAAAGATTTATATTGGGAAGCTCTAGCGTTTCTGGAGAATCTTCAGAATGCAGGAGTGAAGCAGGGACAGGAAATCGTATTTCAAATAGAAAATAATCGTCATTTTGTGAAAGCGTTTTGGGCTTGCATTCTTGGTGGTATGATCCCGGTACCTGTCAGCATCGGTAACAATGATGAGCATAGAATGAAGCTTTTTAAAATCTGGGATGTTCTTAACGATCCTTTTTTACTCATCGAGCCCAAAATATTAAAAGACCTTGAGAAATATACCCTGAAAACCAATCAGAATAACCTATTCGAAAATATCCGCCATCGTCATCAATTACTTCTTCAAGACCATGAACAACCTAAGCAATCCTTTGCAAAGATACACACCCCTCAATTGGAGGATATAGCATTTATTCAGTTTTCCTCCGGTTCCACAGGTGATCCTAAGGGAGTCATCCTTACACATCATAATCTCATTCATAACACAAGTGGAATTATAAATAGGACGGTCGTCACAGAGCAAGATTCGTTCTTGCAGTGGATGCCTCTAACCCATGATATGGGTTTAATTTACAATCATATTACCCCATTAGTTGCTGGAGTGAATCAGTACATTATGCCGACTTCGCTGTTCATTCGTCAGCCAGTACTTTGGATAAAAAAAGCTAGTGAACATCAAGTAAGCATTATATCCTCGCCGAACTTTGGATATAAGTATTTCATGCAATTTTTCAAACCCGAAAAAGCAATGAACTGGGATCTGTCCAAGATCCGTACCATCATCAATGGTGCTGAACCTATCTCTACTGAATTATGTGACGCATTTCTTGAGACATTAGCTCCTTTTGGATTAAAAAGAACGAGTATGCGAGCATCATATGGTTTAGCAGAAGCATCGGTTGGAGTTGCTATCCCGCCAATTGATGCTGACTATATAACCGTTTATGTTGATCGTAAGCACTTAAACATTGGAGAGTCTGTCTTGGAGGTAGACAAGACTTTTCATAATGCTCTGCCATTTGTTGTAGTCGGTCAGTCGTTAGATTATTGTGAAATCAGAATATGCAATGACGAGGATGAGGAAGTCGCAGATCGCGTTATTGGGCATATACAAATCAAAGGTGAAAATGTTACAAAGGGATACTATAACAACGAGAATTCGACATCCAAACTTTTGACGCTAGACGGATGGGTGAGAACTGGCGATCTGGGGTTCTTCCGTGAAGGTCAATTAGTCGTCACAGGGAGAGCAAAGGATATCATATTTGTAAATGGACAGAACGTTTACCCTCATGACATCGAGCGTATCGCTGAGGAAGTAGAAGGAGTCGAACTTAATCGTGTGGCGGCGTGTGGAGTTCGTGTTAATGGGATGGAATCAGAGGAAATTGTGGTATTTGTCGTATCCAAAAAGACGATAGGAAAATTTTCTCCAATTGCAACTCAATTAAAAAAACATTTGTATCGTCATGGAGGATGGGCGGTTCACGATATTATACCTATTAAGCAAATGCCCAAAACGACTAGTGGAAAGTTGCAGAGGTATAAGCTTGCGGCTCAGTATGAAGCGGGACATTATCAGGAGACTTCATTAGTTTTAAAAGGGATTATGGAGCAAGAAAACAAAAATCAAAAATTGCCTACACTTTCGTTTGAGATCGAAAAAGTACTTCACGATATTTGCTGCGAGGTATTACTTAGGGAAGAGGTTGATACGAGAGACAGCTATTTTGATTTAGGAGCCAATTCCCTACAACTGGTTCAGATTACAGACAAAATTGAAAATCAGCTGGGGATTAAGCTTGCAGTTACCGATTTGTTTGATCATCCCTCAATAGCTCACTTGGCAGAATTTTTAGCGAGCCCTACTGATTCTGAACAACAGCATATTCCTACGGATGATACGGATCACAATCATAGCAAGGACGTGGCTATTATTGGGCTCTCTTTGGACTTACCTGGTTCTTCATCTGTGTCACAGTATTGGGATCATATTGTCCAAGGCGATGACTGTATCGGGAACTTAGGCTCTCAACGTAAGCAAGACGCCATCGATTATTTATCAGTTGTGGATCAAAGGAAGGGAGAAGAAGAGTTTATAGAAGGCGGCTTCCTAGAAGAAATTGATAAATTTGATTATGCGTTCTTCAAGCTGAGTCCTGTGGAAGCTAGCTATATGGACCCTAATCAGAGATTGTTCCTTCAGACGGCATGGCATGCACTTGAAGATGGGGGTTATGCAGGGGATCGGATTCATGGACAAAAGGTAGGAGTTTACGTCGGCTACTCAAAAGTGGGCTACGATTATGAGCGGATGCTCTCTAAAGGAGAACCGGACAAATTTCACCAGTATATTGTTGGAAATTTACCGTCAGTGCTGGCAAGTCGAATTTCTTACTTTCTTAATTTAAAAGGTCCAGCAGTAACAGTGGATACGGCGTGCTCCTCTTCACTTGTCGCGATTCATATGGCTTGCAAGGCGTTAGCGACAGGGGATTGCAAGATGGCGATTGCCGGAGGAATTCGAACGATGCTATTACCAGTGAAGCTGGGACTAGATATGGAATCGCCAAATTACAGAGCTCGTACCTTTGATGCAGAAGCGGATGGAACAGGTGTAGGAGAAGGGGTTGCAGCGGTTCTGTTGAAGCCTCTCGATCAAGCTTTGCAAGACGGAGACCGTATTTATGCAGTAATAAAAGGAAGTGCGGTGAATCAGGATGGTACAACGGTAGGAATTACTGCGCCTAGTCCTTCCGCACAGGCAGAAGTGGTGGAGGCGGCTTGGAATGATGCGGCTATTCACCCGGAAACTCTGTCATTTATCGAAGCCCATGGAACGGGAACTAAACTGGGGGACCCTATTGAGATCGCGGGATTGACACAAGCCTTTGAAAAATATACGGATAAAAAACAATTTTGTGCAATAGGTTCTGTCAAACCCAATATTGGTCACTTATTTGAAGCAGCAGGAATATCCAGTCTTATTAAAGCAGTTCTGATGCTGCAAACGAGGAAGAATCCTCCGTTGGTTCATTTTAAGAGGCCTAGTTCCCGTATTAATTTTGAATTGTCGCCGTTTTATTTAACGACAGAAGTAGCGGATTTAAGTTCAAATGATGCCCCACTTCGCTGCGGAGTAAGTTCTTTTGGTTTCAGTGGAACAAATGCTCATGTTGTTATGGAAGAGTTTATAGAAACGCGAACAGATGATGATTCTGTAAACACGCCGGATGGCATTCATCTTTTTACGGTTTCTGCAAAAAATGAGCGAAGTCTGCATCATTTGGTTGAGGGATATGTGGACTATTTACGCCAAAATCCAGCGGTTTCCTTGGAGCAGATGTGCTATACCACACATATCGGCAGAGCTCATATGGAACATAAATTAGCAGTTATTACTTCCAGTCCAGAGGATTTATTACACAAGTTGGAGCGATGGACTTCCGGGAACAAACGAGAGAATACACCTGATATGTATATAGGTTCTCATAAACAGAGCGTTGATCATAAACGGGAAAAAGATGATACGGTAGGTCGATTGATTACAGCCATTAGAGCAAGTGCACATACAGATGTTCACGCTCTACGCCAATTGGGTGAACTGTACGTCAAAGGTATGGCTATTCCGTGGCAAGCGCTTTATGCGGATGATATCAAAATAATCCAGTCGCTGCCTTTGTACCCTTTTGAACGAAATCGTTGCTGGTTTACTCCAAAAGTAGTGCAGATAAGTAACGTAGGCAGGGAGGAGAAAAGTATGGAGTCCGCGTATCCAAAAGAACTGCAAGCTACAGATCAGCTAGACTACACAGCGAAGATTTCCAAAGTATTAAAAGATGTAATCAGTAAAGTTTCCGGTTTTACGGTGGAACAACTGGATGAACAGATGCATTTTCTCGAAATGGGCTTGGATTCAATTATGCTAGTTCAAGTTCAAAAAGAAATTAGAGAACAATTTAATGTGGATGTTCCCATGAACCACTTCTTTGAAAGTGTTACAAACCTGGATCGTCTAACAACGTTTATTTCAGATTTGACATATACCACCCAATCGGTAGCGGCTGCTGATGCTCTAAGTACGGTCGATGATCGGACAGAAGTCAATCCAGAAAATACGGTTGCTGCAAAGTCTTCGTCCGAGTTTGGTGGCCTGGAAAAGTTACTCTCTCAACAAATTGAATTACTGAACAACCAACAGCTTGGACTTACTCAAGTGTTGACCAAACAACTAGAGATGCTTAGTGGCGGTCAAGGGGGAACTATTCAGGCTGCACCGTTAACAACAAACAAAGACACAGTCAGTGTTCAGCCTACAACTCTGCATGCTGTGGCAACTGACGTGCCTATCACTTCTACAATTAAAGTGAATACAACTACTGAATCCAAACCCTTTGTACCCTATCAACCTCTACTGATCGGTGAGGAAAGTGGATACAGTGGGCGGCAAAATGATTTCTTACAGCGTTTTATTAAACGATATACTCAACGAACCCGCGGGTCCAAGAAATACACACAGGATAGTCGATTGGTTCATGCTAATAATCGTCATGTGTCTGGGTTCCGGTCCTATTGGAAAGAAATCGTATATCCTATCATTTCAGAGAGCGCTTCGGGTTCAAGGATATGGGATGTAGATGGGAATGAGTACATTGATCTAACTATGGGCTTCGGGGTTCATTTACTGGGTCATAACCCAGCTTGGCTAACCGATACTTTGCGGAGCAATGTGCACGACCGTACGCCTTCGATCGGCCCTATGTCGAATACAGCAGGTGAGGTTGCTGCCTTGATTAGCGAGCTGACAGGTGTGGAGCGGGTTGCCTTTTATAATTCGGGGTCAGAAGCTGTTATGGTTGCTTTACGTTTGGCTAGAGCGGCTACAGGACGCTCCAAAATAGTGCTGTTTGCTGGTTCTTACCATGGAACGTTCGATGGTGTACTGGCTGTGTCCGATCCGAACTCAAGCAGAGGAGAGGCGTTACCCATGGCACCGGGAATTCCTTCGAGCATGATGGAGGATGTTATTGTACTCCCTTATAATCACCCGGATTCTATAAAAGCTATCAAACATTATGCACATGAACTTGCTGCCGTATTGGTTGAGCCTGTACAGAGTCGCAGACCGGATTTGCAACCAAAGGAGTTCTTGAAGCAAATTCGCGAAATAACAGCACATTCGGGAACGGCACTTATTTTTGATGAAGTAATTACAGGATTTAGAATTCATCCAGGAGGTGCTCAGGCCTGGTTTGGAATTAAAGCTGATCTAGTTACTTACGGAAAAGTGGCGGGTGGAGGTATGCCTGTTGGCATTGTCGCCGGAAGCTCAGAGTTTATGGACACTGTAGATGGAGGTGTGTGGTCGTTCGGAGACGACTCCTATCCGGAAAATACGAATATTAAAACATTCGTAGGCGGTACTTTCTGCACACATCCGCTGACCATGCACACGGCTCTAGCGACTTTGAAATATTTGAAGTCTGAAGGGCCGAATCTTCAGGAACAACTGAACCGAAGAACCAACGAATGGGTAGCAGAGCTGAATACTTATTTTAAACAAAATAGTGTACCTATCCACATGGTGAACTATGGCTCACTATTCCGGTTTGTTTCGTTTGGCGACATTGAGCTCTTTTTCCATCTGCTGATTGACAAGGGAATTTACATTTGGGAAGGTCGCAATTGCTTTTTATCGACTGCTCATACAGATGGGGACCTTCAAAAAATTACACAGGCTGTAAAGGAAAGCGTGGAGGAATTGAGAAAAGGGGGATTCTTACCTGACAATACGCCATCACCGGATGGAAATGGAAACCGAAAAAATAATGTGGTTCCCATCGAATCCTCATCGTTCCCTTTAACAAAGGAGCAGCAGCAAATTTGGTTTGCTACGCAATCCAGAAGTGATTCATCCACTGCATTCAATGAAATAGCAGCCTTGCGGATGCAGGGTCAACTGCAGCTTGATACTGTAAAACGTTCAGTTCAAGCAATTGTGAACCGGCATGATTCGCTACGGACGGTTATTGACCTCGATGGCGAAGAACAGCATGTTCTTGACAACGTGAATGTGGTCATCTCACTGAGTGATTTCTCAGGATCTCCTCCATCAGAGCACGAAGAAAAGGTCAAGCAATGGTTTGAGGAAGAGGGGAAAAGGGCGTTTGATTTGACGTCCAAAGATCCGCTGTTCCGAACTCACATTTTACGTTTACAACCGGAAGAACATATTGTGGTGTTCACATTTCATCACATTGTTGCTGATGGTTGGTCGATGGCAGTATTTATCCGTGAATGGGAGCAAGCCTACACTTCTTTCTGCAAAGGTGAAAATATAGTCACGTTGCCTGTACCGCCAAAATTCAGAGAATTTCAAGCTTGGCAGCAGTTGGAGCTAGAACATGCAGGAGTGAGTGAGGCAGTTTCTTACTGGGCACGGACATTGGATTCCGTCCCTGTCGCCATGGACATTCCGTCTGAGGACGGTGGCATGAAGAAAGCATCGTATAGAGGAAGAAGAATAAATATTCGGGCAGACAGTACGCTGGCGAGAAAGTTGAAAAAGCTTAGCATTAAAGCGGGTAACAGCTTGTTTGTTACACTGCTGAGTGCATATAAGGTGTTTCTGCACCGCTTAACTGGAAACACAACGATAGTAGTAGGTATTCCTACCTCTGGACAGTCTAGAATGGAACAAATTAATTTGATCGGTAACTGTGTTAACATGCTGCCGATTGTGAGCCATATTACCAGTAAAGATTCTTTATTTAAGTATATGGCACAAGTTAAGCAAGTCATGCAGGAGGTCGAACCGCTTCAAAGCTACTCTTTTGCTGATCTGATTGAGCGTATTGAGAACATACGGATACCTGAGATGAATGTCATCTTCAATATGGATCGACCAATGCAGAATTTTCATTTTCATGGACTGGACGTCGAATTGATACCGACGCCGATCCTGTACTCCAAATATGACATGTTTCTCAATGTGATGGAGGTCGAGGGAGAGCTTTGGTTTGATTTTGATATTAAAGCCAGCTTGGCCGCACCGGAAACAATGCAGATTTGGGCAGAGTATTTTTTACACATCCTGAATACGATTGCTGATGGGCAGGAACGGGATTTTGTAGATATCTCCCTCTTAAATCAGGATGAACTGAAATATGGGGTTAAAAACTACAGGGACTATGTGGAACTCGAATCCAGCGGCATCACGGACAACGATTCACCAAGAGCCATCTATTTACTGGATCATTATCTGCAACCTGCGCCTGTGGGGACGATCGGGGAACTGCATGTAGTACAGGAAAACGAATCTCCTTCCGAAAATTCAGTGTATTTACCGACAGGAATCCTGGCTTTGCGAACCGCAAACGGTGAATTACAATTGTTGGGACCTGTTCAGAAACGAGTCTATATAAAAGGACATGCCATATATACTGAACAACTTGAACGATTTATTACCTCTATTCCACAAATTAGCGAATGCCAAGTGATAGCCCAGAGCACAGACGGCAGAGCAGACACACTTTTGGTTGCTTATGTTACGAGTCTTAATGATGGAGTAGAGGAAATCCTACGCAAGCAATTGCGAAATCATTTGCAAGACCAATGGGTACCTCAACAGATCGTTCAGCTTGAAAACATGCCCTTAAATTCGCAGGGATATGTAGACTTGTCGCAGCTTTCTACTATGAAACAAGTTGTTAGCAAAGAACCTGTTGAGGCAGTTAGTAGCACGGAGAGAAAAGTAGGAGAAATTTGGGAAACGGTGCTGGGATTAAATCGTGTTAGATCTGATGACAATTTCTTTGATCTAGGAGGAGATTCGTTGAAGGCGACTCTCTTGCTTGCCAGAGTTCATCAAGAGTTTGGCAAACGAATCCCTTTGAATGTACTTTTCCATTCACCGACAGTTTCGACCTTGACCAAGGTGATCGAAGGAGCCAAACAAGGAACAGCCATTTCTATTAAAAAGCTCGAAGAATGTACGCATTATGCAGTATCAGATGCCCAAAGGCGTATGTTTGTCTTACAGGATATGGGGATAGGTACAGCCTACAATATTACGGGTCAGGTGCGTATTGATGGGGATCTAGATATCCCCCGTCTTCAGAAGGCTTGCCTGGATTTGATCCGGCGTCATGAATCATTTCGTACTTCTTTTAATATCGTGGATGGCGAAATTGTACAAGTTATTCATGATGAGCCGACTTTTGAAATCAAAGTCACAGAAATATTGGAGAAAGATGCAGACGAGATGAGTCGCTTGTTTGTCCGTCCGTTTGATCTGCGCCAATGGCCACTTTTCAGAGCAGAATTGTTTCGCTTTGAGGCTAATAAACATATGTTGGTCATGGATATGCATCACAGTATTGCAGATGGGCTTTCGTTATCCCTTTTCCTTAATGAACTCGTACAACTGTACCGGAGTGAAGTTTTAGCTCCGATCCAAATTCAATATAAAGATTTTGTTGCATGGCAAAAGGAACAGTATACCAGTAATCGTTTGTTTGAACAGGAACATTATTGGAAAAATGTTTTGAACGGAGAATTACCTATACTGGCAATGCCTACGGACTTCCCTAGACCATTACATCAAAGCTACGAAGGGGCTGTATTGTCGTATAACATCACTTCAGCGATGACAGAAGAATTAAAGAAGCTTGCCAAAAATACGGGGACTACAGCTTTTATGATCCTGCTTGCGGCTTATAATATACTGCTCGCAAAGTATACGGGTCAGGAAGATATTATTGTAGGAACAGCGGTGGCAGGGCGTCAGCATCCGGACACGGAAACGATGATGGGGATGTTTGTCAACACGTTAGCTTTGCGGAACCGTCCGTCTCCTCAGCGTAGTTTTCATTCATTTTTGCAAGAGGTCAAGGAAACGACTCTACGAGCTATGGATTATCAAGACTATCCTTTTGAAGCATTGATTGAGAGACTGGATATCCGTCGTGACCAAGGACGCAATCCTTTGTTTGATACGATGTTTGTCATGCAGAATTTTGAGATGAGTTCGCTTGAAGCCAATGGAGTAAAATTTCATCCAAGTGAATTCAATCCAGGGATTTCCCAATTCGACTTTGTACTAAGTGCTGACGAATGGCAGGAGGGTCTGGCCTTACGCTTCAATTATTGTACCCAATTGTTCCGATCAGAAACGATTGATCGCCTTGCTAGTCTTTATATACAAATACTACGCTCCATTTTGGAACAACCTTGGAGCGAGATTGGGAAGTTGGAATGGTTACCTGAGGAAGAGAAGTTACAGCTAATACACGGCTTTAACACTTTTGATCTGCCCTCTTCATCGATAGTGAAGAAACAAGAAACGCTGCACTTGCAATTCGAAGAGCAAGCCCTCAAAAGTCCGGATCATGTAGCTGTAGTTCATCAGGGACATGTGATTACTTATAAAGAGCTGAACGAGAAATCAAATCAGCTGGCGAGGGCATTAATGAAGCGGGGAGTAGGGGCAGACACTGTAGTCGGATTAATGGCGGGTCGTTCATTAGATTTGGCCGTGGGTATGTTGGCTATTTTAAAAGCCGGTGGTGCCTATCTTCCAATCGACAGTTCTTATCCAGAAGAACGAATTCACTTTATGCTTGAGGATAGCGGGGCTCCGCTCCTGTTGTTGAATGACTCATCTAATTACAATGCTACTACTTATGAAGGCTTAGTCCTAAATATGGACGATGATGAGTGGTATAAAACAGAAAGCAAGTTGTCTTCCAAGTGGGAATCGGATTCAAGTCATTTGGCATATGTGATCTATACATCGGGCTCAACCGGTACTCCTAAAGGAGTTTGTATTGAGCATCGAGCGATATTAAATACGTTATCTTGGAGAATAAATGAATACGCACTAGAAGCAACAGACCGTATCCTGCCATTGCTGTCTAGCTCATTTGATGCTTTTGTGGGTGCCTTTTTTACTCCGCTGCTGTCTGGAAGTACGGTGGTGCTGCCTACGAATGAGGAATTGAGTGAATTATCGGCTCTGAAGACCTTAATTTTATCAAGTCATATTACACATCTCGTGTGTACTCCTTCCATGTACATGTCTGTTATAGAGGGTCTGGCCCCAGATGAAGCCATGTCTCTCAAGGTTGTAACGTTAGGCGGTGAGAAAGCAACGAAACGGTTGGTAGAAGCCAGCCAAGCCAAACATCCTGGCATTCAATTGTTCAATGAATATGGCCCAACAGAAAATAGCGTAGTTACAACGATGTTACGAGATATGGGGCCTGAAGAAGTGGGGTGTATTGGAAAGCCGATTCCAAATACGGGTGTTCTCATTCTGGATCAATACTTGCAGTTGCGACCAATAGGACTTCCAGGAGAATTATGTGTTTGGGGTAAAGGTATTGCGCGAGAATATCGTAATCGTCCTGAGCTTACGGCGCAGAAATTTATCCCACACCCTTATTTGGACAATATGAAGCTCTACAGAACAGGAGATTTGGCGAGATGGTTACCTGACGGAACGCTAGAGTATCTTGGCCGAGCAGATCAACAAGTTAAAATCAGAGGCTACCGGATTGAGCCAGGTGAAATTGAAAGCACATTGTTGGCTCACAGAGCGGTAAAAGAGGCAGCAGTAGTGATTAAAGGAACAGATGACAATCCGTATTTATGCGCTTATGCCGTTTTGCGGGAATCAGTTACAGTAGATATTTTGAAAGACTATTTGTCGTCAAGCCTGCCTCACTATATGGTACCAGCCCATGTAATTTTGTTGGATGCGATGCCGCTGACAGCAAATGGTAAAGTTAGTAAAAGTGCATTGCCTGAACCAGGTGGTCATCTCAACAAAGAATTACAGCACGTTGGGCCCAATAATGAAACGGAGCAGCTATTGATCGAAATGTGGCAGGATCTGCTGGAGATTTCGCCGATTGGTATACACGATCATTTTTTTGAAATAGGTGGGCACTCGATGAAAGCTACTCTGTTGACTGCGAAAATCAACGAGGTCTTTCATATCGAAATTTCGACTCAAGATATATTTGGGGCACCAACAATCGAAGCACTCTCCAAGAAAATACTTGCTGCCAAGCCAACAGATTATCGACGAATTGAGGCAGTGACTGAGGAAGCTTATTATGAGGTTTCTCCAGCACAATCCAGATTGTTGGCCGTGCTGCCGCTGGATGAGACGGGTGTGGCTTACAACATGTCGGCAGCATTGATGATCGAAGGTCATGTAGATCGAAGAAGAGTGGAGCGTACCTTTGAGCAATTATTAGCTCGGCACGAAGCATTTCGGACCTCGTTCGGATATGTGGATGATAGAGCGGTGCAATTTGTACAACCAGAGGTAAGCTTTGAACTTGGCTTTGCCCGGGCTGCTGGTGATATTACGACAAAGGGCATAGATACATTGATCCATAATTTCATCCGTCCTTTTGATGTTGGCAAAGCCCCACTATTTCGGGCGGAGCTTCTTCAAATGGATCGTGATAAGTTTATGCTTCTTATTGATATGCACCATTTGATAGCTGACGGTACTTCTATCGACACTATTATTAACGAATGGAACAAGCTGTACAAGGGAGAAGAACTTCCCGCTTTACCGCTTCAATACAAAGATTACTCTGCTTGGCTCAGATCGAATACAGAAATTCATGCAAAGCAAGAACAGTATTGGCTTGATCAATATAAAGGGGAGCTTCCCGTACTAGATCTGCCTACAGACTATCAGCGGCCACAATTGCAGAGTTTTGTTGGAGATATGGTGAAAGTCGAACTGTCCGAGAAGCTTATAGAACAGTTGAATCTCACGTGTATTCAAACAGATAGCACACTCTTTATGCTTCTATTTGCTGCCTATAATGTGCTGCTGGGGAAATATGCGGGACAGGAAGATATCGTAATCGGCATCCCAACATCTGGACGAACGCATGCAGATACCAATGGGATCGTAGGGTTATTCGTTAATACACTGGCTATTCGAAACCATCCGGCTAGTCATAAGAGCTTCAAAACCTTTTTGAACGAAGTAAAAGAAAACACGCTGCAAGCTCTGCAAAATCAATCGTATTCATTTGCCGAACTGGTTGATAAGCTGTCCATCAAGAGAGACCTGAGTCGAAATCCGTTGTTTGACACGATGTTCTCCTTTATGAATACGGATGCACAGCAGTGGCAAGCCGATAACCTTAATTTTGAGCTATATCCGTTCAAAACGGGTATTTCCAAATTCGATCTTGTACTGAATGCCGAACAAAAGGCTGGGAGAGTTCATCTGGAATTTGAGTACAGTACAAAACTGTATAAAAAAGAAACCATTGAGCTTCTCGTCGAGCATTACCTGAATGTATTGGAGGAAGTAGTCCAAAACGCTGATATGGCATTGACTGATATTAATCTTCTAAGCGCAACAGAAGCGGCTGCTATGGAGGAACGGTATAACAGCACTCATATAGCTTATCTACAGCCAAGACCCATACATCATTATATTGAGGAGCAGGCTGATAGAAGACCGGATGCTAAAGCTGTTATCTATCAAGATCAGGTGCTGACCTACAAGGAGTTAAATGATCAGGCGAACGCGATAGCAAGCAATTTGTTGGCTAAAGGAATTGGACTTGGAAGTTATGTGCCTATACTCATGGAACGGAGCCTGGAACTGGTAGTATCCATGCTGGCTGTTATGAAAACAGGTGCTGCTTTTTCGCCTCTTGATACAGAGTGGCCTATTGACCGCTTACAGAGCGCCCTGCAGGATTTGGGAAGTTCTACCCTATTGGTCAATTCAAGTACACCTATCAGCTCAGAAATAAATGCTGAAGAGTATCTAGTTATAGACTGCTCTGTAGTCGAAAAGAGGAGTAACGCTATCAGTAACCCGGAAGTAGATGTAGATATGGAATCACCAATCTATGTAATCTTCACTTCGGGTTCAACCGGCAAACCCAAAGGAGTTATTGCTGCCCATAAAGGAATCACCAATCGTTTTCTATGGATGAACGACTATTTTGGAACATCGGCTGCACAAAGTGTTCTCCAGACGACTCATCATGTATACGACAGCGCGGTATGGCAATTGTTTTGGCCATTAATGAACGGCGGAACGACCGTGTTGCCGGAAACAGGCATGACCGTGGATGCTACGTACATGACGAATATCATTGAACAGGAGCGTATTTCTTTTACAGACTTCGTTCCATCCGTATTTAATGCTATTGTCAACCAGTTAGATCAAAATTCAACTCGAACTAAGCAATTGGATTCTCTTCAACAAGTTATTCTTGGTGGTGAGGAAATTACGCCATCGACAGTTCATACATTTTTAACCATTTTTCCTCATGTTCAAATCACGAACCTGTATGGTCCAACGGAGGCAAGTATTGGCTGTGTTGCTTATCGAGTGACAGGAGATGAAGACAGAATTCCGATCGGAAAGCCAATTGCCAATACCAAGATTTATATATTGGACTCTGGACTAAAGAGGGTTCCCGTAGGAATTACAGGAGAAATGTATATTGCAGGTACACCACTTGGGATTGGATATTTGAATGATCCGATCAAAACGAAGGCCAGCTTTATAGATAATCCTTATTCAATGCCTGGCTATGAAAAGCTCTATAAAACGGGGGATTTAGCTAAATACTTGCCTGACGGTAATATTGCATTCCTGGGTAGATCCGATTTTCAGGTCAAAATTCGCGGGTACAGGATTGAACTTAGTGAAATTGAATATCATCTTTTAGGCATAGCTGAAATTCAGGAAACTGTCGTGATGGTCAAAGAAAATAAGGGAAGTTCTTATTTATGCGCTTATGTGGTATCAGCTAACCCAGTAGATACGGATCGTATCAAAATACAGTTGGCTAAGGAGCTTCCTGATTACATGATACCTTCGGTGTATGTTCCGCTTGACATGATTCCCATAACACCAGGCGGAAAGATTAACCGTAAAGCATTACCTGAACCTGACTGGAGCGGTGCCTTAGAAGTAGAGTATGTGGAACCAACAGGTGAGACTGAAGTATTGCTGGCCCACATATGGGAGGAAGTGCTTGCCGTAACAGGCGTAAGTGCGACTCACAACTTCTTTGATTTGGGAGGAGACTCTATTAAGGGTCTACAAATCGTCTCACGTTTGAACACACATGGCTACAAGCTAAGCATTAAAGAATTATTTTTGTACCCTCAGATTAGACAATTGAGCCCATTCGTTAAGGTGATCCGTCGGAAGATTAGTCAGGAAGCCATTGAGGGAGAGCTGCCTTTAACGCCAATACAGCAGCGATTCTTCCATCTACAGAAGATAAGTCCTCAGCATTTTAATCAGTCCGTCATGCTATTTTCTGAAGACGGTTTTGATGAGCAAGGGATTATGGCTGCATTTGACTGCATTGTTAAACAGCATGATGCCTTAAGAATGACATTCTGTCAGAGAGAAGATCGCATCGTTCAATACAATGAAGGACTAAACAATCAACCACTATCCTTGACGATAAAATCACTGCCTGAAGGTCTACCAGCAGAAGCATGGATTGAGCAAGAAGCGACGGCTATTCAAAGTAGTTTCGATCTCACCACCGGTCCTTTAATGAAGCTTGGATTATTCCGGACTGCTGAGGGGGATCACCTGCTCATTGCGGTTCATCACCTGGTAGTTGATGGGGTTTCGTGGAGAATTATTTTACAAGATTTTACGTCCCTTTATCAGCAATATCAGCAGGGGACAGCACTACACTTGCCAGACAAAACGGATTCTTACCGCTCATGGGCACAAGAAATAAGCCAATATGCAACAAGCGAGGAGCTGGCGCAGGAACTGGAATACTGGGCACAGCTGGAGCAAACTCAGTCCGGAGCGTTGCCTAAAGACAGCTCCTATGAAACCAACATGTTGCGTGATAGTGAAAATGGAAGTGTATCACTTGATAATGAGAACACTAGCAAATTGTTAAGACAGGTGCACCAGGCCTACAATACTGAAATTAATGACATTTTGCTCACTGCTCTTGGATTAAGTATCAAAGAATGGACTCAGCAGTCTCGTGTGTTGATCTATCTTGAAGGGCATGGGCGAGAAGAAGTATTTCAGGAAATGAACATTTCCAGAACTGTTGGCTGGTTCACAACAATGTATCCATTTTTACTGGAAGTGGACAATGCGCATGATCTCTCATATCAGATTAAGAACATTAAAGACAGCCTTAGAAGGATACCGAACAAGGGCTTTGGGTATGGGGTATTAAACTATGCTCAAGTGAATGAGTCTGGTGTGACTGCATTTCAGGCCGCTCCTGAAATTGCCTTTAATTATATGGGGCGTTTTGATACGGAACTAGATACAGATGTATTTACACTTTCTAAATTTTCCTCTGGAGAAGAGGCTAGTCCCTTCACGGAAAGATCTGTAGCGTTAGATATCAACTGCATTATTAATGAAAGCGAACAATTAATTATTACATGCAACTATAACAAGCAAGAATACCAGCAACAAACCATTGAACAACTATTATTTTTATTCCAAAAACATTTGACGAATCTAATCGACCATTGCTGCAGCAAACAAGTAACGGAACAAAGTCCAACTGATTTTCTCTATGACAAGTTGTCAATCGATGAGTTTCAGAACCTGTCCCAACTCTTAAGTAACAAACTAAACTTGTAGCAAAGTGGTGAGCCGTATGAGAAACGCACTCATTCAAAACATTTATCCATTGACACCCATGCAGGAGGGGCTTCTATATCACTCCATTTTAGACGAGCACTCAGAAGCATATTTTGATCAAACGGTCATTACCTTAAATGAACGGTTGAATGCAGAGACGCTGAAGGAAAGCTTCCAAACCCTAATTGACCGTTATGATGTGTTACGGACTGTGTTTGTTTATAAAGAAACAGACCAACCGTTACAAGTCGTGCTGGCTAATAAAGAAGCAACGATTGATTATAGAGACATTACTGAATTAAATGAAGCAGAACAACGTTTATATGTTGATAATTTTACGATTAATGATCGGAAAATGCGTTTTGATCTTGAAAAAGATCTCCTTATTCGGATAAGTGTTCTTGCATTAAGTGATACAAGCTGCAAAATGATTCTAAGCTTTCATCACATCATTATGGATGGCTGGTGTATTGGTACCATTGCGAAGGATCTGTTCCAAATTTACAGAGCTTATTCCATCAAGCAGAAGCCAGAATTGGACGCTGTATTTCCGTATAGCCGATATATCAGTTGGTTAGGGCAGCAAAATAAGAAGACAGCTCTTGCTTATTGGGAACAACAATTATCAGGTGTGGAAGAGCAAAGTGGCTTACCTCTTAGCAGCAAGTCAACTGAGGATGGAAGCTACAAGCTGAACAACCATATTTTTACCTTGGATGAGCAGTTAACCCGTGGTTTGGAAATGATAGCACAGCAAAATCAGGTAACCTTAAGTTCTGTATTTCACGGGATATGGGGTCTGTTGCTGCAAAGATACAATGACACCAAGGATGTGGTATTTGGTTCCGTTGTTTCCGGCCGTCCAGCTGAGCTGGAAGGGTCGGAGAAAATGGTTGGATTATTTATTAATACGATTCCTGTACGTATTTGTCATAAAGAAGCACAAACATTTTCCCAGATAATCAAACAATTTCAGCAGAACATGATGGAATCGGGGAAGTACCATTTTCTATCCTTGGCTGATATCCAGATGCTAACCCCACTGGGTAAGAACTTGATCCACCATATCATAGCGTTCGAAAACTATCCAATTACTGAAGAGCTTGCGGGTGGCGAAGGAGAACAGCTTGCTTCAATTGTGGAAACCGAAGGTTTTGAGCAAACGAATTATGATTTTAATATTGGAGTCATTCCTGGTAAAGAATTGAAAGTGAAGTTCGGCTATAACAGTATTGCTTATCAAGCTTCAGATATTCAAAGAATTGAACTGCACCTAAAACAAATAGCTGAACAGGTAGTCTCTAATCCGCACATGGATGTGGACGATATTGATTTGCTTTCTGGCGAGGAAAAACACAGAATCCTGCGAGATTTTAATGATACCAATGCCTTGTATCCTCAAAGTCAAACGATTCAACAGCTTTTCGAAGAGCAGGCGGCGCTGACGCCGAATCGTTTGGCAGCAGCATTCGCTGATGGGCGGTTAACTTATCTGGAATTGAACGAACGGGCTAATCGATTGGCTCGCGTCTTGAGGATGAAAGGGGTGCAAACCGGCCAGATTGTTGGGATTGCAGCCTATCGCTCACCGGAGATGCTAGTCGGGATCATGGCTATTCTTAAGGCAGGGGGGGCTTACTTGCCAATCAATCCAGAGGATCCTCTGGAACGAATTCAATATATAGCGGGTAACAGCGGAACTTCCATCCTGCTGGTGCAGCAGGAAATCCAATCTACATTGAAGGATCTTTCACAGAATATCAGCGTGCTTGCGATCGGAGCAGACTGGGCAACTGAAAAAACTAATCTTGAACCTTACAGTGGGCCGGAGGATGTAGCTTACGTAATTTATACTTCCGGTTCTACAGGTAAGCCTAAAGGGGTTATGATTCGTCACACCTCTATAGTGAATCGACTTCATTGGATGCAAAAAAAGTATCCGATTGGTGTGGACGATACCATTTTACAGAAAACACCTTACACCTTTGATGTTTCTGTATGGGAACTATTTTGGTGGGCTATAGCCGGAGCTTCAGTCTACTTTCTTCCACCTGATGGGGAGAAGGATCCCAAGCTACTGGTGAACACGGTGGCAGAGCAGAAAATTACAACCCTTCATTTTGTACCTTCCATGTTGTCTGTTTTTTTGGAGTATGTTGAGCAGCACCAAGCAGAGGGAAAACTCAGCAGTATTAAACGAGTTTTCGCTAGCGGGGAGGCACTAACAGTAAAGCAAGCCAGACGGTTTAATACTCTGCTTCGAAAGCCGAATGGCACAACTCTGCATAATTTATACGGACCAACAGAGGCAACAGTGGATGCAACATGGTTTGATTGCCCGGATGGAGATGATTTGCAGAGTATTCCAATCGGTAAGCCGATTGACAATAACCGGTTGTACATTTTGGATCAGGAGGGGAGACTGCTTCCTGTCGGTATTCCGGGGGAACTTTATATTGCTGGTACAGGAGTAGCCCTAGGCTACATTAATCAACCTGATCTAACGGACGAAAGATTCACCGATAGTCCCTTCGTTATCGGAGAGCGCATGTATAAAACAGGGGACTTGGCAAAGTGGCTTCCTGACGGCAATGTGGAGTATCTCGGAAGAACAGACCATCAGGTGAAAATTCGTGGATATCGTATTGAGACTGGAGAAATCGAAAAGGTCCTTCTCTCTCATCATGACATCAGAGAGGCCGTGGTTCTATCTAGAAAGGACCAAGAGGACGAAACGTATTTATGCGCTTATATTGTGTCTGACCGTGAACTCTTAACACAGGAAATACGATCCTATTTGAAAGCGTCTCTGCCCTTGTATATGGTACCTGCTCATCTAATACAGATTGCTGCGATACCTCTTACGAATAATGGAAAGGTGAACCGAGGAGCGCTTCCTGAGCCCCATCATGTGATTCGGGAGCAGGGGTTTGTAGCTCCTCGTACAGATACAGAAACTCGTCTAGTACGTTTGTGGGAGGATATTCTGCATGTGAGCCCAATAGGTGTACACAGCCATTTTTTTGAACTGGGTGGACATTCGCTGAAGGCTACAATACTGATCGGGAAAATTATTCGAGAATTCCAGGTCGAGTTGCCTATGCGTGAAATTTTTGAGTATCCAACTGTGGAAAGTATGAGCAAACTCATTGAACGTACCATCGGGAGAGGGGCAGGTACATTTACCGAAATTGCTCTACTTTCTGGTCAAACCTATTATCCGGTTTCCTCCTCGCAAAGACGTCAGATGATACTGCATCAACTTGAAGGAGCGGAACTGGTTTACAATATGCCTTCTGTCATGCTCGTTCAAGGCCATCTGGATCAGGAGCGGTTGAAAATGGCATTCACCACTCTGATTCACAGGCATGAAGCATTGCGCACTTCATTTTCATGGATCAATGGAGAGCCGGTTCAAAGCGTACATGACGAAGTAGAATTTGAGTTGAAGATTCATAGTCTGACCAGCAAAGAGGATTTAGAGGAACAGCAAATAGAAACGGTGCTAAGTGAATTCGTCCAACCGTTTGACCTGAGCCGTGCCCCTTTATTAAGAGGCGAGCTGATTCCGTTGACAGAGAACCAAAATATGCTGCTGGTTGATTTGCACCATATTATTTCGGATGGCGTTTCTATGTCTATTATTATGGATGAATTTGTAAAAGCGTATGATGGACAAGCACTTCCGCCTCTATCCGTTCAGTACAAAGATTATGCTAGCTGGCATAATGAGCAAGTAAATCATGGATTTATTAAAGATCAGGAATCCTACTGGCTGGATCTCTTTAAACATGAGCCGCCGGTACTGGAGCTACCAACAGATTTCCCAAGACCGTCTATTCAAAGCTATGAAGGTAACACGGTATCCCGAATCCTGGGCGATGATATAACAGAGCCACTTCACAAACTTGCAGCTGAAACTCAAAGTACATTGTTCATGATTTTACTGGCTGTATATAACGTTGTTTTGTCCAAGCATGCACGACAAGACGACATTGTCATCGGTACACCGGTTGCTGGGAGAAGACATCCAGATACAGAAAAGATCGTCGGCATGTTTGTTAATACGTTGGCACTACGTACTAGCCCTTCAGCGGAGAAGAGTCTTTCAGCTTTTCTGGACGAAGTTAAGGAAACGGTTTTATCTGCTTTTGAGCATCAGGAATATCCCTTTGAACAATTGGTCGAAAAGCTTGCGCTGCGGAGAGATGTGAGCCGAAGCCCGATCTTCGACACCATGTTTGTCATGCAAAATACAAAAGGACAGCCGCTACAATCTAGTGGGTTGGAATTCAAACCGTTTCCGTTCAATCCAGGTGTATCCCGATTTGATTTAACCTTGAGTGCGGAAGAAACAGGTAGCTACCTTCATTTAAATTTGGAGTATAACAGTGCTTTGTTCCAAAAGGACACTGTTGAACGCTTCTTGGATCATATGGTGGTGGTGCTAAGGTCGTTTGTAGCTAATAGCACACAAACCATAGGTGATACCGATTTGTTAACAGCGGTAGAAAAAGAATTGATTTTGAAGAAATTCAACGGGACGGCTGCGCCTTATCCAAGGGAGAAGACGATTCATCAATTGTTTGAGGAGCAGGTGGAGCGAACACCGGAACATCCGGCAGCCCTATACAAA
This sequence comes from Paenibacillus sp. ICGEB2008, assembly GCF_000307675.1. Classification (NCBI taxonomy): domain Bacteria; kingdom Bacillati; phylum Bacillota; class Bacilli; order Caryophanales; family Paenibacillaceae; genus Paenibacillus; species Paenibacillus sp. ICGEB2008. Next base: position 213,537 of record NZ_AMQU01000007.1, read on the forward strand.
GATCGGCAATTGACGTACCGGGAGCTGAATGCCCAAGCGAATCGGGTGGCTCACGTCCTACGGAAGAAAGGGATCGGGCCCGACCAAATGGTGGGCATCGCAGTTCATCGATCGCTGGAGATGATCGTCGGCCTGCTGGGGATTTTGAAGGCAGGCGGGGCGTATCTGCCGCTACATCCAGAGGACCCGGAAGAACGGCTGGGATTCATGCTGGAGGATAGCGAGGCATCTATCCTGCTGACCCAGCGGGATCAGTTGGACCGCCTTCATCCGCATGGAGCCAATCGCGAGCTGATCGCTATCGAAGATCTGCTGATGGAGGGGATGGAGCTTACAGGAGAAGAGTGCGAGAAGAACCCGGAACCCGTTAACTGCTCAACCGATTTGGTGTACGTGATTTATACGTCAGGCTCCACCGGCAAGCCGAAGGGGGTCATGATTGAGCACGCATCGCTGATCAACCGTCTGCACTGGATGGAACAACGAATTCCGTTTGGAGCGGAGGATGTGATCCTGCAAAAAACGCCATACACCTTTGACGTATCGTTGTGGGAGCTGTTCTCATGGGCGATTCAGGGATCGACAGTATGCTTTTTGGAGCCGGGAGGCGAGAAAGACCCGGCAGCGATAGCTGAAACGGTGGAAGCCAACGGGGTAACGGCGATCCATTTTGTGCCATCCATGCTGGGAGCATTCCTGGAGTATATCGAGCATAGCGGAGCCGCCGGAAAAATGCGTAGTGTCCGGCGAGTATTTGCCAGCGGGGAAGCGCTGATGACAGAACATGTCCGCCGGTTTAACCGTTTGCTGGGAGCCGAAGGAGCCACGCTACACAACCTGTATGGACCGACAGAGGCAACGGTAGAGGTGGCGTATTACGACTGTCCTGCCGAGCAGGAACCAGAGAGCATTCCGATTGGGAAGCCGATTGATAACGTAAAACTGTATATTTTGGACCATAAAGACCGATTGCAGCCGATAGGTGTACCGGGCGAGCTGCACATTGGAGGGGACTGCGTAGCCCGAGGATATGTGAATCGGAAAGAACTGACGGAGGAGAAGTTCGTAGCGGACCCCTATGCGGCAGGGGGACGGATGTACCGGACGGGAGACTTGGCGAGGTGGCTACCGGATGGAAACATTGAATATATGGGTCGGATTGACCATCAGGTGAAAATTCGGGGCTACAGGATCGAACTGGGTGAGATTGAAGCGGCAATACTGGCCTACGAAGGGGTCCAGACGGCAGTAGTGCTTGCTCGTGATGACCGTTCTGGGGGAAGTTATTTATGCGCCTATGTTGAACATGCCCAGGAGTTCAATATACAAGCATTAAAGGCTCGTATTAAAGAAGTTCTACCCGAGTACATGGTGCCTGCTTATATCGTATCTATGGAAGCTATGCCTTATCTATCGAGCGGTAAGATCGATAGAAAAGCATTGCCTGAGCCTGATCACAGTCTGTCGATTGAGGTAGATTATATTTCTCCTTCCAATGAGGTTGAAGCGTTGATGGCCGAAATCTGGCAAGAGGTTCTTGGCTATGCTCCTATCGGAACGAATCATAACTTTTTTGAATTGGGCGGAGATTCAATTAAAGCTATTCAAATTTCCACACGTCTAAGTAAGCACGGATATCGTATGGAAATTAAGGACCTTTTCCGTCATCAAACGATAGGTAGCCTGACTCCGGATCTAAGAGCAGTCAGTGTTCAAGCCGAACAAGGGATTATTGAAGGAGAGGCTGAGTTATCGCCTATCCAACGATGGTTTTTTGAGCAAAAGTTCACGGAATCGAACTATTGGAACCAGGCTGTTATGTTGTATAGCCAAAAGGGATGGAAGGAAGAACTGGTCGATCAGGTGTTGTGTAAACTGACAGAGCATCATGATGCCTTACGAATGACATATACAGCGAGTCCGGACAGGATCACTCCCGTCATTCATGGTACGAATCGAAAGGCATATGCTCTTACTGTTCTGGATGTAAGCCATGAGGCATCCATTGAAGAAGCAATCCAAAGCCTTAGCGAAGCGATTCAGCGGCGTATGAATTTGGAAGAGGGTCCACTTGTGCAAGCAGGGTTGTTTCACACGGCTCAAGGGGATCACTTATTGCTCGCGATTCATCATTTGGTGGTAGATGGAGTTTCTTGGAGAATTCTATTGGAAGATTTGGAGCAAGGGTATATGCAGGCGCTTAATAATGAAGAAATTCTCTTCCAGGCGAAGACCCATTCATGGAAGGACTGGACCCATCGCCTGGGTGATGATGCAAAGGGTGCGCGTCCAGCTCGTTACAAGCGTTATTGGGAGAATGTGATCCGTCATGCCAGTAAACCGCTTCATAAAGACTACCTGGTCGCTGACAGAAGAGGGAAAGACCTGAAAATCTGCAGCGTAAGGCTTTCCAAGCAACAAACAGATTGTCTGCAGAAGGATGTACACAAGGCTTATAGTACGAATGTAAACGATCTACTGTTGACAGCCTTTGGACTGGCATTGAGAGACTGGACTGATAATGATGAATTCACCATTTTGCTGGAAGGACACGGACGGGAACAGATCTTTGATGATATAGATATAACCAGAACGGTCGGCTGGTTTACTACGATGTATCCTATTCATCTGGATATGAAGCATAATGCAGATTTAGCTTACCAAATTAAGCTGACCAAGGAAGCGTTGCGACGTGTTCCTAATAAGGGCATTGACTTCGGAATTCTGGAATATATGACCTTACACGATTTGAAAAGTACTAATCAGGGACATTTTGCACCTGAAATCCGGTTTAATTATCACGGCCAGATTGATTCAGGCTCCGTTGCGCCTTTATTTGTCGAATCAAAGTATTCTCCGGGCCGGACAGTAAGTGAGGAGACCGAGACACCATTTGTGCTTGATATTAATGGCAGTATCGAACAGGGGATATTAACCCTCGAGATCGAGTATAGCAGTCGTGAATATGCTGAATCGAGTATTCAAAAATTGGGGAATTTCTTGCAAAGTCGTTTGCTAGAAATTATTGAGCATTGCTCTGAAAAGAAGGAGAAGGAATGGACTCCCGCAGATGTGAGCGATGAGAATCTTTCAATTAACGATTTGGATGAGATTATGGCCTACTATAAAAATAATACATCTTCCTAGGCGGTGGATTATGAGTAAAGATCTGCAAATTCAAAGTATATTCCGATTAACCCCGATGCAACAAGGAATCTTGTTCCATAGCCTGCTAGATCAAACTTCGTACGCCTATTTTGAACAAGTGAGTCTTACCTTGAACGGCTTACTCGAGGTAGAGCTTCTGGATCGAAGTCTTTCTGTTCTATTTGAGCACCATGAAATATTGCGCAGCAATGTTTTTCACGTCAATATTGAAGAGCCTAAATTGATCGTATTTCGGCAGAAGCATCCAGCAATTCACTTTGAGGACATTTCTTCACTAACGCAATCTGACCAGGTGGCCTATATAGAACAGTTTGTTCAACGTGATAAGGCCAACGGATTTGATATTACCCGGGATGAGTTATTCCGGGTCTCCATATTGCAGTGTGCGTCTAATGTATACAAGCTGATCGTTAGCTTCCACCACATCATTATGGATGGATGGTGCTTAGAAATCGTTTTGAAAGAATGGTTCCAGATCTACACATCATTGCAAAAGAATGAGCCAGTTCAACTGGGAGAAGCTCCTTCTTATGAAAAATACCTCAAGTGGTTGGACAAGCAGGATATAGATATAGCGCTTACGTTTTGGGAGCGATATTTGGATGGTTTTGAACAGCAGAGTATCTTGCCTGCGAGTGGTAAAGGGAGCCACGTTGATTACGATCCACAGCAGCAAATCTTTAGCTTTGATTCGCAATTAACGGGTCAGTTGGAATCACTGGCCAAAGAACTCAAGGTTACTTTGAGTACATTGTTTCACTCTATCTGGGGTTTGCTATTGATGAAATACAACAACACCCGCGACGTGGTATTTGGCTCTGTCGTTTCCGGTCGTCCGTCAGATATTCCGGGAGCAGAAAACATGGTAGGCCTATTTATCAATACTATTCCAGTGCGTATATCGAGTGAAGAGGATCATCTTGTTTTTTCGGATTTCGTCCAGCATGTACAACATTCGGTTATGGAGGCGGGGCAGCATCATTATGTGCCCCTTGCTGATATTCAGGCGGGTAGTTTGTTGAAGAGTAATCTGATACACCATATTTTGGCTTTTGAAAACTTCCCGGGTATGGAGGAAGCTTCCGATCACGAAAACGAAAACAGTTTAGCGGTTTCGGAGATGGCTGGCTTTGAACAGACTAATTATTCTTTCAACCTTAACGTTGTCCCCGGTGAGAAACTGCGGATGAAATTCAGCTATAACGGTCTATTATACGAACCAGAATATATAGATCGATTAGGTCGACATGTTGAGGAAATCGCCCGCACTGTAGTTTCGTCTGCTGATATAGTTTTGCACGAAATAGATATCATTCTGCCAGAAGAAAAAGAAGTGATTTTGAAGAAATTCAACGGGACGGCTGCGCCTTATCCAAGGGAGAAGACGATTCATCAATTGTTTGAGGAGCAGGTGGAGCGAACACCGGAACATCCGGCAGCCCTATACCAAGATCGGCAATTGACGTACCGGGAGCTGAATGCCCAGGCGAATCGGGTGGCTCACGTCCTGCGGAAGAAAGGGATCGGGCCCGACCAGATGGTGGGCATCGCAGTTCATCGGTCGCTGGAGATGATCGTCGGCCTGCTGGGGATTTTGAAGGCAGGCGGGGCGTATCTGCCGTTACATCCGGAAGACCCGGAAGAACGGCTGGGATTCATGCTGGAGGATAGCGGGGCATCTATCCTGCTGACCCAGCGGGATCAGTTGGACCGCCTTCGTCCGCACGGAGCCGACCGCGAGCTGATCGCTATCGAAGATTTGCTGATGGAGGGGATGGAGCTTACAGGAGAAGAATGCGAGAAGAACCCGGAACCTGTTAACCGCTCGAGCGATTTGGTGTACGTGATCTATACGTCAGGCTCCACCGGCAAGCCGAAGGGGGTCATGATTGAGCACGTTTCACTGATCAACCGGCTGCACTGGATGGAACAACGAATTCCGTTTGGAGCGGAGGATGTGATCCTGCAAAAAACGCCTTATACCTTTGACGTATCGTTGTGGGAACTGTTCTCGTGGGCGATTCAGGGAGCGACAGTATGCTTTTTGGAGCCGGGAGGCGAGAAAGACCCGGCAACGATAGCCGAAACGGTGGAGGCCAACGGGGTAACGGCAATCCATTTTGTGCCATCCATGCTGGGAGCGTTCCTGGAGTATATCGAGCACAGCGGAGCCGCCGGGAAAATGCGGAGTGTACGGCGAGTATTTGCCAGCGGGGAAGCGCTGATGACAGAGCATGTCCGCCGATTTAACCGTTTGTTGGGGGCCGAAGGAGTCACGCTGCACAACCTGTATGGACCGACGGAAGCGACGGTAGAGGTGGCGTATTACGACTGTCCTGCGGAACAAGAACCGGAGAGTATTCCGATCGGGAAGCCGATCGATAACGTGAAATTGTATATTTTGGACCATAAAGACCGATTGCAGCCAATAGGCGTACCAGGCGAACTGCATATTGGAGGGGACTGCGTAGCCCGAGGATATGTGAATCGGAAAGAACTGACGGAGGAGAAGTTCGTAGAAGACCCCTATGCGGCGGGGGGACGGATGTACCGAACGGGAGATTTGGCGAGATGGCTGCCGGATGGAAACATTGAATATATGGGTCGGATCGACCATCAGGTGAAAATTCGGGGCTACCGGATCGAACTGGGTGAGATTGAAGCGGCCTTACTCGCGTACGAAGGTATCAAGGCGGCTACAGTACTTGCCCTTGATGATCGAGATGGCGGCAAATATTTATGCGCATATGTTGAAAGCGGAGAGGGTTTGAACACATCTATTTTAAGGGCACATTTGAAGGCACTTATACCGGATTACATGGTGCCAAGTCATTTCGTTCGGCTAGATGTTATGCCGCACCTGTCCAGTGGCAAGGTTAACCGTAAAGCGCTACCCGAACCGGATCATGGGATGCGAGCCACCAGCTACGTTGCACCAAGAAACGAAACGGAAAGAAAACTAGCCGAGATTTGGGAGAAGTTGCTGGACATATCCTCCATCGGTATACATGACAACTTTTTTGAACTGGGTGGACATTCACTAACGGCGACTCGACTTATGTCTCGAATCAATAAGTTGCTGCAAGTTGAAATTCCACTCCGTGATATTTTTGCACATCCGACCATCGAAGAAATGAGTGTTTTGATCTGCGGACCAGAGGTTGCAGCTGGGACGATGATGGATATTGCTCCTGCCGAGCTACGCGATTCTTATCCAGTGACATCCGTTCAAAAGAGACAAATGATTTTACATCAGTTTGAAGGAGCAGAAACAGCATACAATATGCCCTTTGCCTTACTGATGGAGGGAGAACTGGACATCCAGCGGCTGGAGCAAGTGTTCAGGGATCTAATAGATAGGCATGAGGCATTGCGGACATCATTTGAGTGGGGCACAGAGGAGCCAGTACAAAAAATTCATAGTGAGGTTCCATTTCAACTGAGTCTCCAACAGGTTGATGATATCGGAATAGAAGCACAGGACAAACAGATTCAAGCGATATTCAAAACGTTCGTAAGACCGTTTGACTTAGGTCAGGCTCCATTGTTGCGGGCGAAGCTGGTGCGTATTTCGGACAATAGGCATATTTTAATGGTAGATATGCACCATATTGTTGCAGATGGTGTTTCCATGAGCGTTTTGGCTAATGATTTCACGGCATTGTATCACGGGAACTCATTGCCACCATTGCGTATTCAATATAAAGACTACGCCGTTTGGAATAGTGAGTGGATCAAAGAAGGACACTTGATTAAGCAGGAACAATACTGGCTAGACTTGTTTTCGGATGAGCTTCCTGTCCTTAATCTACCAACTGATTTCACGAGACCTCAAGTACAGAGCTTTGAAGGTGACCGGTATTCTTTTCAAGCTGATAAGACACTTAGTGAAGGTCTACAACAATTTGTTACAGAAAATCGGACCACTTTATTTATGGTACTGCTATCGGCTTACAACGTATTGCTGCATAAGTATTCAAGCCAGGAAGATATCGTGGTAGGGTCTCCAATAGCAGGTCGTAATCATACGGATTTAGAAAATATTATGGGGATGTTCGTTAACACACTTGTGCTGCGTAACCGCCCAGCTGCTGACAAAACGCTCAAGCAATTTTTACTGGAGGTGCAAAGAAGCAGCCTGGAAGCATTCGAACATCAGGATTATCCAATAGAAGATCTTGTAGATAAGCTCGAACTTCACAGGGATTTAAGCCGAAATCCTCTGTTTGATACGATGTTCTCTCTAGAAAATACCGATTCGGTAAGCCTGCAAGCTGACGGGATATCCATATCGCCCTATTCTGTTGAAGCTGGCATAGCCAAAGTTGACTTAACGTTAACAGCAGAAGCGGATCAAGAGGGACTCTCTTTTCGAATTGATTATTGTAATAAGCTGTTTTACAAAGAAAGTATTGAGAGAATGTCGAAGCATTATTTGCAGATTTTACAGACTATTGTGGACTCTGCGGATGCACGGATTGGCGACGTAAACATGGTAACTGCATCCGAAGAAGAGATTTTGTTAACGAAATTTAATACGGTACCCGCTTCTAACGAGAAAGATAACCGAAAATTGCTGCATCAGCTCTTTGAAGAGCAGGTAGCGAAGACGCCGGAGCGTGTCGCAGTATCGTTCGAGGAACAACAATGGACTTACAGCGAGTTAAACGATAGAGCGAATCAGCTTGCCAGAGTGCTTAGAGAAAAAGGAGTACAGGCCAATACGCTTGTTGGCATGATGGTAGAGCGATCTTTTGAAATGATAGTCGGAATCCTAGGGATTTTAAAGGCTGGGGGTGCGTATGTTCCTCTGGCACCAGATTATCCTGCGGAGCGAATTAGTCTGATGCTATACGATTGCAAGATAACACTATTATTGGCTTCCCATCATGTCCTGACTGAATCAACTTTCATAAAAGAGGCAGGAGCAGATGCGTTTGCAGGGGAAATCCTTGATTTGGATCAGCTCGATACTATCGTTAAGGATTTGGATTCTAGTAACTTACCTTATGTGAATGAACCGGATGATTTGGCATATGTGCTATATACCTCTGGCTCAACAGGTAAACCAAAAGGGAATCTGACCATGCATTATAACGTGGAGAGATTGATTAAAAACTCCAATTATATCAATCTTACGGAACAGGATATTCTCTTGCAGTTATCCAACTATGCCTTTGATGGGTCGGTCTTTGATATATTCGGCGCTCTGGTCAATGGTTCTAAGCTGGTTCTCTTACGTAAAGAGAATATGCTGAATCCAGAAAAACTGTCTTCCTTGATTCGAAATGAAAATGTCTCGGTATTTTTTATTACTACCGCCTTGTTTAACACGTTGATAGAAACCAATATTGAATGTTTTACTACAATTCGCAAAATACTTTTTGGTGGAGAGCGGGTTTCGCTACCGCATGTGAGCAAGTTGTTTGAACATATCGGGCCCCATAAAATGCTGCACATGTACGGTCCTACCGAAAGCACGGTCTTTGCTACCTGTTATGGTGTAGATCAGATTCATGAACGGAAAGGTACCGTTCCGATTGGAGCCCCGATTACAGGTACTACTGTGTATATTCTGGATAAAAATCTTAAATTGCAGCCTATTGGTATACCGGGAGAGCTTTGTATAGCAGGGGATGCACTATCCCAGGGCTACTTGAACCTACCTGATTTTACAAACGAAAAGTTTATAGACAATCCATTTAATCCAGGCGAGAAAATGTACAAAACAGGTGACATTGCAAAATGGCTTCCAGATGGAAATATTGAATTTGTAGGCCGCCAAGATCATCTGGTGAAAATTAGGGGTTTTCGTATAGAACTTGGAGAAATTGAAAATCAACTACTATCCCATGAACGTATTAAAGAGGCAATAGTTGTAGCTAAGCCGGATCCATCCGGCCAAAACCGTATTTCTGCATATATGGTGACAGATGGGGAATTAAATACTTCAGCTATTCGCCGTTACTTGGCGAAGTATTTACCAGATTACATGTTGCCATCCAGCTTAATCCTGCTGGACAGTTTGCCACTGAACGCTAATGGCAAGGTGGATCAGAAGAAACTGCCAGAGCCTCATATTAACTTAGACTTGAGCACGCTGTATGAACCACCAACAAGCCCTACGGAAGAGAAGTTGGTTAAAATTTGGGAAGGCGTGCTGGGACAAGAGGGAATTGGAATTAGTCACAGTTTTTTTGACCTTGGAGGAGACTCTATTAAGGCCATTCAAGTTATCGCAAGGTTGAGCCAAGAGGGATTAAAGCTGGATATGAAGGACATATTTCAGCACCCTACTGTTCAGCAAGTAGCACCATATGTCCAACGTCGTTCCAGAATCATTGACCAGAAGGCGGTAACAGGTGAGGTACAGCTAACTCCAATCCAAAGATGGTTCTTCGAAAATGTACAGGATGATCGGAACCATTTTAATCAAGCAGTTATGTTGTTTACTAGTGGTGTATTTGATGAAGAAGCCCTAAAGACTGCTTTGGAGAATATTATTATTCACCATGATGCCCTACGAATGGCGTATGAGATTGGTCAGAATTCTGTTTGCCAATACCATACGGGAACGCAGTTAAAGCCTTTTCATTTAAATATTTATAATCTACAAGGAAATAACGATGCTGAAAGCAAGATTGAGGAAGAGGCGAGTCGGCTACAGGCTACCATGGACTTAAGAGCAGGTGAGATGATCCGGGTGGGCTTGTTCCAAACAGATCAAGGTCAGCATTTGCTGATTGCTATTCACCATTTGGTTATTGACGGGGTCTCCTGGCGAATCTTATTGGAAGACTTGGAGAGCGCATATACCCAGGCATTACAGGGTAAGGCTATCGCTTTGCCGGATAAAACGGACTCTTTTCAGTATTGGTCCGACCGGCTTGCAGAGTATTCGAACAGTCGGACTTTACTGAAGGAGAAGGCATATTGGCAGCAAATTGAAGGTGTTCAATGTGAGTCTCCATTTCCTCAGAAGAGCACAGGTACTGATGAGGATGGAGTGAAAAAAGAAAGAACGAGCATAGCTGTCCGGTTGGACAAGCAAGATACACAGCTACTGCTTGGAACTGCTCATCAGGCCTATAATACCGAAATTAATGACTTATTGTTATCAGCACTTGGACTGGCTATTAAGCAATGGGCGGGTAGTAAAATCTTCGCTATTAATCTTGAAGGACATGGCAGGGAAGAGATTATGGAGGAAATTGATGTTACTCGAACCATAGGCTGGTTTACTTCGATGTTTCCTGTTGTGCTGGATATGAGGGATAGTGAGGATATTTCAACTGTTATTCGGCGAACTAAGGAAATGATTCGGCATATCCCCAATCGAGGGATTGGATACGGAGTTCTGAAGTATTTGGCCGATGTGGAGCATATTCGAGATTTAGATTTTAACATACAGCCACAAATCAGTTTTAATTATCTGGGACAATTTATGGATGGTACGCAAGAGGGAAGCTTTGAATCGTCACCGTTATCTCCTGGACGTTCTGTTGGTGAAGGGGCAGAAAGCCATTTTACACTGGACATCAACAGTATTGTTTCCCAAGACCAACTGTTACTTGAATTTGGATATATTCGCGGCGAGCATGAAGACCATGCTATTGAACAATTAACCCTTATGTATATTGAGCATTTAAAAATGTTAATTAATCACTGTACAAGCATTTCACAGAAGGTTCTCACACCATCTGATTACCAAGACCATACTCTCTCTATTCCTGAATTAGATCAGATTCTCACACAGTTTGGTGGGACTGAACAGGTAGAGTATATTTACCCGTTAACACCTATGCAGCAGGGAATGCTGTTCCATTACATGATGGAGCCGGAAACTACAGCTTATGTGGAACAAGTCGCGATTGAAATGGAAGGTGAACTACAGCAGGAGCTTCTGGAACAGAGTTTTCAAGAATTGTTGGCAAAATATGAAGTATTGCGTACGAATTTTGTGTTTACCGGTATACGTGAACCTCGGCAAGTAGTGCGTAAACATCAACATGCAGAGTTTCGGTTTTATGACCTTACCGGGATGAATGAGCAAGAAATTACCGCTTATCTAGAGGATTACAAAAAACAAGATCTTCTGCGTGGATTTGATTTATCCAATGAGGCACTAATACGTATAAATGTATTAAAAACAACTCCTGATAAGTTCCTTATGATGTGGACCTTCCATCATATGATTATGGATGGATGGTGCGTAGGGATTGTCTACCACGATTTTATGAGCATGTATCTAGATTTGAAAAATGGTAGACCGCTTAAGTCTGAAACAGCCCCTGCTTATTCAACTTATATCCGTTGGCTGGAAAAACAGGACAAAGAGGAGTCCATGCAATATTGGAAACAGGCTTTGGATGGATATGCGCAATGTGCAGTTATACCGAAGACGTTCAAATTGCAGGCTAAAGAAGGTGGTTACCGGACGAGTCAGCTGGAATTTTCGTTAGACCAAACAATGACACGACGATTAACAGAGATTGCATCTCATAATCGGATTACGGTCAACACGTTGTTCCAATCCATGTGGGGGGCATTGCTTCAAAGATATAACAATACCAACGATGTAGTATTTGGAGCCGTAGTTTCAGGGCGACCGCCAGTAATCCCAGACATTGAGAGCATGGTAGGTATTTTCATTAATACGATTCCCGTGCGAATTTATGGCGAGGAGAATGAAAGCTTCATTGAAATGGCCAAGAGAGCTCAACAAAGCTCCATCGAATCGGTTAAGTATGAGTACACATCATTAGCGGACATTCAGTCCGTAACCACACTGAAGCAAAGCCTGTTAGATCATATTATTGTGTTTGAAAATTACCCTGAGTATGGCGAAGAAGAGGCGCTACAGAAGCACAATCTGAAAATTCATGTGCGAGATATGGCCTTTTATGAACAGACAAACTATGACTTTAATCTTATTGTTTCCCTGAAAGACGAACTGAACATTAAATTTCTGTACAACGCTGATACCTTAAGTAGAGAATTTGTGGAACGTATAAAAAATCATCTAAATGGCGTAGTCCGACAAATCGTGGATAATCCAGAGATGAGTATATCCTCGATTGAAGTAACTTCTTTACCGGAGAAAGAAGTGATTTTAAATGAATTTAACAATACGACAGCGATCTATCCGCGAGCGAAGACAATCCATGAATTGTTTGAGGAGCAGGTGGAGCGAACACCGGAGCATCCGGCAGCCCTTTACAAAGGACGGCAGTTAACGTATCGGGAGCTGAATGCCCAAGCGAATCGGTTGGCTCATGTGCTGCGGGAAAAAGGAGTAGGACCTGATCGTGTGGTGGGGATCGCGGTTCACCGATCGTTGGAGATGATTATCGGACTACTAGGAATCTTGAAAGCAGGTGGAGCCTATCTGCCGCTGAATCCAGAGGACCCTGAAGAACGACTGGCGTTCATGCTGGAGGACAGTGGAGCATCCATTTTATTGACCCAGCAGGAGTTAGTGGAACAGCTTCGCTGTCATGGAACAACCAGGGAACTGATCGCTATCGAAGATTTGCTGGTACAGGAAAAGGAGCAAACAGAAAGAGAAAAGAATCCGGAATCGATCAATCGCTCGACGGATTTGGTGTATGTGATTTACACCTCGGGATCTACGGGTAAGCCTAAAGGAGTCATGATTGAGCACGCCTCGCTGATCAATCGTCTGCACTGGATGCAAAAGCGGATTCCATTTGGAGCGGAGGATGTAATCCTGCAAAAGACACCATATACCTTTGATGTATCGTTGTGGGAATTGTTCTCGTGGGCCATCCAAGGGGCAACGGTATGCTTTTTGGAGCCAGGAGGAGAGAAGGACCCGGCCACAATAGCTGAAACAGTTGAGTCTAACCGGGTAACGGCATTGCACTTTGTGCCGTCGATGCTGGGCGCGTTTCTGGAATACATGGAACACAGCGGAGCTGCGGGGAAAATGCGCAGTGTACGACGGGTATTTGCCAGCGGGGAAGCGCTGATGACAGAGCATGTGCGTCGGTTTAACCGTCTGATAGGAGGCGGCGGTGCCACGCTGCACAATCTGTATGGGCCAACGGAAGCGACCGTGGAGGTGGCGTATTATGACTGTCCTGTCGAGCATGAACCGGAGAGCATTCCGATCGGGAAGCCGATTGATAACGTAAAATTGTACATTTTGGATAAGAAGGACCGTTTGCAACCGATAGGGATACCTGGCGAACTGCATATTGGAGGCGATTGTGTAGCGCGAGGATATGTGAATCGGGAGGAATTGACGGAAGAGAAGTTCGTAGAAGATCCATACGAGCCGGGAGGACGGATGTACCGAACAGGGGATCTGGCCAGATGGTTGCCGGATGGAAATATCGAATATATGGGCAGAATCGATCATCAGGTGAAAATCCGCGGATATCGGATCGAACTGGGTGAGATTGAGGCGGCTTTGCTTGCGCATGATGGAGTTCGGGCAGCGGCAGTACTTGCCCGTGCTGATGACCGAACGGGGATGCCTAGTTTGGGGGCGTATGTTGTTGCCGAACCTCATGTGACAACGGCAATGTTGCGACAAAATTTATCTGTCTCAGTTCCAGAGTATATGATTCCAGCCTATTTTGTATTCTTGGATCAGATGCCGCTCACGTCGAGTGGTAAGATTAATCGTCGTATGCTATTAGAGATTGAGCTGGAATTTGGTACCGGAACGGAATATGTGGAGCCAAGCAGTGAGCTGGAAAAGGAATTAGTTGAGATCTGGATGAGTGTACTTGGTATTGAACATGTGGGTATCGACGATAATTTCTTTGAACTGGGAGGACATTCTTTAACGGCTATTCAGCTTGCATCCAGGTTACAAGGGATTTGGAGTAGTGAATTACGGTTGAGCAGTATCTATCAATACCCTACGGTCAGAGAGTTGGCACTACATGTGGAAGGGATGGAAGAAAACCATTCTGCACTTGCCCAACAATTTGATCAAATTATAGCGTTGCTGCATCAAAAGCTGAACGTTAAGGGATGCTTACAACAAGAGCAATTCAATGGAAAATCTTATATCGTTCTGCATCTAGAAGATGGAGCCATTTCTTTTGAAAAAGAGATTATGGAACTGTTGGACATGAAATGCGATGAATCGATTCAGCCTCATTACATCACTTGGCATGGAGAAGAAAACCTGAGACTGGAAAAGGCCAATCTTGAAGACATTAAGAGCATATGGACAGAAAGAATTGACAATGATTTGGACGTTTTCTCCAAAGCTATTTTAAGCCTAGGAGTGATAGAGAGACTGCCTGTTTCTCCAACACAACGTTACCATCTCCAACATAGTGATATTTCTGGCACGATTATTCCGCTAGAAAAACATATGAACATGGAATATGTGGAAGAAGCGATTCGGCAGATTATTCGAGAGCAGGATTTGATGAGAAGTACGCTGTGTGAAGAAAACGGAGAATTGCAGTGGCAAGTAAGGGAAGCACCAGATCATCTTCCTGTACCACTGGTTGATATCTCTATGTACGATGAAGATACACAGCAAGTGATTCTGAATAATATCGTCTGGCCTTATTTTTACAAGCAGCATGAACTGAGCAATTCACTCTTATATCGGATATTGATTGTGAAAAAGAATCTGAAAGACTACATGCTTATATTACCTTTTTCGCACTCGATCTTTGACTTTATGAGCAGTGAGATTATTAAGCACCAGTTCAACACTTATTATGAATGTGTACGAGCTGGAAAGGAAACGCCTAAAGGGAGCAGAAATCGTTACTCTGATTTTACAGCTCATATTATGGAAGGACCTCAGGGTGTTGATGATTTGGAATTAGTTACTACCTATAATCTAGATAAGTTTGATCGTGCAATTGGTCTTATAACCGATTTTGTAAGTCAAAAAGCAGTACTTGAAGGGCATACAACTGTCATTTGGGATTTGAAATCTTCCGAGAGAGTAATTCACTTGGACAACACTAGTCATTGGGAGATTGCATTCTTTACGTTCACTGCTTTTTGTAAAATGTATTTCGAGCTTAGTCAGGTTCCCATTTGGGTAACGCAATATGGCCGAAGCTTTGGAGAGAAGCGTTACTATGATGTTATTGGTGAATTTGTGGATCATATCCCGATACTAACTAATTTAGACCAAAATCTGGTATCTCTAGAACAGCAGGTTCGCCAAAGTGTTCAATGGGCAGCTGAACATAATATCAGCTTTGCTAACTTAATGTATAACCCGGATGTACAGAATGATTATCCTTTATCTGGAGGATACTTGCAGCAGGCTTTGGATAGAATGCCAATTGTATTTAATTTCCTTGGTGAGCTGAGAAGTGAGCATCAACTCCTACAAACGGTGGATCTGGGTAATGTCAATGTTGAAGGAAGAACACGAATCTTATGCGAAGTTTGGCATGATAGCGA
This sequence comes from Paenibacillus sp. ICGEB2008, assembly GCF_000307675.1. Lineage (NCBI taxonomy): Bacteria > Bacillati > Bacillota > Bacilli > Caryophanales > Paenibacillaceae > Paenibacillus > Paenibacillus sp. ICGEB2008. The sequence continues at coordinate 229,122 of NZ_AMQU01000007.1, forward strand.
GTCTAATCTGTTTGTGGCACTAACTCTACCTTTTTCAGAAGACGAAAGTATAGTACGGAATCATCTACAAAGTGCCTTGGAGCAATTGGAAAGACGCTGGGCAACCGTTCTGTAACTCTTGCCCTAACCGAATAGGGGGATCTCATGAATCAGCCAAAGGAATTTTCGTTTTATGCTCGCCGGAACCTATTTATTTTTTCTGTGACTAGGCTTATATCGGAGCTAGGAAGTTCGATTTTTAAGTTTGCTTTAAGTCTATATATTTTGGATATCACTGGGTCGGCCACTGTATTTTCAATGGTGTTAGGCTTGTCCATTCTGCCCGGAGTATTTGTTAATATTTTTGCAGGTGTAGTTATAGACCGGAGTAATAAGAAAAAAGTGCTTGTCATTACCGAGATATTAAGCGGAATAGCGCTACTAATCTTTTTACCCATTTTCTTGTTGGATTCAACCAATGTTATGTTGCTTGCCGTGTTTTCCGTTATATTAAGCCTTATTCAATCATTTACGTTCCTAACGCTGAATGCTTCAATTCCTAACTTAGTGGAAAGAGACAACGTTCATAGCGTAAACTCTTCCTATCAAAGTATAGGAGCAATCATAAATGTACTTGGCCCGATCCTGGGTGCAATTACTTATCGTGCTTGGGGCTTGGAAACGATTGTGATGATTAACGGAATAACATTTATTTCGGCTGGATTAATGCAACTATGGTTACAATTCAGGAAGTCTGATGAACAAACGGTATCCTCAAGTTATTTAGACAGCGTAAAAGACGTGTTTGCGTATATAAACAAGCAAAAAGCCATAATGTATTTACTTGTTATCTTTGTTGGTATCAATTTTATGCTCGCTCCATTAGTCCAGGTTGTGCTGCCGTATGTGACTTATCAGGAACTTCAACTTTCAGCTCAGCAACTATCTGTTATTCAAGGAGCCTGGTTCGTAGGAGTCATTGCGGGAGCCATTGTGGTTTCACGTCGGAAAGTACATCAATTTGTTATTACCAAAATATTTATCCTGTTTCAGCTTCAAGCCATCTTATTCCTAACATGGTGTTTCCCATTATTGTTTCCCTCAACATCAGGAAGCCTGATACAGATGACGTTCATCTTCATTATGATTTTGGCAGTAACCGGATTTTTTAATTCAATGAGCAATGTTCCCATGATATCTTATGTGCAGCTGTATACTCCAGAACATATCAGAGCCGGGGTGTTTGGTGTAATCAGCTCGATCACTATGCTAGCAACTCCGCTCGGAATCGGGTTGTACGGAATACTATTGGATAGAATCCATTGGGTATACCTTCCTCTGGCATCGGGAATAGTTGCTCTGGTGATGGGGATCATGGCTCATAAGAACAAAGCATTACGTAACTTTTTCAGTCAAAATGCCGAACCAGTCCTTAATAGCGTAGGTGAAAAAGAACGAGTATCAGCATTATAAACTGAATTTCTGCTCATGATGATGTGATTGAAGGACCTGATGTTAATGGAAAGGCCAACTTATGTTGGCCTTTTGGTCTTTCAGTTATTTTTTGCTTTGAGTCACTTTCCCCTTCACATCACCGATGCTTACTTTTCCATTGCCGCTCTGAATAATGACAACATCTTTTGCAACTTGATCAATATCCAGAGAGCCGTCACCTAACTCAATATATGCAGTACCCCCTATTTTATCTGCTTGAATATGTCCGTTTACATTTTCAATATTGACATCAGATGAGCTATTTTGAATAGTAATCCCACCATCTCTGTTGGTTAAATCAATGGCTCCACCGATTTCTTTAAGCGTGATATTACCATTCACATTTTCAATGCTTACATCCGAGGCTAAATTCGTTACTTGAATATCTCCATCTCTATGTGGATGTTTAATTTCTAGTTTCATTTTTTCCGGAATGGTTAGCTTGACATCAACTGTTTGGGGACCTGTTGACATGAATTGGCCCTCGAAAAAAGTATTAAGAGTAGCTACACCATCTTTTCCCTCCAGACTTAATTTTAGCTTATCCATGTTGCTGCCATTAGCAACGACACTGGCTTGTATTTTATCTGTATTCTTGTTTCCGACAACTTCAATTTGACCGTTGCTATTATCTAGAACTAAGCTGGAAATACCGGCAGATGATAATTCAAGTTCCTTGTTTAAAGATGTTGCAGGTTTGGATGAACAGGCTGCAATTAACAGTAACATTGAGATCATCACTAAAGTAGTGAGCCATTTCATTACAATCACTCCGTTTCAGAATAGTTAGTATAGATTTAGATTACATCCCGTTTTGTAAAAATAGGATATGAAACGAGATGCATAGCGACCAGATGAAGTAGAAGGAGGAACAGTGAGAAGCCCAAGGTCATTCCTTCCACTGGCGTCGTTCCAAAAAAATAAGGATTGAGATCTGTACTGGAAAACACAAAGTATTTTGTCCAAGGCCATCCATTCATGGTGATACTCAGGACGAATCCTGCTATAGCTGCCAGCATAGAGAACACAATAGAAAATGTAACACTGCGAAATGCTGCAGAAATCATAAATGCAAATGTCAACACGATAACCATAAAAGGTATATTAAATAAAAACCCTCCTAACAAGGCTTGAATCATATCTGCCTGCTGAATGGTTTGATCCTTGACGAAGAAGTAGGGATCGCCGATCCCCTTAAAGCCAAACATTAATCCACCGAAAAATATGGCAGCCAGAAAAGTAAGCAAAACCAAAAATATTCCAAACAAGAGAGTTGCAATATATTTAGAAAAATAAATTTTTGAGCGTGTAGCTGAACGTGTCAGTAAAAATTTGATTGTACCGGCAGAAAACTCAGAGGCTACAATATCGCCAGCCACGATAAGAGCTAAAAGAGAGATACCTACAATTAAATTTCTGGATTGGCTCACTGTAAAACTCCAAGCATTGGATTGAGGAGCGATGTTATGGTCCAAATAATACTGATTCATCAAAATTTTTTCTGCTGCCATTTTTTTCTCAATGGGTAGAGCGTCTGACTTTGCTGCATCTCTCGTTAGCTTTGAATTTTCATGCTGTAAGAGTGTTTTCCATCCTTCATTGTACTCAGTCATACCAGAACTTTTTAAATTAGCCATCTGGATTAATACATACAAAATAAGCAGTATGATGATAAGCCAGGTACGTTTACGCTTATAAATCTTCATGTTTTCATTACGAATTAACTGAATCACTTTTCAATTCCCCCTGTGATTTCAATGAATTTATCCTCCAGTGTCTGTTTCGTAATCTGAACGCTGTATATGTTCACCCCCGTATCCATAAGTTTCTTTGTAATACCCGGAATTTGATCCTTTGTAATGTCAACTTGTAGAGTTTGTTGATCTGCAATAATTTCTTTCCCCGCCAGCATGGACTGGAATACAGGAAGAGCCAATTCGGGTCTGTCTACTTCAAACCGAACAGGAGCAAGCCGATTATCCATCATCTCAGCTACATTATGGATACCAATCAGTTTTCCCTTATTTAAAATCGCTACCTGATCACACATCAGTTCCATTTCAGCCATAAGATGGCTAGAAATAAGAACACCAACGCCTTCTTTTTGAGACAGATTGATTAAATGTTCCCGAAGTTCTCTTATTCCTGCTGGGTCTAAACCATTGGTAGGCTCATCAAGCACAAGTAAGGAAGGCTTATGGGCCAGTACAACGGCTAATCCCAGTCGCTGCTTCATTCCTAGAGAGTAAGTTCCCACTTTCTTATCAATGCTGTCCTCAAGTCCGACGAGCGAGATTACTTCCTGAATACGTTCCGAAGAAACCCCTGGAGACATTCTTGAGAAATGAATCAGATTGTCATAGCCGGATAAATATTTGTACAGATCTGGATTTTCGACGATAACTCCAACATGTCTCATTGCCTTTTCAAAGGAGCGATCAATATCTTGGCCGTGGATAAATACCTGGCCTCCCGATTTTGAACTTAACCCCACGATCATCCGAATAGTGGTCGTCTTGCCCGCTCCATTTGGGCCAACAAGACCCATGATTTCCCCCGCCTTTACATCCAAGGACAGTCCTTCAACAATGGTTTTCTTTCCAATCTTTTTACTTAAATTACGAATCTGTAATAGTGACAACAACGATTCCCTCCCCGCCAACAGTTTGATTGTCTATAAAGTATCAGGAGTGCAGTCATACTCCCTAGTGACAAAATGTCATGACCTTGTTATGATGTGAAAAGATTGAAAAAATTACCTTAATTTAAGAAGAATGGGGTACTTACATGCTTGGATGCAATATGCGCTGGTCTTGGCAGGAATGGATTGTTGCTGTATTCCGAATCTTGTGGTTGATTTGCTTTGTTTTGCTATCGTATCAAGACCGCCCATCTTTCCCTTTCACTGTTGTATTTATCTCTGTTCTCGTTTGCTATTCAATACCTTTGTTCATTGATCGAATTCATTACCGCTGGTATTTGTTGGCGGAAGTATTTCTAGTGGGTGGAATTTCTTTGCTATTTGCTCATCAATATGAGCTTGTCCGACTATTTCTGCCAGCTGTTTTTACGATTTCGTTTTATAGCCGTGGCCGTTCACATGCGGTAACTTTTCCTCTTGCGTTGGTGATGTTTTGCCTGGGAGGAAGAGGGGCGTTTCATTGGACGATAGAAGACGTATTCCAGAACCTAGTGGATGCTTCGTTTGTATACGGTATTGGTTTCGGATTACAAATGGCATTTCGTTCTATAGATCGGATCAAACAAAAACTCGAATTAATAAAAAAGCAGTATCAAACCCTGGAGCAGTATTCGACTCAGGTTGAACAAATGACACTATTGGAAGAAAGATACCGCATGGCTCGCGAGCTGCATGACTCGATTGGTCATACATTCACTTCCATTATCTTAGGTATGGAAACATTACGTCCTTATATCTCTTCTGAAGAGGGGACTGAAAGATTGCAGTCTGTTCTTCAACTTGGTCGCACAGGGCTCGAAGATATCCGAAAGCAAGTTCATCAGATGGACCCTATGGAGGAGGATCCATCTTTGGATCTATCCTTGCTAAATATCATTAATGAATTTAAAAAGAATACTGCCATTCGAGTTGTGTTCAGAACGATGGGGGAGCCGCTTCCTGTCATAAAACAGTCAAAACTGACCTTATACCGCTGTTTACAAGAATTATTGACTAATGCCAGCCGACATGGGCATGCCAATTCTATTCAGGTGCTTCTTCACTACGACCGTAACCAGATCATTTTGCAGGTGCAGGACAATGGGAAGGGAAGTGACGAAATTAAGTTCGGGTTTGGTCTTTCAGGAATGAAAGAGCGGCTTTCGTCTCTTCAAGGCAAGCTATACCTTCATTCCAAAGAAGGCGAAGGAACGATTGTGACCTGTTCTATACCATTGCTTCAGGATACAGATGTTAGTAATCCAGAGATCAAGGTATTGTTGGTGGATGATCAACTACTCATTCGGGACAGTTTAGGCCTGTTGCTCAAAAACGAACCTGATTTTCGAATTCAAACGGCGGAAGACGGAAACGTTGCTGTAGATCAATGTGCCAGCGACCCGCCAGACGTTGTATTAATGGATGTACATATGCCCCAGATGGACGGTATTACTGCGACGAAGCTAATTAAAGAAAGCTGGCCTAACACACGTGTAATTATGATCACCACCTTTGATGACATTTCGTATGCTACGAAATCACTTGCTTTGGGTGCTGAAGGTTATGTACTAAAATCAATTGATCCAAGAGAGCTGGCTAATACAATACGGCTAGTGCATCACGGAGGAACGATGATAACCCAAGAAGTAGCAAGTACATTGTTTCAGCAAATGACAGGGACGATGAAGAATCCTTATGGACTGACAGAGCGGGAGTTGGAAATTCTGCATTGTTTAACTGAAGGACACCGTTATAAAGCAATTGCAAGCAAGGTTCACTTGTCTGAAGGAACGGTTCGAAACTATATTTCGACCATATACTCAAAAATGCAAGTGCAGAGCCGTGACGAAGCAATTGAAAAAGCTAAAACAGAGTTGCTTACAGACTATTAATAAAATGCAAGATGGGTAGACTGCGTGTGTCACTTGTTTAAACAACGTGAAAGAGATATCCTACATTAGATAGAGGTTTTCAGCTTCGGAATTAAAAGAGTAGCTATATACGACCGAACCTAATAGATTGAAGTGAAAATAGCGTCGTCCTAAATTTGGTCGACGCTATTTTTGTATGCTGTGATCCGCAAGTATGTGCAACGTTTACCTTAGCAAAACCGTATATGTAGAATAGCAACTGTATTTTGTTGCATATCCATAGAAGTCTACCATTCTACAAACTTGCATTTGCGCTATCAAATGGGTGATAATGGAAGAGATACTTTCGACAGAATATAGGGCTAAAGATAGAGAGGATACCTACAAAAGGTAGATCGGATTTACCGCATTTTTGTATATTATTGTAGAATAAGATCGTAATTCAGGTTATAGTAAAGGAAGAAATTAACTAGGATAGATTATACCCAAATACGTAATTGTGGAGGGAAATATGAGTACATTTAAAAATTGGTTGAATACAACTAAAAAAGGACTGGGCGACCAGGTTAAGAAATTTAAGAACAAAGATTTTATGGAAGCTGTTGTTGCAGGTTGTGCATTAGTGGCATTTGCAGACGGTACTATTAGTCCGGAAGAAAAAACAAAAATGGCCGGATACATAAATATCAGTGAGGAATTGAAAGTGTTTGATATGGGTGAGGTCATCAACCGTTTCAATCACTATGTAGCAAACTTTGAATTTTCACCTGAAATCGGCAAACAGGAAGCATTGAAAGCGATTAGTAAATTGAAAGGCAAGCCTGAAGTAGGTCGACTTGTCGTCGGCGTATGCAGTGCCATTGGTGCAGCTGACGGTGACTTTGATGCCAATGAGCAACGGATTGTTGCTGAGATTTGTGGTGCGCTTGGTTTGAATCCGTCTGAATTTAGTCTGTAAATTTTATGGAAGGGAGGTGTGTTAATCAGTGGCTGTAATTAATCTGGTCAAGGGCCAGAAAATTGATTTGACCAAGGGAAACACAGGACTAACCAAGGTTATAGCCGGATTGGGATGGGACCCCGTGCAGTCCAAAGGATTTTTTGGTTTCAAGAAGCAACCCAATATTGATTGTGATGCTTCTGCCATTTTGCTGGATGCCAACGGGAAACTAACTCAATCTGACAATGTAGTATGCTTCCATAATAAAAAAAGCCCGTGCGGCTCAGTCGTGCATTCCGGTGATAATCTGACCGGAGAAGGTGACGGCGATGATGAACAAATTATGATTGACCTGGCACGGATTCCGGCCAATGTCGATAAAGTGCTTGTTGTTGTGAATATATATGATTGCGTAAACCGGAAACAGGATTTCGGCATGATCGAGAAAGCGTATATCCGCATTCTGGACGGTGCTAATTCTAAGGAACTGGTGACGTTTAATTTATCTGATAATTTTGAGGGAATGACTGCACTGATCTGCGGAGAACTCTATCGCCATAACGACGAATGGAAGTTTGCTGCAATCGGTGCAGGCACCCATGCCGTACATATTGATGTGCTGGCTCAGCGTTATATGTAATTTTAGATTGCTCATACAAAACTAATGAGAAACGGGGTACTTACTCATGGCAATTAACTTATCTAAAGGTCAAAAAATCGATTTGACGAAAACAAACCCAGGCTTGTCCAAAATCACGGTTGGTCTCGGCTGGGACACCAATAAGTACGATGGCGGTAAAGATTTTGACTTGGACGTATCCGTATTTTTGGCGAATGCGGACGGCAAAGTGGAAACGGAAAAGAACTTCGTCTTCTTTAATAATCCACAAAACGAGAACGGTTCTGTCGTTCATACCGGAGATAACCGCACAGGTGAAGGTGACGGAGATGACGAGCAAATTAAAGTTGATCTGAGCAATGTACCTGCTAACGTAGAAAAAATCGCTTTTACGATTACGATCTATGATGCACAAGAACGCAGCCAAAACTTTGGACAAGTGTCCCGTGCCTACGCGCGTATCGTAAATGAGGCAAACAACGAAGAATTGGTTCGCTTTGATCTGGGAGAAGATTTTTCGATCGAAACAGGCGTCGTGGTAGGCGAGCTGTATCGCCATAGCGGTGAGTGGAAGTTCAATGCCATTGGCAGCGGTTACCAGGATGGTCTTGCGGGCTTGACACGTGATTACGGCTTAGCTTAAAAAATCTACACAAAGAAGGCAGGTATGCAGTATGACGATTAGTCTTTCCAAAGGACAACGTATTGATCTGACCAAAACGAATCCAGGCTTGACTCGTGTTGTCGTAGGTCTTGGCTGGGATACCAATAAATATAGTGGCGGCGCAGAATTTGACTTGGATGCTTCGGCTTTCCTGCTATATGAGGATGGTAAAGCGAAGGCAGCTGACGATTTTGTATTCTACAATAACCCAACAGGTGGAGCGGGTGCTGTTACTCATACAGGCGATAACCGCACAGGTGAGGGCGACGGGGATGACGAGCAAATTATTATTGATTTTGCAAAGATTCCTGCAAATATCCATCGTATCGGAATTACAGTTACGATTTATGACTATGAGGCACGTGCGCAAAACTTTGGACAAGTGTCCAATGCCTTTGTACGTGTGGTAGATGCGGCAACGGATCGTGAAGTGTTGCGCTACGATTTGGGAGAGGATTTCTCCACCGAAACAGCTGTGGTATTCTGTGAATTTTACCGTCACAATGCAGACTGGAAATTCCAGGCTATCGGTAGTGGTTTTGCTGGTGGATTGGGTGCGCTTGCTAAAAACTATGGCTTGGACGCTCAATAATATCCACATGGGGGTGGTGTCCAAAGGGCGCTACCCCTTTCTTTTTAAGCCATTGAAGGGCGTACGCTGAACACGACAAACGGACAGAAAGGTGACACAATCATGGCTGTTATCGTAGTAAAGGGGCAGAAGGTGGATTTGACCAAAACGAATCCGGGCCTGAGCCATGTCAACATAGGGATCGGTTGGGAGTCCTCAACGGCTCTGGAACTTGATACTTCTGCATTTTTGCTGGGCCCTGGAGGGAAAGTATCAGGCGATGAGGATCTGATCTTTTACAATAATCCGACTACACCTTTTATCACCTATTCAGATGGACAACAGTTTGGTGACAAGAAACAATTTTCCCTGGACCTAACCAGAATACCTTCCCATATCGAGAAGATTGCGTTTACACTGACCATATATGATGCGGATCAGAAACGGCAAAATTTTGGACAGGTTCAAGGCGGATTTATACGTTTTGCTCATCCGATAAGTGGAGAGGTTTTACGATTTAATTTGGATAGTGGCTTTACAGTCGAGACGGCCATTGTAATAGGCGAGCTGTACCGCCATAACGGTGAGTGGAAATTTAATGCGATAGGCGCAGGTTTTTCCGGTGGATTGGATGCGTTGTGTGAAAATTTCGGCATTGAAGTGGAAAATAATCCGGCCCCTCCGGTGCCGGTGCCTACACCACCTCCAGCACCTCGACCAGTACCCACACCGCCGCCTGCACCTCCTGTTCCAAAGCCAGAGCCATCTGCAACTCCGGTAAATCTGAATCTGCGGAAAATTGAGCTGAAGAAAAAGGGCGACACCATTAATCTGAAAAAGGGCTCAGGCGGATTAGGTGAAATCCTAATCAATCTGAACTGGAATCAGGTACAGCAGAGCAAAGGCTTTTTCAGTCGTGGCTCCAAGGGTGTCGATCTGGATCTGGGCTGCTTGTATGAGATGAAGAACGGGGATAAAGGTGTCGTTCAGGCGCTTGGGGAAGTTTTCGGTTCTCTAAATCGCTTCCCGTACATTGCTCTGGATGGTGACGACCGTACGGGCTCTGTGAAAACAGGGGAAAATCTCCGTATTAATGGGGCTAAAATTTCTGAAATTAAGCGAATTTTGGTGTTTACCTTCATTTATGAAGGAGTCACGAACTGGTCACAAGCAGACGGGGTAGTCACGCTGTACCAGAAGGACGGGCCAGACATTATCGTTCATATGAATGAACATGACAATCGCAAAGGGATGTGTGCGATTGCAATGATCCAAAATGTGAACGATGAAACGTTTAGTATTGAGAGACTCGTACAGTTTTATGGCGGTCATCGTGAAATGGATCAGGCATATAACTGGGGCATGCGCTGGACGCAGGGTAGTAAATAAATTGAATTATCGGAGGCACTCTTTTCATGTTGAATGATTTATTTAAAAATATCAGCGAGAACTACGGGCATTTCTTTTCATGGAGTGATGTGGTAGGTACGCTTACTGACCCGGTGAGTTGGGGGATTATTGGAACTCTCATTTTGCTGGAAGGTCTTTTGTCGGCGGATAACGCCTTGGTTCTCGCAGTTATGGTTAAGCATTTACCAAAAGAGCAGCAGAAGAGAGCCTTATTTTACGGGATTTTAGGTGCGTATATATTCAGGTTTCTGGCCATCGGCTTGGGTACCTTCCTGATTAAGTTCACGCTGATTAAGGTGCTGGGTGCGGCTTATCTGCTCTACATCGCTTACAAGGGCTTATTCAAGTCCGAGGGTGATGGGGAAGTGAAAAACAAACCTACTTCTTTCTGGAAAACCGTATTAATGGTCGAACTGATGGATATTGCCTTCAGTATTGACAGTGTCATTGCCGCTTTTGGTGTGAGCGAGAAAGTATGGGTTCTGTTCCTGGGTGGTATACTCGGCGTTCTGATGATGCGTGGTGTTGCACAAGTGTTCCTCAAGCTCATTGATAAATTTCCGGAACTGGAACAGACAGCCTTTATTATGATCGCCATTATTGGGGGTAAAATGTTGGCTGCTGCTTTTGGCTTTCATATGTCGCAAGTATTATTCTTCGGCATTTTGATTGCCGTCTTTGTAGGCACAATGATTCTTAGCTCGGCGAAAAGAAAGAAAAAGGCCGACAAAGAGGCTTAATGTACAAAGTATAGCGAAATCCCTCCTGAAACTAAGGGGGGATTTCTTTTATACCCGAGGCACAGGGCTTCAGTCAGGCGAGATAGAGCAAGAGGAGGGGAAGGGCCCTGAAATATTTTAATGATTTAACCTCTGAGGAAGTAGAAGCGATCTTCTGTACTCCACCGATGGAGTTTCATAACCGTTCACCCAAAAATATATTGGCTTATGCCATAGGAGCGGCTTTGTACATGCCGGCAACCCGCTCGGAAGTAGCGCAAGAGATCAAAAATGGAAAGCATGAAGGACTAACCACAGTCATTCTGGACTTGGAGGATGCTATAGGGGATCAGCAGGTCGAACAGGCCGAAGAATCGCTGGCACAGCAACTGCTTCTACTATTGTCCTATGTACGGACAGGGATGATGAGTGAACAGCAATTACCTTTGCTGTTTGTACGTGTGCGCTCTGTGGAACAGCTGGAACGACTGCTGAACAGTTTGGGAGAAACCCTGGCGCTGCTCACGGGCTTTGTCCTCCCCAAGTTCTCTTCTGATAATGGACGGGCGTATTTTGCACTCATTGCTGAATATAACCGGACTATGCATACAGGGGCAGGAGACGCAAGCCGTACGCCTGTGTTGTATGGATTGCCGATTCTCGAAAGCTCTAAAATTATTTATCGGGAAACTCGTTGGAAAGAACTGCTGGCGATTAAAGAAATTTTGGACGAGGTTCAGGAATATGTGCTGAATGTACGAATTGGGGCCACCGATTTCTCCAGTCTGTATGGGCTGAGACGCAGCCCGGATATTACGATTTATGAAATTGCCGTCATTCGGGATTGCATCGCAGATATTATTAACTTGTTCGGACGCGTGGACTCGGATTATGTTGTTTCCGGTCCTGTATGGGAGTATTTCTCTCACCGAGAACGTATCTTTAAACCTCAATTAAGAGTATCGCCCTTCGAAGACGCATTTGGGAAGCCGGGACGCCACTTGCGAATGGACTTCATCTCAGATGCAGTGGACGGACTGATTCGCGAAGTCATGATGGATAAAGAGAATGGGATTATTGGCAAAACGATCATTCACCCGTCCCACATTAAGCCGGTACAGGCCATGTATGCGGTGACCCATGAAGAGTATATGGATGCACTTGAAATTGTTGAACGTAACGACGGTAGCCTAGGTGTATTCAAGAGCACCTATGCCAACAAAATGAATGAAATTAAGCCTCATTTGAATTGGGCTTATCGTATTATAAATAGATCTAAAGTATACGGGGTGTTACATGAACAACAACATTTTGTCAGTCTCTTACCCAACCACGAAAACACATCTGCTGCCAATTCTGGAGCAGTTCAGCGTTAAAATTACGGAGACTCATAATCCATTCCGTCTTCCTGTGGACAAGCTGTTTGCAATGGCGGCACGGGTCAACAAAAAGCGTTCGTTTTTGTTTGTCAGCAAGGTGCTGGGCAAGCATATTCCGGTAAATCCATACACCTCTCTGTTAAGTGGGGCGGCACTGGCGATCCTGCTATATAAAGAGCTTGTCCCACAGTCAGGACAACAGATGGATAAACTGATTGGAGAGGCCGTGAGAGGACTCCTTGACCCGAATTATGCAAAAAAGGCTTATCAAAAGCTGATGGATGAGCGTTTGGCTTTTTCTTTTCCAGAACCGATTAAATTTGTTGGTTTTGCCGAGACCGCTACAGCACTGGGACACAGCATGTATCGGTTGTTTGATGGCGGTGCCACGTATATTCATACGACACGCGAGGATATTCCGGGCCTTCGGCCTATTATTCGGTTTGAAGAAGAGCATTCTCATGCTGTTGATCATCGTTGTTATGCACTGAATGAGGATGCTTTTGCTGGAGATGAACCCATTGTGCTGGTAGATGATGAGATTACGACAGGAAAAACAACGCTTAATATTATACGGGATATTCAGGAGCATTTTCCGCGCAAACAATATGTGATAGCTTCGTTATTGGACTGGCGGACAGACAGCGATGAGCAGGCTTTTGCCGATCTGGAAGCTGAGCTAGGTATTAGGATTACGCCTCTAAGTTTGCTCAAAGGAAAGATAGAAATACAGGGAGCACCGATACTGGACCACACAGAATATGCCGGACAGGCCGGGAACGCAGAGCATGCAGCCACTAGCAGCGCAGAGATTAATAAGGATTTGTCTGGAACAATTGCCCGCTGTTTTGAAGAGGATGCTTCCGCTTTTGAGCGGATATCACACACCTCCATATCTACCGACGGGTACGCCAATACAGCTCCTTATCTTAAATATACTGGCCGGTTTGGTCTACAATCCGCTGACAACTCAGCGCTGGATGCAGAAATCGCGTACACAGCTGAACGACTGAACCAACTTCGTTCAGGACAACGAACACTGGTAATGGGTACGGGGGAATTCATGTACATTCCAATGCGGATTGCAGCGGAGTTAGGCCCGAACGTATATTATCAGTCCACCACACGCAGCCCGGTGTATCCCCATAGAGAAGAAGGGTATGGCGTCGCAAGTGGTGTGACCTATCCCTCACCTGAGGACAGTACGGTACGCAATTTTATTTATAATGTAGAGCCAGGTCAGTATGACGAAATATTCGTTTTGCTGGAAAGAGAGTCGGACCCAGAGCGAATGAAGCCCATGTTGGAGGCATTGAGCCGTCTGGGTTGTGATAAAGTGCATGTCGTTTATTTTAATGGTTTAACTAGGCAGGAGAGTAAAGGAGCGCGGATATGAAGCAAGCACTTATGGAGCAAATACAGCAGAAGAACATTCATCCGCCCGTACCGCTAGGCAGTTATCCTGCCTCGGATGTCACTTTTTTATTAAAGGATTTGAGCCGGGTTGCGTTGGAAAAAGGGACGGAGGATCGGGAAGAAGCGATACAGTCAGGCGTCCATTATTCAGAAATGCTGCCAGTGGAATACCAGCCCACAGCAGAGTATATTGGATTGTTTCACGACACGCTTGCCCAATCTGCCGAAAAGGTTGCATTAGCGGCAGCTTCTGTGGCTGAGATGATTGTGAGAAAAAGAGGATTGAACACGGCGATTGTTTCTCTTGCCAGAGCAGGGACGCCTATTGGTATCCTGATCAAGCGTTATATTGACTGGAAATATGGCGTATCCTTGCCGCATTACAGTATTTCTATTATTCGTGGCAAAGGCATTGACCGGAATGCTATTTTGTACATTCTACAGCAGCATGGGCTGGGGATTGAACTTCAGTTTGTCGATGGCTGGACGGGGAAAGGCGCCATTCGTCAGGTGTTGATCGAGGCCTGCCGTGAGATGAATGCAGATTACGGGCTGCGCCTAAATGATGATCTGGCGGTGCTGGCCGATCCGGGCAGCTGCTCGGAGACCTTTGGTACACGAGAAGATTATTTGATCCCGAGCGCTTGTCTGAATTCAACCGTATCAGGTCTGATGAGCCGGACGGTATTACGCGATGATCTGATAGGTCCGGACGATTTTCATGGGGCTAAATTTTATGAATCCTGGCGGTCGGTGGATCAATCCAATACGTTTGTGGATACGGTGTCCGGTTATTTTCAAGCCGTGGCTGAAACGGCGGCTGCCTATGCGGAACAGATGACATTGAATCCGCCTGTCGTGACGTGGCAGGGCTTACGGGATATTGAGGCGATTCAGCAGGCATTTGGGATTCGGGATATTAATCTGGTCAAGCCGGGAGTGGGGGAGACGACTCGCGTACTGCTCCGCAGGGTGCCATGGAAAATTCTGATTGACCGTGAAGATAATCCGAATCTTCAGCATATTATGCTGCTGGCCAAGGATCGTGGAGTGCCTGTTGAGGTATTTGAAGGATTGACCTATTCCTGTTGCGGAATCATCAAGCCGCTCAAGGGGGGACAAGAATGATCTACGCCAGTGACCTGGATCAGACGCTGATTTACTCCAAACGCTCGCTTGGTGTACCGCTGGAGTCCCCTGGTCTGTTGCCTGCGGAACAGATCGATGGGGCGACGTCGGCCTTTATTTCTGCACAAGCTTTGCAATGGCTCAAGACACTACCGGCTGATGTCATGTTTATGCCTGTGACAACTCGGACCATGGAACAGTATAGACGAATCACCGTGTTTCAGACGGAGCTGGTTCCCGCCTATGCCGTGACGAGTAATGGCGGAAACATCATTGTCGGAGGCGAGGTGGACCGAGAGTGGAATCGACGTATTCACGAACAAGTACGCCGCGATGGTGCTCATGCGGAAGAGGCACGCCAGGTGTTCGGACAGGTTCTTCATGAAGACTGGGTCGTAAACGAGCGTTTTTGCGATGAACTATTTTATGCTTTTGTAATTGAACGGGATCGGATGCCGCTGGAACAGGTGCTGGAGAAGGGGCGGATGATGCATGAAATGGGCTGGGAGGTATCCATTCAAGGGCGCAAAGTATATCTGGTGCCTGCGGCCGTGAATAAACAGGCAGCCGTGGCGCATATCCGTAACCTCACCAATGGGGGAGTTGTGGTTGCATCCGGTGACTCTTTACTGGACCGTTGTCTGCTTGATTATGCCGACTATGCGATCGCCCCGCGTCATGGTGAATTGTACCGGGAACAGCTGCGGGATAAGCTGGAGGTCAATTACCGATTTACGGAAGTGTCGGGGGTTTATGCAGCGGATGAAATTATGGAATATGTCTATGAAGTGCACGGGAGCGTGTCAGCGGCTCGTACTTCATGATTAAACTAATAGGGGACGTGGCGCTGTGAAGAAGGTGAAAGTGTATTTTAACCGCTGGTTTTCGGTGGTGTATCATTATATGAATGCTATTCGTAACAATGAGGACGGTATTCCGTTCGAGATCTATGCCACACACTCTGATCCGCAGCACATGGCACTACAGGCCAGTGATGTAGCTGAAGTTGAGCCGCGCACGAGCGGTGTGGAGTATGCACAGTTTTGTGCTGATTTTTGCAGACGCCATGAAATTGATATCTTTATTCCGCGGTGGAATATGCTCGATATTAGCAAGCATCTTTATTTGTTCGACGATATTGGTACAGAAGTAATGGTGTGCCGGGATACCGAACTGCTGGAGCAATTGATGGAGAAGGATCTTTTTTATGAATCTATTCGTCAAAAGGATATTGTCACCATTCCCGATTATGCCATTGCCAGTAATGCCGAGCAGTTTAAACAGGCTTACGAGTCATTAATAGCGCTTGGGCACAAGGTGTGTTTCAAGCCATGTAATGCAGAAGGTGGAATGGGCTTTCGTATCATTGATAATAAACGTGATCCGCTGGAGGAACTGTTCGGCCATGCACTGAATCATATTTCGTTCGAGGAGGCCTATCGCGTATTGTCTTCCACAGAGACGTTTCCCAATTTGATGGTGATGGAACTGCTGGAGGGATACGAATACAGTATCGACTGCTTGGCTGACCGAAACGGAAAATTGTTAGCAGCTGTTCCGCGTAGGAAGGCAGGAGGACGATTACGGCTGCTGGAGCAGCATCCTGAGCTGTTGAAGGTGGCAGAGAAGGTCGCTGAGGCGTATCACATTCCGTACAATTATAACATTCAAGTGAAATATAACGGCGAGCAGGCCAAGTTGCTAGAGATCAATCCGCGGATGTCTGGAGGACTTCATGTATCGTGCTTGTCAGGTATCAATTTTCCTTATCTGGCGGTGAAATCGGCTTTGGGTTATGAAATCGGTCCACTACACCCGCAATACGACATTCTAGCCAGTCATATCGAGCAGCCAATCACGATACGCAAATCCTTACATTGACATAGGCAAATATTGTTTTCTACAATATGGTAAGGGTTTACGTCAGGAGGTATAAGCTATGACTTCTAAAATGTGGGGTGCCACGATTGCTGTGGTCAGCTACCTGATTGCGCTTTTACTAAGTTATTGGTTGCCGTTGTTTGTGTGTCTGGCAATCCCGATCATTTGTATCGGAGGATACAGTGCTGTCATGGCTGTTCGCCATCCTCGTCCTAATCTGACCGGTTCCGTGATTCCGGTGATGCAGGAGCAGGCTGATCAGGCACAGCAACATAAAAAGGAAATCGCCGCACCGCGAGAGTCTATAACAGGACAAGCACGTTTGCCGGATCAGGTGAGCAGTGAATTTGCTCAGGTCATGGAGTATTTGGAAGTACTGGAGGATATGGTGATCTCCGAGGGACAGAAAGATGCGCTTGATAACGAGATTGTCGAGAAGGCGCTGGCTCTATTTGCACGTTTGCAGCGGGTCATCCCGCTTTTGCATGAATTGAACAATAGTGAAGTGAATCACACGGTTCGGCGATTGATTTTGAAGGACTTGAATGGACTGATTAACCCGTTTCTTCGTCTCAGTGGCGACGCGAAACGGACCAACCGCAGGACGCTACTAAACGGATTGCGAGATGTAGATAGCAAAATATCTGTAATTGTATCCACGGTGGAGCATAAGGACCTGATGGAATTACAGAGCAAAGCAGAGCTTATTCACCAGCGGTACAGCAGCTCCGAATTGTAGGTTATTTTAATAGAATAAAAAATCAGCAGCATAGCTGCTCTGAAAAACACTATTAGCCTTGGGCAACAGTTGTTTTCAGAATAGGAGGTTAGCATCATGGCGACCCCATGGGCTGAATTGAAAAAAGAAGATGAACAAAAGGTGACTGAGGAGGCTTCACAGCTGATTCAAAAGGTATCGCAAAGCGATGTTATGAGTCTGGATACCTTAATGGATGACATTGGCAAGCTGGGGGTTAAAACGCAGGAACGGGCGGGACAAACCCTTAAAATGTTGGATCGTCCGGTAAACGACCTCATGTCCGGTGATCGGGCTGAGGTTTCAAATATGATCTTAAAACTCCGGGATGAATGCGAAACGCTCCAGCAGAGTAAAGATGTAGGTTTTTTTGGCAAGCTCCTGCGTAAAAGCCCGTTGAAAAACTATATCTACAAGTATCAGTCGGTGAAGACGAACATCGAGAAAATCATTACTGCCTTGAGAGATGGTAAGGATAATCTGGAAGAGAATATTGTCAGCATGAGACAGTTGAAGAAGGCTTCCATTGAAGAAATCTACAATTTACAGACGAAAATTGCCTTTGGTAATCGCTTGAAAGAGCTGTTCGAAACCGAGATTGCCAAGCCGGAAAATGAAAATCGTAAGCCTCATCTGGAGCGGGGATTGCGCAAAGTGGTTACTCGCACACAGTCGATGACTGAAATGATTTTGTTATACAATCAGGCGATTGCAGCAACGGATATTATTAATGATAACAATGATAAACTGATTGATTCTGTTAATAATGCGATTGATAAAACATCGAATCTGATCACCGTATCGGCTATGATCGCGATGGCACTGGCGGATCAAGATAAAATTATTTCGGCCGTTGATGCGACTAACCGTACGATTGAGGATCAATTCAAGGAAAATGCGAAGCTTCTCAAAACGACGACTGAGAGAACAACGGATCTGCTTAGCAAGCCTTCTATGTCATTGGAGGCTGTGAATCAGGCGATTGGTGATTTGGTATCTGCTTTGGATCTGTCTGAAAAATCGAACCGTCGAATTATTGAAAGTTGCCACGATTATACAAGTAAAATGACAGCAATCAATGCCAATCTTAGCCAGCGTTTGGGCATCGAAGGGAAAGAACAATCCAAACCACTGAAGGACAACCATTCTTCTGAGGGGCTAAGTTCGTTTTTGAACTGATAACTAATATTCAATAACACAATAATCTATGAAAAAAGACGCCAGGGTGATTCCCAAAGGCGTCTTTCTTTGGTTTGGCAGCGGAGCATAAAGGACATGATGAACATATATAGCATTCTCGTGCATAAACTCTTAAAAAGCGAAATGACAAAGGAGAGAATGAGCGTATGATGTCCTTTATTTTGGGGTGTGTGATTGTCTTTTTACTCGTGGCTGCCAGTAGTGAAAAAGCAGACTCTATTGTGGAGTTAAATGAAACTGTGAAATAAAATTTTTTATTGAAAATCATGCATTTTCTGATAGGATAGAGTTAAATATTGGAATCCCAAAGGAGAATGCATGCTGGAATTTTCATTTGAAATCATCGATGAATCGAAAATCAACATTGTATATCAGTATGGGAGCAGCAGCTTCAATTTTAATTTATTTTTTAACTACGGTGTGTGGACGCTACATCCCTTTGATGGGATTCTGCTGCAAAACAAGGAAATGTGCCGTCTGATCGTTACGGATCTGTTTAAGAACAAAGATTTTCATGTCATGCTGGCACGGGAAAATATTTTATTGTCAACCCTGCGTACCTCTATTGATCTCAATCCCGAAACTCGGGGAGAGCGATATCAGGAACAGGATTTTGATGAGCTGTCTGAATTTGCTGAGACACACAGCTTTGAAGATGTGCTGCAAATCGAACAGGATTCCATCCGCGAGCGTATGGATTTTTTCCAAAACATTATCCAAAGGATGTATATGGAAGGATTCGGTCCGGAAGACAATGATTTTAACAAGGTGCAAGCGATCCTCCGCATTTATAAGGCTGCACATGACCAACTCGGAGAATTGAGCGACTTTCCTCTAAGTGGCGACGAGCGACGACGCAGATGGTAGGTTAAATGGACTAGTGAAAACAGCATAGAGGAGCGTGGGGAACATGAGCGGTATTTCTTTACTTAAAAAGAATGCGCAATTGGTACTAACTAAAAAGAATCTAACGAATGTGACCGCGAGAGTTGGATTAGTGCTCGATATTTCAGGATCTATGAGAAGTTTGTACAAAAATGGGATCGTTCAAAAAGTGTTGGAGCGAATTGTTGCTGTAGCGAGTTCTTTGGATGATGATGGTGTACTGGATGTGTGGGTCTATGATCACCGTTTTTCACGGTTGCCATCCGTTACCGAAAATGACGTTGACAACTATGTGGAAAAACATATTTTGTCCAATGATTATTTACCCAAGTTTGGTCGAAATGATGAGCCTCCAGTGATGCGCGATGTCATAGCCAAGTACACCAAGGAAGAACCCTCTTCAGATCCGGCTTTTGTTATTTTTATTAATGATGGCGGTGTGAAGCGTGGCAAAGGGGACAATATTGACAACGCAGTTATTGATTCATCAGGAGAGCCAATTTTCTGGCAATTTATCGGTGTGGGTGAATCCGATTTTGGTGTGTTAAAGAAGCTCGACAACATAGAAGGTCGTGTGGTAGATAATGCCAACTTCTTTCAAATACAAGATATCGAATCTATGGAAGACAATCAATTGTACGAATTATTGCTTAACGAGTTCCCGTCATGGCTGCAAGAAGCGAAGGAAAAGCATATTTATTAAGGCTACTAAGTATTGTACTATGAGACTTTTTTCAAAGTTTAATATAAAAAATGCAAGAAGAGAGAGTTCCGCTAGCAAACGCTTTGCGGAACTCTCTCTTTTCATCTTACAAATCTCTAAAACGATAGAAGCATTATGGCGGTTGTTAGCGGAGCCGGCAGAATTGTTCTGGTGAAGCGAAGCGTTCGGAAGAACAATCTGCACGTGCAGCGCCCACCAACTGCAAGAAAGCTCCTCATCCCCCTAACTCATCCCCATTAATACTATCGAGCAAAATATAAGTCCCGTTCCGCACCCCGAAGTATATACCTTGAGGTGGCGGAACATGGATGTTTTCCAGGCTGACAGAGATTCATCGGAACGCAAACGTTCATTTTCCTCCTGCAATGCCTTGGATTGACGAATGAACAACTGCCCGATGTCGGCAAATCCCCGCAGAAAGAGGGTGAGAAAGCCACTTTGCAGGACATGGAAGATTGCACCGATTACCAAGCCTAGCAATCCTAACAGAAATAGCAGATTCGCGGTAGCCAGGTTTTCACGACCGTACACGAGATGGGGTGCGGCGGATAGAAATCCTAAGGTACCGACCATCAGGGTAGTGATCCCGAAACGTAAAATCATTATTTTTCGACCCGTTTTGCAAAACGGAGATCCGGGTTCGAACGAGCATCGAATACGATGCCTTGAATTTTAGGACTAATTAATGCGGTGTCCGCAGAGAACTGGATCGGAATAATCGGCAGATCTTCCATCAATACGTCTTCCGCCTGGTGAAGCTGTTCAAAACGTTTTGCCGGATCAAGCTCAAAGGTTGAGGATTCGATCAGCTTGTCATACTCCGGGTTGCTCCAGTTGGTAAAGTTGTTCGAATTTTTGGAAGTATAGTGTCCCAATACGCCAAGCGGATCAAGGAAGTTTCCTTCCCAGCCCATACGGGCAATCTGGAAGTTCTTTTGTTTAAAGGTATCAATGTATGTTTTCCATTCCTGATTCTCCAGCGTCACTTCAACGCCCAGGTTCGTTTTCAGCATTTCCTGAATGGCTTCAGCTACTTTTTTATGCTTGTCCGATGTGTTGTATTTGAAAGTGATCGGAGGCAGCTTGGTCAAACCTTCTTCTTTCAGACCTTCGGCCAGCAATTGTTTTGCTTTTGCTGCATCAAACTCATAGTATTTTTTCGGCGCTTCATCACGGAAGTCCTTGCCGGACGGTGTTGTTGTTCCGTATGGAACATAGCCGTATGCCGGAGTCTCGCCACCTTTGGTTACGTTGGTAGCCAGTGCTTCACGGTCGATGGCGTAGGCAATGGCCTGTCTGATTTTTTTATTGTCAAACGGCTTTTGTTTTACGTTGAAAGAATACGTGTACACACTAAAAGATGGGTGCGACAGGAATTCCTTGCTGCTCTTTTCCTGATCCAGTGTATCTACAGGAAGGCTCAGGATCAGATCCAAATCACCTGTTTTGTACATTTGATAATAGGTTGTGGAGTCTTGCACCATTTTGAAGTTAATCGTTGCCATCGTAATGGCATCTTTGTTCCAGTATTGATCGTTTTTCGTCAGCGTAATTTGTTCGTTATGTTTCCATTCCTTGGCTACATACGCGCCGTTGCCGACAATCGTGTTAGCTTCAGCTGCCCATTTGTCGCTTTTCTCTACAACAGCTTGGTTCACAGGTAAATAGGCGTGACCGACAGCAATCGTAGGGAAGAAGCTCAGCGGTGATTTTAGCTCAACGACAAGCGTCTTATCATCTTTAGCCGTAACACCTACGTCTTCAATTTTACCTTTGCCTGTGTTGTACGCTTCGGCACCTTTGATGTAGTAGAGGGCAGAAGGATCATAAGCAGCCGTTTTCGGATTCAGTACCCGTTTCCAGGAGTATTCAAAATCCTTAGCTGTCAGCGGGTCACCATTCGACCATTTTGCGCCGTCACGAATGGTAAAGGTGTATGTTTTACCGTCAGGAGACACGTCTACTTTGCTGGCAGCACCTTCTACGATTTTACCGGCTTTGTCGTATGTATACAGCCCTTCATACAGGTTATCAATGACAAAATAGGACGTTGTATCTGAGGCGAAAGCAGGGTCCAGTGTATAAGGCTCGCCACCTGCCAGATTGGCTGTAATTTCTTGCGGGACATCTGCTTGAGACGCAGCGGACGAGTCGTTGCTTGCTGTCTTGTCTGCAGTGCCAGAGCATCCTGCCAAAGCCGTTACGGCTAAAAGTAAGATGATCGTCATCCAATGCATTTTTTTCATCGTGGTTTTCCTCCATTATTATGGTTAGTTATTTGAACGTTGTGTTTAAATCCCAAAGCGATTTCAAATCAGTAATATATAGAGAGCGAAACGATCAGCCGGGATTTATTCAACCTCCTTTCCGGCAGGTATGCCGCGTGTGCGCACTTCCATAAAGGAACTGCCGTTTTTTCTGCGGTTAGGCGAGAAGCTGCGGATCATGTTGACACCCCTCCTTGTCCAATTTGGATATCTGTGTTTTTAATGCTGTGAACGCGGGTCAAGTGCATCCTGAAGCCCGTCTCCAAGTGTGTTAAACGCCAGCATGGTGAGCGATATCATCAGACCGGGGAAGAATAGACGCCACCATTGACCACTTAAAATAACGCCGAGCGAATCGTTAGCCATCGTCCCCCAACTGGCCGAAGGAGACTGAATCCCCAGACCAAGAAAACTCAGGAACGATTCGGCAAAAATAGCCGACGGAATAGTGAACGTCAAATTTACGATAATGATTGCTGCTGCATTCGGCAGTAGATGCCTGAAAATGATGCGTGAATGAGATGTTCCCAGGCTACGGGCTGCCAGTACATATTCCTGCTGCTTGAGCTGTAGGATTTGCCCACGTACTACCCGTGCCATGCCGACCCATCCAGTAATAGATAAAGCAATAATCATCGTGAGCAGGCCGGGCTTCATAATGACGAGCAGCAGAATGATGACCAGCAGATAAGGAATGCTGTACAAAATCTCAATAATTCGCATCAGGACATTGTCGATTCGGTCGCCCATTTTACCATGGCCTGCACAATAACCAGCTACACAGCCGACGAGAATGCCAAGCACTAAATCAATGGCAGCAGCAGCAAAACCAATCATAAGTGAAATTCTAGCTCCGGCCCATGTCCGTGCCCATACGTCCCTGCCCAGATCATCCGTGCCAAACCAATGCTCTTTCGAAGGAGAGAGATTCGTCTTCAAAAGGGACTGGTCACTCGGAGCATAAGGAACCATGGAAGGTCCGACAATCGCCAGCACAATAATGATGATAAGTAGGGAAAGCCCCAACAGAGCAAGCTTGTTGTTAAAAAGTCTGCGAAGCCGATCCCGCCATGGTGACTCTTGGGGTCTGGTCAACGCGGGGGTGGGCATCTGGCTGCGGTCTACAAGACTAAAAAGGCTGTCCTTTTCGACAGTAGGTGCTGCTTTCATGTTAATCTCCTTTGCTGACTAATTTGATTCGTGGATCGACAAGGCGATAGGAAATATCAATTAAAAATAAGGTGACGACCAGAATGGCACTGTAGAAAATGGTCGTACCCATAATGACTGGATAATCCCGGTTAAAGATACTGTCTACAAAATATTTACCGATGCCGGGAATGGCGAATATTTTTTCGACGACAAAGGTACCTGTAATCACGGAAGCGAATAGCGGTCCGATAAAGGACAGCACCGGAATCAATGCATTGCGTAGTCCGTGACGAATGACTACTGCCCAAGAGGACAATCCTTTCGCTTTGGCGGTGCGTATGTATTCCTCATGCATGACTTCCAGCATACTTGTCCGCATAAAACGGGCGATAACAGCAAGAGGTGAAACAGCGAGAGCTAGCGATGGAAGCACCGTATGCTGCCAGGTTCCCCATGAGGCGACCGGAAGCAGATGCCATTTGACGGCAACATACTTGATTAACAGTGGTGCCAATATGAAGCTGGGTATGGAAATACCCACAATGGCGATAAACATCGAAATATAATCCAGTGGTCGATTATGGTGTAAAGCAGCCAATGTTCCAAGCGCAATACCGGCTATAATCGCAACCACGATGGATTGAATACCCAGCAGTGCAGAAGGTGGAAAGCCTCTGGCGATAAGCATATTTACGTCAGTCGTTTTCGATTGAATAGACGGCCCCATATCCAGCACGAGGAGATTTTTGAGATACAACACATACTGCACAGCGAGCGGCTTGTCCAGATTGTACCTAGCACGCATGTTTTGCAATACGGCCTCCGGAATCGTCTTGGAATCGTTCGAGAATGGATCTCCCGGAATGATGTGCATGATAATAAACGTTAAAGTGACGATAATCCATAACGTAATGAGCATCGTGAAAAGACGTTTTAAAATGTACATGGGACTTTATTTCTCCTGTCTATCAAGCTGATTTACATTCTATTGCTGCTGAATCTTCGAAATAAATAAAAGTATATAAGAATACTAGGAAATGATAAAACGGATAAGGTAACATGTCAAGGTAAGGTTTTACATTATAGAACACAGGTCAAATTTTCGTCACAAGTTTTCCATGTTTATAAGGCTAAGATTCCGCTGATTCCTCTCGACGAGTATCCTGCGGTATGTTATGATGATACTCTGATAACGTGTTAACGAACTAAAGCGTTTGCCACCTGTTTTTGAATACGGGGGTCACCATTGTTGGAGGGGAATAAGATGAGAAAAGCAGCCATGTTTACGATGATGATTGGGTTGATTATGATCGTGTTGGCCGGATGTTCCGGCGCTAAGGATAGCAGCAAGTTGATTATTGGAATTGATGATAAATTCGCGCCGATGGGCTTTAGAGATGAAAATAATGAGCTGACCGGTTTTGATATTGATTATGCGAAGGCGGCAGGGGAACAAATGGGCAAGCAAGTGGAATTCCAGCCGATTGACTGGTCTGCCAAAGAATCCGAGCTGAACAGTGGACGTATTGATCTCATTTGGAATGGATACACCATTACAGATGAGCGTAAGGAAAAAGTACTGTTCACGAAGCCATATTTGAAAAACAGTCAGGTCATTGTTGTTCCAGCTACCTCCAGTCTTTCCAAGCTGGCTGATCTGGCGGGCAAAACGGTGGGACTCCAGACGTTGTCCTCAGCAGCCGATGCATTGGATGCGAATCCGATTAAAAGTAAATTGAAGTCAGTGTCCGAGTACCCGGACAACGTTCTCGCTTTGACAGACTTGAAAACTGGTCGCCTGGATGCAGTTGTCATTGATGAGGTTGTTGCCAAGTATTATATGTCCAAGGAACAAGGGACGTATAAGCTGCTTGATGAATCACTGGCCCCTGAGGAATACGGCATCGGCGTGAAAAAAGGGAATGAAGAGCTGTTGACGCAGCTACAATCTGCTTTGGATGAGCTACACAAGAACGGAAAAGCAGCTGAGATTTCAAAAAAATGGTTCGGTGAAGATAAAGTATTAAATTAATATGTAGTGTAATGAACTAAGGGTTTAGGAGTCGAAGGTTATGAGTATGGAATATATTTTACGAATTATGAAGCCTATGCTTGAAGGGGCACAGATGACGGTTATTTTATTTTTCATTACGCTCATCTTGTCTATTCCGCTGGGGTTTATCGTTACACTGCTGGCCAAAAGTCGGTTTAAACCTATTGCCTGGCTGATGCACACGTACATTTATGTTATAAGAGGCACGCCGCTATTGCTGCAATTATTGTTCTTTTGTTTTGGTCTACCGATGTTGCCTGTCATTGGGGAATATCTGGTACTGGACCGTACAACGGCTGCGGTACTGGCATTTGTACTGAATTATGCGGCGTATTTTGCAGAAATTTTTAGAGGCGGAATGTTGTCGATTGATAAAGGGCAATACGAAGCTTCGCAAGTGCTGGGCTTGAGTAAGTCGCAAACGCTGATTAGAGTCATTGTGCCGCAAATGGTACGGATTGCTTTGCCTGCGGTAACCAATGAGGCGACGACCTTGGTGAAGGATACAGCTCTGCTGTATGCGGTAGCGGTACCGGAACTTCTGCATTTTGCTAATACAGCTGTAAACCGCGATTTTACGATTGTGCCTTATGTTGTAGCGGCCGTTATTTATTTGTTGATGGCTTTGGTGCTTACCATATTCTTCAGAGCGCTGGAAAAACGCTTTAAATTTGAGTAAAAGGAATGTCGGATATGAACACAAACGCAATAGAAGTAACCGATTTGAAAAAATCGTTCGGCCAACTCGACGTTCTGAAAAGAGTGAGCTTTAATGTTAAAGCGGGCGAGGTTGTAGCTGTCATCGGTCCTTCAGGCTCAGGGAAAAGTACCATGCTCCGTAGTTTGGTACACCTGGAAGATGTGACGGGTGGGACGATCCGCATCCATGATAAAGCACTGGTGGAAAATGGTCACTATGCTCCGGCAGGCGACATTAAGAGCATTACTACCGGAATGGGCATGGTGTTTCAGCATTTTAACCTCTTCCCTCATTTGACGGTGCAGGATAATCTGGAACTGGCTCCAAAGCTGGTGAAAAAGGTGAGCAAGGCTGAGCTGCGACGCCAAAGCGCCGAGTTGCTGGCTAAAGTCGGCTTGGCGGATAAAGCGGATGCGTATCCGTCCCGATTGTCGGGGGGACAGAAGCAGCGTGTAGCGATTGCCCGGGCAATGATGATGAACCCTGATATTTTACTGTTTGACGAGCCAACCTCGGCCCTTGATCCTGAGTTGACAGGCGAGGTGCTGCGAGTAATCAAAAAGCTGGCTGAAGAGCATATGACAATGGTCATCGTGACCCACGAAATGAATTTCGCGAGAGATGTGGCGGATCGCGTCATTTTTATGGACAATGGAGAAATTGCGGAATCCGGTACACCGGAGCAGATTTTTGGCAATCCGCAGTTGGAGCGGACGAAGGTGTTTTTGAATCGGGTGGAGGCTTAAAAACATAGTTCTTTCCAGGGGAGGCGCTGCGCGTGCAGATTGTTCTTCCGATCGCTGTTGCAACGGGATTTTTTCATTTATATGACACCTGGTAAGGTTAAAATCCCGTTGCAAAGGCGAACGCTCCGCTTCTTCAGAACAATTCTGCCCGCTTCGCTCACCGACCACTGTGCATGTAATATGTTTTTAAGCAGGAAGTGTGAGTAGGAATAAGAGAAAGGAGATGGCAAAGCGCCATCTCCCTTTTTTGCAGTTGTTAGGTTGCAATAAAAGCTGACACTGGCTAGTTCATTTCTTAATTCATGAATTCATTTCTTAATTTGCGGAATTCTTTAGGTGTTTTATTATAATGTTTTTTAAACGACTGAATGAAGTGATTTACGTGATTGAAGCCCGCTCTGTGGGCTATTTCAGTGATGGTATATTGTGTTGAGGTTAGTAATTCACTGCTTTTCTTGATGCGGTATTTAATCAAGTAGTCGTAAGGTGTCATATGAATGGTCCTCTTAAAACTACGAGTGCACTCTGAAACACTTAAATGTGCTATATCGGCAATTTCTTGCAGGGTTATGTTGTTGAAGTAGTTTTGATGGATAAAGCTAAGCATCAATTGAAGTCTTTCCTGTTGTATTTTCACGTATTTAGGTGCTTCCTCAGAAGAAAGCGAAATATTAGATATTAAGATGAACCATAATTGTGCTGTTTTGATGGCTACTTCATATTCCCATCCCCAACTTTTTTTCATATCAAACTTCTGTTTCATATCCCACAGCATTTGTAGTATTTGAATTTGCCATTCAGCATCTCCTTTAATTACTAGTGACAGTAAGGAAGAGTTTGTATAAGGCAGTACATAGTTTTTTTCCATCGCACTATCCGCATAAAAGGCCAACAGCTTCTCTGGAAAATTAAAGCTGACATATTGACCGTGATGTGAAAGCTGGGTAGTCACGTGAAGAACACCCTTATTAATTAAAATAGCTTGACCTGTGTCTAATTCATGATCAATCCCGTTCACTTGTATAACAAGTTTCCCCTTAGTAACCAAAGTGATCTGTAGTTCTTCATGCCAATGTAAATCGTTAAATCCTCTACCTTTAGGAATACTTTCATGAACCGAATGGGTGTACATGATGTATGGAAATGAAACATCGGGATAGAGAATGGTCTCGTGCAGTTGTTTTTCCATTGAAGAAAGATTCCTTTCTTATGACGATATTCCTATATAAATGAAAGATATACTTACACAAAATAAATAAAAGCGGTGATATTATTATACTCAGTTCAGTTTATTATTCAATTGTTCTGTGCACAGACAAGGGGTCAAAAACATCTGAGAGGGTCATTATGAAAATAAATAAAACATCGCTATCTTTGAATCCGTATTTTTTACTGTTCATCAGTATTTTGTCGGTTTCCGTCTCTTCCATCATGATAAAATCTTCACATACTCCAACCTCCGTGGCTGGAATGTATAGATTGTATATGTCAGTCATATTAATGCTTCCTTTTGTACCCTGGAAAATGCTCGGTACCTCAGATATGACCAAAAGAGATTGGGGTACCGTTTTCTTGGCTGGTCTTTTTCTCGGGTTACATTTCTTATTCTGGATGGAATCTTTGGTATATACCTCAGTTGCGAGCTCCATGGTCATCTTATCATTACAGCCTTTATTCGTAATGATTGGTTCATACTTTATGTTCAGAGAACGAGTAAACCTATTCACTATTTTTTGCTTGATCGCTGCTCTTATCGGTTCAATCATTATAGCTTGGGGAGACATAGGGACGTCGAAAGGGGCATTAATCGGGGATGGGTTATCCCTATTAGGAACAATCTTGGTTTCGGCTTATATGATAGCAGGACAGAAGGTAAGCCACAAAATAAGTGCAAATTTTTATAGTGTGATTGTCTTTTTTCTTGGCGGCAGTGTCCTGCTAGTCTACAATTTGGTGAATCATTATTCCTTGATCGAATATGACTCGTCGGATTGGACGTATTTCTTATTACTTGCAGTAATTCCAACTATTTTTGGTCAATATATTTTTAATCTGCTGTTGAAGTCAATGGGGGCAACTACGGTGTCAGTGGGTATTATTGGAGAGCCTGTTCTCGCCATCCTTCTCGCCTACTTATTCTTGGGAGAAATCATGTCTGCATTTCAATTCATAGGTGGAATCATGACTTTGTTCGGTATGGGGATGTATTTTTGGGCAAAATCGCTAAAGTTTG
Source organism: Paenibacillus sp. ICGEB2008 (assembly GCF_000307675.1). Taxonomy (NCBI): domain Bacteria; kingdom Bacillati; phylum Bacillota; class Bacilli; order Caryophanales; family Paenibacillaceae; genus Paenibacillus; species Paenibacillus sp. ICGEB2008. The sequence continues at coordinate 258,590 of NZ_AMQU01000007.1, forward strand.
CGGTTGCAAAATATTAAAATTGTTTACGGTTTATCGTGAAATTTAAGAAAATAATGAGGAGAATACTTACATGGCAACGATTGATGATTTTTTGAAACTCGATGTTCGGGTTGGAACCATAATTAACGCTGAGTTTTTTGCAGAAGCTAAAGTACCTGCTATTAAGCTTGAAATCGATTTTGGACAAGATATTGGAATAAAAAAATCGAGTGCACAAATTACAAAAAGATATGTGGCGGAAGAGATTATAGGAGAACAAATCATAGCTGTAGTCAACTTTCCTCCTCGGCGGATAGCAGGCTTTAATTCAGAGGTATTAGTCCTTGGAGGTATTCCCGAGAGTGGGGACGTGGTTTTATTGAAACCAGATATTAAACTACCTGATGGAACGCCTATTGGATGACAAATCGTTCCTTTTTCATCTGTGTCCTTTTCATAAAAGAAGGTAATTGGTTGCAAGTATAGAATTATTATCTTAGAAAACTACTAAATTTTGGAGGCTGGTAGCATGTCTGTAGTAGCTCAATATCTTCAGGAATGGCTAAGGCACAGATCGGTGTTGCAAGAATTGGTTGAAGTCATTCCTGATGAGCATATTGACTTTAAGCCTTGGGACAATGCGATGCCCATGGGTTCCCTAATCGTTCACATAGCCAGTTCTATGAAAATGTTCGTGGATACCGTAAAAAATGGTACCTTCACTCCACCGACAAAAATAGACGAATATCACACAATAGCCGATGTACGCAACATCGTCGATCAATTGACGGAGGAAACAATCCGAGAATTGAAGGAATTAAATGCTCAACAGCTAGAACAGGAGATTGAATTTAGGAACTTTCTCGGCACTGGGAGCTTCTGGCTATCCATGGCGAAAGACCATGAGATTCACCATAAAGGTCAATTGTTTACGTATGTACGAATGGTTGGAGTAGAAAATGTGCCTTTTATGATTAAGCAACCACCTCAAAATAAAAACTAACGTTCGATGTATTATCTAACGAGCTCAACACCTCAAACAGTAGATTCATAAATATAATGAAACGGCAGCCATAAAAACGGCTGCCGTTTTCTCCATTAAGGAGCAGCTTTATCCTAATGCCTCTCCATAAGCTTAGCTTACTCTGAGAGCGGGATATCTTCTTTTGATTGGTTATTTGAAGAAGGCTTTTTATTGAATGCCAATAACAATATCAGTCCGATGATACATATTACACCTACCCATTGAAAAAAACCAAAAGGCTCTTTTAACCAAAACACAGTTGTTAGAACAGCAGCTAGAGGTTCCAGACTACTTAGAAAGCTTGTTTCTTTTGGTGAAAGACTCTGTAAGCTTTCTATATAGAACCAAAATGCGATCATTGTGCCGAATATGATCACGAACGCTAGATATAAAATGGTTTCTAGTGACAAGCTTTGAAAGTCTATCTGCCAAGGTGGATGGACCAAGCTTAGTCCAAAACCGCCGATGACCATCGCCCAACCCACAATAACTAGGGAATCGTATTGCTTCAGAAGAGGTATTGCGTATAGGGTATAAAAAGCTAGGGCTATTGCTGATAAGATCCCCCAAACGATTGCGACCGTCGGAACGGATAGCTGAGAAATGGAGCCGTTTGTTAACAAGAAGAAACAACCCACTAAAGCCAGCAAAATCGCTGACAGATCCTTTCGTGTGAAGACAGTGTGCTTTCGCAGAATTAAATAAATGATAATCATTATAGGTGCTAAATACTGTAATAGTGTCGCAACAGCAGCATTACCTCGTTGGATCGATGCCATATACGTATATTGAACTGACAGCATACCAACCAAACCGTAGACAACGAGTTGGAAAGCAGTCCTTCTATTTTTCCACACACCCCATATTTGTGTACGGTCTTTTATTAAAAATTGAAGGGCCAAGAGTAAAACACCAGCAATGAGCAAACGTGTTGTTACAAGCCAATTTACATCGATTTGTTGAAAAAGTTTTTTTGCAACGGTCCCACTGATTCCCCAAAATATAGCTCCTGTGGTAACAAGAAATAATCCTGTTTTTCTAGCTGATTTATCCATGAATGTTCTCCACCTTGAAATATAATAATAGTGTTATAATAGGTGAAAAAAATTTTAAATTATACCTGAATTTGATGTTAAAATATAAATATATTGAGGTCGTGATGATTTGCAAATAAAAGATTTCATAATTGGCCAAAACCTAAAAGAACTAACCGAGCATCGGACGGTCGTACTACCGGTTGCATGTTATGAAACAACGATTAGCCAAAATATACATGGATACATACCACTTCATTGGCATGATGAAATTCAATTTGTTCTGGTTGTAAAAGGGGAGGCGATCTTCCAAATAAATGAGGATAAACGAATCGTACGACAAGGTGATGGGTTATTTATAAATAGTGGCTGCCTACATATGGCGGAAGATCAGAATCAATCGGGTTGCGTCTATGTCTGTTTAAATGTTTCTCCTCATTTCGTTTTATCACAAGAGCTTTACACACCTTACGTAGCTCCTTACATTCAAGCGACAAATTTACCTTATGTATACATAGATTCTAACGAGCTTTGGGGGAAAAACATTTTAGATGCCATGTTGAAGATTAATCAATGTATTCAACATAAATCTCCATACTATGAAATCGATATTACGATGTATTTAACATTAATTTGGAAAAACCTAGTCATGAATGGTTTTCCATTAGAATACGACCAGGTGGAAATGGTAAAGAATCAACGGATCAAACAAATGTTAAACTGGATCTATATACATTATGCTGAAAAAGTCACATTAGATGATATTGCAAAAGCTGGTCAATTGAGTCGTTCGGAGTGCTGCCGATATTTCAAACGAATTTTAAAGGTAACTCCGTTGAATTATGTAATGGATTATCGGATTCAAAAAAGCTTAGTCTTATTGCAACAAGCAGAATCTAACGTTACAGAAGTTGCCTATAAGGTTGGATTTAACAGTACCAGCTATTTTATAGAAAGATTCAGAAAAGCGATGAACATGACACCATTAGCCTACAAAAAATTAAAAATGGATGATTGATATTCAGGGCTTTTTTATCTACCACGCTAAGTAGCGGCGGAATCTAAAAAGACAGGATCGGTTAATGTCCTTATCCTGCCTTCTTGCATGTTATATGTTTTCTACTGTACTAAATGATCCAGCTCTGGCTGCAATCTGTTCCGCAGCACATACAGCATAATAGTTCCAACAAGGAACGCGACGGCATCCGCAATGACGAGCGACCAGACCACCCCGTGGAAGCCACTCATTCGATTGGCAATGTATAGCACGGGGATCAGAGTAATTCCCTGTATGACGGACATAATAAACGCAGCGGTTCCCTGCGCCGTTGCTTGGAAAATCCCCGTAAACAACGTGGTCATCCCCGTAATGAACAAGGATAAGAAGGTCACATGCAGAATGTAGCTGCCCATTACAATTAATTGCGGGTCATTGGTAAATAAACCAATTAGATGGTCGGAAATCAGATAGACGATGATGCCAAACACGACTGCCAAGGCCAAAATCGCTTTGATTGTAAATCCAATGGTTTGTTTCATTCGTAATTTATTCGCTGTAAAACTAAAGGCAATCAATGGTACAACACCCTCGCATAAGCCCATCAAAATAAACTCAGGAAATTGTAATAAACGTGAGGAAATTCCGTAAGCCGCTATGGCCTGATCCCCATACTCGACAAGAAAATGGTTAAAGACGAGTGACATTGCACCCATAAAGAGACTCATAATAAACACGGGAACTCCGATTTTGAATACATTGCTCAGAATATCCTTGGTAGCCTTGAACCATTTTATGGAGATGGTTAAAAATTGACTCTTATATCCCATATGGAAGGCGTAGAATATACTCGCAACCACATTAGAAATAACCGTAGCTGACGCAACGCCGATCACGCCCCAATGGAAAACGAAGATGACCAGCGCATCGAGAATAATATTCACGACAACACTGAGTATCATGCCGATCATCGACGTAATTGCAGCACCCTCCGAGCGCACGATATTCTCCAGTGTGAAGAATAATACGACGAATGGCGAACCTATAAGCATAATCGTGACATAGTCCTTCGTGAAGCCGAAGGAGTCAGGTGTCGCCCCCAGACCCTGAACGAGTGAATCGATCAACGGGAGACCAAGGGCCATCAAGATAAGACCGAGAACTAAACTGCTGTAAAAGGCGAATGAAGACACATTCTTTACATCAGCATACTTTTTCTCTCCCAGCAATCGGGAGATAAATGCACCGCTGCCGATGCCAACCAAATTTCCTATCGCCATAATGGCCGCGAATAACGGCAAGGTTAGTGCGAGTGCGGTTAACATGGCGGTATTGTGGAGAGTGCCAAGGAAATAGGCATTTAAGATGGAATAGATGACACTCATTGACGTACCTAGCATCATCGGTACAGCGAAGTGAGCTACGGCTTTAGCGATCGGTGCTTTTTCAAAGTAATGGAGGTTTTCTGCATCCATGCGAGTCACTGCTTTCTTTATTTATTTGGCCTAATCTAACACCGTTAGATTGAACCTTACAGTGTTAGATGTTATCATGAATTAATAAATCTGTAAAGAATAAACTTACACTGTTAGATTAAAGGGCGGATAACCGATGAAAAAGCAGCAACCTCAGATTTCGGAAGATAAGATCTTAGAAGCTTCGTGGGAGCTTCTAGGGGAGGATGGTATCGAGAAATTCAGCTTGAGACGATTGGCCGATCGGCTGGGAATTCAGGCTCCCTCTCTATATTGGTACTTCAAAAGCAAGCAGAATCTCTATCAGCGTCTGGCCAACCAGGTATCGAAAACGATTCTGGAGGAGTTTCATTCCGAGGGGGACTGGAAGGAGCAACTGAGGGAGCTGGCGGTAACGATGCGGAGTGTACTGTATCGGTACCCCTGCTCCACGCAGCTCATGATGATGACGCTGCCCCACGAACCGGACATCATCCGGTTCACCAACCGTATGCTGCTCTGCGTGGAGTCGGCGCCGCTTGAGCAAGAGCAGAAAATGCAAGTGGTTACAACGCTTGTGAACTATGTCTCCTACTTCGTCCTGGACGATTATCAGCATGAACGTAATGTCTCCGCGCTCCTTAAGGATAAGGACAAGGGAGCACTTCCGGGTGAAGAGATGGTTCACCTTCTGGATTCCATGAGTGAGACAGAAGTAGGACTATTCCGGCGGATGTTCAAAAATGGGCTGTTCGAGCTGATGGGAACCGACAGAGCGTTCGAGTTCGGATTAAAGCTGATTTTGTTGGGAATTGAGCAGGTGATCAAGGAGCAGGAAAGTAGTATGTAAAAAAACCGCCCATCCATTATTGGATGGGCGGTTTTAATTAGGTTTGCGTTTACTCTAAATTGTTATTGAATATATAATCCCACGACACGATTAGGTTGAAATCCTATATAAATCGGTTGAAAATGTTGATTTTACCAATGGACAAGGCTTTGTACAATAGAGTTGTAGCGCTTACATTTCCAAGGAGGTTGCGGCGAAATGAAGAGACTTCAGGTGATTGGCAAGCAAATCAGGACCCCGAGATCAAAAAGGAGGCCGTGTTGATGAAATTTAAGGGAATATTGGCGGCGTTTTTGTTTTTAACCACAGCGTCTGTGTTGTTTGGGGCGCATACGGCAGAGGCCCATGAGCTATCCAATGACAAGCTGACGATTCAGACAGGAGAGCATGGGGAAATTTCATCTATTCGTATCAAAGGAGATGCTTTTCCGACGGAATATGTCATGAACGCATCGGTGACACCTGAGCAGAACACGGCAGATCATCAGTGGCTAGGGGAGCTGATGTTCACGTACCGACTGGATGAAGGTAGCTGGACGAAGGCGTGGACAAATAAGTCGGCAGACGCACGTAAGATTACGACCAGCGGCAACCGTGTTACGGTCACGTATGAGAACTCAAATAATGCAGAAGGCATACGTAATTTTAAGGTCATTGAAACCTATTCGGCGGAGTCGAATGGTTCGGTGCTGTGGAACATACAGGTACAGAATACGAGTGGCAAAAAATTAGAGATTGGCGATTTTGGATTGCCTTTACCTTTTAATGAGCAGTGGACCTATGGTGATGCGATTTACGAAACGAGAGTCGTGACGCATTCCTTTGTCGGCAATAACGGCTCCTATATTACAGCTGGGCGTCCGAGCGGCATTGGTTCTTCGCTGCTACTGATTCCTGATTCCACCACAGGTGCTGGTTTTGAGTATCAAGATCATTGGCGAGATGAGGAGCATCCGGGCAGCAAGTGGGCCTGGAATCCGGCCAACGAAGGCAAATGGCTGGAGGGATTGAATGTATTTTATATTCATTCCAATGTGATCAAGTCCACCAACCGTGGATATTTACCCAACACAAGCCTGATCCTGAATCCCGGACAAAGCAAAAACTATGGCTTCAAGTTTCTGGCGGTGAAGGACGAGCATGATGTAAAGGATACGTTGTATCAAGAAAACTTGGTGGATACTACTGTCGTACCAGGCATGATTGTGCCTACGAACCAAAAGGCGAAGGTGGATCTGCGTACCAAGCAAACGATCAACAAGGTGACCTATCCAGACGGAACCGTTATTCCGCAGACGGATAGCAAGGCCGGAGGACACCACATTTATGAACTGAAATTTACTAAGCTGGGCCCGAATTTCATTACGGTGGAATACGGAAATGGCAGCAAAACGGTTTTGCAATTCTATGCCATCGAGCCGATTGATCAGGCGCTGCAACGGCACGCTACCTTTATGGTAGACAAAACCCAGTGGAACGTACCAGGTGATTTACGCGATAAGGTATTTGACGATTGGATGATGCATACCAAATCCAAACGCAATATTTTTAACGGCTATTGGGGCTGGGGGGACGATTGGGGTCTGACCCACGGACAGTTCCTGGCTGAGAAAAACACGCTTTCTCCAGTCGCCAAAGAAGTGCGGGCTGTGGACGATTATTTGGAGACGGCGATCTGGACGAATTTGATGAATGGACATCATGAGGATTATTTAATTCATGATTTCCTGATGCCGGAGCCAAATGATACACCGACCTACCGGGGATATGCCTACCCGCATGTATACAACACGTATTTCAGTATGTATAAGATTGCCAAGGAATACCCGGATCTCGTCACTTACAAGCATCCGAAGGAAACCTATTTGCTGCGGGCCTATAACATTTTCAAAGCATTGTATGAAGGACCCGTTGCGTACAACTGGGAAACAGGTTTGATGGGTGAGCTGACCACACCGGATATTATTCAGGCCCTGCATGATGAGGGCTATGATGATGAAGCGAATGATCTCAAGGAAAAAATGGATCGTAAGTATAACAATTTTAAAAATACAAAGTATCCTTACGGTTCTGAATATAGCTACGACAATACAGGCGAAGAGGCTGTATATACGTTAGCCAAGCAGAATATAGATACAGAGGGCGAGCAAAGTAAAGCCCTGGAAATGATGGGTAAAATCAATGCCAAAACTCGTGCATCACGCGGCCATATGCCTGTATGGTACTACTATACCGATCCGGTGACGATTACCGGGGAGAACTGGTTTAACTTCCAGTACACGACTTCACTTGCGGGATATGCGATGGATGACTGGATTCGTCATCATGAGGACAATCATCGCGAGGAGCAACAACGTCTGTCCTATGCTGCCAAAATTGCCAATGTCGGAGCGATTAACTCCGGGCAAATCAGCTCGGACCCTGAGAACATCGGGGCGGTCGCATGGACGTATCAAGCGGAAAAAGGCAATAACGGAACAAACGGCACTGGTGGCGGTAAAAATGTCCCGCTCTTTAACGGCTGGCGCGGCATGAGCGGTGAGGCTGACCTCGGATTGTTCGGTGCACTTAAAACCTTAAGCGCGGATATCGCGGTTGATCCGATATTCGGATTGACGGGTTACGGTGCAGAGGTGAGCAAAAGCGGTAACGTGTATACGATCAAGCCGCTGGACGGTTTGTTCAAACGGGTCAATTTGATCACGGAAAAGCTGTATATCGAGCTGGAAAAGGATCAGTATACTGAAGCCAAGCTGGCAACATCCAAGGATAATGTATGGCTTCAATTGAAAAATCAAACGCCGGGTCAAGCTCATTCTACGTACGTTACATTTGATGGTTTAAAGAAAGGAACGTACCTGGTTAAAGTGGGGGGACAATCGCAAGGCAAGTTTAATGCGTATGCACCAACCAATAAGCTTAAATTGGAAATTGGTACAGCATCCTCCTATACGGTAGAGCTGACACCAACCACACCAGATCCCAACAAAGCACCTGTCGTTGATGCAGGCAAAGATTCCAAGGTGAAGCTGCCGGATCAGATTATTCTGAAAGGTACGGCTACAGATGATGGGCTTCCGCAAGGAAAGGTGACTAGCGAGTGGAGTCTGGTTGAAGGACCACAGAACGCGAAGGTCACATTCAGCAGCAAAACATCAATACGTACGAAAGTGGATGTTTCCGAGCCAGGAACGTATATATTCAAGCTGACAGCCAGCGATTCCCAGTTATCAGGGGAGGCTAAAGTAACTGTGATAGCTGAACCGGCGGCACCGTTACCTGAACAGCTTGCAGTTTACAAGTTCGACGAAGCCAGCGGTGCTGTTGCTGCGGATTCATCGGAAAGCGGCAATGATGCTACCGTTAAGGGAACTGCGGCATGGGCTGCGGGGAAAAGAGGCAACGCTGTCAGCCTGAACGGCAAGGACAGCTATGTGCAGCTTCCGGCGGGGATTGTCAGCCGGGCACAGCAATTGACCGTATCCGGCTGGGTCAAGGCGAACAGCCTGAGCGATTATGTGCGGATTTTTGACTTCGGCTCCGGGACCAATGAATATATGTTCCTGACCCCTAAAGCCGGGAACCGGATGCTATTTGCCATTACGAATCAGGGTAACGGGCAAGGACAGGAACAGACGATTGATGCCCCTGTATTGCCGACAGGCGTATGGAAGCATGTTGCGGTCACGCTTTCGGGCTCCACAGGTATTTTGTACGTGGATGGGAAAGAAGTGGGACGCAATACCAACCTGACCTTGAATCCAACCAGTCTGGGACAGACGAAAAATAATTTTATCGGTAAGTCCCAGTACCCTGATCCGTATTTCAATGGTCTGGTGGATGAATTCCGGATCTATAGCCGCGCTTTGAATGCAAACGAGGTGGCAGGTCTGGCCTCCGGTACAGCACAGAGTCTGACGGCAACTGAGAACATCACTGCGTTAAAAGAGGTGAATGTAACAACTCATGTCGGTGAAAAACCTGAACTGCCAAGCGTAGTGGAAGCTACGTATGGAGAAGGCTCCACCAAATGGGTGGCTGTGGAATGGGAGGATATAGACCCTGCACAATATGCTGCTCCAGGTTCGTTTGAATTGAAGGGCAAAGTGGATGGGACAGAGTTAAAGGCAATGGCCAAGGTGACTGTGATTGAGGCAGGGGCAGTGGCTTCACCGGTAACTCCGATTAGCCCGGAGACTTCAGTAACCCCGCCAACTACGACATCCCCGGCAACATCTGTCTTACCGTCTCGGCTTATCAGCCAGCTAAATCAGTGGGAGTATCCTGAATGAGAGGCAACAACGCATAGTCATGGCTAATCTTTCCCATCGTCACTTTCTTCCTGCAAAGGGGGAGAGGGGCGATGGGTATCCTTGCATTTGAGGTGCACAGCTGCGAACAAAATGTGAATGGGGGACATAGTATGAGCAAGATTACATTTCTGGGTGCAGGCAGTACGGTGTTTGCTAAAAATGTGCTTGGCGATTGTATGTTGACACCTGCTTTGCAGGGCTTTGAACTGGCGTTGTTCGATATTGACCCTGTTAGGCTGAAGGATTCGGAAAATATTTTATCCAATTTGAAAAAAACAACGGGGAGTACCTGTGTGATCCGCTCCTACACTGACCGCAAGGAAGCACTGCGTGGAGCGGCCTATGTAGTAAATGCCATCCAGGTGGGCGGTTATGATCCGTGTACGATTACAGATTTTGAGATTCCCAAAAAATACGGACTGCGCCAAACGATTGCTGATACGGTTGGTATTGGCGGTATTTTCCGCAATTTAAGAACGATTCCGGTGATGCTCGATTTTGCGGCAGACGTGCGCGAGGTGTGCCCGGAAGCACTGTTCCTCAACTATACAAATCCGATGGCTGTGTTGACGAATGTAATGAACGTACACGGCGGTGTCCGGACAGTAGGGCTGTGTCATAGCGTACAGGCGTGTATACCGGAGTTGTTCAAAAGTCTTGGACTGGAGCAGGCAGGGGTAAAGGCGAAAATTGCAGGTATCAATCATATGGCATGGCTGCTCGAAGTGAGCAAGGACGGGGTGGATTTGTATCCTGAGATTAAACAACGGGCTGCCGCCAAGCAGCAGGAAAAGCATCATGATATGGTGCGCTTTGAAATGATGCTGAAATTCGGCTATTACATTACGGAATCGTCCGAGCATAACGCAGAGTATCATCCGTATTTTATCAAACGGACATATCCGGAGCTGATTGAACGGTTCAATATTCCTTTGGATGAATATCCGCGCCGCTGCGTAAGCCAGATTGAACGCTGGGAGACGATGCGTGAAGAACTTTTGGGCAATCAGGATCTGCGCCATGAACGGTCGAACGAATATGCTTCTTATATATTTGAGGCAATTGAAACCAATCAGCCTTTTGCCATTGGCGGTAATGTGATGAATACAGGCTTGATTACCAATTTGCCGAAGGAAGCCTGTGTGGAGGTGCCCTGCCTGGTGAATCGTAATGGGGTTACGCCGACCTTTGTGGGTGACTTGCCGCCCCAATGTGCTGCACTGAACCGAACGAATATCAACACCCAACTATTAACGATTGAAGCTGCGATTACGGGGAAAAAAGAACATATTTATCACGCCGCCATGCTGGACCCGCACACTTCAGCTGAGTTATCCATGGATGATATCGTTTCTCTGTGTGACGACCTGATTGCAGCGCACGGGACATGGCTTCCCGCTTATGTGTAAGGGAGGCCGATGAATGGGGGGCAGAGGGCGTCAAAAGTTCGCCGGGATTCCTACGATCCGTGGGAAATTTATCGTATTGACGCTGGTACTGACCGTCATTCCGATGGTAGTGCTGACCTTTACCTTTTACCGGATTGCGGCCCATTCTCTTGGTGAGAAGTCAGAAGCACTGGCAATGCAGTCCCGGCAAATGAGTGAAAATTACGTTAATGCGACACTCTCCGATTTGAATGATCTAACCAACGCCATTCTCAGCAATCCTGATGTGCAGTCCACACTGGAGACCAAGCCAGAAGATGATTATGAATACTTGCGGAACGACGAAACACTCAGCATGGTCGTTCGTACGCAAACCCAGACCAAGCCGTATATCACGTCCTCGCTCATCTATGCCGCCAATGGCGGACTCAAGCATTCTCTCTATCAAGGGAATGTTTCGGTCCGTTTTGGCGGCCTTCCTACATTAAAGGAAGCACGTGTGTACTACCGCCGTCTGCTCGCCGAGCAACCTATGATGTGGATGGCTCATCCGCCGTTTGAATCAGGGCGCGGGATGGCGGAGGATCGTATATACGTCGGGAAGCTGCTGCGAAAAACGATTGGAGATTATGAGCCGCTTGGATTTTTGCTGTTGGAAATCGACAAGGCCAGTCTGTTTCGTGGGCTTGCTTTTCATGAAACAGACAGCAATACCCAGATGTGGGTGCTCGATCAGGAGGGCGAGCCTGTATACCGATTGCCGGAGCAGAGCATTGCGGACCTATCGCTATTGCGACAAATCGCCAAATCCGCTGTGGATAGACCTGTGCTTACGAAGGACTGGAGAACATGGAACGGCCGCCAGACGATGATTTCCTACGGACCGTTAAACGAGGGACAATGGACACTCCTACAAAAAGTCGATCAGTCCGTGTTATTCGAGGATGCGCGACAAATTGGGGCCTGGACCATCTGGACCTTTTTGATTGCACTGGTGTTGGGCTGGATGCTGTCTTATCAGCTAAGTGACACGATTCGTCGCCCCCTGCTTCAATTGAGCCGATTAATGGCGGTGGATGGGAGTGTGACCACCACGGCCTCAGCCCAAGCTCCTGAAGCTCCTGCTTCCGTTGTATTTAACCCTAAGGATGAGGTAGGGCAGATCGGGGAGCGATTTCTTCATATGATGCAAAAAAATCATGAGCTGTACGGACAAGTATACGAAGCGTTGCTGTCGCGCAAACAGGCCGAGTTTCGCGCGCTTCAGGCGCAGATTAATCCGCATTTTCTGTACAACACACTGGAGTCACTGAAGGGAATGGCGCTGGCGAATGGGCAGCGGGATATGGCAGAGGTGATTGGTGCCTTCGGTAAATGCTTTCGCATTTCGCTAAGTTATGGTCGAGAGCAAATCAGTTTGGGACAGGAAGTCGAGCATGTAAGCGCCTATGTAAAGGTACAGCAGTTTAGGTTTCGGAATTCGTTCGAGTGGATATGCGAAGTCGAGGAGGATATTTGCGGGTTTTACGTACCCAAGCTGATTCTCCAGCCACTCGTTGAAAATGCCATTTACCACGGTTTGAAAGGGCGTACCGACCGCGGCTATATTATGTTATCCGGTGCGAGGGAAGGCGATGCTTTGCGTTTAACGGTCAGTGATGATGGGGGCGGTATTGGAGCCGAGCGTCTGGACGATATTCGGAAATCGCTAGATGCCGAGCGGGGGAGTGCGATTGGCTTTGGACTCCGCAATGTACATGAACGTCTTCGGCATTATGGTCCCCAATATGGTCTGTCTGTGACAACCGAGTTGGGTCAGTACACCTCGGTTACCTTACTGGCACCCATTCGAACCGAATAAGAAAGGGGAGATGGCATGTACCGGCTGCTGATTGTGGACGACGAATATCATATTCGGGAAGGACTGAGGCTGATGGTGGCGGAAAGTGGCCTGTCAGTGGAAGTCAGTGATATGGCGGAGAACGGCGCAACGGCATTACGGTTGTATACAGAGCGGCGACCGGACATGATTTTACTGGATATTAATTTACCGGATATGAGTGGGCTGGACATAGCCAAAACCATTCGGGAAAAGGATCAGCAGACCCCGCTGTTATTCCTGACAGGGTACGAATCCATGACGTATATTCGTCAGGCCGTTTCGCTTCAAGCGGTTGATTATTTACTCAAGCCAGTGACAAGCGAAGACTTTGAAGCGGCTCTGAGACGGGCTGAGGATCGCATTGCGCAATGGCGTAGAAGCGAGGAGGAAGCTATTCACCGTCATCGTTCATTGGAGCCATTGTACAGGGAGCACTTGCTGCTGGATCTGCTCCAGCAGCGGCGCCCCGCAGCCGAGGTCGTTCAGGAGATGGACGGGCTGGGATTTTTCGGCGAGACGAGCAGACCGCCTTATACTGTGCTGTGCTGTGAGCTGGAGGAGGCCTCGCAGCAGGTAGCATCCGCTCCTAGCGAGTCGCAGAGTTCCACCAATAAGAGCACGCATGTATTCGCCGAGTTGGCTTGGGAGGCTGCGGCAGCAGCCGGGACGAAGGCGCATGGTGCGGCGGTTTCCCGTGATCGGCGTGTTGTACTGCTGGCGGCGGCATCTTGCAGGGCAGCGGAGCAGACGGCCCGGCAGATTCGTCAGGCGGTGCAGGAACGATTGAGCCAGGGGATGTCCATCGGGATTAGCCGTCCCGTACAACGGATGGAGCAGCTTCCTGAAGCATATGAGGAAGCAGTACAGGCTGTGGAGCATCGGGGGTGGGTGGGCTATAGCCAGATCATCCCCTTCGAGAGCATTCAGGCGGCTGAGCCGAACAGTAGTCATTTGCTGGAGAAGGAACTGCTCATGATTACAGAAATTCGTGCTGGCAATGATGCTGCCGTACATGCGATTTTGCAGGAATGGTCTGGACAATTAGCGGGCTTGCCTGTCAATCAGGTGAAAATGATCGTTACTCAGCTTGTTCTGTTCGTTATGCGTATTGTTCAGAGCGATGCATCCGAAGGACACACCTCCATACAGCAGCAGGACCCATTATTGGAACTGTCCCGATTGCGGCACGGACCTGAGATGATTGATTATGTATCACGCTATTTTGTCCGGGTGGGTCGCCAAGTGCGGGAATCGCGTGAAAAGGGGATTCCGCGCAAATTCCAACGGGCCAAGGAATGGATTCGTGAGCACCTTCAGGAGGATGGCGGATTGAACCGTCTTGCAGCGTACATGAATATGAGTCCCAAGTATTTGAGTGCCCGTTTTAAGCAGGTTACAGGTGAAAGCTTCGCTGAGTACCAGACGCGTGTGCGCTTCGAGCGAGCCCGGGAATTGCTGTTGGACCCGAATCGCAAGGTAGCAGAGGTGGCGGAGGCTGTGGGCTTCGCAGATACGAACTACTTTAGTATTGCCTTTAAAAAGCATACTGGATTAACGCCAACGGAATTCCGCAAAACATTTTTGTAAACGCGCTGTTAAAAAAATCATACCAAAACAAAGAGAGTCTGGAGTCGTTAGGTGGTCGGCTTCGGGCTCTCAGCGCATAATAGGCTTGTAAGGAGAAACCAGTTCAGGAAGGGGCCGGTTGATTTGCGAAAACGAAGGTTACGGACATGGATGGCTCTGGTGATGACGGCGATGCTGACAGGGCTGACGGCGTGCAGTGGTAGCGCTGGCGAACCGGCTAATCCCAATGCGGTCGAACTCAAGTTTATGTACTGGGGGAGCAATGACGAGAAGCAGGCGATGGAAAAGATGATTCAAAGCTTTAATGCATCCCATCCGAACATTCGGGTGAAGGGCGAGCATGTTCCTGGTGACTACACCACGAAAATTAACACTTTAATGGCTGCCAATCAGCTTCCTGATATCGCCTACCTGGGCGATTCGCTCACGATGAAATGGGCAAGTGAAGGTAGACTCCTAGATTTATCCTCCTATTATGACGAATATCCCGAATTAAAAAACAAGCTCAAATCCTCCTATCTTTACAGCGAACCCGGCAAGTCTATCGGTAATTACACTGCTTTGGAAGTGATGCAGCTATTTTATAACAAGGAGTTGTTTACAGAAGCAGGGGTACCCGTTCCTCCGGCTGATCCTGAAAAAGCGTGGACATGGGATGAATTTCTGGAGATTGCCAAAAAGCTGACCAAGGATCAGAATGGCAAGCATCCGGGAGACAGCGGATTTGATCCGAAAAATATTGTGCAATACGGCTTTGCCTTTGGCAACGACCGCAGCTCCTGGGGGCCGCTCTTAGCAAGCAATGGCGGAGGTTTAACCGACGAAACAGGCAAGAAGTATACTCTGAACCGCCCTGAGTCGGTAGAGGTGTTTCAGAAGCTGCAAGATCTGGTTTTCAAGGAGCATGTTTCTCCTGATTTGATCCAACAGCAGGACATGCCGTCCAATACGATTCGGCTCCAGACCAAAAAGGTGGCTATGGTGGTAGACGGAACATGGTCCCTGCTCGATTTTTCAAACAACAAGCAGCTGCAATGGAGTATCGGCGTTTTGCCGAAGCTTAAAGAGCCCAAAACGATGATCGTTGCGGGGGCCACAGTTATTTTCCAGAGCACCAAGCACCCGAAAGAAGCGCTCGAATTTTATTTGTACCATAACAATCCTGAAAAGGTGGATCTGTTCAAGTCCGGTCTATGGATGCCTATCGAAGAAAAATATTATACCGACGAGCAGGCCATCCAGTCGTGGACGAATAATGCAGCACATCCACCGGAATTTCAGCAGGCTGGCATTGAGTATGCCAGAGATTATGCGATCAAGCCGTCAACTTCGACCCTTCGCAACTGGCCTGATATTGGTTCCAAGCTGACCCCAGGGCTGGATCTAATCTGGACGAACAAGAAGACGCCGCAGCAGGCGCTGGATGAACTGGAACCCATTATTCAGCCACTACTTCAAGGAGTGTACCCGGATGAATAATGCGGCAGGACAGCTGCGAAAGGAGAACGGCCCATGAAGCGACCAAAATCAGGAATGATGCGCATGGAGCGAAACTGGGGTCTGCTATTCGCGCTGCCTGCCATCCTGGGATTAATGATATTTACGATTGGACCGATTGTGGCATCGTTCGTATTCAGCTTGACCGATTGGACGATTGGTGGACAGATGACCTTTATTGGATTGGATAATTACCGAACCATTTTGACCGAGGATACTACCTTTTCCCAATCCATGTTCGTGACCACGTATTATGCACTGGGCAGCGTACCTCTAGGCTTGGCGGCAGCTTTTATCATTGCACTGCTATTAAATCAAAAGGTAAAAGGTTTGTCGGTGTTCCGCACGATTTATTATTTGCCTACCATTGTGCCGAGTATTGCCAACACGATGCTGTGGTTGTGGATGTTCAACCCAGATTTTGGTCTGTTGAACTCGCTGCTGGAGAGTGTTGGCCTGCCGGGGAGCAAATGGATTTATGACGAGAACACTGCAATACCCTCGCTGATCATGATGAGCACCTGGGGGATCGGGAATACGGTCATTATCTTTTTGGCGGGACTTCAGTCAGTGCCCACCCATCTGTATGAAGCAGCTGAGGTAGACGGCGGCAATAGACTGCATAAATTTTTCCATATTACGATTCCCTCGATGACACCAACCATCTTCTTCAATTTGGTTATGTCTTTAATTAGCACCTTTCAGGCATTCAATCAGGCGTATGTCATGACAAACGGGGGACCTAACAATTCAACCCTGTTCTATGTGTTCTACCTGTGGCGTACAGCCTTTACGGAGACGAAAATCGGCTACGCCTCAGCGCTGGCCTGGATCTTATTTTTCGTCATTATGGTCCTAACTGTTCTGATTTTCTCCACGTCCAAAAAGTGGGTTCACTATGAAGGGGGGGAACGCTCATGAATCAGGTTACTTCTTCTGTCAAACCTTCAGACACACCGCAACATCCACTTCCACAGCCTGAACGCTCCCGAAGTCCTGCTACCGCCGCCCGTTCCAAACCATTCCAAATCAGTCGCATCGTACTGTATATCGTTTTAATGATAGGCAGTGTTTTAATGCTGTTGCCATTTGTATGGCTCATTCGTAGCTCTCTGATGGGAACATCGCAAATTTTCGTATTCCCGCCAGAGTGGATACCCTCTCCTTTTCAATGGAGCAATTACCCAGAAGCACTGACTTCGGTACCGTTCGGCAGGTATTTTCTGAATACGTTCATCATTGAGGTGTGTGTGCTGGCAGGAGTAATGATGACCTCGATTGTGTCGGCGTTTACCTTTGCCCGCCTGCGCTGGCCTGGACGTAATCTGATTTTTTCTCTGCTGATCGGATCGATGATGCTGCCTTATGCGGTGACGCTCATACCTACTTTCGTCATGTGGCGTGAACTGGGCGGGTTGAATACATTTCTGCCGCTGATTGTTCCTGCATGGTTTGGTGGAGGGGCGTTCAACATCTTTCTGATGCGACAATTTATGCTGACGATTCCGCGCGATCTGGACGAAGCCGCTTATATGGATGGAGGTACACCGCTAACTGTATTATGGCGCGTCATTATTCCTTTATCTTCGCCTGCATTGATCGTGATCGGGATATTTACCTTTATTGATGTGTGGAACGACTTTTTGGGCCCGATTATTTATTTGAGTGACGAAAAGCATTTTACACTGGCGCTGGGGCTGGCGACTTTTCGGGGATTGAACAATACCAATTGGCCTTACCTGATGGCGGCATCCAGCACGATTTTGGCTCCGATCGTCCTGATATTTTTTATCGGACAACGCTATTTTATTGAAGGCATCACACTGACAGGGATTAAAGGCTAGAAGGAGGCTGATGTAGCTTTGGATAAACCCAACGGTTCAGCAAAACGGTTACAGGGTGTTCCAGGCAGACTGGCTCGGTTACGCTCGGAATTCCCGGCTCTAGGGGTAGATGCACTACTTATTACACATGGACCCAATCGACGATATATGACCGGATTTACAGGCTCCGCCGGAATTGCGCTCGTTACGCAGGAAGAGGCTTTGTTGGTGACGGATTTCCGCTATATGTTGCAGGCAACAGATCAGGCAGCAGAATATTCAGTTATTCGGCATGAGGCACAAATCTTCCAGACCATCGCTGACCTCACAAGTAAATTGGGTGTTCGTAGACTGGGTCTAGAGAGTCGGCATGTCTCACTTCAACAGTCAGGACAGCTTCAAGCCGCACTAGGATCGTTGAAATACGTGCCAACGGAGGATGTAATTGAACGGCTGCGTGACGTGAAGGACGAGGAAGAGATTCACACCATCCGTGAAGCTGCGCGCATTACCGATGCCGCCTTTACGGAAGTGCTGAATTATATTCAGCCTGGAGTTACAGAGCGGCGGATTGCGGCGGAACTGGAATATCAGCTCCGGCTCGCAGGCGCGGAATCAGGCGGTTTTGCGTTCATTGTTGCTTCAGGTGAACGCTCGGCCCTGCCCCACGGACTGGCCAGTGACAAGGAAATTGGTCAGAACGAGTTTGTCACGATGGATTTTGGCGCAAATGTGCGTGGTTATCTGTCTGATATTACGCGTACCGTATTCGTCGGAAATCCATCAGAACGGCACGAGGAACTGTATGCTATTGTGCTGGAAGCGAATATGACGACGATTGCAGGACTTCGCCCTGGCATGAGCGGTCGGGAGGGAGACAGTCTGGGGCGGAATGTGATTGCCTCCTATGGCTATGGAGAACAGTTTGGTCACGGATTGGGCCACGGCTTTGGTTTGGAGATTCATGAACAGGTGCGACTGTCCCGTGAGAGCCAATCTGTGCTTGTACCGGGACATGTCATTACCGTGGAACCGGGCATTTATATTCCAGACTTCGGCGGAGTTCGGATTGAGGACGATGTACTGATCACAGATGACGGTGCCCAGGTACTGACTGCCTCGCCCAAGGAGCTGCTTTTGTTATAAAACACACTGGCGTTATAGATAACTATCCATGGCTTGAAAATAATTCCAATAAACGAGATGGAGGGATCAAATGAACACGCGTAAAAGGAAAACCAAAGTATGGCTTACCACACTGGCAACTTCTCTCATCGTGGCTTTGACACCAGTTCTTCCGGCTCAACAGGCTTATGCCGAGGCAGAATCGGATGTAAAAGTCATCGACATCTTTAGCCGGACGGTGAACGACTATGGTATAGATCTGGTCGATTGGCAAGGGTATCTGGCGAACCCATATGTGAAGCTAAAAGTGAAGCCGCCTGCCAATGCCGCTTTTCCGTTAACCGTTACGTTAAAAGCGCAAGGCACATCCCGACTGATGATGGATTTGCCAAGTACGCTGTCGGCGCAAGGAGCAAGCAAAACGCTGACTTTTGCCAATGCACAGGAGGAAAAGGATTTCCGGCTGGCTATTCATCCTGACCGGATTGGAGGAAACGGTGAAATAGAGAACTATACATTGTCTATGTCCGTTGCCGAAAATAACGGCCACACAACCACTCAGTCTATTCCGATTCGTGTGCTGGATCAGGACGATAATGAAGAACCCACAATCCCCCTCCACTTTGACTACAGATTCGATACGATCAAGCCTTATTTCAATGACGCGGCTACCAAAAAAGCCGCAGAGCTGGCAGTGAAGGACTGGTTCTATTTCTTTGATCTGAAGCCGTTTGATGAGGTTCCTGCCAATGCGGAAGTAAACCATCTGCCGGGAGATGATTGGCAAAATGAAATACAGGTGACGAATAACAAACCCTACAAAGGCATGTGGGTATTTATGAGGGGGCTAAATGGGCCGTATTCTACGGGCTTTCCGGCAGCGAATGGCAATTATCATACACGTAACGGTATGACCGTCCCAGGGAACTTAAACCGTTCCTATAGTCTGATCCTGGATTTCTATGATGATGCCATTCCATTCACATCGGTAGACGATGAAGAATGGTATCAATCCGATCTGTCCAAGGTGACGGATGTGCACGGGCTGATCATGCACGAATTCGGTCATGCAATTGTATTCAGCGACACGTTCCCAGGCGTCAAGGCGCTGAAGGAAGCGGCTGGCAATGACCCGGATATTATGGCCTATCAGCACAGACCGGCTGCATTGGACGACAGCTATCATCTCTCTGGAGAGCTTGCAGAGGTCGATAGATTGAGCGGACAAAATGGAGGCTGGCGCCACCTGTTCCCGACCCGGCGCTGGATGAACACGAAGCTTTCGCTGCTTGTAGCAGAAAAGGCAGGCTGGCCGCTGCGCAAGGACCTGACTCCTTTCCTCGCGCCAGAAATCATAACAAAGCAACTGCCAGCACCCGTCAAAGGAAAGACATACACGGCGAAGCTGGAAGCCAAGGGAGGCGTACCATTTTACGATTGGACGGTGACCGGCGGTCAACTGCCCACAGGCTTTACACTAGACCGCTTTACAGGAACGATTAGCGGAAATGCAGACAGCGGAGCAGCCAACAAGACGTATACATTCACCGTGCAGCTGCGGGATTATGACGAGCTAAGCAAGCCTGTCACGCAAAGCTTTACGATCAAGCTGTAATGAATGCCCCCAAGAGGCGGCTGTCCCGAATGTCCTGACTGAACTTGGATGGGGCTGTATGACTATAAAGCAACTTGCCAAATAGAGCTTTGGGGCAAGCCGCCGGATTGTTTTCCGTTCATTTGGAAACGGTTGAAGGGAGGGAAAACGAATGAAACACGATGCGGGGGATCTGGTCATTGTAGGCGGTGGAATCATCGGTACAGCCATCGCTTATTATGCAGCTAAATCTGGTATGAAGGTCGTGCTGGCTGAACGAGGGGAAATTGCTGGAGGTACTTCTTCCCGATGTGATGGAAATATATTGGCAATCGACAAAGAGCCCGGATTTGACAGTCGGATGTCACTGTTATCACAGAAGCTGGTGGCAGAGATGGCTAAGGAACTGGAAGATGAATTTGAGTATCGTGCGCCTGGAAGTATTCTGGTCTGTGAAAATGACCAGGAGATGCAGGCCGCAGAGCTATGGGTTACCCGCCAGCAGCAGGAAGGGCTTCCGTTTCGCATGCTGGATCAGCAGGATTTGCAAGAGGAATGGCCGTATCTAGCCAAAGATTTGCCGGGCGGACTGGAGTGTAAGACAGATTCTACTGTAAATCCGGTGCAGATGACGTATGCACTGGCCAGGGCCGCGCGTCGGATGGGAGCCAGATTATTACCGCGCATGCCGATACAGTCGATTCTCAAGGACGAAAGGGGAAACGCCTGCGGAGTGGAGACGCCAAACGGTGTGATCCATGCTGATGCAGTAGTGTTGGCCGCAGGTGTATGGACACGCAGCATCGGTCATTCGCTAGGTTTGGACCTTCCGATTATACCGCGCAAAGGACATATACTGGTGTCTGCCCGAATGCCTTCGATCGGAAACCGCAAGGTGATGGAGTTCGGTTATCTGATGAGCAAGTTCGGAGGTCAGCGGAGTGTAGATGAGGTTTATGAAAAATACGGTGTAGCGCTGGTATTTGAGCCCACCGCATCCCAGAACATTTTGATTGGCAGCAGCCGTCAGTTTGTCGGTATGGATACAGGTGTCGATCAGCAGGTGATTCGCTTAATCGCCCGCAGAGCCATTCGCTTTTTTCCTGCCTTAGCCAATGTGCCGCTGATGAGAGCGTATACGGGTTTGCGTCCATGGACCCCTGATCATTTGCCCATCATATCCGCAGTGGATGAAGTACCGGGGCTATTTATCGCTTCAGGCCATGAAGGAGATGGTATTAGCCTGGCGGCGGTTACGGGTAAGCTGGTGACCGAAATGGTACGCGGCGAACCCACTTGTATTCCGGTAGAGCCGCTGCGTTATGACCGATTCGGAGAGGCTTTTACCAGCCACGATATTCACGGGGAGGTAACTGGATGAGTGCAGCGGGCAGAATTACTACGATTGATACTCATACGGGAGGCAATCCGACGCGGACAGTCATCCACGGCGCGCCTAAGCTGGTAGGGCATACCATGCTGGAAAAGATGACTTATATGGCAGCGCACCATGATGATTTTCGCCGTCTGCTGATGTTTGAGCCGCGTGGTCATGAGGTGATGTCAGGCTGCATTTTAACAGAGCCTTGTCATCCAACTGCAGATATGGGTGTGGTCTTTATAGAAACAGGCGGCTATTTGCCGATGTGTGGTCACGATACGATTGGCGTCTGCACGGCACTGGTGGAAGGTGGCCTGATTGCTGCGGATAAAAAATCTATATTGCTGGACACTCCGGCAGGCCCGGTTCAAGTACGGCTGGATATAGATGAGGGCAAGGTGAAACAAGTAACGTTCACCAATATTCCTTCCTTTGTGTACCGCCGTGAGGTGGAGGTTCAGGTAGAGGACATCGGTCGAGTTACTCTTGATATTGCCTATGGAGGCAACTTTTACGGCATTATAGAGGCGGCCTCCATCGGTCTTGTCCTGGATCAGAGCAATGGAGCAAAAATTGTACGAACAGCGGTACAGATTCGGGAGGCAGTGAATGCTGCTGTTGAGGTAGTACATCCTGAAAATCCCATTATTCAAGGATTGACGCATATTGAATTTTACGGAGAACCCGTGGCTTCACAGGCCGATTGTCGCAATGTTGTCGTCATTCCGCCAGGCGGTATCGATCGCTCTCCTTGTGGCACAGGAACCTCGGCCAAGGTAGCGGTGCTGCACGCCAAGGGAAAGCTGGGCTTGCACGAGCCGTTTGTGCATGAAAGCATCACAGGCTCCATGTTTCGGGCTGAAATTGTGGGCGAGACGCAGGTAGGTCCTTATCCGGCCGTGATTCCGCAAATTACAGGCTCGGCTTGGGTGACGGGACATCATCAATTTGTGCTGGACCCTGACGACCCGCTGAGAGAAGGATTTTTGCTGATGTGAGCATTTTGCATCATTTAAATAAGTAAATAAAAATGGGAGAGGGTAGGTGAGCATATGGCACGTTTTGAAGGTGTATATGTGGCCTTGGTTACACCGTTCACGACAGAGCTGGAGGTTGACCATAAGCGTCTGACCGAGCTGTGCGAGCATCTGATTGCAAGCGGTATTAGCGGACTGGTACCTACGGGATCGCTGGGAGAGTATGCTGCTTTGTCTCCAGAGGAACGATCGCAGGTGGTGCATACGGTCATTGACGCTGCGGCGGGACGTGTTCCTGTTGTAGTCGGCTCGGCTGCTCCATCCACTAAACAGGCGGTACATTGGGTGCAGCATGCCAAGGATGCCGGGGCAGCGGGTGTCATGGCGTTGCCGCCCATTAATTATAATCCATTGCCCCATGAGGTAACGACTCACTATGAAGCGTTGTCGGAGGTGGGCCTGCCGATCATTGCGTATAACAACCCCCATGATTACAAGGTTGACCTGACCCCGGATATTCTTGCGGACTTGTCACACATTGAGAATATTGTAGCAGTCAAGGAATTTTCCGGGGATGTACGGCGTATTCACGCTATTTTGGACCAGACAGAGCTGGAGGTCATGGTCGGAGTAGATAATCTGGCGATGGAGGGAGCATTGTTCGGCGCGACAGGCTGGATTTCGGGGGTACCTAATGCGTTACCAAAAGAAGGAGTAGAGTTGTTCCGGCTTGCGCAGGCGGGAAATTTGGCGGAAGCGTCCGCATTGTATCGCAGACTATTGCCGCTGTTCCACTACGATGCCAGTCCGCAATTGGTGCAGTCCATCAAATATATGATGGAGCTGGCTGGATTCCCGGTCGGTCCGACACGGCCGCCCAGACTTGCGTTGCCACAGGCGGAATATGACCGGATTCGTGAAGCTTTTGAGGTGGCAGTTCGCCCGAGCGGGGTTTCATCTTGAATGGGGGTAAAGACGATGGAGAGCCGAAATTGGATTGGCGGTGAGTGGCTGAGCCCTTCCGGCGAGGAGATGGTGGTTCGTAATCCTTCGGCGTTGCAGGAAGAAGTGGGGGTCGTCCATTTCTCCAATGAGCGTGATATTGCCCAGGCCGGGGAAGCAGCACGACTGGCACAGGCAGGATGGGCAGCATTAAGCCCGGCAGCACGGGGAGCTTACTTGTTCAAAGCAGCCGGGTTGTTGGAAACAGCCGCACCTGAATTGGCTGAGCTGGCCAGCAGAGAAATGGGCAAGCCGATTACCGAGATGCGAGGAGAGGTGATGCGAGGTGTTCATCTGCTTCGATATTATGCGGCAGAGGGTGTACGTTCCATCGGTACAGTCATTCCTTCGAATGAGTTGGGAGTACTCCAATACACGAAGCGTATCCCGCTGGGGGTAACGGCTGTCATAACGCCGTGGAATTTTCCGGTAGCGATTCCGCTGTGGAAAATCGCTCCTGCACTCTTGTGTGGCAATACGGTCATTTGGAAGCCTGCCGAACATGCTTCATTAACCGCAGTACGGATCGCTGAGCTATTCGAGGCGGTGCAGCTTCCACCCGGCGTACTGAATCTCGTCATTGGGCAGGGGAGTCGTATAGGCGATGCCCTACTGGAGCATCCAGCATTGGAGGCGGTCAGCTTCACGGGTTCTACCGCTACAGGTTTGGGCATTGCTGAACGGTGTGCACGTCGGAACATCAAATACCAGACTGAGATGGGCGGCAAAAATGCTGCCGTGGTGCTGAAGGACGCGGATGTGTCGCAGGCGGTGGCGATGATTGCCAGCGGTGCCTTTCGATCAGCCGGACAAAAATGCACGGCCACCAGCCGGGTGATTGTAGAACGGTCTGCCTATGAGACGTTCACAGAAGCTTTACGCCAAGTGGTGGAAAAAATCCAGATCGCTCCAGCGCTTGACCCCGGTGCGTATCTCGGACCTGTGGCATCCAAGAGTCAGTACGAGAAGGTCATGTCCTATGTATCGCTAGCTCGCCGGGAAGCTGATATTTTGGCGGAAGGTGGAGCCGCCGCCGGGACAGATAACGGTTATTATGTGCGTCCACTGCTGGCGGCTGGTCTGGATTCGTCCCACACCTTGATTCAGGAGGAGGTTTTTGGCCCAGTCATCAGTGTCATACAGGCCGACGACTTTGAGGATGCGATTCGGCTGTGCAATGATTCTATTTATGGGTTAAGCGCTTCCCTGTTCACCCGCGATTTGCGGCTTGCTCATCGGTTTCTGGATGAAGCGGACGCGGGAATGGTACGGGTTAATCAGGAGACGGCGGGAGTTGAGTATCAGTCTCCGTTCGGTGGTCTGAAGCAGTCAAGCTCACATACCCGGGAACAGGGTCAGGCGGCGCTGGATTTTTATTCAGCGATTAAAACCTGTGCGATCAGCTATGCGTAAACGCGCGACGGGACGAAGTGATACGGATGGGACGGAAGTGCAGGGGGAAAAGACCCAGTATGCAGAAAACCAGTATGCTGAATCTCCGGGTGTGCAATCAAAAACGTTTGGTGCGTCAGGCCATGTGCTTGTGTGTCGATGTGAAGAAGTGAGTATTGTACAGATGGAGCAGGCTTGCCGCATGGGTGTGGATACTGTTCGCCAGCTTAAAATGGCTACGCGGGTGACCATGGGGGCATGCCAGGGCAGGGTATGCCGACAATTAGTGGAATCATGGTTTTACAATCAGGTTCCTGCTGCCCGCCGGGAGGCGGAGTTGTTATCTCAAAGGCCCCCGGTGCGTCCCGTAACGTTCGGTCAGCTGGCAGAAGGAGGTTCCCTATGAGCCGTGCACGTATCGTAAATCATCCGATTTTGGGACCCAAGCCAGAGCGGCGGCAAGTATCTTTCATGTTTGATGGTCGTCCCATGCAGGGATTGGCTGGAGAACCACTAGCGGCAGCGCTCCTCGCCAGCGGTGTCCGTTTGCTGAGAAGGCATGAGGAATCCGGTACGGCCAGGGGCGTATACTGTGCTATTGGGCACTGCAACGAATGCCGTCTGACGGTTCATCCGTTTGGTACGGTTCGTTCCTGTCTGACCAAGCTGGAAGAAGGTATGGTGGTGGAAACCGGACGGCAGCTTTCGAATGAAATCACAGGGAGAATTGTGACATGAATAAAATGGCACATCTCATCGTCATTGGCGCAGGTCCGGCCGGACTGTCTGCAGCGGCATCGGCTGCTGAACAAGGATTGCCAGTCACGGTACTGGATGAGTTTACTGAGCCGGGTGGACGTATGCCCGGGCAATATCATGAGGAAGGCAGTCAAGGCTGGTGGATCGGAAAGCATGTTTCGGATGAGCTGATTACCCGTTGCGCGGAGCTTGGGGTGGACATTCGCTGTGGCGTTTCTGTACATGGCATGGAATATACGACAACGTGGGAAATTTCCACTTCCTGTGGATTGCTCACGGCTGAGTACGTATTGCTGGCAACCGGAGCGGCTGAGATTCCCGTTCCGCTGGATGGTTGGACGTTACCGGGTGTAATGTCCATCGGGGCTGCGCAGGTGCTGACCAATGTTCATTACGTCAAGCCGGGAGAGCGCGGCATTATTGTAGGCATGAACGTATTGTCGATGGCGATTGCCCGCGAGCTGTCCGTCGCCGGGGTAAAGGTGGCGGCGATTACACTGCCGTGCGCGGGTCCGCTGGCTGGTGCAGCGGCAGATCCGACAGCCTCCGCGAAGCTGCTGCTTCAGCTGTCGGGGTTGGCGCCTGCCGCCTGGATGCGCGTCGGCGGCAAGCTGGCAGCGACGATGCGGATGGAGAAGCTCATCGCGCGCTGCTATCCCCACAGAGGCTTCCGTCTGTGGGATATCCCGATCCGTTTGCGGACAGCAGTGCAGTCCGTCAACGGGCAGGACCGGGTCGAATCCGTGACCCTGGTCCACGTTAAACCGGACGGCTCGCCGATTGCTGGCAGCGAGCGCGTCGAACCCGCCGACTTCGTGGCGCTGAGCGGCGGCTTGTATCCGCTCGCCGAGCTGGCGGCGGTAGCTGGGTGCAAATTCGTGTACAGCCCTGAGCTGGGTGGGCATGTTCCACTGCATGGTGAGCGAATGGAAACCTCGCTCAAAGGGCTGTACGTTGCCGGCAATATTACCGGCATCGAAAGCGGGCTGGTCGCCATGGCTCAAGGGCGATTAGCAGCCGCTTCCATGATCCATGCTGCTGGACTTGGCGGAGCAGGCGGGGAACAACGGGTGCAGGAGGCGATCCGTGAGGTTCATTTTGCACGGAAACATGCGCTAATTCAATTTCATCCCGGCATTACAGAAGCGAGAACGCAGCTGTACCAGCAGTGGGGGCTAATCTCTTCTGGGAGCGGCGCGTAACGGCTCGTTAGGTTGGATATGCGTTTTTTACCCCAAATTCGCCTTAAAGGAGGAACGGAAGATGACTCTTAAAGCAAAGGCCCATATGAAAGCAGCACCGTTCGCACTGAACGAGGTGGTATTGGCTGAAGGTCCCTTCAAACAGGCGATGGAGCTGAACCGATCTTATCTGTTGGAGCTTGAGCCTGATCGTCTGCTGGCGCGTTTTCGGGAATATGCCGGGCTTGCGCCCAAAGCGCCTCAATATGAAGGCTGGGAAGCGATGACTATTTCCGGTCATACGCTGGGACATTATTTGTCCGCTTGCTCCATGATGTTTGCTTCGACCAGCGATGAGCGTTTTAAGGAAATTGCACATTACATTACGGATGAACTGGATGTTTGCCAGGCGGCGCATGGGGACGGATATGTATCTGGCATTCCTGGGGGAAAGGAACTTTTTGAAGAGGTATCTGCTGGAAATATTCGTTCGAAGGGCTTTGACCTGAACGGTGCCTGGGCTCCTTTGTATACACTACACAAGTTATTCGCTGGTTTGCGTGATGCGTATCATTTGACAGACTGTGACAAGGCATTAGGTGTAGAGCGCAAACTGGCGGACTGGCTCGAAGGAATTTTGAAGCCGATGAGCGATGAGCAGATGCAGCAGATGATGTTTTGCGAATATGGAGGCATGAATGAGGTATTGGCGGATTTGTATGCGGATACCGGGGAAGAGCGCTACTTGCGGCTGGCTGAGTGCTTCTGGCACAAGCTGGTGCTGGACCCGCTTAGCTCACAGGAGGATTGTTTACAAGGCATTCATGCCAATACACAGATTCCGAAGCTAATCGGGCTTGCCAAGGAATATGAGCTCACGAATGACACGAAGCGTCGGAAGACGGTAGAATTTTTTTGGGAGCGGGTGGTGGATCATCATTCGTATGTCATTGGCGGCAATAGCTTTGGAGAATATTTTGGAGCGCCGGATGGCTTGAATGATCGCATCGGACCGCATACGACGGAGACATGCAACACCTATAACATGCTCAAGCTGACTAATCACCTGTTTCAGTGGAATGTTTCTGCCAAGGAAGCGGACTTTTATGAGCGAGGTTTATTCAATCATATTTTGGCTTCTCAGGACCCGGTTCACGGGGGTGTTACGTATTTTCTGTCGCTGGCCATGGGCGGGCACAAGCATTTTGAAAGTAAATTTGATGATTTTACATGCTGTGTGGGCACAGGGATGGAAAACCATGCGAGCTACGGTAGCGGCATATATTTTCACGATCACGATAAGTTGTATGTCAATCAGTTCATTGCTTCTACGCTGGCATGGAAAGACACAGGTGTTACGCTAAAACAAACTACGTCCTATCCAGACACGGATCATACCACGCTGGAAATTCAATGCGATCAACCTGCACCCTTTATGCTGCTCATCCGCTATCCTTATTGGGCTGAAAAAGGGATCACTATCTGTGTAAACGGCAAGGAACAGTCGGTTGAATCAGAACCGGGCAGCTTTGTCTCTATCGCTAGAACCTGGCTTGATGGTGATGTTGTTGAGGTGACAATTCCGATGTCGCTCAGACTGGAGCAGATGCCAGATAACCCGGATCGGGCGGCTGTTATGTATGGACCGCTGGTGCTGGCAGGTGATCTGGGACCCTTAGAAGATCCTAAAGCTAAAGAGTTCCTCTATACCCCGGTATTCATCCCTCCAACAGAAGAACTGGATCATTGGATACAGCCCGTGGAGGGCAAAACGAATACATTCCGTACCTTAAATACAGGGCATCCCCGAGATGTGGAACTGTCTCCGCTGTATAAAATGCATGACCGTACCTATTCAGTCTATTGGGACATTTTTACGAAGGAAGCATGGCAGGAGGCGGAAAAGGAATACACAGCAGCACGCGAAAAGCTGGCGATTCTGGAGCAGTGCACGATTGACTTTGCCCAACCCGGAGAAATGCAGCCGGAGCGGGATCACAACTTTCAGGGAGATGCTTCGACTCGCACCGGATATGTGAATAACCGACCTTACCGGAATGCGGGAATTGACGGCTGGTTCTCTTTCGATTTGAAGACAGATCCGATTGCTCCAATACTGCTGGTTATCACCTATACGGCTACGCTGGAAATGCCAAACTGTGATTTTGATATTTGGATTAACGGTCATCTGCTTGAGCATTTTAGTGAAGGCTTTGATGAGGCTGACAAGTTTTACAACGTGAATGCCGCTATCCCGGCTGCATATCTGGAGGGTAAGGATATAGCCACAGTGACCTTCAAAGCCAAGCCTGGACAGCGTATCCGCAGATTGTTTGGGCTGAGGATGGTTAACAAGGATGTGTATGAGCAGCTATATCAAGCTGGGAGTCCAGGTGCACATGGATAATTTTTTGAGCTATTTCGTGAGAAAAAAGTAACGTTTGATTTTTAATCAGTAATGATTTAGAATGTAAGAAATATTGGATGATGCTGGAATAATCCATAGGATATGAACTGATATATTCATAGTTTTTGCGCGTGAAGCACACGGGCTGTTTCTTCCTTCTGAGGGGAGAGGCAGCCCTTTTTTGATGAGATTTTGCAGAAATATAAGCTATATAAGGAGGCAATTCTATGATTTAGAGCGGGAGATTTCTCATAGGAAATGATTTTTAGAGTAGTTATATTAGTTATTTTTCTTATAGATTTTGTAATTGGGAAACCCTATAATATATAAGTTGTATCCATTATTTTCCGAAAGTGGGGATGCGATGAGTTTATGAGATTAGAGTTGATATACATAGTTTATAAGTTTAAGCAGACAAAGGGGATCGAGAGATGAGTATGAAAAAATGGGTGTTGAGTTTGACCGCAGTCACGTTGCTATGGGGCGGGGCAAGTACGATTCCAATGACGGAGGCGGCAAGTAGCACCAAACCCATTGAAGTCTTATTAAATGCGAAAAAAATACAATTCCCGGATGCCAAACCTTTTCAGGATGGTAATGATTATGTCATGGTTCCAATCCGGTTTGTATCCGAGGCATTGGGAGCTAAGGTAGGCTGGGAGAAAACAGGCGGCCAATTAGCTGTGTCGATTAATAATGATGCACATGCTGTTAATATGACAGTGGGGCAAAACACCGCTACCGTGGATGGGCAAACGAAAACGTATGAAACGAAGATTATCTTGAAGCAAAACCGTACTTTTGTGCCGCTGCGGTTAGTGAGTGAGGGTTTGGGACAGACGGTAGAATGGGATAAGGTCAGCCGCTGGGTCTGGATTGGGAAGAAGGAAATCGCTGCTTTGGAGGATACGGGGCATCAGGCAGTTAGTATTGAGCCGTATAAAAAAGCGATTAACACTATACCAAACCTCATTAATGATGTTGCAGGTAAGCCATACGATAAAGTAGTGATCTTCAAACCATCTGACTTGCCTATTAAGCTACTGAACGATATTTATTCTGTTGAACCTTACACGGCGCATAGCGGCGTACCATATCTCCAAATAAGGGTAAAAACGAAGTCTACAGCAGGCAGCATTTTTTTCATTACCAAATACAATGATACCCGTCTTCGCGCTCCTTTTAGAGCAATGACAAAAGACAATGGGGATGGTACAAAGATGATCTATTACCCAATTTATTCGTCTGGAGACGAACTCTTTCAAGGCATAAAAAATTATAAATCTTTTAAACTCCAAGACATTGAATGTATTGCATTCGGATTAGCGTCAAGGGAGTATATTCCGATGATGGTCAACCCATGGAAAGGTAATTAAGCGCATGAAGAAGGCGCAACGCATTCTGGCCGTATTGCTGGTGGGGGTACTGCTACTGTTGCAGTTCCCACCTTTTTCTTTCCTCACAAATAAGGCAGTAGCCGATACGGAAATTACACCGTTGTCCTACTTTGCAGACAAGAATGACCGTTACTTTGTCGGCATGATGTACTTCGATATGTGGAAGAATACCGCGGGTAAATGGGTTACAGACGGCGGTAAGGAACCTTATAAGAACATGCAGGGTGAAGCCACATTCACCTATAAATTTAGTTTTCCGGGTCGTAAAATCAAGGCAGTTACAGCAAGCCTGTATACAAAAAAAGACAATGAGAATCACCCAGAATACTTTAGAGAATCCCGTTCTGATAACTACGAACAATATGCCTACTCGATGAGTAAAGGCACAGATTATGATAAGGATGTTCGTCCTTTCCAGAAACAGGGGCTTGGTACGGATACCACGATTATTCCGATTACAGTAAACATAAGGTTGAATCCAGAAGTTCAAGCAGAAAATATAAAAGAAGAGAGCTGTCCTACCTGTGCCAAAGAAGTAGAAGCTTGGCGCATCTACCAGCCCATTCTATTCAAAATCGAACTAGAGAGCGCGCTCATCGTCAAGCATTTTACAACTGACGGAAAGTCACTTAACAACGTATTTACACCAATAGAAGATGAGCTAAAACCTAATCAACCGTATGATTTCACCCCGCCGACCAACCCGAAATATGAGTATGTGGGTTACAAGAAAAGCACGACAGGTAAACCGCCAAGCGGAGATATTTTGCCGGGAATTGTGCCTGGATTTACTTATGACGGTTCTTTTGAGCAGTTTACCGCTTACTTGTATTACAAAGAAGCTCAGGGCTGTCCTAAGCCTGGAGAAAGCCGAGAGGGAGCGCCCTCAGATTGTCAAGATCATGAACAGCCAACGAAAGGTGTTGTCTGCTCCCGTCCCGTTCCAGGGTTGCGCCTGGAAACCGCCGAACTGGACCCAGTAGTATCTGCCGTGATCAAAGCGGACCAGCGTGGTCGGGAACGATTTGACGTATCCAAAGGTATTCCTACCTCTGAAAGCCTGTACGGTCATGTACAAGCCAAGAGATACCTTTTTCAACATAAGTTTGTGAACATGACGGGTCAGTGTACATATACGGTGAACGTAAAACGGGAATATCGGTTGACCTGGCGGCCTAAGAAAAAGTCTCGGCGGAATGAGACTGTGAAGCGAACTTATACTTACCAAATCGTCCGTCCGTACTCCTATTGGAAGATAGACAATTTGGAGGTATATGGCATCAAGGAGGCTACACTCCGAAACTATGCGTTACCCAATGAAGCAATCACCCTGCGTCCGCAATCCTATACTCCCCCTTCTTATATTGCGGCGACCCAGGGTAACTTTTATCCGCCCCCTGCACCAGGCACAGTGGACGGAGGTAGTCGCAGCAAAAATGGCGGCAGCAGCAAGCCCAGTGTGCCTGATGATCGCAGTGTACTGAAATCTAAGGCAGAGGAGGTAGTTAAGGAAATCGAAGTGGAGAACGATACTTTGACCTTTGAAAACAAGATCATTATGAATCCAGAGCGCGTCAAGGTAAATGGCCCTAAACCAGGTGTGATTCCCTCTTCCGGAGCGATTGGGGCCGATGTGCTGTACAGTCCGAATCATGTGATTGATAAGCATAAGATCAATAAGCCCAACACGCCCAGCAGTGGTGACATCATTTACGCTATTCTCAAAGGAAATATCAATGGAGGTGCGGATAAAACGTTGCCGATACAGGGAGTCAATACGGTGACTGTCCACACTCCCATAGTGAATCTGTCTAAAGTATCGGATGATGCTGCTCATAATCAGAAAACCCAACCTACGAAGGGGCGATCGGCACTTATTTTGGAGCGTCCTTTTCGAGTGACGATTTCAACAGCAGGTCCGCATTTGAATATTCCCGGCTATGGTGATCGGGAGTATGCCAAATATGTACGAACCAAGCAGGTGCGCTTTCCGTTCGATGTGTACGACCAAGGAAAGACGCATTTTTATCCGCGAGGTACCTGGATCGACATTCCGGTGCTGCAGTTGGACACAGACTTTTATTTACCCGTATGGGTCGATGAGGGGAATTATACAGTTGAGTTCCGCACCATTGCCGAAAATGCACCGGATGTATTTACCGAACAGCGCCATGCTAACACGGATATCGCCCATCATGTTGCCAATGATGTGGTGAATATTGAAGTCATCGGACGGATGTATGATTTTCATATCACGGATATTGCTGATTACCATTGGGAGCGAGTATTTCGGCAGCAAAAAGGAAGCCCAATGCATAGCGGCCTGTCCTATTGGACAGGGCTTGGCAATATTGACGGGTTGCCCAGAGGGAACACGCAGCCCTTCACATTGCCTGTTCGCCCAGGTAGTCACCCACATGAAGGTTACGCAAATGTGGCGGTCAAGACAGGCTACCATTTCAAGTTTGACCTCAAAACCAAAGGCAATATGTTCGGCGCACAGGATGGAATTCGCATTACCCCTTCATTTTATTGGGTGAGCAAAGATGGGCGACAGCGGGAAGAGGTGGATTTGTATACACATGCAGGTAGCCGAAAATTTATCCGTGTAGGATCGGCAGAGGACCGGGAAAAGCGATATGTTATTTTGAATGAACGGCTACGCAATGTCCCTATGGAGGAAATGCAGGATACAGCAGCCTACCAATATCAACATGGACTGAGTGAAGCAGAGCGAAGTCAGTTAATGCTGGAACATTATGTGGCGCTGTATGTCCAGCGTATTACACGCAGCAAGACCTGGGTTGGACGCTACGACTGGCTAGTACTGCCTGCTGCTGTGCGTACCTTGATCGGTCCAAAGACGGACCTGCCGGAGGGGGTTGATGCCGATCGTGCGAATGCGGCGATTCAGCGCTGGTATGGCGAGTATAGTCTGCCTGCTGATGTGTACGCCGTTACCAAAGGGACGGATTTGCACGAGGTCAGTCACCGTCAGGAGCTAAACGAGCATACAGATATATTCAAGAAGACAGGCTTTATAGTGGTTCACTTTAATTTGGAATCACTCCGTCAGGGGGACACCAAGCATCCACATTTGCAATATATTAATGGCCCGCTTTTGAACCAATGGCAACTGGAGGGATATCGTAGAGAGATAAAGGACCCGTACGGACACACCTTTCATTTACAGGATGGAGATGTCGTGTTTTATCATGCAGACCAGTCCAGCCGGGATGATTTTCGTTCATTTGTCCCTCACTAATTGGGAAATATACAAATTAAAGATAACCTAAACTTATCCTTTGCTTGTATAACCAGTAAAAAACAGTTGAATAAGCAGGAGAAGGGACGGGTTAATGTAAAGCGAGCCAAATAAGCAAGCCTGGATTCTCATCCAGGCTTGCTTACTCTTGCATTGATGTTATTGGGCTGGCACAGGGATTTTCATTTCCAGTTCTTTGATATACGTTTTGTCGCCTTTCTTCACTTCGTTGCCAACCTTGTCATTCACTTGTCCCACAATGCTCCAGTCGGTAGGCTTGACGGTCAAAGTGAACGGCTTAATCGTTACGTATTTCGTATTCGGCTTGAGAGCATCGTACAGCTCATCCACATGATATTTTATCTTAGGCTTGCTGTGGAAATAACCGAATTTGCGCTGCTCTAGAATGTTGCCCTGATCATCTGCAATATCGTAATACATCATCGTTGGCGCATACTCTCCCGTCTGCTCCTGAGAAGCAGGCACTTCACCTGTACTGTCCAGCACTAGACGAGTCGTTGTTGAGGTGGATTTCAGCTCCTTCACGGTATAGCTGAAGTTATTGCTGGTCTTCGTCTCATTCGGTTGGACCACAATCATGGTGTTGTCGATTTTCACCGGAACTTTGAATTCATAGGGCTCGTTGATACCTGTCATCGAAGTTTTAACCGTCAACACAAACTCGTCCGGCAAAGAGCCCAACTGCATGAATTCCCCCACGACGGAATTCTTTTTATGCGGATCATCACCGTATATGAATTGTTGAGAGTCAACCTTTTTTCCATTAATCTGTACTTCTGGATGCTTAAAGTAGCCCTTAGGCTGATCCTTCTCGGGCACTTGATGGGCTTTTAACCATTCATCATTACCACTACTTTCAGCATCCATAGGTACATAAGGACTTATAGAGCCTTCCGGCATATTCTCGCCTTGACGCTCAATGGAAAAGGACAGGCGTGTACCGTCATACAGAACATCGCTTAATGTCAGCGTAATTCCGTCATGCGTCACACTTTCATTAGGATGACTGAGAATGCCCTTATCTACAGCAGTCTGAATTTCATCCGAGCTCAATCCATAAAAAATACTGCCAATTCCGGGAATTTGCTTGAGTGTGGCCGCCATCGTGGGTGATACAAACCCGGCGCCTACCACTCCTGCCCCTAATATGCCAACTACGGATGCCGCCAGGACAGCCCGTTTTGCAAACTTTGGGTTCGTCGTCTTTCTTTGTATGGCTCTATTTTCAATCTCCTTCATAATTTGATCACTCATACTGCCTCTGGGCATGACAGATTCATGGATCCAATTTTCCAACGGGTCCATTTCACGCTCATAAGGTGGTGTTAGATGTTTGTCCATTAACAAGTCCTCCTTTGCTTCTGTGGTCCAGCAGCTTGCGCCGAAGCCGCTCATATTTTTTGCGGATGGTTGCCGACTTTAAGCCCATGATGCTGCTAATTTCCTCAAAGCTGTATTGCTCGACAGCCTTCAGTAGCAGAATATGACGTTCTTCTGGGGTAAGATAAGTCAGCAGCTCTTCAATCACACTTATATAAGGTGATACTTGGGCGATGGACTCTTGTTCCTTGACCTGCTGAACCAGTTTGAGCCAGCGGCTGTGTTTCCTTTTGATATTCATTAAGTGATGATAGGCTATCTTGTATAGCCATGCCGAGAAGCTGGTCTGTCTGCTGTATTGATGAAGATGCTCATAAGCTCTGATAAAAATGTCCTGAACCGCGTCCTCTGTGGCTTCATGATTCTTCAAAATATAAAAGCAGTAGGTGTACATCTGACGCTCGAATTGCCGAATAATGATTTCATAAGCCTGCTGTTCACCAGCCTTGATACGTTCTATGGCCAGCTCAATCTGGCTGTATTTGTCCTGTGTATCCCCGGGGATGGTTGCCTGCAAGAGCTCACCTCCTTGTATTTATGTCTATATAACAATCGCAACGGGTCATTTTGTGACATCATTTTTGTGGAACCTTGATAGGTATGTATGTTTGATCACAGCTCGTTCATTTTATCATTTTATGATATTCGGATATTCTCACTTCAACTAACATGGTCGACTCACAAAATGGAACGTTTTAAACGGGCTAATGGGGTCATTTCAATAGAAACGGATAACAACACGGATTTGTGTAGAGAAATACTCGGATATTTAAACGCGTTTGGGGGAACAGCAAAACTATAATAATAAGGAAATTTAAATTATGTAAGCGCAATCATTTTCTGTATTTGCTTGTCATCACAATACAATTGAGGAGGACGAATTGGATGGCTCAAAGGAAAGGCGCATGGCAAAAGGGAACCTTGACCGCCGCGTTGGCAGCAATGCTGGCGATGACGGGCACGACTGGAGGAGTGGCTGCGGAAGACTTATCCGAACCCACGCTGCAGGCAGAATCAGCAATCGCAGTAGAACAAAACCGTAGTGGCAGCATTCAGCTGGAAAAGCTGGATCGCGGTCTGGTAGCTGCGGCGACGCAAGAGGGTGTATTTTTAAGCTGGCGGTTATTGGCCCAGGAAGTGAATGGCTACAGTTCAACAGGGCTGACAGGAGTAGACTTTAACGTATACCGTGATGGCAAGAAAATCGCGACGGTGACGGACAGCACCAATTATCTGGATAAGGAAGGAACCGGAAATGCGGTGTACAGGGTCGCTTCAGTCGTTAAAGGGAAAGAAAAGGATCGCAGTGCCAAAGTGAAGCCATGGCAGCAGGGTTATTATGAGCTTCCTCTGCAAAAGCCTGCTGATAGCGTAACACCCGCAGGTGAATCCTATACTTATTCGGCCAACGATATGAGTGTGGGGGATGTGGACGGAGACGGACAATATGAATTTTTTGTAAAATGGGACCCATCCAACTCCAAAGATGTATCTCAGAAGGGTTATACCGGAAATACGTATGTCGATGCGTATACGTTCGAGGGCAAGCTGCTGTATCGGATTGATCTCGGTGTGAATATTCGCTCAGGTGCCCATTATACACAAATGATGGTGTATGACTTTGACGGCGATGGCAAAGCCGAGCTGTTGTTCAAGACGGCTCCGGGGACCAAAACGATTACTTTTGACAAGAAGGGCAAGCCTAAAAAAGAAAAATATATTACCCTGCCCCGTGAGGATCGCAAAGCTGGAATTACACATAAGGACGATTATCGTTTGAGTCGTACGGATTATTATGAGCATGTAGTGAATATGTTCATGAACTGGACGAAGCATGAAGAAGTGGTGAAGGGGCAGTGGCCTGCTACGCTGGAGGAATGCTTTGGTATTGCTCCAAAGTATAACTACCCGTTATCCCGCAAGGATGCGGAAAGCCTGACCGATTACTTTATGGATGTGTATGCTCCTGCGCGGAGTGACAAAAACAAGCTGAGAGAATTTGAAGGCTTCATTGTGGATGGACCAGAGTATTTGACCATTTTCAAAGGAAAAACAGGTACCGAGCTGGAGACGATTCGCTATGAGCCAGAGCGCCATGATGATGGACTTATGTGGGGAGACTACGCTATGGCCCGGATTGAACCTGCTAACCGTGTGGATCGTTTTCTGGCAGGAGTAGCATATCTGGATGGACGCAAACCATACGCCGTATTTGCACGCGGCTATTATACGCGTTCCACCTTGGTCACTTATACGTGGGATGGTCGCCATCTCCAAAAACATTGGATGGTGGACAGTGGCTGGGCACCGATGACCAATCCGTTTAATGATAGTCCGCACGGACGGGATGGAACGGACCCGAAATTCGGCACCTTGACTACACAAGGAGCGCATTCGCTGAGTGCCGCAGACGTGGATGGAGACGGCAAAGACGAAATTGTATATGGCTCCGCCACGATCGACCATGATGGCAGCCTGTTGTACAGTTCATTTGATGTTATGCCTCCTGAAAGCGCAATTCCGGGCCAAACCGCCAGATTGGGACACGGTGACGCGCTGCATGTGACCGATATTGACCCTGATCGGCCAGGAAAAGAAATCTTTATGGTGCATGAAGGCGGCACCTATGCCCCTTATGGTTATTCGCTGCGGGATGCCAAAACGGGTGAAGTCATCTACGGTGGGTATTCCGGTAAGGATACAGGTCGGGGGATGGTCGGTGACATAGACCCGGATCAGCGAGGACTGGAGACTTGGGCCATAGGCTTGTGGACCGCTGCGGGCAAACAATTGGATACCAAGATGCCGGGTACCAATATGAGTATCAAATGGGCGGCTGATATGACCACACAAATCGTGAACGGGGCGATCGATGTAACCCCAACCATTGAAGATTGGAAACGAGGCACATTACTCACCGCATCAGGTACCAAAACGAACAATTATACCAAGGGAACGCCATCGTTGGTAGCTGACATTTTCGGAGATTGGCGCGAGGAAATGCTTGTCCGTACAGCGGATAGCTCTGCGATTCGTATCTATTTGAGCACCGAGCCTACAACGCATAAATTGTACACGTTGATGCATGACCCGCAGTATCGTGCGGATGTGGCGCGTCAAAATACCGGCTATAACCAGCCGTCCTACACGAGCTTTTACTTTGCATCCGATATGAATTGGGCGAACGTGCCGATTCCCAAGCTCTATACACCAAGAGCCTTGATGAATGAAGAGAGCAGTGACGAAGCGGATGAGGTAGATGCAACGGAGGTAGATGAAAAAGAAGTCGATGAAATGAAAGTTGAAGAAACGAGCATCGATGAAACGAAAGTTGATGGAGCGGAGGCAGAAGCGAAGAAAATAGAGGAAGAGCCAGCAGCCCCAGTAGTTCCTGTAGTTCCAGCAGAGGATCTATAAACGATTAGCCGGAGACTAAAACTGTAGCACCCCATCCATTAGTTAATAGACTTAGTAAAATGGCAAGCCTCTAAATCATCAGAGGC
Source organism: Paenibacillus sp. ICGEB2008 (assembly GCF_000307675.1). Lineage (NCBI taxonomy): Bacteria > Bacillati > Bacillota > Bacilli > Caryophanales > Paenibacillaceae > Paenibacillus > Paenibacillus sp. ICGEB2008. The sequence continues at coordinate 297,802 of NZ_AMQU01000007.1, forward strand.
TTGCCATTTTGTATTCTTAAAGTTTAAGAGTTTAGACGATTCTATCCATGGTTGGTGTTTCTGGTTTTAGAACATCTCTAAAATAGCAAATTTGCTGAAAGTAGCGGAGAGAACGGAACGATTGCGAAAAAGCGTCAGCGGTCGCCTTTGTATCCGGATTTTTACCACAAAGCTATTCAATAAAATCCGGATACAACAGCGATTGGAGCAACGTTCCGTTCGCGGAGCGTCGCCAGACCCCCTCTTTTACTTTTCTATTTGTAAAGGAGTCGATTCTCTAAATATCGGCTCAGTTCTGATATGCGTAATCTGATAAGGCCTGGAAGGATCTTTGACTCGCGCCAATAGCATCTCAGCCGCCGTAATCCCCATCTCGTTGTTGTAGATATGCACGGTGGATAAATGAGGCTCTACAATCCGGGATTCAGGAGCGTTATCAAACCCAAACACAGCAATATCTTCGGGAATTTTCAAGTTTTTGTTTTTGAGCGCTTTCATGACACTGACGGCGATAAAATCATTGGCGCACACGAACGCAGATGGAAGCACGCTCATGCCCTCTAATTGTTTATCCATCCAATCCGATTCGGAGAAAAAATTTCGGTCCTGATCAACGATGCAGCAAGATAAATCCACACTTTGGCCTGCTTCGATTAAAGCACGGTTATATCCAACCCACCGCTCGTTGAAGCTTTTGCAATGTTTATAATCCCCAACAAAACCGATCCGCGTAAATCCACGATCAATCAGGCTTTTGGTAACAGAATAAACGCTATGTTCGTTTTCCATCAACAATAAATCCGCTTTCAAATCAGGACAAAAAATGTCCACCGAGCAATCAATAAAGATTGTAGGCAGTCCCAAACTCGTAACGAGCTCACTATACTGTGGATCGAACATTTCAATACAAATGATTCCGTCAACCTTAGAGGCTTCAAAATTATTAGGCAGTGTTCCCGCTTGGATTTCGTTTTCCCGCACAATATGAATCGACAAATTATAACCTTCTGCACTTATTCTTTTTTCCAGCCCACTGATTAGAAAGGAGCCAAAATGCGAGCTGTTCGGCAGATTGCATGTGAACAGAGCAATGTTACCTTGGTTCTTAGGGATGATGCTGTCTGTTTCCACATAGGCAAATTGCTTATATTTGAGCTCGATCGCTTTTTTTATGACCTTGTTCCGAGTATCAACCGGGATGCTCTCACTACCGTTAATGGCTTTGGATGCGGTGTTTCGGGAGATTCCCAAAGCGTCAGCAATGTCTTGAATGGTGACTTTTTCTTTCTTCATAGACAGGTTCCACCTTCACTTAATAAATGGATTGCCTGAGAGGTACAGTTGCCTCTGCCAGCTTTCCGTTCAAACCTAAAATGTATCCTAAATGTATAATAGTTCGCATAAAATAGCAATGTTGAGATTACAAATGTATAAAATATTTTTACATTTGTAAAGTTTATTTAATAGCCTGTATTTATCTTTATCAGATCGAAAAATGAACTGAAATTCAAATTTGTATAAGCTGGATAAAAAAAATGCTCATTGAAACAGAGAGGGTACATTAGGGTCGAATAAGTGAAGCGATCATTGTTAATGGGGAACTTTCAGATTTGGATCATAGGGGATGATTATTTTTGTTTTTGTTACAAAAGCTCAGAATGACAATAATATTTTGGTCAAATGTAAATAAAATATTTTACAAAAGTTATTGACGAATGATAATTTGATTTGGTAAATTGAAGATGAAAAATGTAAGCCTTTTCAGTTGTCTTGTACAGACGGTTATTACAGATGGGGGGAACGCAAATGGCAAACTTGGCTAAGGCAGCTCAGAGACATGCCGCACTGGGGGAGCAAAGGTCCATTCGCAGCAAGCTAGACTATATTCGCAAAAACTATTTTCTTTACGTACTGCTGGCGCCTGCACTGATTCTTACGATTCTTTTTAAGTATGTTCCGATGTATGGGGCCATTATTGCATTCAAGGATTTTAGCCCGCTTAAAGGGATATGGGGAAGTGACTGGGTTGGACTAAAGTACTTCACTAAATTTTTAGAATCACCCAATTTTACAGATATCTTCTTTAATACGCTGAAACTGAGCTTCTATGGACTTGTACTCGGGTTTCCTGTACCAATCCTGTTAGCGGTCATGCTGAATCAAATCCGCAAGGCGGGATTGAAAAAGAATATCCAGCTTGTGTTGTACGCCCCTAATTTTATTTCAGTTGTTGTCATTGTGGGTATGTTGTTTATTTTCTTGTCTCCGACCGGACCTTTGAATCAAATCATTGCATCGGTGACCGGCAACCCTGTGATCTTTATGACAGAGCCTGAATATTTTCGCTGGATTTATATCCTGTCTGGAATTTGGCAGGGGGCGGGGTGGTCTTCAATCATTTATGTAGCTGCGCTCGCTAATGTTGATCCTGAGCTGCATAATGCAGCAAGTCTGGACGGAGCCAACCTGCTTCAGCGCATATGGCATATTGATTTGCCGACGATTAAACCGATTATGGCGATTGTTTTTATCTTGGCAGCAGGAGGAATTATGTCGATTGGGTTTGAGAAAGCGTATCTTATGCAGACATCCATGAATTTGCCTACTTCTGAAATTATTCCTACCTATGTGTATAAAGTCGGCTTGCAATCCGGCAATTATGCTTATTCTGCGGCGGTCGGGCTGTTTAATTCGGTGATTAATGTGGTTTTGCTGCTGACCGTTAACTTTATCGTCAAGAAGCTCAATGAGGGAGAAGGGCTTTATTAGGAAAGGAGCCTCTTTATGCATGTCAAACATTCCAATCTGGACCGCTTCATCCTAGGTGTGAATTACATTGTGCTCACTTTAGCTGTTTTGATTATTGTAGTTCCCTTGGGTTATATCGTGATTGCTTCGTTTATGGACCCGACCGTTTTGTTAAGCAAAGGGCTATCCTTCCGTATTTCGGATTGGAGTGTGGAGGGATATCGGAAAATTTTGTCCAACCCGGCGATGCTCCGTGGGTTTGCCAATTCGGTGTTCTATTCTTCATGCTTTGCCTTGATCTCTGTGACGGTTTCGATTTGCGCTGGCTATGCCTTATCGGTGAACAGCTTGGTAGGGCGGAATTTCTTTATGACATTGTTTATCATCACCATGTTTTTCAGTGGAGGTCTGATTCCAACCTATTTGTTGGTCAAAAATTTAGGGATGCTGGATACCGTATGGGCTATTCTTCTTCCCGGTGCAATCAATGTGTGGGATCTGATTCTGGCACGAACGTTCTTTAAAGGTGTACCTAATGAATTAAAAGAGGCCGCCAACGTGGACGGAGCCTCAGACTGGACGATATTTTTTAGAATTGTCCTGCCGCTATCCAAACCCATTATCTTTGTCATTGCGCTATATGCCTTTGTCGGTCAGTGGAATTCTTATTTTGATGCCATGATTTATCTGGATAATGCACAGCTGCATCCGCTTCAATTGGTGCTGAGATCCATCTTGATCCAAAATCAGACGATGCCTGGCATGATTAGTGATCAATTAGCAATGGCGGAACTGAAGCGTCTTTCGGAAATGATTAAATATTCATCGATTGTCATCTCCAGTCTTCCACTACTTGTGATGTATCCTTTTTTCCAAAAGTATTTTGAAAAGGGCGTTATGGTCGGCTCCTTAAAATAAAAGATGCCGCACACTTCATTTGCTACACGTGTATTTTACCTTTATCCGATGGAGGTCATCCAGATGAAAACAGTCAAAACTGCCTCATTTGCCGCACTGGCGGCGATCTTAGTTCTTTCCGGCTGCGGCAGCAGCAATTCTTCTAATGAGAGCGATGCAACAGATGTGAATGGAAAAGTGACACTCAACTTTTTAACTCAAAGCTCACCACTTGCTCCGGCAGATCCGAACGACAAGCTGATTAACAAACGGCTGGAAGAAAAAACGGGTATTCATATTCGTTGGAAAAACTTTACCAGTGACCAGTTTGTAGAAAAAAGGAATCTGGCCATTGCCAGCGGCGATTTGCCGGATGCAGTGTTTGACGCGGGTTACTCGGATTATGACTTGCTCAAGCTAGCCAAAGACGGTGTCATTATTCCAGTGGAGGATTTGATTGAACAGCATATGCCGAATTTTAAAAAGGTATTGGAGCAATCACCGGAATATAAAGCTATGTTGACTGCGCCGGATGGACATATTTATTCCTTTCCGTGGATTGAAGAATTGGGAACAGGAAAAGAAGCGATCCAGTCCGTGGATGATTTGCCGTGGATTAATGTGGAGTGGCTGAACAAGCTGGGCTTGTCCATGCCAACAACGACCGAAGAGCTGAAGCAGGTCCTAATTGCCTTTAAAACAAAGGACCCCAACGGCAACGGGCAGGCGGATGAGATTCCATTATCGTTTATAGATAAGCCTGGCGGCGAGGATTTGGCCTTTTTATACGGGGCCTTTGGGCTGGGAGAGAACTGGGATCATACAGTAGTGACGAACGATGGGAAAGTCGTTTTTACAGCAGCGGATAACGGATATAAGGAAGCCGTCAAATATATCCATGATTTATATAAGGAAGAGCTGGTGGACATAGAGTCTTCCCAGCAGGATTGGAACACCTATCTGGCCAAAGGGAAGGATCACCGCTATGGTCTGTACTTTACATGGGATAAGGCCAATATTACAGGCCCGAATAAAAAATACGATCTCATGCCGCCGCTGGCTGGACCGGATGGACATGTGAATGTTACACGGACGAATGGCATCGGCTTCGATCGCGGGCGCATGGTGATCACCAGTGCTAATAAGAAGCTGGAGGCGACTGCCAAGTGGATTGACCAGCTGTATGATCCGATCCAATCCATACAGAACAATTGGGGAACTTACGGGGATACCAAGCAGAAAAATATTTTTGAGTATGATGCGGCAAAGGGAATGTTGAAGCATCTGCCGCTGGAAGGCTCGGCTCCGGTGGAAATCAGACAAAAGACGAACATCGGCGGTCCGTTAGCTGTATTGGATGAATACTACGGAAAATACACAACCCAGCCAGAAGATGCGACATGGCGATTGGGGTTGCTCAAAAAGGTGATGGTTCCCCATATGCAAGCGGATCATAATTATCCTAAAGTATTTTTCTCTATCGATGAGCTGGATCGATTATCGACCATTGAAACCGATCTATTCGCCTATGTTCTCCGTAAACGTACGGAATGGTACCAGAACGGTAAGGTCGAAGAGGAGTGGCCGGAATATTTGCAGGAGCTGAACAGTCTGGGATTACAGGAATGGTTGCAAATTAAGCAAGCGGGCTATGACAGAAGCGCAAGTAAATGATTCTTTTTTTGAGGGAGATGGAGTATATGAACGTTGTTAGGCAAGAGAAATACCGCCCATCCTATCACTTTTCACCGAAAAACGGATGGATGAATGATCCGAACGGAATGGTTTATTTTGAAGGACGTTATCATTTGTTTTATCAGCATCATCCATTCGGCACAACGTGGGGTCCTATGCATTGGGGGCATGCGGTCAGTACTGACTTGGTGAACTGGGAGGAGCAGCCGATTGCTTTGGAGCCGGATGGTCTAGGGACGATTTTTTCCGGGAGCGCCGTGGTGGATGAGCGGGATACGTCCGGTTTTTTTGAAGGCAAGCCGGGTTTGGTAGCTATTTTCACTCATCATTATTCGCTTCCAAACACGGATCAGATACGCCAATACCAGAGCCTCGCCTATAGTACAGATTCAGGTGAAAGCTGGATTAAATATGCGGGCAACCCGGTACTGGAGGATGAGCACTGCGTTGATTTTCGGGACCCGAAAGTGTTTTGGCATAAGTCTACAGAGCAGTGGGTGATGGTGCTGGCCTGCGGTCAGACGATTCGAATCTATCATTCTCCGAATCTGAAGGAATGGACTTTTGCCAGTGAATTTGGACACGGTATTGGTAGTCATGATGCGGTGTGGGAATGCCCGGATTTATTTCCGCTATATGTTGATGAGAAACGCGAACAGGTGAAGTGGGTTATGCTCGTAAGCATTGGCGATACCCCGGGGATTCGGGAAGGGTCTAGAACACAGTATTTTACGGGTGAATTTGATGGGACGACATTTGTGGCAGATGCGGAAAGTGAAAAAGTCCGCTGGCTCGATTATGGCAGAGATAACTACGCAGGTGTGTGTTGGTCGGATATCCCGGCAGAGGACGGACGACGCCTGTTTATGGGCTGGATGAGCAACTGGAGATATGCCAATCAGACACCGACGGAGCGCTGGAGAGGTGCCATGTCCATTCCGCGAGAACTCGCACTGGAAACGAGAAAGGGCACAGTTGCGCTTGTTCAGCGCCCTGTTCGGGAACTGGAGGGATTAAGAGCCCCTGTCCTGTCACTCACAGAACCATCTTGGGAGGAAGTGCGGAACGCATTGTCTTCCTTGCAGCTGGATTGCTACGAACTTGTGGCTGAATTTGCAACCACTGGAGACTTTGGCTTTAAAGTGCGGGTAGCGGATGGACAAGAGACACTCGTCGGGTATACTTCCGCCACGCAGGAAGTATACGTGGACCGGACACAGTCAGGTCGCTCGGATTTTCATGAAGACTTTGCAGGCAAACATGGGACCTCATTAACAATCTTACCGGATCGCATGGACATCCGTATCTATGTAGATCGCTCGTCTATCGAAGTGTTTTTCGATCGCGGACAGGTAGCCATTACCGATTTAATATTTCCTGATGCAGAAGCTAAGGGTCTTGAAATATTCTCAGCGGAAGAGCAGGTAACTGTATTTTCACTGGAGCTTTATGCGCTGAAATGAATTTTCTTCGTAATCCGTACTGGAGGGTAGGGAATTGGCGATGAGAATAGAGCTCACAAACACGCGCACGAATTTGACGAACTGGCAGATTAAAGGGCAGGGACACATAGAAAATAACATCCAGGGACTTTTGTTGAGGTCAGAGCCACAGGAAAATGTGATGGCTATGTCTGGAACTACATCGCAGGATTTTACTTTTGAAGCGGATGTGATGGTCACAGACATACAGGCAGACGCTACCCTAGTATTCCGTTCCAGTGAGGATGGATGGTCTTCCTATATGCTTCAAATCGTGCCAGCTGCCGGATTATTACGGTTACGCGATGCTACCGGGGATATCGAAAGACTCAAAGAGGAACGGCCAGTAGAATTACAAAAAGGAGATATTTATCATCTCAAGGTAAAGGTAGAAGGCTCGCAGCTTAAAGTGTACTGGGATGAAGGATATCGCCCGATTATAGATGTGGTCGATACGACGTATGCATCAGGATATTTGGGACTGAATGTCTGGAATGGGGCGGCATTATTTCAGAACATTCAAGTCAGTGATATGGATACGAATATAGGTGAACCGCTCTTGAACCGTGGAAAATGGCAACCTGACCTCAAAGGGCAGAGGGCCGAGGAAACAAGTATGGAAGGTGCGCTCAAAATATACGATACCGCAGCTGCTGACCTGGTGCTGGAAGGCAGTGTGACGCTGAACCCTTCCCAACCGGGAATGGAAGCAGGACTATTTTTCAGAGGGAATCAGGTGGGAACAGAGGGCTATATTGCTTCTGTGCAAGGAGAGAATCATCAGATCCGGATACATCTGAGAAAAGCGAACGGAACTTTGATTACAAGCTCGGCGATGACGTATCCGGATACATCGGGCAGTAAACACAGTCTGGAAATCATTACACACGGAGAGCGGATTTGCGTGTTTGTAGATGGCTACACACCTGCGGCGATTGACATCGTGGATAACAGTTACTCCAGTGGTTTTATAGGTATGAAGGCAACTGGGGGTACGGCTTATTTTCAGGATATCTACCTTACCTCCGTCTCGAATTACTATACAGAAAAATATCGCCCGCAGTATCATTATTCCCCTGTCAGAGGCTCGGCCAGCGATCCGAACGGATTAGTATATTTCGAGGGAGAATATCACCTGTTTCATCAGGATGGTGGACAATGGGCACATGCGGTCAGTCTGGATTTGCTGGATTGGAAAAGGCTTCCCTTGGCATTAAAGTGGAATGATTTGGGCCATATCTGGTCTGGCTCGGCTGTAGCTGATCTCACCAATACTTCCGGCTTGTTCAGCGACTATGGCGGAAAAGGGCTGATTGCATATTACACCTCCTATAATCCCGATCAACCCAAGGGAAACCAGAGAATTGGCCTTGCTTACAGCACAGACCGGGGACGGACATGGCAATACCCCGAAAACAATTCAATTGTAATTGAGAATCCGGGCCAAAATGAAAACGATCCTGGCAACTGGGATTTTCGTGATCCGAAAGTGGTATGGGATGAAGCGCATCAGCGCTGGATTATGGTCGTGTCGGGAGGTGACCATATCCGCTTCTTTACCTCCGCCAACCTATTAGATTGGAGCTGGACGGATAATTTTGGCTATGGCGATTATATACGGGGTGGGGTATGGGAGTGCCCGGATCTATTCCCGCTCGCGGTAGACAAGAGCAACACCTCTAAATGGGTGCTAATGATTAGTACTGGAGCCAGCACGAACACTCAAGGCTCGGATGCGGAATATTTTATCGGTGAACTGACATCTGATGGCAAATTTCAAAATGATCTTCCGCCGGGGAAGGTGTTGAAAACCGATTGGGGCAAGGAATTCTATGCCTCGATGTCCTTCTCCAATGTACTCGGCGGGCGGCGTATCATGCTGGCATGGATGACGAATTGGGACTACCCGTTCAGCTTCCCAACTTCACCCTGGAAGGGGCAGTTCAGCATCCCAAGAGAGTTATCGCTAAAAACAACCCATGAAGGCATCCGCTTAATACAGCATCCGATATCCGAACTGACTTCGCTACGTTCCCATTTATTTTCACTAGACCATGAGAGTATCACGGAATCTTCTCCGAATATACTGGAAGGCTTGAATGCGGGGGCCTATGAGATTGAAGCAGAGTTCGAATTCCCTTCCGTTGGGATGGCATCGACTTTTGGATTTTACGTACGGGAAGGCGGTGAGCAAAGAACTGCAGTCGGCTATAAAACAGATGTACAACAGATGTTTGTAAACCGTGCTGATTCAGGGCTTGCCGATTTCTCTCCCCTGTTTTCAACGTTTCATGAAGCATCACTGGCACCCGTCGGGAATCGGATTCAAATGCGTATATTTGTGGACGAATCCTCAGTTGAGGTGTTTGGTAATCATGGGGAAGTCGTATTTTCTGATCTCATTTTTCCAGATTCGGCGCGTAGAGGGATGAGCTTCTATACCCAAGGTGGTGAAGTAAAAGTTGTTTCTCTTCGAGTGTATGCGCTACGCAATAGCTGGAGGGTTACAGAGGCTTCACCCATCAGACTGATGATGGATTACACTCAGCTGGAGCTTGCGGAAGGACAGTCCAAACGTCTGTATGCGAGTGTGGAGGACCATTCCGGGAGAAAAGGACATTTGCTGAATTGGGAATCCAGCCATCCGGCAGTCGTCAAGGTGATCGTGTCAAATGAGGGTAGCGCGATCGTTGAGGCACTTTCCCTTGGAGAAGCCGTTGTTACAGCCTCCATCCCAGGAGATACGGTAAGAGCAAGTACCTCTGTCACTGTGCATGGCGGGATGTTTTATACCAACCTTTCAGGTTGGGTGCCGGATGTCTCCGCATCCCGCTGGATGGTGACGACGGATGGTATGCGCGGAAGCTATATTAGCGATGCGAATTATATGGCTTCTGAGCAGGCGAAAGATTTTACGTATGAGGCTGATATGAAGCTGTATGGAAATGGGAGCGCTGGGTCCATGATTTTTCGTGCCAATGCTGACGGGGCGAGTGGCTATTATTTGAATTTGGACCCGAACATGAAATCCATTCGTCTTTTTTATAAAAAAGAGGGGCGATTTGAGGAGCAGCAAGTGCTGGCCAAGGTTCCAAGATTTGTACTGCCGGGAGTAACCTATCATATTAAAATCCAAGCAGAGGGATTACGCCTTCGTATAGAGATTGATAACGAACAGGTAATGGACTTGGAAGATGATACATTTGCCGAAGGGCATTTTGGTATCAATGTATTTGGAGGGCAGGCTTTTTACCAACATGTAAGGATCGAGAAAATGTGATATGAATTTCTTATGTCAGAAGGAGAGCTGTATTTTACGAGCTCTCTTTTTTGCGTCTTTTTTAGCCGGAGCCTGCAATTTGCTGGTTAAACGAAAACCTTCAGGGGGGTATAATAAAATATAGTGCTATATCAAGTGCGTATACATGGTGTTACAGCAGATTTGGATTCATACAACCATTAGATGCTGATCTGGAAGGACGGCTATGGGCCATTGGAGGAATGCTTGTGAGGATGATGTTCACTTTTCTAAGAAAATATCGGGTTCCAGCTATCGCGGCGCTCGTGATGATGTTGCTGGAATTGACGGTAGAGTTATCGCAGCCGTATTTGATCTCCAAAATCATAGATGAGGGCATTCGACAGCAGGATTTGCCCGTCGTCTGGTTATGGGGCGGTGTACTGGTGGGCAGTGCCGTTATCGCTTTTATGGCAGGGATATCCAGCTCCTTTTTTGCTTCACATGCAAGTCAGGGTTTTGGCTATGATGTGCGGGAAAAGCTATATCAAAAGGTGCAATCCTTTTCTTATCCGGTGTTCAAACGGTTTGCTACTTCGTCGCTGATTACGCGCCTGACGGGAGATGTTACGCAAGTACAAGATACGGTGTTTATGAGCCTGCGATTTATGACACGAGTTCCGCTGGTGGTGATCGGCAGTATTGTGATGGCTCTGGTTGTCCATTTTAGGCTTGGGCTGCTACTGGCGGTTATGGCCCCAGTGCTGTTCGTATTTGTGCTGGTAATGATGCGGAGGACTGTCACTTTGTTTAAAAGTGTCCAGCGACGCTTGGATGACGTTAATGGAGTAATTCAGGAGAATCTGACAGGCATTCGGCTTATCCGGGTTTTTGTACGGATGCGACATGAAATTGAACGTTTTGCGCATTACGGAAGTGAATTGATGAAAGGGACGGTGTCCGCTCTACGCTGGACAGAAACGACGATGCCGTTCATTTTGTTTACGATGAATGCAGGGATTATTGCAGTACTTTGGTTTGGGCGCGGTCAAATTTCCACTGGAGATGCCAGTGTAGGACAGGTGGTTGCAGTCGTTAATTATTCCCTGCGGACGATTGGAGCTTTGTCTGCTTTATCCGGTATCGTTGTGGTATTTTCCCGGGCTACTGCATCTACAGGGCGGATTCGTGAGGTTTTGGAAACACCTAATGAAGAGGGGAGAGAGCTGAAGGGTGTTCCAACACAGGATACACGGATTGAGGGACAGGTGGAAATGGATCGGGTGAGCTTTCATTATCCGGGCAGTGATTTGGCTGTATTAAAGGACATATCCTTTAAGGCACGACCGGGTGAGCGAATCGCTATTATGGGAGCTACTGGTTCGGGCAAATCCTCACTTGTACAGTTGATTACACGTCTATATGAAGAAGATGCAGGTCATGTACGCTTTGACGGAAAGGACGCTCGTCAAATGGATGGCTCCATACTACGTGAGGCGATTGGCTATGTCCCCCAAGAGGTGCTGCTATTTACCGGCTCGATTCGGGATAATATTGCCTGGGGGCTGGAGCATGCCAGTCTGGAGCAGATTCAGGAAGCCGCGCGCATGGCACAAATCCATCCTATGATTGAACGCTTGCCACAAGGCTATGACACCATGCTCGGACAGCGTGGTGTTAATCTGTCCGGCGGACAGAAGCAGCGGCTGTCGATTGCCCGCGCACTGGTGCGCCAGCCGGCAGTGCTGATTCTGGACGACAGCACAAGTGCGCTGGATGTGGGGACGGAAACAGCATTATTGAATGCACTCGACGGCCTGTCCTGTACGACATTTCTCATCACGCAGAAGATCAGTTCAACTGCATCAGCAGATCAGATATTACTGCTGGATGAAGGGCGCCTGATAGCTAGTGGAGACCATGAACATCTCATGAATAGCTCAGAACTGTATCGACGTATCTATGAATCACAATACGGAAAGGAGGAGTCGCATGCTCAAGGAACTCATTGAACCGTTCCGTCAGCCTACGCCGGAATCCGGTGTGCTGCGAAACCCGGCTGGCGCTGAAGGACGACGCAAGGCCAAAGCGAAGAACTGGTCTGGCACGGTAGGGCGAATATGGGCTTATCTGGCCCGTCGTAAGGCCAAGCTAATGCTGGTCCTGTTCATGGTGTTGCTCAGCTCCGGGCTGTCGCTGCTGGCTCCATATCTGGTCGGTGTAGCGGTGGATGATTTTCTCGAAGGGCCGGGTGGACGCACGTGGATTTATTTTCTCGTCGGATTAGGGGCTGTATATCTGCTGAACTCGCTGACCTCCTGGCTGCAAAATATCTGGATGATCGAGATTGCCCAAGAGACGGTGTACCGCATGCGTTTCGATCTGTTTTCACATTTGCATCGACTCCCCATTCCTTTCTACGGCAAACGTCAGCAGGGAGAGATCATGAGTCGTCTGACCAATGATATCGAAAATGTCAGTTCTACGCTGAACAGCTCGGCCATTCAGATTTTTTCGAGCATATTGACGCTAATCGGTACACTTACTGTGATGCTGTGGTTAAGCCCGCTGATGACCCTGCTAACCTTTATCGTGGTGCCATTAATGGCAGCCGGGATGCGCTGGATTACACGCCGCACCGGGCCTTTATATAAGGAACGGCAGAAGAACTTGGGCGAACTGAACGGATACATTGAAGAAACCCTGTCCGGTCAGCAGATTATCAAGGCATTTTCACAGGAGAAGAGAGTCATCCGTGGTTTTCGTGAGCGTAATGACCGTATTCGGCTGTCGGGTTTCTGGGCACAAACGATTTCAGGCTTTATCCCCAAGCTGATGAACGGACTGAATAATCTCAGCTTTGCTATTGTAGCAGGGATCGGCGGGATTTTAGCCATTCGCGGCTCGATTACGATAGGGACGATTATCGTATTTGTAGAATATGCTCGTCAGTTCACTAGACCGCTGAACGATTTGGCTAACCAGTGGAATACACTGTTGTCCGCCATTGCCGGAGCTGAGCGCGTATTTGAAATATTGGACGAAGACGAAGAGTCCAAGGATGAACGCGGCGCAGTAAAGGTGAAGCATGTGGAGGGAGCTGTACAGTTTACGGATGTTTTCTTCGGTTATGATGAGGGAAACGCTACGCTGGAAGCCATCTCTTTTGAAGCTAAACCTGGTGAAATGATCGCGCTCGTCGGTCCGACCGGGGCAGGAAAAACGACACTGATCCAGCTCCTTTCCAGATTCTATAGCCCAGACAAGGGAACGATTACGCTGGACGGGCGTGACATTACGACCATAGAGCGTGAAAGCTTGCGCTCCCGTATGGCGTTTGTGCTACAGGACACCTTCCTGTTTCAGGGGACCATTCGTGAAAATATCCGCTTCGGCAGGCTGGATGCCACTGATGAGGAGGTTGAACAAGCATCGAAACTGGCCAACGCCCACTCCTTTATCATGCGGATGAAGGACGGGTACGACAAGGTGCTGGAAGCGAACGGTAGCGGCATCAGTCAAGGGCAAAAGCAGTTGCTGGCGATTGCTCGTGCGATTTTGGCCAACCCTTCCATTCTGGTACTCGACGAGGCGACCAGCAGCATTGACACCATCACCGAGATGAAAATTCAAGAAGGACTGGAACGGCTCATGCAGGGGCGAACAAGTTTCGTCATTGCACATCGGTTGAATACCATTCGTCAGGCTGACCGGATTTTGGTCTTAAAGGACGGTCGTTTGGAGGAGCAAGGTTCTCATGAGGAGTTGCTGGCTCACAAAGGCTTTTACAGTAATTTATATTATGGTCAGTTGAGAAAACAAAGCTCATAAGCTGGCTTGATCAACAGATTTACAGGCATACTTAAAATGGGCTACCGTGGGGTGGCCTTTTTAAGTATGTCTTTTGTATGGAAACGCAACATTAAAATATACCCATACCCCGTATATGTACGTTAGTATTGGAGTGCAAGAATAAAAGGCCATATCAAAGGAGAGATGTCATGATGAAGGTCGCCATCATGCTTTACGATGGAATCACAGCATTAGATGCCATATTAGCTTGGCTCAACTAGGTGTGTATTTTTATTTACAAAGCCCCCTAATTCAACTAATATGGTTTACACATAGTAAAGGATTACAAAATGTAAACCATTGGAGGGGGTTACAAACATGAGCAGCTTACCTAAGTCTGCTACATTTCCGCTTTTCATTTTGATGCTGAATCTGTTTATTGCTTTATTGGGTCAAGGCATGGTGATTCCCATTCTGCCTGAATATTTGAAACAATTTAATGCGGCGGGAGCTGCTGCGGGGTATCTTATTGCCGCTTTTGGAGCAGCACAGTTTATTTTTTCACCTCTAGGTGGACAGCTATCGGATAGATACGGGCGTAAATCAATGATCATCACCGGTCTGTTTTTAACCGTCATTTCGGATCTCATGTTTGCTGTATCTACGACATTGCCCCTTCTATATATTGCTCGGTTTATTGGAGGGATAGGTATTGGATTAATGGTTCCTTCCAATATGGCCTATGTCGCTGATATTACCACTCCTGAAACTCGCGCTAAAGGAATGGGGTACTTGGGTGCTTCCATGAATTTGGGGATGGTGCTTGGTCCGGGGTTAGGCGGTATGATCGCTGAGTTGGGCATTAGGGTGCCTTATTTTTTTGCTGGTGGACTTGGACTTGTAGCAACTCTGCTTAGCTTGTATATGCCAGAGACACTGCCCAAGGAACAACGAAAACCCGTTGGCCAACGGGTCCGTAGGGAGCCGATTCGAAAGCAAATTCTGAATTCATTTCGAACGTCCTATTTTCGTTATCTTCTCCTTATATTGATCATGACATTAGGCTTGATGAATTACGAAACGGTGTATGCTCTTTTTGTGGAACAAAAATACGGTTTTGATGCCACTAAAATCTCAATGATCATTACGGTTGGTGCCATAATAGGCATCGTGGTGCAGGTATGGCTGCTTGATTACCTCATCAAGAGACTTGGCGAGATGAAGCTTATACGCCTCTCTTTGATCATGACAGCCATTGCTTTACTGTTCATGCTTATTAAGATCAATTTAGGTTATCTGCTGGTGGTATCGGCTCTGTTCTTTGCTTTTAATGCCTTCTTAAGGCCCACAGTAAGTACAATGATTGCCAACTCGGCTGGAGATCGTCAAGGATATGCCGCCGGACTGAATACGACGTATACCAGCCTAGGCAGTATATTGGGGCCTATTTTAGCGGGTTTGTTGTTTGACAAACACATTCATATTCCTTATATTTTTGGTGCACTTATCCTTGCATCTGCCCTTTTCTTAACCTTTCAAACATCAAAAAATGAGAAACGGATGGTTGCTAATGACTGAGAACTGGCACCAGAACTTGAAAAACAAAAATCGGGAAGAACTCATTGCGGCTGCGAAGGAACTTTTTATGAAGCAGAGCTTTCTCAAAGTGAATATTAAGGATGTATGCCATGTGGCTGGTGTGAGTCGGGTTACATTCTATAAGCATTTTCAGTCCATGAATGAAATAGTTTTTGAGGTCCAAATGGAGATCCTTGAGAGCATGACTGAATTTGTTAGAAGAGCACCTACAGCCGAAATGAATGGTAAGCAGATGCTTACTTCGATGCTTGATGCATGGATTGATTATGCGGGGCGACACCCGGAATATATCAAGTTTATTCTGTTATTCGACCTGCATTACGAAGGTTATGATTCAAATGAAGAACTCAAAGAACGATATAAACATTTTGTTAACCAAGGAAAGGAACGACATTTCCTGATAGATGCTCTGGAAGCTGGAATCCAAGATGGATCCTTAAAGTCGGATGCTGAACCTTTACAGACTGCTCATTTTGTCTTTACCTCTATGATGGGTTTACTCCAGAAAATGAGTCTAACTTCCAATGACGAATCGAATAACAAAATTCAGGATATAAACATTGCTAACCGATTTGTAGGGATGCTGGTTCAGTATCTAAGTTCAGAAAGTGATGAATCCTCTATTTAAGACAGGTGGACGCCATAGAACAACAAGGCTCAGTCTGCTAAACTGTGAAAATAGAACGGGTACATATACTTTGCCATATTAGCCTGATTTATTTTGCGGAGGTGCGGGGATGAACGGAAGTCTGTTTGAGCCAGGACTGCGGGACGGGGATTATATTCCCCGTTTTTTTGCTTACTATTACAAGCAATGGCGTGACTATACGATGTCTTACCACGATCATCATTCCACTGAAATTATGTATATGATTTCTGGCTTGTGCAGGATAGATGTACAAACCGGAAAGAATACGGAAGAAAGCATTACGCTGCGCAAAGGCGAGTTTATTATGCTGGATGCAGGCGTCCCGCATCGGTTGGTGGTGGAAGGAGAACAACCGTGCCGGATGCTGAATGTAGAGTTTGGCTTTAAGGAAGGGGTGAGGGTAGGACCATCTATCCAACAAATAGCAGCGGAGGAGCAGGAAGTCACAGCCTTTATGTCGCGTCCATTCCCATATCTGGTGCTATCAGACCCGGAAGAGGTATATTATGCGCTCAAAAGTCTCGTGCTGGAGCTGGATCAACGTAAAGAACAGCCGGGTGCCATGGCAGAAATGCTTTTTATGCAATTGCTTGTACGAATTGCACGTTTACGGGAAGAGGCAGAGCGCAGCAATACGCAGCAAACGGATATGTACGTCAAGCGATGCATTGAATTTCTCCATCTGAACTATGACCGGGATATTGCAGTCAAGGACATGGCCGCAGCCGTCAATCTGCACCCAGGGTATTTGCATCGAATTTTCAAAAAACATACGGGGCTCACGCTTACCGCGTATTTAACGATGCTGCGAATGGACAAGGCCTGTATGCTGCTTCAGCAAACGGACATTCCCATTCAGGAAATTGCCGATTATGTTGGCGTCGCCAGCAGACAGTATTTCCACATGTTGTTTAAAAAGCATACAGGCAAAACTCCTGTTGAATACCGCACCGCCGTCGAGCGCGATGTGAGGAATTATGCGGAGGAGGGTGGAAGCTAAAAAAGAAGCCTCTGAACCATTACCGATTTAGGTCGGTATGAATTCAGAGGTCGTGTGATTTCAAGCATTATAAAACGTATCGGGCTTCTTGAGAGCTAGAGTTTGGATCATTTTTCGAGCCACATATTTTCCATCTGTTCAAGCGATCTCCCCTTGGTTTCGGGAACCTTGCGCCATATAAAGACTACGACGAACAACGAGATGGCTCCGAATATCCAGAAGGTATTGGACGGACCAGCTGAACTCAGCAGAGGGGGGAATGCCTGGGAGACCAGATAATCGCCGGCCCATAATGCCATCGAAGCAATGGCGACAGCTTTGCCGCGAATACGGTTCGGAAAGATCTCCGAGATCATGACCCATACGATTGGCCCAAGTGATATAGCGTAGGAGGCCACGTAGATCAATATCATGATGAGCACGAGCGGTCCAGTGGTTAGACCCATTTTGAATGCGGCTCCAATAATGATCAAGCAGAGGGTCATCAACGAGGTACCGATCATTAGTAGAACTTTTCGTCCCGCTTTGTCGATCAGCCATACGGATACGATGGTAAACAACACATTGATCAACCCGATCCAGATGGTCTGGGTCAAAGAAGCGTCCGTACCGAGCCCCATTCCTTTAAAGATGACCGGTGCATAATACAAAATGGCATTGATGCCGGTAATATGCTGCATAATGGCGAGCATGATACCGATAAAGAGAGCGACCCGAATACCGGGAGCGAACAATTGTTTCAATGAGTCATTCTCATTTTTGAACGATTCCTTGATATCAAGTACTTCCTGTTTAGCGGCTTCTTCACCGTGAATTTTCAGCAGAATTGGCAGCGCTTCATAAGGCCGATTCTTTTTGATAAGCCATCTCGGGCTTTCGGGTATGAAGAGCATCAGGAGCATAAAGATCAGTCCCGGAACAGCTCCCACTCCGAACATCCAGCGCCAGGCTGTTGAGACACCCCAGGCTTCATCCCCCAGGCTGACGATCCACGAATTCTGAAAATAAACGAGGAAAATACCCGTTACGATCGCCAGCTGATTTAAAGCAACCAAACGGCCACGGTATTTGGCGGGAGCGATCTCCGCGTTATACACCGGACAAATGGTGGAAGTGATTCCTATGCCGACGCCGCCGATCATACGAAAGATAACATACCCGGTGAACGTATCTTGAATTGCAGAGCAGATCGAGCCGATGACAAATAAAAATCCGGCGGCCAGCAATACCTTTTTTCTGCCGATCCTTTCACTCATGTAGCCGGAGAGAGCCGCACCCGTGATGCTCCCTACAATCAGACTCGACACTGCCCAACCGACCTGAAATTCGCTCAGCGAAAAACGCTGCTGTAGGAATTCAACTGCTCCCGAAACTACCGCGATATCAAAACCGAACAGTATGCCTCCAAGCGCAGCTACGATGGATACCAACGTCACAAAAAGCATATTGGGTTTTTCTGATTGAAGCGCTTTCTGTTGAGCGCTTTCATTATGGATGATTACTCCCATATGATCATCTCCCCTCCAGATTCCTAGAACCTCATTCCGTTCTTCGAGGAGAAGTATAACATGCGCTTATAAAAGAAAGGCCGGTGATCGTCTTCAATAAACGGACCTTTTCACGCACGATTTTGGCTTCAGTTCCCGAATTGGAGACGGAGGGGCTAAATCTAGCATTACCTTGTCATTCGAGCTTAAAAAAATCCATGCCGATGGTCGGCATGGACGAAGCTCTACGATTTTTGACCTTTGAACTCCGTGGGAGGAACGCCCGTTATCTTCTTAAAGACACGGCTAAAATAGTTCGGGTCCTTATAACCCACTTCAAAGCTGATTTCCTTCAGGGCAAGGTTGCCCTCCTTAATTAAAGCAATAGCTTTATCAATCCTTAACCTGGTTACGAAGTCGATGAACGTTTCTCCATATTCCTGTTTGAAAATTTTACTGAAGTAGTGAGGATTCAAGTGGACGAAATCAGCCACTTCTTCCAGTGAAAGGTCATCGTTGAACCGTTCCTCGATATACATCTTTGCTCTGCCCAGCATAGTCAGTGTTTGAACCTCCCGCTGTTCGCGTATCCGTTGTAATGCTGACATGACGTACGTCTGCTGAAGCATTCCATTCTCCTCTTTGACGGCAAGCACAGAGGCGTTTCCAGCCTCTGACGACTTCAGTTCATCAAAGTGGCAGTAACCTCCATCGCGCTTGCGTAGGGTGGAGGCAAAAACGGCTTCGAAATAGGACTTGCGAAGTCCTTCCTCGCCGCTATGAAGCGAGCCGATTCCAATAGCTGTCTTTATGCCAAATTGCTGCTGGGCCAGCTCGGAGAGCTGTTGAACAAGATGCTTAATCCGCTGTTGCCAGTCGTTTTCGCTGGTGGCAGGCGGCTTTTGTAAAAAAGTGGCCACATGATGGTCGATCAGGGAGCTCACAATGGAATTGGGGCCATGTGTTTTTACATAGCTTCGGAAATGATCGTAAATTTTCTTTTTGTCCTGCTCGTCTGCATATCCTTCAAAGGCAGCAATGATGGCGCTTCCCTGATCAAGAGGAAAGTCCAGCCATTCCGACAGTTGAGAAGCGCTCGAATCCACCGTCTGGTCGACCATAAGCATTAAAGCCAGCTCATTTTCTGCGAGCGGCATCAGCTGTGAGATTTTGTGCCTAAGCTCCAATTCTTCCGTGCGTGCTCGCTTCTCGCATTCAATTTCTTCAATCAGTCGTTTCAGTGTACTGATGATTAGTTCTCGCTTCGCTGGCTTCAGAATGTATTCTTTTACGCCCAAAGAAAGCGCCTCACGTGCATAAGCAAAATAATCATAGGCGGTGACGAGCACGAAACGGGTATCAGGAAGACGCTCCTTTAATTCACGAAGCGCCCCAAGCCCGTCAATTCCGGGCATATTAATATCCAGAATGGCAATATGAGGCCGGTGCTCTTCCGCACATTCGATCGCCATGCGGCCGTTGTCGGCATGAATAAACCGAAATACCCCCGGCATTGCCCGTTCCACTATCAATTCCAGTCCTTCCCTCTCCAAAGCTTCGTCATCCGCGATCAACAACCGATACATTCGTCTGCTCACTCTCCTTCTTGACTGGAATTCGTATTGTTATGGTAGTACCTAATCCGATATGGCTTCGGATTTCAACCATTCCTTCCTTTTCGTAGAACAATTGCAGCCGCCTAAACACGTTTTGCATTCCAAGTCCTGTTGAACTGCTGCTTTCAGCTCCACCTTCTAAACGGAGCACGGACAGTCGGGTTTCCTCCGTCATACCCTTTCCGTTGTCTGAAATTTCAATTTGCACATCCTCGCCCGCTCTCGACAGCGTCAATGTGATAATGGCTCCGTTTTCCATATCAGCTACACCATGAAGAAAGGCGTTTTCAATAAATGGCTGGATCGTCAAGGCTGGAATTTGCTGCTGAAGTACGGAAGCGTCAAAGTGAAGATCAAAGCGAATTCTGTCCCGGAAACGCGCCTGCTGGATGGTTACGTATTCGCTTATATGGTCTAGTTCTTCCTGGAGCGTTACGGGTTTGTCCAGCTTTTGCAGACTGTACCGTAATAGATTGGACAGCGAAACGATCAGGTCGCTGGTCTTCTCCGCCCCTTCCAGGATCGCCAGTTTGGAGAGCACATTTAAGGTATTGAACAAAAAGTGCGGGTTAATTTGATTTTGCAGAGCCAAAAGCTCTAGCTCTTTCACAAGCCGCCGCATTTCCAGACTCTGTTTATCCTTTTCGATAAGGATGCTCAAATCAGCGGACATTTGCAAAATGGCGTCTGCCAATACGCCTAGCTCGTCATCTCGCCGCGGTTGGGGCTCGATATTCAGATCACCTGTGGCGATTCGCTTCGCCAGTCCGACCAGTCTGCCGACAGGGCCCGTAATGCTGCGCGAGACCCAGATGGCAAGCAAAACCCCCATCAGCGCGTTCATGCCGAACAACGCCACTCCCAATCCGTTCATTTGCTCATTCTTGTTCCGAATGTTCTCGATGAGCGGCCGGTAATAAGCCAGTTCAGCATCGATCAGTCGCTGGCCCTCCTCATGAATATAGCCGACGGTTTTCTCCGCTTCAATGTAATGCTCAAAAGCCGATTGAGGATCTTGTGCCTTTGCATCCAGAACTGCAGCTTGCTTCTGTTCAAGAAATGTGGCTAACAGATTCATGTAGTCCTCCTCGGCAAAAGAAGGATCGGTCGAGTCAGAGACTTCCTGGATTCTGCCTTTCAGCTGTTTCAATTGGTATTCCGTCGGGCCCTGCACACCCGTATCGTCTCTTGGATTGAGCAGATAGGTATAGAGGAGATTTAAGTTGCTCTCCGCCGATTCGGAGGTTTGCTCGATGAGAAGAATTCGGCCAAGCATTTCATCGTAGCTCTGTTGGACGACCTTCCCGCTTTGGAATACAAAGTAAGCGATGATATTGGCGAACACAACTAGAAGAGGGATGAACAGAAGCAACTTCGTTCTGATCGTCATCGTCTGTCATCTCCAGACATGTTGTCGGGAGTGTCCGCATGCACTTCATATACCCTGGTGTATGTTAATTCCTGGGGATCATGTCCCTTTAGATAAACATTCAGCAATTTTATAGCCTTAGCCCCCATTTCCATTGGCTGTTGAACAAGGGTGAGCTCGATTTTGCGATGTTTGATAGCTTTCAACGTCTCGGCCATATCGTCAAAAGCGAAAATCTGCAAATTCCGCACGCCGCGCCGCTCCGAGGCTTCCAGAATGCCAAGGCCGTCCAGCGCACTGAATCCGACCATGTAGTGAATCTGCGGATAATGGGTGAGCATGTTCTGAGCTTGCTGGGCTGCCTGAAGCCGTGAAATATTTGAGGAGCGAATCTCCACAATGCGGAGCTTGGGATAGCGGCTGATCACAGAACGAAATCCCGCAAGCCTGAGCCGCTGATTCTCGACGCGCTCGCTGCTGATCATAACTCCAATATCGCCATGCTCCCCAGAGGCCTTCGCCAACAGCATGCCCATCTGTTTTCCTGCTCCTTCGTTATCCGTTCCGACGTAAGCCAGCCTTCGGGAGTCCGGCTCATCCGTATCGATCGTGATGACAGGTATGCCGAGTGCGGCAGCCTTGTTGATTAATCGTCGATACTCTGGATCATTTATCCCTTGAACCAGAATCGCATCTGCCTTGGCGGCGATCGCTTTATCCAGCAGTTTGATCTGCTCGGACGGATTAATGCGGTCCGGTCCGATATAATCGAGCCTCATACCGTACTGCTCTGCTTCCTTTCGAGCTCCTTGTTCAATGGACCGCCAATAATAATTGTCCAGCTCTTGTGATATCAATACCACTTTTGTATCGGAACCCCCGTCGTTTGGTGAAACCGTCTTCAATTGTTCTGCAAATTGGTGAATTTGAAGAGAAGACAGAGTGAACTGAAACAACAGCCAGGCAAATAGCAGGAATACGGGAATAAGGATAAATGTCCATTTACGGTTTGACATGTCTTGCTCCTTTGGGAATATTTAGAGACACAAATCATTATACAGTAAACAAGAGAAGCACACGCAGCTTCGTCAACGGCAAGTAGCATCTGTTGATGCGAAAGTTAGGATTTTTGACACCTAAGTACGAATCTGGTCATGATTTTGATAACGCTTTCTACAGGCATATTGCTACAATGACGGTATATTACAATTCTAATTACCGGAGGTTGAATGCCGTGTCATTTAAAGTAGCTTTTATTGGAGCAGGAAGCATCGGTTTTACCCGTGGAATTTTGCGAGATCTGTTATCAGTACCGGAGTTTAACGATATTGAAGTGGCTTTTACGGACATCAGTCAGCACAATCTGGATATGGTTACTGAACTGTGTCAGAGGGATATTCGTGAGAATGGGTTGTCCATACAAATACAGTCCTCTACGGATCGAAAGGTAGCTCTAAAGGATGCCAAATACGTCATTTGTACAATCCGCGTCGGCGGTCTGGAAGCCTTTGCGACCGATGTGGATATTCCGCTAAAATACGGTGTGGATCAATGCGTGGGCGATACATTATGTGCAGGAGGCATCATGTATGGCCAGCGTGGTATCGCTGAAATGCTGGAGATTTGCAAAGATATCCGCGAGCTAAGTGCACCGGATGTGCTGCTGCTGAACTACTCGAACCCAATGGCGATGATGACCTGGGCCTGCAACAAGTACGGTGGCGTGCGTACGGTTGGTCTATGTCACGGCGTCCAGAATGGGCATCACCAAATTGCCGAGGCGTACGGTCTGGAGAAGCAGGATGTGGACATTGTATGCGCCGGAATCAATCACCAAACATGGTACATTCAGGCCTCGCATAAGGGTAAGGATCTAACAGCCGGACTGCTGGAGGCTTTTGAACAACATCCTGAATTTAGCCGCACCGAAAAGGTACGCATCGATATGCTTCGTCGTTTTGGCTATTACAGCACAGAGTCGAATGGTCATCTCAGTGAATATGTGCCTTGGTATCGGAAGCGTCCGAATGAAATTCTGGACTGGATTGATCTGGGCAACTGGATCAACGGAGAAACAGGCGGCTATTTGCGTGTATGTACGGAAGGACGTAACTGGTTTGAAACAGATTTCCCTAACTGGATGAAGGAAGATCCATTGGAGTACAAGGCAGAGCATCGAGGTGAAGAGCACGGTTCATACATTATTGAAAGCCTGGAAACAGGACGTGTGTACCGGGGGCACTTTAATGTCGTGAATAACGGTGTAATTTCCAACTTGCCGGACGATGCGATTATTGAAGCTCCTGGATATGTGGATCGGAACGGTATTTCTATGCCGCAAGTTGGAGAACTGCCGCTGGGTCCTGCTGCCGTGTGCAATGTTAGTATTTCCGTTCAGCGTTTGGCTGTTGAAGCGGCTGTACATGGAGACGATAAGCTGCTACGCCAAGCGTTTATGATGGACCCGTTAGTGGGCGCGGTGTGTAATCCGAAAGAAATTTGGCAGCTGGTCGATGAGATGCTGGTGGCACAGGAAGCATGGTTGCCGCAATACGGGGCAGCGATTGCCGAGGCGCGCCAACGCTTGGCTACAGACGATCTGATTCCAACCCGACCTTATGAGGGAGCAGCACGGCTTAAGGTGAAGACGGTTGAAGAAATGCAGCTGGATCGGGATGCTGCCAATAAAAACGCAGGACAATCTGACAAAGGCAAGGATCGCGAAAAAGTACAGAACAGCAATGCGTAACAACTATTTGGTACAATTGCAGTAACGCTCATTCCATGGACCTGCTAATGAGCAGAGAGGGATTGAACAACAATAAAAGGGTGTTTTCATGGTCGTAGGCCTGAAACATCCTTTTTTTGCTGTCGATAGGTTAACGATTGGCGTAGATAGCAGCCTAAAGTTTATCCTTGTCGATTTGGGCTGACGGAAATTAAAGAATACAGTCTTGTTTTTTATGAATCCACACTTTTACTGTCGACTCTGAATCTCCTGAGGGCTTGTCATAGCAGGGAAGTTCAACAAATGATAGAACCAATCTCAAAAAAAGAGAGACCATGCCGAACCGTCGGTGTGGCAATTCATATGCCGAATTAATAATTGTAGTCCTTAATTTATTCAATTTACAGCAGATTTCCAGCTCACTATAATCTAACATAGGAGGTGACAAAAAGGGGAAAAATGTGAGCGCATGAACAAATAGAAAGCGCTTACCTTTCGCAACTATGAACGCTACTTTTTCTAGGGAGAGAGTAGGCGTAACACACATTTAATCATATAACAATCAGGTGCCGACATAGGAAGATTCAACAAAATCTACGGAAAGATAGGTGAAGCAATTGAAAACAAAGCAAGTGCTTCGTAAAGGAATGAAGTATGCTTTTGCGCTATCACTCGTCGCAAGCAGCTTTCTACCAGGTGCAGGATTTACGGATAAAATACATGCAGAATCCCATGTCGATAATCCTTACCAAGGGGCGACAAAATACGTTAGCCCTGATTATGCGGCTAGTGTCGACACATCGATTGCCAAGGTTACGGATGCGAATCTGAAGGCAAAAATGCAAACGGTCAAAACATTCCCGACAGCCGTTTGGCTTGATCGTATCGCCGCTATTAACGGCGGTGGAGGCAAGCTTGGCTTGGAGGCACATTTAGACCAAGTATTGGCGCAAAAGAAAGGCAACACACCGATTACGGCGGAGTTCATTGTGTATGATCTGCCCGGACGGGATTGTCATGCCTTGGCTTCCAATGGTGAATTGCCGCTGACCCAGGCAGGTCTGGAAACTTATAAAAAGGATTATATTGACAAAATAGCTTCTATTTTTGCAAATCCCAAATATAAGGATATTCGTATCGTTGCGATCATTGAACCGGATAGCTTGCCAAATCTGGTAACCAATCTGGATGATCCGAAATGTGCGCAAGCCAAGTCCACAGGGATTTACGAAGCTGGTGTTAAATACACAATGAATAAGCTGAACGAGATTCCTAACGTGTACAAATACGTAGATATCGGTCACTCTGGTTGGTTAGGCTGGGATAACAACCGTTCAGCAACGGTATCCCTGTTTACAACTATTTTCAAAGACACGAGCAAAGGTCTGTCCAGTGTAGATGGCTTTATCACGAATACAGCCAATACTTCACCGCTGACAGAACCTAATTTGCCTGATCCAAACCTGAATATCGGTGGGCAGCCTATCAAATCGTCCAAGTACTACGAATGGAATCCTAATTTCGATGAATCGGATTTTGCAGAGTCCTTGCATAGAGATTTTGTCAGCGCAGGCTGGCCGAGCTCACTCGGTATGTTAATTGATACAGGCCGTAATGGATGGGGAGGACCTAACCGTCCGACTTCCGCAGTCGGCAATGATATTAACTCCTATGTAAACTCCGGTCGTGTAGACAAACGCTCACACCGTGGTAACTGGTGTAATAACAGCGGAGCAGGTATGGGAACGCCGCCACAAACGGCTCCAGCTGGTCATATCGATGCCTATGTCTGGGCGAAACCTCCAGGGGATTCCGATGGTTCCAGCTCACTCATCCCGAACGATGAGGGTAAAGGCTTTGACCGTATGTGTGATCCTACCTATACAACCAAGGATGGCACATTAACAGATGCTTTGCCGAATGCACCTATTTCAGGAGCATGGTTCCATGATCAGTTTGTAATGCTGGTACAAAATGCGTACCCTGCAATCGTGCCTTCCACTGGTGGTGTAGACCCAGCGCCTACTGCTCCAGCTGTACCGTCAGGCTTAAAGGCTGTTGTGGGCAATGCTCAAGTAACGCTGACTTGGAATGCGTCTACTGGTGCCGAGAGTTACACGGTAAAACGCGCGACTAGCGAAGCAGGTCCTTTTACAACCGTTGCGCCTCTTGTAACGGAAAGAGAGTACACGGATAAGGGGCTGACGAACGGAACAACTTACTTCTATGTTGTAAGTGCTACGAATGCGAAAGGAACAAGTAAGGATTCCGCAACGGTAAGCGCTGAGCCAAAAGGTACACCGACAGATCCAACGAATCCTACAGATCCAACAGGTGATCTGGTTGTAATGTATCGTGCTGGGGACACGGATCCAGCGAATAACGCTGCCAAGCCTTTCTTTAACCTCAAAAATAAAGGGACAACACCAGTGAAGTTGAGCGAGCTTAAAATCCGCTATTACTTCACGAAAGATGGCAGCCAAGAGCTGCAATCTGCGGTAGACTGGGCGCAAGTAGGTAATGATAACGTGCTGCGTACCATTAAAGACAACTATATTGAAATTGGATTCAGTGCTGCTGCCGGCACGCTTGCTGCTGGAGCGCAAACAGGTGATATTCAGATCCGCATGAACAATAGCGACTGGTCTAATCTGAACGAATCCAATGACTATTCCTTCGATCCAACCAAAACCTCTTATGCTGAATGGAACAAAGTAACATTGTTCCACAACGATAAGCTGGTATGGGGAATCGAGCCTTAGGAATAGGTGAATATATACACTTGAATAACTGATAATTGTTTGAAAAAGGGCTGCGGCACAACTGCTGTAGCCTTTTTTTTAACGTCTTCAAATAAAGAATTCGATGACCAAGGGAATAAGCATTCAAATTGTGTATAATGAAGAAAGAATACTAATCTACTGTGGGGGTCAACAACCACTTTTAGCAACATCTCGGTAGAGAAGGCAATTGCAACTCACTGCTGAGCGATTTTTGCGTCATTTTCTTAGCCGGGTGGTATAAAAAAATAATCTAGAGATTGCCGATGAACCTGCATCGGCAATCTTTTGTGCATACATGTTTTAATGTCTTTCATATAGAGGAGGAGATTCATTTGTTTTCTGCTGCTCAACGACTGCCTTTGCTGGAACATATGTATAATCATGCCCCGACAGGAATCGTGATTTTGTCGAGGGAGGGGAAGTGTCTTTATGTCAATCCCGCCTTTTGCAAAATGGTCGGATATGAGCAGGAGGAATTACTGGATATCCGATATTACCATCTCTTGTATAATGAGGCTCAGGATCAGCAAGGGCTGAGGGAGGCCTATGCAGGTTGGCTAAAGGCTACGGATCAAGTCTACAAGACAGAGCTGCGTTTGAAGCATAAACGGGGAACAACTGTCTGGCTATCGCTGGAATTAACCATATTTGATGATGAGGCTACCGAACAATCTTATTTGATTGCGTATGCAATGGATGTCACGGAGAAAAAGGACATGGAGCAGGTGCTTTCGGACAATGAGGATTTGTACATGTTGATTACCGAAAATACGCCGGATGTCATCTCTTACAGCACGGCAGACGGCATACTTCAATATATTTCTCCTTCGGTGGAAAAACTCCTTGGCTATACGAAGCAGGAAATGCTCGGCAAAAAACGGCTTCAATTTTACCATATCGAAGATGCCGATTACATGCGTGTACATGGAATGTTCAAGGAAACAGGCATCATGAAGCGGCGTGTACGTCATAAGGACGGGCATTATTTGTGGCTGGAAGTATCGTACCGTATTATTCGGGATGAACAGGGCAAGATCAAGCGAGTTCTATCCATCGGACGAAATATCACAGAGCGCCAGAAGAGCGAGGAGAACCTGGCAAAAGCTCAACAGTTGGCGATGTTCGGCTCATGGGACTGGGATCTGGTCAACAATGTTATGCATTTTTCCAAGGAATTTCGCAGCATATTTGGCTATCGTGTCAAGCCGGTTGAAACAAGTATTGACGCTTTCATGAAGGCAGTTCATCCCGAAGATACTGAACGGATGAAGCAAATTATCAACAACGTGATCTTAAAGGGAATTCACGAAGAAACCTTTTACCGGATTGTATTGCCCAATGGGGAACAGAAGGTACTGCGCTCGATCTGGGAAGCTGAGATGGACGAGCATGCAGGCAAGCCTGTTCAAGTAGTCGGGATGATACAGGATGTTACAGAGCACCGGGAAATCGAGCAACGTCTTCGTGAAAGTGAAAACCGTTATAAGTCACTATTTCAGCATAATCCACTCGGGATATGCGCCATGAATATGGAAGGTCATATTTTGAGCGTGAATCCGAGTTTGGAGAAGCTTACGGGTTATACGAGGGATGAGCTTCTTGGAGCTGAAATACTTGTCATGGCTTCCTCTGAGGAACAGGACAAAATCAAACGACATATCGAAATGGCCAAACAGGGGGAGACACAAACCTATGAATCGGAATTCATACATAAGGAGGGGGAGCGTCTATTCATCAAGATGACGAATATCCCGATTTTCGTGCAAGAAGAAATTGTAGGCTGTTACGGGATTATAGAGAATGTTACCCCTCTTAAAAACTACATTGCTCAGATTGAAAAGCTCAGTAACGAACATTCGCTTATTTTGAATGCAGTATCCGAAGGAATTGTGGGTTTGAATACCGAAGGACATGTCCGCTTTATGAACCCGGCAGCTGTTGAGATGTTCGGCATAGGATCAGCCAACCCGCTGAACGGTTCATGTATAGACGTCATTCGCCATGCTGACGAAATAGGCAGCCATTTTCCGGACGAGCAGGCTTCTATTCTCCAAGCGATTCGCAGCGGCGCTTCTTATCAGGCAGAGGAAGCTGTATTTTGGAAAAAAGACGGGTCCAGTTTTCTGGCCTCCTATCGAATCAGCCCTTTGATGGATAACGGCGAACGAAAAGGAGCGGTGATGGTTTTTGTAGACAGGACGAATGAAAAGGAGATTATTCGGGCCAAGGAGTCTGCCGAACGCGCCGATCGAGCCAAGTCAGAATTCCTGTCTGTGATGAGTCATGAGCTTCGTACACCGATGAACGGCATTATAGGCATGGCAGGATTACTGGCAGACACGGAATTAGATGAGGAGCAGCGTAGCTATATCGATATTATTACCAGCAGTAGCAACGCTTTGATGCAGATATTGAATGAGATACTGGATTTGAGCAAAATCGAAGCTGGCAAAATGTCGTTGCTGCATGAGTCTTTTGTGCTGGAGGATGTGGTTGGCAGTGTAGCTGACCTATTTATGACGCAGGCTATGGAAAAAGGAATCCAGCTAGAATGGCATGTAGATCAGGAAATGCCAGGGATGCTAGTCGGTGATCATGTGCGTATCCGACAGATATTGGTGAACTTGGTGAGCAATGCGATCAAATTTACGGAGCGAGGGCGTGTAAATATTTTTGTGGAGAGAAAGGCTTACAGCCGCCGTAAAAAGAAATGCCTGATTGAGTTTAGTGTAACGGATACTGGAATCGGCATCCCGGCAGACCGTCAGCATTTGTTGTTTCAGCCTTTTTCCCAGCTTCATCCGGCACTGAACCGGAAATATGGAGGGACAGGTCTTGGCTTGTCCATCTGCAAAAACCTGGTCAAGCTAATGGGGGGTTCCATTGGTGTAGATAGTGACGAGGCCAGAGGAGCAACATTCCGGTTCCAACTGGATCTAAAACTGCCGGAAGGGCACACACTTGCGAATATAAGCCGTGATCAGCCTTATGATTCAAAGGAAGGCTAAAAAGAAATAGCCGTGATGCATTCTGCATCGCGGCTATTTTTTGTAAGAAATGTCCAAAGAAAAGATTGACAAACTGTTCTAACTGTACTATTAATGATAGTACAGTTAGAACAGTTGAACATGTATACATGAATTTGAGCCAGTGTTGAAAGGAGGAAGTCCATGTTCGAGCTGGATATCCGCAGCCGTAAGCCGATCTACGAACAGCTTATGGAGAAGGTTAAGGAAATGATCGTGTACGGATCGCTTCAGCCGGATGAGCAATTGCCTTCTGTACGGGCATTGTCCGCTCAACTTACGGTGAATCCGAATACGATTCAGAAAGCGTATCGCGAGCTGGAACGCGAAGGATATATTTATTCCGTTCAGGGCAAAGGCAGCTTTGTCACGCCTACCCAGCAGCAGCCGCAACAAATAAAGCGGGATGAGATTCGGGCGGCATTGTTAAAACTGATGATCGAAGCTGTCCATTTCGGTTTTACACAGCAGGAAGTGGACGACATATACGTGGAAGCTATGCAAACAAAGGAAAGGGGGATGTCCCTTGATTGAATTAAGGGAAGTCACAAAGACATTTACGGAAGAAAAGGCTGTCGATCAGCTCGCCCTGACGGTAAAGAAGGGCTCCATTTTTGGACTGCTGGGCTCGAACGGGGCAGGGAAAACGACCTTGCTCAAAATCATTGCCGGGATTTACCGGCCGGATACTGGTAAGGTGCTAATCGGTGGACAGCCGGTGTATGAGCAGCCTGAAGCCAAGCAGCACATTCTGTTTTTGCCGGATACCCCTTATTTTTTCCCGCAAGCGACAATTCGTCAGATGGCCCGGTTTTACCGCTCCATTTATCCAAGTTGGAGTGAAGAACGCTACACACAGCTTACGGAGATTTTCAAGCTGGACCCGAAGCGCAAACTTCACCGTTTTTCCAAGGGGATGAAGCGCCAAGCCGCTTTTTTGCTTGCCTTGAGCTGCATGCCAGAGCTGCTGGTTTTGGATGAACCCATTGATGGTCTGGACCCCGTGATGCGTAGAATGATCAAAAATCTCTTGTTCCAAGAAACCGCAGCACGTGAGATGACCGTCGTGATCTCATCTCATAATTTGCGTGAGATTGAAGACATGTGTGATCATGTCGGCATTATGCACCAAGGTCGGATGCTGTTGGAAAAAGAGGTGGATGACCTTAAATCCGATACGCATAAGGTGCAGGTTGCCTTTCGGGACAGCATGCATGAGGAAGCTGTCTGTGGCCAACTTTCGGTTGTACATAAGGAGCGGAGGGGCAGTGTTCTGCTGCTTATCATCCGGGGTGAGCGAGAGCGGATTGCAGAAACGATTGAAGCGTATGAGCCGCATGTGTTCGATTTGCTGCCGTTGACGCTTGAAGAAATTTTCATTTATGAAATGGAGGACGCAGGTTATGACATCCAACCGATTCTTCTGTAGCGGCGGCGTAATTCGCCAATGCCTGAGACAGCATGGCTGGATCGGTCTATTGTACTTGGCAGGATTGCTGTTTACAGTACCGCTGCCATTGTTTATGAGCACTGGTGATGAACAACCGCGAGTGGTTTTAAAAAGCTTGTTCGATAGCACAAACTCGGGTAATGAATTGCAAAAATTAATTTTAATGACCGTACCCGTGCTGGCAGGTGTGATGCTGCTTCGTTTTGTTCAGCGACAGGGGCCATCCGATTTGTATCATAGCCTACCTTTGCGTAGAGAGCATCTATTAACGTCACATTTAATTAGCGGTCTTGTTCTTTTACTTGTACCTGTATGGCTGACTGCGGGAGTAACTGCTTGGGTTAACACGTCAGTCGAACTGCCTTATATTTTTCAAATTAATGACGTTGGATCGTGGGCTTTGGTTGTGTCCGTCCTTACGATTTTCTTGTTTACTTTTACTGTGTTTGTAGGGATTTGTGTGGGACAATCGTTGCTACAGACCGTAGTAGTGTATGTTTTGCTGCTATTGCCTCAGTTTCTATTCATGATGATAGGGCGTTTTCTGGAACGTAATTTATACGGATATGTGCGGGTGCGAGAAACCGTTGTTCAATATATTAACGGCTCGGAGTTTCGCAGCAATAATAATGTTTGGGAAAACTTATCGCCGTTTGTACGCATTATGGACAACTTGCCACAGCGCGCCTTTTCTTACATGGAGCTACTCGCCTATCTAGGTATCTCTGTGCTGTTTGTCGCCTTGAGTTATGGTTTGTATCGTAAACGCTTGGTCGAAAAGGCGACTCAGGCTATAGCGTTTTCTTTCTTTCAACCTTTGTTCAAGGCAGGGGTTATACTATGCGCCATGCTTGTACTAGGCGATTATTTTTATAATGCAGGTACAAGAGGAGCTAATTGGTCGATTTTCGGGTATGCACTTGGAGCTATTTTAGGCTATATCGTTGTAGAAATGGTCGTCCGCAAGACGTGGCAAATTGTGCGTGTTCGTGCTTTGGTGGAAATGGTCGTTTACGGTGTGATCATGGGGCTGGTACTGTATATCCCGATTTCAGGTTGGTTGGGTTATGAGGGACGGATTCCAACAGCACACTCCGTAGAAAAAGTTTATGTCGGGCAAGAGGAGCCTCTAGGGGGAGATGCAGAAAAAGAAGCTTATTACTCCCAAGATAGGGCCTATATCGCCTCTGTACTGAATTTACATCGAGAACTCGTACGTGCACATGCAGCTGGCGAGAAAATGTTGTCCAAAAACCTGGCCGTCGAATCGGCATTCATAGTCTACCGTTTGGATGATGGTTCCACCATGACTCGCCGCTATACATTCCCGGAGAAGCCTTTCCGGACAGAACTGACTAAAGTGATGGAAGCAGAGCCTTATAAAACGGTGAGATACAAGCTGGATAAGCTGCAAGGAAAAGCAGAGACGATCAATATCGAATCCGTAGATGATAATGAAAGACGAGTGGTTTTAACCAATCCCAAAGAAACTCGTGAATTTGAAGCTGTACTCAGAGAAGAAGTATTAAATATGAGTTATAGCGAAATGCAATCACATCGATACCCTCTGGGGAATGTTTCTATTACAAATAAAGAGTCATCCTCTACCAATAACGAACCGAGCTGGCATCGTGAAATTTCATTTAATTGGCCGGCTTCATATCACAAGCTTACAGATTGGCTAGAGCAAAAAGGGTATGCGGATAAGGTCATCATTGATTCCAAGGATATTTTTTCGATACGGGCTGTTCCTATTATTTCTCAGGAAATGGAGCCTTATCAACCCAATCAATATATTGAAGACTATAAAATATTTAGAAGCATTCAACAAAAGCACAAAGCAATAACGATTGAAGATCCGAAGCTGTGGAGCACTGTACTGGAAAAGCGTAGATCTAATAGCTATACTCCAGATATGGCGAAAGGCACTTACTTGGTTCAAGTCAAGATCAAACCTTTATTTAGTTCAGATCCCCATACACGCTATTACTATTTTACTCCGAACGATATGACACCGGAGCTTGCCAAGGCATTACCGGCAGTTCCTTAAGCTCCTACGAGGGACAGTATCTGGTTTAGAGGGAATATGGACGGAGGTAGATGAACATGGGATGGTTCGGACACGACATATAACAACCTCATCGACGGGCAAGAGCTCCTCCACATTAGAACGGACATAAATAGAGACCAGAGTGATACAACGTAGAACATACAGAGAGAAGAGTTCAATATTGTACAGTCCAATAGTGGAGGAGCAAAAAAATATGAAATATACAGAAGATCGTGAATTTCTACAGTTGTTGGATCATCATAAACAGTCATTTTCCGGATGGGATTTTTCATTCATTTCGGACACGGGACGAGTGGCGAGCGAGCCTTTGGACTGGTCTTATGCCAGCAAGGCTTTGGCGTTGATGCATGCCTCGAAGGCGATGCTGGATATGGGAACAGGCGGGGGAGAGTTCTTGTCGCAGTTGCGCCCTTTTCCAGAGATCATATGTGCGACAGAGGCATATGCACCGAACGTACCTATCGCCAAGCAAAGATTGGAGCCGCTGGGTGTGCGCGTGATGGCTATTCATGATGACGATTCCCTTCCGTTTGACGATGCTGGGTTCGACCTTGTGCTGAACAAGCATGAGTCATTTTCGCCAGCGGAAGTGCACCGTATTTTGCGTTCAGGAGGTACGTTTTTGACTCAACAGGCAGGAGGCTTGGATTGTGCAGGCCTTAACGCCCGCTTGGGAGCACCTGATTACGTGTATGCGGACTGGACTCTTCCTCAAGCAATTGCAGGTTTGAAAAGTAATGGTTTTGAAATCGTAGAGCAGCGGGAACAGTTTCCGATCCAGCGCTTTTACGATATTGGAGCGATTGTCTATTACTTAAAAGTTATTGAATGGCAGATTGCAGACTTCCAGCCAGAGAAATATATAGAACAGCTGTATAGTCTGTATTTGGATATTAAACGTGATGGTTATTGGGACGTGAAGCAGCATCGTTTTTTAATCCATGCCAGAGCGATATAGAGAAGATTCGATACCAAAGAGGCCTATCCTGTAGGGGAGGCCTTTTTGTCATTTTTACTACCCTTTCGTATACTAATCTTTACCATAATTGTACAATGAAGAAGCAATAGCTTACAGACTCATTTCATTTATAAGATATAGGGGGATGTACATGTCTGAACCAAAGGAAGTTATAAGCAAGCCGAAAGAGGGCAATTCTGTGCGGATAGCATGGTTTTGGCCATGGCTGGTCGGTACGTTTATGTTTGGATTGTTTTCAGTCATGTTTAATATTATTTGGAGTATGGTTGTAGCACCTCAAGTGCAGTATTTGCTGAGGCATGAAGGTGTGACGGATATAACCGTGGTTGTAATATTGCTGCTATATGTATGGCTGGTCGGTCTCATTTTTGCAGCTTATGGTGCTTTGAGTGCGCATATGTCCAATATGCATAAGCTTCTGCTGATGCTGACTGGGCTAGCATCCTTATTATGCGGGCTGTGGTTGTGGATTATAGGACTACGAGGATCTGGCGGCCAACTTGCCGAAGTATCTGGAGGAGCGTGGGAGCTTTTTTCACTCTATCACGCTTGGGCGGAACCTATACTGGAAGTATTGGGGTCATATACACAGCTCGGTGGAATCTGGTTTCTGCTGACCGCACTGCTGCCCATAGCTGGCATGGTAGTCGGTGTTGGGGTAGATCGCTATCCAGCGGTGACCGACCAGCACGGAAAGGTGGACCATAGATGGCAATGGGTTGTAGCTGCAATATCTGCTGCGCTCATCATTGTGCTGACGATTACGCTCATGCTTCCTCAGCGTCCGTACATTGCGGAGAGGGATTTTCCGGTAGTAGATGGCGCTACAGCGGCCATTCCATTCGCACAGGATATGCTGCATGAATTGACCGGAATGAACAAGGTTCGTGCGGCTCACGAACTGAGATTCAACACAACACATCAGGCTTATGTCAATCTGATTGAAAAGAAGGCGGATCTGATACTGGTGGCGGGTCCATCCGATGAGGAATTGCGCCTGGCGAAAAGTCGGGGAATTCAAATGAAGCTTACACCTATCGGGTGGGATGCGTTTATTTTTCTCGTTCATAAAGGCAATCCGGTTAACGGACTTTCTTCGGAGCAGGTGCGCAGCATATATGAAGGATCTATTCGTAACTGGCGTGAAGTAGGGGGCAAGAATCAGCCGATCGTTGCTTATCAGCGGGAGGAAAACTCAGGAAGCCAAACATATATGCAGAAGAAAGTGATGAAAGGTCAGGACATGGCTGAACCGCCTCGGGAACTCCGAATTGGTATAATGGGTGAGATGATTAATGCAATTGCTGATTTTGACAAGGATCACAACGCGCTCGGTTATTCATTTTATTATTTCGCAAATGTGATGCATAATCGTCAAGAGGTCAAATTTTTATCTATTAATGGAGTGGAGCCCGACAAAGAACACATTCGTTCGAAACAATATCCATTCACAGCCCAACTGTTTGTAGTTACACGCGAAGGCGAAAAGCCACGTGCTTCGATGCAACGATTACTCGAATGGCTGCAAAGCGAAGCAGGAACTCAGGCCATTGAAAAAGGCGGCTTTGTTCCTGTAAACTCGTAATCCTATAACGATTCGAATACAGTCAGTATCGTATATTCACCGCAAGAGTGAAACCAATACAGCAGGGTAATACATAGAATATGCTTTGCTGTGAATACAATACCCGCGCAGCAAGTATATCAACAACTTAAGGGGATGAACAAAAATGAAGAAAAAAACATCGGTTTGGGTGCTTTTACTCGCCGTAGCCATAGTAGCAGCAGGTTGTGAAACAGGATCACAAACAGGACAAACGGCTCAGAATAAACCAAAGGATTCTGCATCGACACAAGTCAATGATTCGGGAGCCACTGTAGATACACCGGAACAGCAGACTGCTTCTGACGGCAAAAGCAGCACATCCCCGTCCAGCACTGACAGAGCAGTGGAGACAGGAGGGCAAACGAAGACAGATGCTAGTATAGCGAACGTCCGCATGGACAATATTACCGCGCTTCGATTAATCGACGGCCAATCTGGCTGGATCGGCGGTAATGGATGGATTGCCCGAACAGACGCGGCTCCATCCGGTTCAGTCGGTTCAGCTTGGAATGTGCAGTATCAAGGCAAAGGTACGGTTCAACAGATTTTTGCCTTGAATGGAGAGCAGGCCTGGGCTGTTATGGAAGATAGTGGTTCACTGCTGGCAACTCACGATGGCGGCAAGCATTGGGAAGCTGTCGGGACTGTACCTGAGCAAGGACAAGCGGACTTTTTACACTTTGTATCATCCAAGGAAGGATTTAGTGGCAACCAATATACCAAGGATGGTGGACAAAGCTGGTCTTCGCTCCTTGTGCCTAGCCACATGGTAGGACAGCCATATTTTCATGATCGGCAAAACGGCTGGGCAGTAACCCAGAAAACAGATCGCTCGATCCAGATTTTGCACACCGTTAACGGTGGTCAAGATTGGACTCCTGTCATGTCGCGGACAACCGAGGGGCCTCTGAACGGAGTAACTATTCGATCGGTAGGACGGGGCAACGCATGGATTGAGCTGGTTGGAGATACGGGGATGAATCAGACGTCGTATTCGCTTTGGCATACGGCTGATAGCGGACAAAGCTGGCGTACTGTACTGGCGAATTCTACTGCCGGCGGCGGTCCTGCACCAGGTGTTAGCCAGCAAGACAATCAGGTTGCCAAAAATGAAGGGACAGCACCAGGCATGCTCTATGCGGTTAACATCAGTACCGCTTTGATGGGTGGCTACTGTGCACCGTGTGACAAGCCTAATACGATTGGTTGGACCAATGACGGAGGCAAGACGTGGAACAATGGCAAACAAGGCTTTGATGGTTATGGCGGTCAGCAAATCGGGATGGCCAATGCCAAGGAAGGCTGGGCTATTTTCTCGGATTCAGAGCAGGCCCCGATCCTATATACCACCTCGGATGGTGGTCAGCACTGGACGCAGAGTCATGTATTTGACAAGCCTGTGACACCAGGCTCCTAAGGAGGGAATGTAGTTGAGTCAACATAAGAGAAGTGCGATTACATGGGCGGACGGTCGTGAAGTACCACTCATCGGGCAGGGCACGTGGTATATGGGCGAAAAAGCCTCGCTTCGGCAGGAGGAGGTGCGTGCGCTTCAACTTGGCTTCGAGCTGGGGATGACGCTAGTAGACACGGCTGAAATGTATGCGGAGGGCGGCGCAGAAGAGATCGTCGGGGAGGCCATTCGAGGCCGCCGGGACGATGTGTATCTTGTCAGCAAAGCCTACCCTCATCATGCGGACCGTCAAGGATTGGCTCAAGCCTGCGAAGCAAGCCTAACCCGAATGGGAACCGAACACGTGGACATGTATCTGCTGCATTGGCGCGGGAATATTCCACTAGAAGAGACAATACAAGGTATGGAAAAACTGCGTGAGCAAGGCAAAATCCGCAACTGGGGCGTGTCCAATCTCGACAAATCCGATATGGAGGAGCTTTGGAGCCTGAGTAATGGCAAAGCCTGTGCTGTCAACCAAGTGCTGTATCACGCGGCTTCGCGAGGTATCGAATATGATCTGCTTCCTTGGAGCCGTACGCATGGGGTGCCTGTAATGGCCTATTGCCCGATTGCCCAAGGTGGACGCCTGCGACGAGGACTACTGGAGCATCCCGTTATGGTAGACATTGCTGCCAGCCACGGAGTAACTCCATCGCAAATCGCACTCGCATGGGTTATACGGGACGGTGATGTGTGGGCAATCCCCAAGGCGGTACAAGAATCGCATGTACGAGAAAATGCAGCGGCAGCAAGCATTCGGCTCACCCCTGAACAACTTCAACAAATAGACGAGGCTTTTCCTCCGCCAACGAGGAAGCAGCCGCTGGATATGGTTTGAGGAAGGAGGGGCCCGATGACAGAACCAGAGACAGAACTACACGAGGTAGATGATCATCTCGACTATGGATTATCCGTTGTATTTATCGGCTTTAATCCCAGTCTGAAATCCGGCGAGGTAGGACATCATTACGCTAATCCGCGCAACCGCTTTTGGCGCATACTGGAGGGGGCTGGCTTGACCCTTCGCTTATACGATCCATCGGAAGATCGGGAGCTGCTAAAGCTGGGTTTCGGTTTTACCAACATTGTCTCCCGTCCTACCAGAGGAGTGGAGGACATTACCCGTGAGGAATACGCCGAAGGACGTCTGAAGCTGCATGCGAAGCTAATGGAATACCGCCCGAAGGTCGCTTGCTTTGTCGGCAAAGGCGTGTACACCGAATATAGTAAAAAATCCAAAGCGGATTGGGGATTTCAGCCTGAACCGCTAATCCCCGAAATGCATGAATTTGTGGCACCTTCGTCTAGTGGACTGGTGCGCATGTCGCTGGAAGAAATCACGGATATTTATCGCCGTCTCCAAACGTTCCTTTCGTCAGAAGCCGTCTAAAATGCGGCTACGTTTGGTAGATGCAGCATACAAAGAACCATACACTTTAATCCTTACTGGGAAAAGTGTATGGTTCTTTGTGCTGCTTCTTTTCTATTGTAGGGTTTTGGTCTGCCATGCCTGTTCCACAGGAACATAAGGATACCCCAGATCACGGGCGACTGCTTCGTAGGTGATATGTCCGTTCAGGACATTGGTACCGCTAAGCAGCGGCTTGCTTCTGCGAAGTGCCTCTAGCACACCGAGATCCGCAAGTTGGAGAGCAAAGGGGAGCGTCGCGTTCGTCAGAGCGAGCGTGGAGGTTTGTGGTACTGCGCCAGGCATGTTCGCTACTGCATAGTGAATGACGCCATGCTTTACATAGGTTGGCTGATCATGTGTCGTGATGTGGTCAATCGTCTCAACAATGCCACCTTGGTCAATGGCGACATCGACGATCACTGAACCGGGTTGCATTGTCTGCACCATGGCCTCTGTTACGAGCCGCGGGGCTTTGGCACCAGTGATCAGGACAGCACCGATCAGCAAATCACTTTGCGCCACGGCTTCAGCAATGTTGGAAGGGGTGGACACCAATGTATGGAGCTGATTGCCAAAAATATCGTCCAGTTGGCGCAATCTTTGCAGGCTTAGATCGATCAATGTAACATCTGCGCCGAGACCGATAGCGACCTTGGCAGCATTGGTGCCGACCACCCCTCCGCCAATAATAGTTACTTTACCGCGTTTGACCCCTGGCACACCTGCCAGTAGGATGCCTTTACCGCCTTTTGGTTTTTCCAACAGCTGTGCTCCGATTTGTACAGCCATTCGGCCTGCAACCTCGCTCATGGGGGTAAGCAACGGTAGGCTTCCTTCCACATTTAGCGTTTCATAGGAAATGGCGGCCACGCCGTTGTCTGTTAAAGCCCGGGCCAGTGCGGGCTCGGCAGCCAGATGCAGATAGGTGAACAAAATCAAACCTGGTCGAAAATACCTGTATTCAGAGGGGAGCGGCTCTTTTACTTTGATAATCATATCCGCCTGGGACCACACATCTGCCGCTTGCTGAACAAGGATCGCACCCGCAGTGGCATAATCTCCGTCTGTATAGCCACTTTCAACCCCTGCATGGCTTTCTACAAACACTTGATGTCCGTGTTGAATCATTTGAGCAGCACCCGCAGGTGTCAGAGCGACACGATTTTCATTGTTTTTAATCTCTTTTGGAATCCCAATTCTCATTCGTTTCACCTCTCCTAAAAATAATTGTTATCCAACGGCAAATAATTGTTTTTAGGGCAGCTACGCTGCAGAATCAATGTTTGTTGATCATGTTCACTAGGGCAGCTACGCTGCAGAATCAATGTTTGTTGATCATGTTCACTAGGGCAGCTACGCTGCAGAATCAATGTTTGTTGAACGTGTTTTAGGGCAGCTCCCCCTGCTATGGTTTACTGTTGGATGCGACCAAACGAGCTTAGAAAATTGCACTATCATTTGTAAGCAGCCTGCTGATTAGTTACATGGACTCAAGCCGATAAATGCAATTCATGTTAGATTAGGTACAGTTTACAAGGGGTGCGACTCCTTCGCATCATACATTTTGTCGGATTATCTGACTTAAAGGCTCGACTTTTTGATGAATATATGTCATATAAAATGACATAAAGACATACACATAGGGAGAATGCCGATGAAAGGTAAAAAAACATTTACCATTGCGGATGTGCTGGAACGTCCTGTTTTCCGGCGGGCGAAGCTGGCAGCGGGGGAACAGGGCGTAAATCGCCGTGTGGGTTGGGTTCATGTGCTAGAAATCACCAATGTATCCCCCTTTGTGAGCCGTCATGACCTGATTTTGACGACCGGCCTGTGGTTAATCCGGAAGGGGGAAGAGCGCGCCGAGTATATGGAGCAGCTGATCCGCTCGGAAGCCGCAGGATTGTGTGTGGAGCTGGGCACGAGCATCCATGAGATCCCCTCTGAAATACTGGAGCTGGCGGAACGGCATCACTTCCCGGTCATCATATTTGAGCAGCCGGTGCGTTTTGTTGAAATTACACAAGATATTCACTCCCTACTTATTAACCGACATCATGAACTATTAAAAGATCTGGAGCGATTTTCACGTCAGCTTCAGCAGGAAACCCTACGCAGCACCGATATGAATGCCCTCTTGCGTGTGCTCCATGACTACGCTGCCCGGCAGGTCATCTACATGTCCTCCATTGATACCAATCGATTCGTGCCTTCCGTCCAGCCGGATGTGGCAGACCATATTGCGGATTTTTATGCCAATGAAGTGGAATCCAGTATGACTGCCGATCGTGAAGGGCACCTGCTGTTTCACCTAAATGAATCCACTGCCGTCTTGTTTCAGCCTGTTGTATGCTTCGGTCAGGTGTTTTCCGCTGTAGGTGTGGTACTGCATAATGAAATGCCGACGGAAGAAATGTCGCTGCTCATTGATTACACAGCCAAGGCGGCCGCTACATTGGTACTGAGAACACAGTTTCTTGAAGACCGATTGCTACGTAATCAAAATGAACTGATTCAGGATGTATTGAACGGCCAGCTTCCCAATGAAGAACAGGCCCAGACCCGGATGGGACTGCGATTGTTAACGAAGGGTCGGTATTTATTTTGGGCAGGAGTCATCGAGGTAGAGCATCAGGACAAGGACGCAAGTCAGGTGCGCAAGGAATCCATCAATCAGGATGTATTAGTGCTGCTTCGTTCTCTGTTGAAAAAAGAAGCGTTGCACAATCTGTTGATGATGAAAGGAAGTCAATGCTACATCCTTTGTG
Organism: Paenibacillus sp. ICGEB2008; assembly: GCF_000307675.1. Classification (NCBI taxonomy): domain Bacteria; kingdom Bacillati; phylum Bacillota; class Bacilli; order Caryophanales; family Paenibacillaceae; genus Paenibacillus; species Paenibacillus sp. ICGEB2008. The sequence goes on from NZ_AMQU01000007.1 coordinate 339,651, forward strand.
CCAAGGAGGAATTAACGCTGCGTTCCGAAGCGCAGATGAAAAAAGTGCTGGCCCATACGGTCCAATATATTCAGAACTATGCCGCAGGACAGCTTGATAAAGTGCGCATTCATGCAGGCTTTGGTAAGGTAAGGCACCGCATGACCGGGACGGACCGCAGTTTTGAAGAGGCATATCAGGTCATTGAAGTCGCGCGAAGCGTCCCGGTCATGCAGGATCAGCTATTTTACGACAGCATCGGAATCTATCAATTGTTGAAAGCAGTGCCTCGCATTCCTTTTCTACAAGAATTTGTACAGGACCATTTGGGCGAGCTGATTGCGCATGATCGTGAGCATCATATGCAGCTTCTGGATACGCTGGATGCCTACTTTCAATGTCATGGCTCCAAGCGTGATACCGCCGGAGTTTTGTATATTCATAGGCAGACTCTTTATAATCGACTGGATAAAATTAATGAAATCGTAGAGGGAAATTTGGCAGACCCTGACAAACGTCGCTGTCTGGAGATGGCACTCCTGGCTTACCGGATGCTTCAGGCTGAAAATTGATCCTAAATAACTAGTTCTATTTTCTATTCTACTCATTTACAATGCGTGTTAACACTGAGATAATAGAAGAGATAACGGAAATATCTTGAAAGGGGATTAATATGAATATAAAAAAATGGATTGCCGTCCCTCTTATTCTGTTAATGGTAGCTTTGACAGGTTGCCAGGCAGTAGGCGGATTTGATGTAAGTAAAAATTTATTGGGAACACTTGATGTGAAATCCCAGCAGACAACGGAGAAAATTTCTCTTAAATTAACTCCAAAAGAAGGAATCACGCAAGGAGATCAACAAATCGTAGATTTGATTAATTCGATTTCGGTGACTGTAGATGAAGCTAAGGTACAATCGGAGGAAGTTGCTTCCGCCAAGGGTACTTTACACATTGATAAGTATAATTTGCCATTTGAGCTTGCTTTGGATCGCCAAGGTATGGCTATTCACCTGGAAGGTGCCAAAAAGCCTTATTACATATCTCTGAACTCGCAAGAGCGTTTGAGCGGTCTGCCTGCTGGGTTTGATCCTTATGCATATTCCAAAGACGTGAGAGATCTGACCAAAACAGCCGCTGCACTTATGCTTAAGCATGCTCCTAACCCTTCGACCATTTCTGCAACATCTGTAACCGAAGAAGTATACGGTGAAAAAGACAAGGTGAAACTGACCCGTCTCCATACAGAACTGCGCGGTGATGAACTGGTTGCATTGGTAAAACCGTTCCTGACAAATCTGGCCAAGGATGAAGCTGGCTTAAAAGAATTGATCGGCCAAGCTATTGATGTGACTAAAACCATCGCTTCCGGCGTAGCTATTGAGGGTAGTGATAAAGTAACAACAGAACTAAATGAAAACAAAGAAAAGCTGGTCAACGAGGCTTACACTGAGGTTAAAAAGTATTTGGACCTGGCTGTGGCACAGTATGATGTAGGAGTCAGCACTATGTATGCACAGGCACCTGAAATCAAAACAGTCCTGAGTGCCAACACGGTGCTGAAAAACGACATGTATTTTGATGAAAAAGGAAATGTTCGCAAAGCGCTGACAGACTTGACAGTCGCGTTGCCAGATGTGGACGATCTTCCGGTGAAGTCCTTTACCATTCTGACCGAGACTCAAGCCTGGAACGTCAATGGTAGTGTAACGGCCGATAAAGTAGATCTTTCTAACGGCGTTATTGACTTGAATACACAAGCTGAATTAACTCCAGGAGCGACGCTGCGCAATTTTGAAGCAAATTCTCCGATCTACAATATTTTAAAAAATGATTTGGAAATTACAAAAGTAGAAACAATTTTCGATCCTAAAGACGATTACTACGTTTTGGAGAATCGTGGAGGTACGGCCTTCATCCCACTGCGTGAACTGACAGGTGAATTGAGCTCAGAACTAAAATGGGATGCAGCTGCAAAACAAACAACTGTAATTGATGATATTACTGGTAAAACGATTAAGCTGAAAAGCGGCTCCAAGCAGGCTGTACTGGAAGGAAGCACATTGACGTTGCCACAAGCTCCATACACGGATGAATATGGCACATTGTATGTTCCTTTCAAATCTGTTGCAGAGGTACTTGGCGCTACTGTAACTCGTAACAATGCTGGAGAATATGTACTGAAACGCGATTAAAAAGAAATCAAAGTACACCTTCTTCTTCTTAACGGTTATTACATGGAATGAATCAGGTATAAATACAGGAACCAGTCCGGATTAGGGGCTGGTTCTTTTTTAGTTATATTGGTAAAATGCTCATAAAAGCGATTAAAATAAGCGCTTACAGATTAAAATTGTGCCATACTTTTACACAGGAAAAATTGAGATAATTAAAGCATCATTCTGAGTGGAAAACACATACAAGTAGGGGGATATACGATGAAAGATATGGAGCTATTGAATTCCAGCGAGGGACAGATGGTGCTTGCTCGAATGTACGGTCAACAACAAGTTTCCGAGCAAACCTCTAGATATCAATCACTTATACAGGCGTATCAGGAGCATTTTGGTGTAGGGGATATTGAATTATTTAGTGCTCCAGGGAGATGCGAAATTGGAGGGAATCATACAGACCACAACCACGGGAAGGTGCTGGCAGGCAGTATTACACTTGATACGATCGCTGTAGCAGCTAGAGTGGAAGAACCTGTTATTACCTTCTTTTCTGAAGGCTACCAAACGAAATACGTCATTGATTTAAACGACTTGGTACCAAAACCGGAGGATGATGGTACGATGCTGCTGATCCGTGGCATTGCAGCTGGTTTACTTGAATTCGGGTATCGCATCGGAGGATTTCAGGCTTATATATCGAGTAATGTATTCTCTGCTTCAGGATTAAGCTCTTCCGCTTCGTTTGAAATGTTGATATGCACAATATTAAATCATTTTTATAACGAGGGAGCATTAGATACTGTTGCTAAATCCAAAATTGGTCAGTATGCGGAGAATGTCTATTGGAACAAGCCTTCGGGGCTGCTCGATCAGATGGCTTGCGCATATGGCGGCTTGATTTCCATTGATTTTGAAAATCCCAAGGAACCGATCATTAATCCAGTCCATTGGAATTTTGAACAAAACGGCTATTCCCTGGTTATTGTAAATACAGGTGGAAATCACGCTGATTTAACGGATGACTACGCAGCGGTGCCGAACGAAATGCGTGCTGTGGCTCAGTCTTTAGGCGCTTCTGTTTGCCGTGACTTAATGCCCGAGAATCTGTACGCCAATCTCAAAATGGTTAGGGAAAAAGCGGGGGATCGGGCAGTGCTCCGTGCTTTGCATTTTTTTGAAGAAAACAAGCGTGTAGATGAGCAAGTGAAATCGCTGCAGGAAGGACGCTTTTCTGATTTCTTAAGGCTGGTCACCGAATCTGGCAACTCTTCCTGGAAATGGCTACAGAACGTATATAGGAGTGGGATTGATCGGGAACAAGATGTATCGGTTGCACTGGCTTTAACAGAAATGTATTTAAAATCAATTGGTGATAGCGCATGCAGGGTACATGGTGGCGGTTTTGCTGGTGTGATCTTGACGATTCTTCCCAATGATCATGTGGAGGATTACAAGGAGTGGATCAGCGGAATACTGGGAACTCCGGTGCTCGTTGTCAACGTCCGTGAGGATGGTGCTGTTAATGTAAGTGAATTGATCAATGCTGAACGGACTCGTAGCTAGTGTACTAACTAATCGAATCGAAGACTTTAACCTAGGGGTTAAAGTCTTTGTTCTTTTTATGGCCGATACAGCTTAGGCATGCGTTATAATAGAGAGATGGAAGTTCTAATGAAGGAGGGCCTGTCATGGCAATATATCCGTCCTGGTCCTATTCACAATCAAGGGCCCAAACGTTCGACGAATGCTTACGCAAATACTATTATCATTATTACGGCTCGCATAATGGCTGGAATTCGGCACAGGGCACTGAAGAACAAGTTACGTTGTATCGGCTTAAGCAACTGAGCAACTTATATATTTTATTCGGGAATATTACGCACCAAATGTGTGAATCGGTCATACGTGGGTGGATGGAAAAAGGGGCTGTCCCGCGCACAGCATTTCTGGAGACCGCTATGAAGAGCATGTTGAATGACAGCTACAAGGAATCCTTACACCGTGAGCTATGGCTGCAAGATCCCAAAAATCGGGTCATGCTGGCCGAAATTTACTACGATGATGAAGTGCTTCCGGAACGGATTGCACGGATTAAGGAGCGACAGCACGCGGTGGTACACAATTTGTACCGTACCGCAGTTTGGCGTGAGCTGCAACTGGGCCAGGCCCGAATCGTTGAGGTGGAAAAATGGGATACGATGCTCCTACATGAGACAAAAGTATATGTCAAAATGGATTTGCTCTATCGTAGAGACAACGGAGACATGGTTATTGTAGATTGGAAAACAGGTAAGGAAGGCGACTTCTCCGACCAGTTATTTTTGTATGCTTCCTATGTGCAGGAGCATTATCAGCTTCCTTTGGAGAAGATTGAGGTACGGGTAGAGTATTTGATGACAGGAGAGCATGAAGTATATCGCCCCACACCAGAGGATATCGACAAGGTAGTTGGCAATGTAGGACGTTACATCGAGGAAATGAAGTCCTGCCTCGATGATGATTACTATAATCGACCCAAGCCCGAGTCTTTCTTTACCCCGATGCCTTCACGCAGGGTCTGCGGCGGCTGTAATTTTCGCGAGGTGTGTAAGTACCGCGCGGTCTGAAATCGAGAAATTAACATAAAAACGGAGTAGGTGGAATGGTGCTGCACAAGCAATAGCGGTGGGAAGCACCATCCACCTGCATAATGGCTATAACTCTCTCAAATTCTGAAACCGCTTTCCAATTCGGAGAATACGAGGTATGATAAGGGTATTATTGGAAATTGTGAAGGGGGACAGTGGAAAAATGCCGAGTACAGGACACACACGTATTCTTTTTCAAGGAGATTCCATTACAGACGGAGGAAGGGGACGGAATGAGGACGCGAACCATTGGCTGGGTCAGAGCTATGTGTATCTGATCGCTGGGACACTCGGGAGTCGACTGACTGCTACACAACCGGAATTTGTAAACCGGGGTGTTTCGGGGGATCGGGTTTCGGATTTGTATGCTCGTTGGAATGAAGACACGTTTAGCCTACAGCCGAACCTGCTCAGTATTCTAATCGGAGTGAACGATGCCTGGCGGATCGTGGAGCAGGAGCCGTCCGGGGTGACGGACCGATTTGAACGAGCCTATTGCCACCTGCTGGAGGAGACGCGTGAAGTGATGCCTGATACCGGGCTGGTGCTGTGTGAGCCGTTTATTTTGAAAACAGGAGCTACCGAGGCGCGCTGGGACATTTGGCAAGAAAAAATAACGGGCTACCAGCGTATTGTACGTCAACTTGCCGACAAATATGGGGCCGTATTTGTGCCGCTCCAGAGCATGTTGAACGAGGCCGCTACCAAGGCGGACGCTTCCTATTGGCTGCATGACGGGGTTCATCCGACAGCGGTCGGGCACCAGTTAATAGCTGATCAATGGATAGATATCGTGCAAAAGAGTCCGCTGGCGATTCGTTAACAAAGACATACATAGTCTATTCCTTGTCATTTTTGGGTAATACACGATTATGGACATCATTACTTATGTTATGGTTCCAACCAAAAATGAATGTCAAAGGGGGTGCTTCTTGCTTCGGCATCAACGGAGCAAGAGAGGGCTATGGAAACGATAAATATCATTCTAGTTATTTTACTTATCACTTTAACAGCTTTTTTTGTGGCCTCAGAGTATTCCATTATCCGTGTTCGGGTATCTCGTATCAACCAATTGGCCTCAGAGGGCAACAAAAATGCGAAAGCTGTTAAAAATATTCTGTCTCGGCTCGACGAGTATTTATCCGCTTGTCAGCTTGGAACCACATTAACTTCAATGGCGCTAGGCTGGTTAGGGGAATCTACAGTTGAGAAGCTGCTACATCCCCTGTTTGTGTTGGCGCATATTCCAGCTGGACTAACGGGAGTGCTCTCCTTTTTGCTGGCTTTTCTGATTTTGACCTATTTCGAGGTGGTCGTTGGGGAACTGGTACCCAAAACCTTCGCCATACAAATTGCCGAACCGATGGCATTGTTTTTTGCCCGTCCGATTACGGTATTCTATAAAATAACGTATCCTCTGAATTGGGTGCTCAGTCGTTCTTCACGTGTCATTACGGGGCTTTTTGGGCTAAAAAAAAGTATCCGAAGAAGATGCAGCACTCAGTGAAGCCGAGCTTCGACTGGCGTTATCTGAAGGGTTTCGTAGTGGTGAAATTACACCGACAGAATATCGATACCTGAACAATGTATTTGATTTTGACGACCGTGCGGCGCAGGAAATTATGGTACCGCGCATCCACATCCGTTCTATATCTCACCAGGCAACGGTAGCCGAGTTTATGGAGCTGATCGAGGACAAAGTTTATAATTTTCTACCTGTAGCTGAACATGGGGACCGGGATCGTATTATCGGGATGATTCGTGTGAAGGAAGCTCTGCATGATTTGGCCCGTGGGCATAGCACAGGAAATACAACGATGGCTTCTTACATTCATCCGGTGCTTCAGGTGATTGAGACGGTTCAGGCTCGGGATCTGCTGATTCAGATGCAAAAACGACGTATTCCAGTAGCGGTGCTGGTGGATGAATATGGTGGAACGTCTGGGCTTGTCACCCTAGAGGACATTATGGAGGAAATTGTTGGAGACATTCCTTCCTATACGGATACCGAAACCCCCGCAGCGCTAACACCACTCATTACAAAAACAGATGATCATCGTTACATACTCAAATCACAGGCGCTTATCCATGAGGTCAATCGGCGCTTGGAGACAGATATTGAGGCCGGGGACGTATATACGATTGGCGGTTGGATGCTTTCCGAACGTTTTGATATCCAGCAAGGAGACAAGCTGACCAGCGGATTATGGGAGTTTACTGTACTGGAAAAAAACAGTCACCAAATAGACACAATTGAAGCGGTTAAAAAGGCGATTGTTGAACAGAAGGATGACAGTTATTCTCAATGATGGAAAATGGCATGGCGAAGCAATAGATCGCTTCAGATGTGGCGAATGGCCTGCAACGTAGGCGGCAGAGCGATTCGTCCACTTTTTTTGACGCAGTTTGCTGCCTGAATAGAAGGTTGTTTTTGTAGTTAGGTCAGGAGACTTAAGGCTCTGCATCTTTATGCTTATAAATATAGGTGTCTGTGAAAAATACTACTAGAAATGTAGCAATTTTATGGTAAAATGGAATCAAATTTGAGTTTTTTGGGGTGGGCTACAGTACATGAAGATGTCACTAGGTACGAAAATGGTTACTGCATTTGTCTTGATTTCAGCAATAACCTATGGAACAAGCGCTTTTTTTATTTTTGTACTCAAGGACTGGCTTGCTCATGGTACACAGGAATGGGTATACACCTCGATTATTTTGTTATTGGGTGTCCTGTGGAGTGGCATTTTGGGCTGGTTGATCTCAAAATTACTTACACGGCCGATTGTTAGATTGGCCAAGGCGGCAGAGGAAGCTTCGGCGGGCAACCTGTCTGTCGTCATTCCAGAGCGTCGTTCAGATGATGAAATCAAAGTGTTGTACGATGCATTTCGGCATCTGATGTTGAACATTAAAGATATGTTCAATGAGATCTCGTATAGCACCAGAACAACTTCGCAAAGTGCAGAAAATCTGAGCTTGGCTATTGTACAAGCTACGGCGCAAATCGAGTCCATGTCTACGGTAGTAGAAGATATTTTGGATGGCGTGGAGCAGCAAAAGCAAGCATCTGCCCAATCAATTAAAACAGCGGATCGAATGCTGGGCGATTTTAAAATGATGCGTAGCAAATCGGGACATATGCTGGAATTGTCTGGCCATATGGAGCATTCGGTGGATTCAACGCAGACTGTATTTTCATCCCTGATGGATGGCATGGGTGAGCTGACAGCTTCACATAGTCGTTCACAGCAGGTGATTGCACGACTGGAAAAAGAAGCTTCACAAATTGAAGCGATTACAAGCACGGTGAAGGATATTGCCGAACAGACCCATCTGTTGGCGCTGAATGCTTCTATAGAAGCGGCACGTGCGGGAGAAGAAGGGAACGGCTTTGCTGTAGTGGCGCACCAAATTCGCGCACTGGCCGCCCAAAGTACGGAGTCTGTACAGCAAATTAATGCTATCGTTAGCCGTGTACAGTCACAAATCGTAGAGACCGTGGAGTTGATGCATCAGCAAACGTCTCTAGTCAGTGCTGAGGCGGAACGGACAAGCTCTGTCGACCAGACGCTGAACCGTTTGAACGCTATTGTACGTGAATTTGTCGAAAGCATTCGCACCATGGAAGAAGCCGTAACAGAGCAGACGAATCGGGTGGATCAAACCTTTGAGCAGATTCATCGTATCCAGCAAATGTCAGGGGCGTTCTCTGAAGGTGCTCACAAAATTTATACGGCTGCTCATGAGGAGACGGCTATTATGCAGGAAATTTCATCCTCTTCCGAGGACTTGAAAGTGCTTACGAATAAACTCATGATGAAAACACGTGGAATCAATTATAACTAAAAACGTCATGTGAGGCATGATGCATACCCATAAAAACGTAGCTGCTACACACCGGAAAACGAAGCAAAATGGTTCTCCGGTGTGTGGTGGCTATTTTTTAATTTCAAAAAATTCACATTGTTTTCTGGGATGGTAAGCCAGGTCACTGACGCTAGACTGCACAACGATGGTCTGATCGTCAAAACGGATTATCGTCCCGCCTGAGCCAATCAATTGGTCATCTTGAAATACCCGGACACGAAGATGACGTTCCAGTGCCTCGCTGAAATCCTGATCTGTAATTAATCGGCGATTAATCGGCATGAGTGTTCTCCTTTGAATATAATATCTTTTATCATAAAGGTTAAGGTATTGAACAAGCAAGAAAGACGGCTAGAACATATTCGACTATTTGGTATAAAATAGAAGATACAAAGAGAGAAAGAAATCGAAGGGGGGCTTTCTATGGACTGGCTATGGTCAGGGTCTTGGTTCGATGCGTATGCGCCGGAAGGGTTCGAAGCCTTTACTCCGTCACATGCTTTGGCTATACTGGGGCTCATTGTATGTGCTTTGCTGCTGTGGCTAACGCGGGGATGGGTTCGGTCAAATAAGCCTGTAAGTGAGGGAATTCGCTGGTTATTAATTACGGTCCTCATTCTCTCAGAGGTGACTTTGAATATATGGTATGTGACACAGCATATTTGGGATGTCCAGACATCGTTGCCCTTAGAATTGTGCAGTGTGACACTGCTGTTGTCCATCCTGATGCTTATGTTCCGCAGCCGTTGGTTATATCCGGTCGTCCTGTTTGCCGGAATTGGAGGAGCGCTCCAAGCAGTACTTACGCCTAATTTGGCTTATGCCTTTCCGCACTATCGTTTTATCCATTTTTTCGTAGCTCATAGTGCTATTATTTTGGCTGCCCTATATATGACCTGGATCGCAGGACTCCGACCGACATGGAAGAGTGTAGGGGGAGTTATGCTATTCCTCAATGGCTTGGCGTTGATGGTGTGGATTGTAGACCGTGCGTTTGGTGCCAACTACATGTTTCTGACCGGAAAGCCGTCGACACCATCGATATTGGATGTTTTGGGGCCATACCCTGTTTATATTTTGGCAGAAGAGGTCATTGCACTGCTATTCTTTTCTCTTCAGATGCTGTTGTTTGAGGTGCTGCCAGGAGGCAGATTGTATGTCCGCCTTCGCAAAGGAGCTGTGCATGGTGCTGACAGGGCGCTATAAAATAGTTGTAAAGCCATGCAAAAGCAGCCTTTTCCACTAGTAATGACTTGGGATAAGGCTGCTAAGAATGTCTGAGCAGTAGCTTATACGGGGACAACGATCCCCTTTATGCTTAACGCAGCAGCGATTCTGCTCCGTCTACATAGATCTCTGTACCCGATACATGAGATGATTCATCTGAGGCGAGAAACAGGACCAGATTGGCGACCTGCTCTGGCTCACCGGGAGCATCCTCCAGCGGATGCTCTCCGCCCTTCGGAAATTCGACTGGAATTTGTACCTTCTTCAAGTCTTCGGTAGGGTACGTGTTATCATCAATTTTCGTGTCGATAGCTCCTGGGCATATCGCGTTGACCCGTATTTTGTAACGTGCCAGCTCCAGCGCTGCCATTTTCATAAAAGCAACCTGAGCCGCCTTGGTAGAGGCGTAAGCTGAAAACCCAATACCCGAAAAGGTTCGGTTACCGTTGATGGAACTGGTGATGATAATGCTGCCGCCGTGTTCTTTCAGGTATGGAACAGCATATTTAACGGTGGCGAAGGTGCCGCGTAGATTAATATTTATTGTGCGGTCCCATTCCTCCAGCTCCATGGTCTCGATAGGGGCCATGGTGCCATTAATGCCTGCGTTGGCGAACACGATATCCAGCTTTCCGTATGTTTCCACGACTTTAGCGAACCCCTGCTGAATCATGTCTGGCTTGGCAATATCACATTCCAGCACAAGTGCTTCACCGCCTGCCTGCTCAATGATTGCTTTGGTTTCCTCTGCATGCTCAGGTGTCCGATCCAGCATGACCACCTTGGCGCCTTGTTCTGCAAAACGAATGGCGGTTGCTTTACCGATTCCTGAACCGCCGCCGCTGACCACTGCTATCTTTCCTTGCAATCTCTGCTCTGCCATTGACTATTCCTCCCATTCCGTTCATAAGCTAAACCTGACTCGTTATTCCAATACCTCTGAACGCTGATGGTGAAACAGTAGCAGCTGTATTTCACCCCATTTGCGAAATATGGTAACATAGGCGAACCAGTAGGAAGATATAAAGCAAACCTATAGATTCTGAGCAAGTATCGGAGAACACGCGAGTGACGGAGGTGGAGCGAATTGGACAATAAGAGACAGGGCCAATCCGAAATAACAGACTCTATAGCACGAATCGGAAAAATGAAACCATGGGTCATGAACGGTCCCAGTATTCAAATTGATCCGTTGTTTCCCTATTACGCCAATCGGTCGCGGGATAGCATAGCGGATGAGATCGCCCTTGCAGGCTACCAGACCGTGCATTATTTTGTCGTGCGTGAAAATGAAGTGGACGGAGCGCTTGTTGCTGCTTTCCAGCGTAGAGGCATCGCGGTGTGGGCGATGGTGCTGGGTAACGGTTCTTTTGGCGTGTCCCAGCTGCCGCCAGCGTGGAAGGAATGGCGCATGGAACTGCTGCGCGAGCCCAATGATGGTTTTCAGCGGCTTTCGCATTTTGCCCAGGATTATGTGGAATGGAAAAAGAAAGCCGCTGCCCGGCTCGTCACCGATATTCCGTTTGACGGCTTTGAGGTGGCGGAGCCTTATTTCCCCGAATGGAACGGGCTGCGCAGTGGAGTGTACGGGGATATTGGGCCGCATGCACAACGTGCCTTCCGTGCGCGCTACAGTGAGGACATTCCGAATTTTCGTGATAAGCATGCGCGGAACTACTACCGGAAGGTCCCGAAGCTGTACGCACAGTGGGTCGATCTGCGCGTGGACGCCGTGAATGGGCTCATCCGTGAGCTGGTGAACGGTGCAGGCGGTGTGCGTGATGTCCGGCCGGACATCTGCGTGGCGACATGGTCGCTCGCTGTGAGCGGGCGTGGCGATATTCCCGGTCAGCTGCGGGAATGGCAGGGTCTGGACGCGGTAGCCATGATCGGGAGCGTAGCCCCGGATATGCACGTACTCCAGACCCATTGGCCAGACTGGATGCGTCGCCGTCTGCCGCCACAGTATATTCGCGGCTATGCTCGCATCGCGCAGTCCATACGCGCCGCTTATCCGGGCTTGCCCCTCGGAGTGCAGGCAGATATCGGTTCGCTCGCGCGGATGGTTCGGGACCGCGAGTGGACGCGGCAATTCGGGGCTACCGCCCTGGAGGGCGATTACAACGCCTGGACTGCGTATGAATACCATCTGGGAGGCTACATGTACGATGAGCCTCCAGTACCTCTTAGGGCGGAACGTTCCGCCGAAGATGAGGTGGTTATTTCTTTCAGTAAGCGAATTGCAGCCCCGGTTGTGGGCGAACTTCGTATTTGGAGCCGGGAGGACAGCGCAGATTCAACTCGCGCTTTGAACCGCAAGCTAGCGAATGATTCACTAACACTGCTAGAGCTTGTGGCGGCAGCAGCAGACGGAAACCGTCTATTGCTCCGTGTACGTAATTTACCATCCAGAACATTTAGTATGCGTATAGACGGTGTGCAGGATACACCAGAGCTGTGGCTACTCAAGGGAAGAAAGGCGCATCGCAATCTTCTCGAACATGAAGTAAAGGTTCCTTAAAATTTGGGTAATAACAAAATAACAGCTGTATAACGGCTCATTTGCCGGAGCATCATGAATTATATATTAAGGCAACATCTTTTCATAACATAAACAATAGTGGAGTGAAAAAGGTATGTGGGATTGGGATTATCTGATTCGAGTCATGTTTGCCGGATTGTGCGGCGCATTAATCGGCTATGAACGCAAAAGTCGGATGAAGGAGGCAGGCATTCGCACGCATTTCATTGTCGGGATCGGGGCGTCGCTTATGATGGTGGTATCCAAATATGGTTTTCAAGACCAGACTGTATGGTCTAACCTATCGCTGGACCCTTCCAGAATAGCAGCACAGGTTATAAGTGGAGTTGGCTTTATCGGCGCAGGAATGATTTTTACACAAAAAAATAGAATCAAAGGGCTAACTACCGCTGCGGGCATCTGGACTACCGCCGGGATTGGTATTGCTGTCGGTGCAGGAATGTATGGGCTTGGCGCGGGTGTAACGCTGTTTATTTTGGCGGCTCAGTCCTTGCTCCATAGTCGTTTTTATCAGATGGCTACCCCGTCCACACGGCAAGTGGTAGTTCAGGTTGATAATGAGCCGGGTGTACTGAATCAAATTAAAGAACTGCTGGAGAACAAAAAACTGACCATTCACAGCTTTCACGCCGAGCGCATCAATAACGGTGAGCAGTTGATGGTTCATATGCTTCTAAAACTGTCTCGGTCAGAGGGAGTGGAGGAATTGTTGTCACTGCTGCAAGAGATGGAAGGCATCCGTTCAGTCGAGACCAAATCCAATTAGACGACTTTACTGCTTTTTGTCGAACGCTGTAGACTCATTTAACAGTAAAAAAATCTAAAAATAATGATTGAAAACGCTTCCTTTTGTGTATATACTCTTACTACATCACAGAATCAGCACCTTAGAAAGTATCAGGGGATAAGCAAAAACGACCTCATGCGTATGCACAAGGTCGTTGTGGTTATCCCGTTATGAAAGACGGATTATTTTACTTTGACGGGTTCAGGATATTTTTTACCCAGCGTATCTACAGTAACTTTTTTCATTGTAGCTGGTTTGGTAGGTTTGTCATTGCTATCCCGTTTGGAGTTGACGATAGCGTCGACCACGTCCATTCCGGACGTTACTTTACCGAAAGCGGCATACTGACCGTCGAGGTAGTCCGCATCGTCAACCATGATAAAAAATTGCGATCCGGCTGAATCCAGATCCGCTGAGCGGGCCATGGATAATACGCCACGTGTATGTTTGAGTGTATTGTTAACGCCGTTGCTCTTGAATTCCCCTTTGATACTGTAGCCGGGGCCGCCTGTACCGTTACCTTGCGGATCACCACCCTGAATCATAAAGCCGGGGATGACGCGGTGGAAAATGGTACCGTTATAAGCTCCCTTTTGCACCAAGGAGATGAAATTGTTAACCGTGTTCGGTGCTACTTCCGGATACAGCTCAAGCTTGATTTTCTTGCCATCGTTCATGACAATCGTGACAACTGGATGTGAAACAGCCTTGCTTTTGTCTTTAGTTGCAGCGGGAGTTGTGGTGCTTGTCCGGCTTGCAGCTTCCACATCGGTGGCTTTTGTGCCACATCCGGCAACCAGCACGAGCATGATGGCCAGCAGGCACAATGTGTACCATGGGCGTATCGATTTTCGGTTCATTAATATTCCTCCTGAAAGGTTGGATGGTGTAACATCCTAATTTATAGTTTGGGGACAGCGCAGAACACTTTTCCATTTACTATCATACCTTTTTTGTTGGGGATAAGGAAATACGGGTTTGAAAGCCGTATTCTTGACCCATACTGCTGCTATTCCCAAGGAAAGGGGCAGGATCATGATGGAGGTAGACAAAAAACTGGCTAAAGGTCTCATATGGGGTATGGCGTTCAGTCTGCCAGTTTGGGTAGGGGTGCTGTACTCAGTACAACATATTCGTGACTGGCTATAACATAAAGTGTAAAGATAGGCCAAAACCGCAATGGTTTTGGCTTATTTATATTTGTGCCAGTCCAAATTGCTGTTATTCAACAGATGTTCAAAGTTGTTGTCCAGCTTCTTTTGTTCAGCTTTTTTTGCTTCAAGGGCACGTTGCCGTTCGTCTTCTTTACGCTTGTCTTGCTCTGCTTGCGCTTCATTGGCTTGAGCCTTAAGCTTGTTCAGCACGTCCTGACTCAACAGATCCTTTAAGGTAGCAGGTTTGTCCTGAGCCGCAGGAGCAGCGAAAGACGAATTTCTCTTTTTAGCCATGTCATCATCTCCATTCCATTCGATTATATCAGCTTCTTCGTGGTTGTTCCACGATGAAAGGCTAAGGTTTACGGTAGACTTTTCTAATTTAGAGGGTAATAATGGAATGAACAGAAGGGACGTGTGGCAGCATGCATCTATATTGGAAGCGAAACCTGATTGTTTTGTGGATCGGAGTATTGTTTTGCAGCATGGCCTATTCCGTGTCGATTCCGTTTTTACCTATTTTTCTGAATACGGAATTGGGGGTTAACGATCAACTGGAATTATGGTCAGGAATTGCCTTTGGAGTTACTTTTTTAGCGAGCGCGCTGATTGCCCCGTTTTGGGGCTCGCTGGCAGATAAGTATGGACGTAAGCCGATGCTGATTCGTTCAGGGTTTAGCCTGGCTGTATTGTATCTGGTATGTGCTTTAGTGACAGACCCATATGTATTTGTAGGAGTTCGCTTGTTTCAAGGACTTCTCTCCGGATTTATTCCTGCGGCGATTGCGCTGGTCGGAACGGGCTCGCCTGAAGAAAAAACGGGCTATGCCCTTGGCATTATGGCGACTGCTGGAGCGACTGGCAGCATTATAGGTCCGCTGATCGGTGGTGTGGTGAGCCATTATTATGGCAATCGAAATGCCTTTTTTTTTCTCAGCGGCTCTTGTACTGGTATCTGCGTTCATCGCGACATTTGGCGCTAGAGAGGATAGCTTCAAGGGCACCAGTACCCGCTCGCATGTTCGGGATGATATCAAAGAGGCTATTGCTAATCGGCCATTGTACTTTTTGCTTATTCTAGCTGGATTAAGTACCTTTTCTATTATGATCTTGGAACCGTTAATTACGGTGTATGTGCTTGAAATGGGTGTGGACCGTAGCCATGCGTCTTTAAGTTCCGGGATTGTATTCTCAGCTGTAGGCATCGCGGCAGTGCTGATGGCTCCCCGATGGGGCCGGATTGGAGGGAAAATCGGCTTTGCCCAAGTGTTGCTGATTGGGCTGATCGGTTCGGGGATTGGGAACATCTTGCAGTTTTTTGTAACCAACTTTGTTGGTTTTGGTGCGCTTCGGTTTGGATATGGATTGTTTTATGCGTCTGTCATGCCGGCGATTAATGCAATGACTGTGGAAGTCACCAAGCCAGAGTTTCGCGGACGAGCCTTTAGCCTGAATCAATCAGCTACCCAGCTCGCGACGATGGCGGGGCCGCTGATTGGCGGCATGCTTGGTAGCTGGATGCCCATTCGCTGGATCTTCGTATTAAACGGTGGCATCTTGCTGGTTGCAGCGTTGTTGCTATGGGCGAAGGGAAAAAATGTTTTCCCGATTTCAGCCCAAAATAACGCAACGGATCAGAATATTCATTCTGCCGGATAGGCCAATTAGATAATTATCCCAAACCCTTATTTTTAGTATATTATTCATAACCCTTTACACTGATCATATGACAGGGAGGGATATATTATGATAAGAGACGACATTTTGCGTCAACAGCTTGAGAATGCCCGTCAAAAGCTGTATATTTTACAAGCAAAACATGGCTTTAATCATGCCAGTGTGCTCAAACAGTCTGTAATTATGGATAACCTCATCAATCAATATAACCACCTTTTTTATATAAAAGAAAAAAAAGCCGACTGCATAGATATAACCAACTGGGCGAGATCTTTTAAAAAGGCCACTCGCCCTTGTATTGTAGGGCTGCAATATTTTTAGGTACGGTTAGTTTGATGCGCACTCATCAAGACCCCTATAATAACGACCAAGCCGCCAATGATTTGGCGCCATGTAATCGTTTCGTGCAATAGTAAGACAGAGAACAACACCCCAAATATCGGAACCAAATTCATTAAAGAAACGGAACTGCTCGGTGACAGCTTGATTAATCCGTAATTATAAAGCAAAAATGCGATAACGGAGCAGAACACACCCAGATACATGAGCAACATAAACGATCCCGTTGTCGGAGCCTGCCAGCTATCCTTTTCTAATAGGGCTAACGGTATGAAAAAGATACTACCTGCAACGGTTTGATAAAAAGATAACGTCACCGGCGGATATTTGTCCACAACCTTACGCGTCATGAAAGTGTAGAACGCCCACGCAAATCCGGTGCCAATCAATATTAAATTTCCGATGAGTTGATTCTTACCATCCGAGCTTTCGCCAACGGAGGTTAAGAAATATACCCCGATCATGGCCAGTGCTATGCCGCAGACTTTATATTTGGATAATTTGACTTTATACAAAATAAATTCAAGCAGCGATGTAATTGCAGGATACGATGCGACAATTAATGCTGCGTTGGAAGCGGTCGTCAGGCTAACCCCTATATTCTCCATTGAAAAATAAAGAGTGATTCCCAAAACCCCACTAAACGAAATCGTAGCCAAATCCTTTGGCTTTACTTTGACATGTTCTTTTTTGATCAGCAGAACGATACCTAGTACGATGGAAGCTATGATAAATCTGGATAGACCCAAGGTAAGAGGAGGGAACGTCGTATAGGCTGCTTTGGTGGCAATAAACGATGTGCTCCAGATCAATAGGGCTAGAATCGTAGAAGTATAGTAAATCCGGTTGCTTTCGCTGTGATGAGCTATGACTTTGTTCAAGTTATATCCTCCCTGAGTTCATCCCCTATGAAATATGATAGTGATAGTAGCTACTATAGTTACTACTATGAAAATGCTACTAAAAAGATAATTTGTATATCAGTTTTTGTCAAGGGGAAGTGATATAGTAAGGAAGAACATGAATTGAGGAGAAGACGTCATGAAATCAAAACCAAACATATTAGAAATTCTACGTGATTTGAATTTTAGTGAATATGAAGCCAAGGCTTATGTGACCTTATTGGAAAGCTCACCACTTTCGGGATATGCCGTTTCATTGAACTCTGGAGTACCGAGATCCAAGATTTACGAGGTTTTGTCGGGAATGGTCAACCGTGGGGACATCATGGTAAGTCAAGAAAATACACCTCTATATGTGCCGCTTCCTCCACATGAATTGATTGCCCAGAGAAAGCGCAAAGCAGAGCAGATTTTCAACGTGGCGCAAGAGAGTTTGGAGCAGTACACAGCATCGTTTCAAAACAGAGAGAACATTTGGAATATTTCGGGGTATGAAGCCATTATCAATCGCATTAATGAAGGCGTGAAGGGAGCAAAACACCGAATTTTACTGGAAATTTGGAAAGAGGATGCCGAGGTGTTCCGGGATGCCTTAGAGCAAGCTGCTCAGCAAGGAATTGAGGTGATCCTTGTAGCATATGGTGATCTTAACTTTGATTTTGCTACTGTTTACCGCCATGATATGAGTGAGGAGATTACGTCCGAAATCGGTGGTCGATGGATTGTGCTTAGCGTGGATGACCGGGAGGTTGTAGCTGGCATACTTTCACTTGGTGATGACAGCCGTGCTGCATGGACGCTACACCCGGGTCTTGTAATGCCGATTACGGAAGTGATTATTCATGATATTTATATCATGGAAATCCTATTTGAGTTCCGTGAAGAATTGGAGGCCAAATTCGGCCCTAATCTAATCCATCTTCGCAATAAATTCGCTATGGGTCCGAATGGAAAGGGATATTATGTTCCTTTGACTGAAAAAAGTATTAAACGTGTATAGAGATTGTCCGAGGTCCGATACGCAAAAATAAACAGGCCCATGGAGTATGATTCCATGAGCCTAATTTATTGAGTGCTGTCTTCTGTTATTTTACGGTTACAATCACACGCTGATAATGTTTCAAAGAATGTTTACCATTGTCCTGTACTTCTGCAATGATATGAATCGTATCCCCAGACTTCGCATCTGCCGGAACTGTAAAACTTGCAGTATTTGTGTCGCTACCTTGCAGGTCAATCGTGTTTACTTTCTCGCCTTCAGCTAATTCTCGGTGAAGCCCAAGCTGCATATCACCCAGCATTTCAGGTTTAACTTGCGCGGGTTTGACCTTAGAATCTTCATAGGTGTCAGCTTCGAAATATCTCCACCATTTATAGGTCAATGCATCACCGTCAGGATCTGTTCCTTCTGCATGTAGAGTTATGTTCTCCCCTGGACTAGCCGTTAGATCTAATCCTTCTTTAATGGTCAATGTTGGATTATGGTTAGCATCTTTATAGTCGGAAGCAATAGCCCAATCTGCACGGGCAGCAAAGTCATTTTGAATATCATCAAACCAACGCATCAGAGAGTACTCTGCTTCGAATTTTTTCGTATGCACATCATAATCTAACACCGTATTTCTAAATAATTTATCGTTAACGACACCAAAACGACCTCCCCAGCCACCATAGGTTGGGTTTTCCATGCTCCGTAATCCGTTATCAATTAAATAGAAGAAAGATGGAGAATCTCCTTCGGAAATAAAGTCATACTTGTCGTATTGTGGATTTTTCTTCAAGTAGGCTTCACTGCCTCTTTGTTCTTCATCCAATTCACCTTTGATGATATTGCCGTCGCCCATCAAGGCATACATATTTAGCAGCTTGCCATGACCGTCTTTAATGTTTTTGAAGTTCCATTCCCCGTGTAACTTGCTGTTTACTTCTTCCGTGTGCATTTTCCAAGCATAAGCGAAATGCCAGAAGTTAGATTGGTCATTGATAATTCTGATGTCAGGCCAATTTTTGGCGATGTAATTATTGTAGCTATCGTCCTGGTCCAAAATGATGTACAGAACGAGTTTATCACTTACTTTTTTCTGAATCGTTTCCCATTGATCTGTATTTTTATATTCGTCTTCAATGGATTTTAGAGCTCTGGCTGTGGTATTGGTTCCACCCCAAGTTTGTACATACAGATCTCTTTGGTCATCGTCTAGGAAAAGTGTTTTCAGGAAATTCGAGCCTTCCGTTTCCTTGTCCATTTCACCTTTGTTTGAAATATTTCCGATCTTGGTAACGCTTTTAATATATTCTGGTTTTGGATACCCTTCAGCATGTTTGATTAGGTTGGGGTAAATCTCTCCGTAGGCATCAATCATATCTGTTACCCATTGGGTTCCGGTCCATCTGAATGGCTTGATGCCGGCCTTTTCATCACCTGCATAATGATATACGGAGCTAGTCAGTACAATCCCGGACAAATCCATTTCGTTAGAGTAGAGAAGAAAGCGTATGACTGAGTTCATATCATCTACTTCTCCGTCAGTAGTAATAACCGTTCTAGCCTTGGTCGCTTTATTTTCCACTTTATTTCCCGCTGGTTGTTCTGTTGGAGCAGCGCTTTCATCCTTTACGACGGCTGGCGACTTACCACTGCAACCACTGATGATTAAAATACATATCATAGCTAACAAAAAAATGCTTAACCCTTTTCTTTTTCTCATTTCTGTTCCCCTCTCTGAACGTTTCTATGATGATTTTTTAGGATTATAACCATGTAGGTATTGTTATTATTCAAGATTTAGGCATAAAAAAAACCTAAACATATATATGTCTCAACAAAAGTCGAGCATATATACATTTAGGTTTTGCCTGCATGATCAGTCACAATCCTGATTAGATTCTACATCATAATCTGACAAAATGAAAGCGGTTTATGATTCTTAGCACAAAATTAGTTTTACGCTTTGAATAAACCGGATTCTTTAACTTCAGACAGGAAGTTGTGGAATTCAGGGATGTTCAGCTGTTGCTGAGCATCGGACAAAGCGACTGCCGGGTTCGGGTGAACTTCTACCATGATGCCGTCGGCACCAGCAGCCAGGGCAGCCTTGGCACAAGGGGCCAGGATGTCTTTACGTCCTGTAGAGTGAGTTACGTCCACCAATACAGGCAGATGGCTTTCCTTTTTCAAAATCGGAACAGCGGAAATATCCAGCGTGTTACGTGTCCATTTTTCATACGTACGAATACCGCGTTCAATCAGCATGACTTGTGTATTACCACGGGATACGATGTACTCAGCAGCATGAAGGAACTCTTCCATGGTGGCAGCCAATCCGCGTTTGAGCAGAACCGGAGTTCTCGTTTCACCCGCAGCTTTCAGCAATTCAAAGTTGTGCATGTTGCGCGCGCCAATTTGAATGATATCGATGTAAGGGATCGCTTCCTCCAAATGTCTTGGATCGACGATCTCACTGATTGTAGCTAGCCCGAACTCGTCGCCAACGCGTTTGAGAATTTGCAGGCCTTCAATACCCAGTCCTTGGAAATCATACGGAGATGTACGTGGTTTGAACGCACCACCACGCAGAATCGGCACACCGGCTTCCTTGAGAGCTGCTCCTACCTCGCGCGTTTGTTGATAGCTTTCCACCGAGCAAGGTCCTGCAACCATGATGGAGGCTTTGCCACCTACCAGTGTGTCTTTAACCTTGATAACCGTGCTATCCGGCTGATTTTTGCGGCTGACAATCAAATGTTTTTTGTGTTCTTCTTTTTGATAGTTCAGAGAAGCCTTGAAAATATTTTTGAACAACTGGCGAATTGTAGCATCGTCGAAAGGTCCACGATTAGCTGCAATCAGCTTGTCCAGCATTTGTTGCTCGCGCACTGGATCAAAGTCAGGCACTCCTTGAGCTTCTTTCAATTTTCCAAGCTGTCCCGCCAGTTCAGCGCGTTGGGACAGCAGCTCCAGCAATTGCAAGTTTGTAGCATCGAGCTGTTCCCGCAACAGCTCCAAAGAATTTTCATTGGTCGACATACAGTACACCCTTCCCGAATTTAAATTGTTTTTTCTTTCAGCCCTTGGACTTTTTGCAGAAAATAACACAAAAAGGCACTCGTCGCAAGGGACGAATGCCGTGGTACCACCCTAATTACAGAAGTATACATGCAAGTCGTCAACGTCATTCAATCGACGGCAGTAACCTCTGAGCTTGATGCCCGTAACGGGGGCTTCCGGAAACCTCTACTGCGGCCAAAGGAATGAATCCTTCTGTCGTCGGTTCAAGGCTCGACTCGGGAGTGAATTTCAACGCGGGATAGCGGTACGCTCTCAGCAATACGTACCTTTCTGTGGGAATCCGATGACGCTTACTTGTCTCCGTCTATGTCTTTGTTCATGGTATTCAAAAGATTTGACCTTATTTTAAACAAAGTGGATGCAGAAGGCAAGCCCTGATTTCCGATTCTAGTTTTTGCATTCCCTATCTGTTCTTTCATCTTGCTTGATCTCTGGGTTCGGGCTTCGCTGATGCGACTCCTCGTGGGTTATCTTCGGCTAAGGTATCATCCGTATGAGTCTTGTCCGCAGTCCTGCGGTCATCCTCTTCTACAGGATTCAAGGCTTTATAGCGTTTGTACTCCATATCAGCCTGAGACATCGGATCTTTATACATAGGAGATTGGTCAACTCCTTTCGGTGTATATACTTCATTACCCGCATAGCAGGATGAGAAATCGCTTTCTTATATCCTGTCATATGCAGTAATTAATCCAGAATATCGTCACTGTCCAGTTGCTCTTCTTCATCCCCGTCTGTACCGTTCAGCAAATCTGTACCATGCAGGAATTCAGCAGGCGCAGAGGGATCAACAGGACTATTCGGTGTTAGTTCATCGGCATCAGGCACGTCCTCCAGAGGAGTATCCGGCCCCTCAATCAGATTCTCCCAGTTTGTTTCTGCATTTTGCAGGGAAGGCTCAAAATCATGATCCTGTAGCTCAGTCTTTTGATTGTCGCGATTTGCCATCTAACTCAGCTCCTTTACTTTTTGTTGCTTATTTCGACCTTACCCAAACCGCAGAATGGCTAAACTTAGAGTTAGTGTGTCTGTAAGAAGTTAAAATCATGCGAATAGAGATATGCTCTTTCCCAATTAGCGTTTTTTTGGTAACTGCTGTGATATGATAAAGAGGAGTTGGAGGGATATGAATTGGAATGGTACATGTTTGGTCCGATGATTAGCCGAATCCGAGTCGGTCAAAAGGCGTCTACTCCAGGTTATTCGCATACCGTTATTCGGCGTCCGGATGGTTTATATTGGACAGACGGCGGACAGGCCGGAAAAATAGTAGAAATACGCGATTATTTATTCTCCGATATTTGGACGATCTATGAGGATGAAGAATGTGAACCTTGGATAGGGCTTAGAGAGCAGATGGAGCAACGCGAACAGGAAATGATCATTAATCAATATGAAGATTTTACAAATAATGATTAAAAAGAACATGATACCCTTATTATGAAGAAGGTATGAACATCATCGTATAGAATAATATAATTTCAGGAAGATAAAAATGTTAAAACATATACAAATTTGTAAATCCTACTACGTAACTTTGAGGTGCTTAATATGAGGCATGTGCCCAAAGCTGTCGCCGCTCTGCTAGCGGTCATTGTGATACTATTGTCGCTGGACCACATTGGCTATGCGGCCAAAATGACCCCGGAAAGGGAGTACAAGATCCCCTCCTGGGATATGAGATGGGGAGCAGAAGACGAGGATGGCTCTTTAGATGAGGTAAATGATCACAGTAAGGTCTGGATGCATATTGAAGATGATACACAGCTACTCAAGCAGCCAGGCAATAGAGGCACCGCCTGGATTCGTATTAAGCTACCTTCGTTAAATGATGAAACACCAGCGGTGCTTTTTGAAAATATTTATGGCAGGCACATTACGCTGTATAAGGATGGTACCAATTTTTATGAATCGTACCGTGGCTATAATTATGAGAATAATCGTATTCTGATTCCGCTGAAGCCAGAAGACAGTGGTAAAACATTATACATATGGACGGAAAGCAGCAAAAATAGACTGGGCATTATCGGAAATGTGATGACTGGTGATTATCGTGACTTGTTGGGAAACTTGGTCAGAATGGATGTCTTGGATATTGTACTAGGCAGTACATTTATCTTTATCGCCCTGGTGCTATTGATTTGCTCGTTCTTCCTGTTCCGTCCAAGTATGGCGATGTGGTTGTCCCTAAGTGCGATTGTATTGTCTATCGGTCTGATGATTGTAACGTATTCACCGTTTTTATATACGTTCTATCGCGGCTATGGCAAGCTGTATTTACAACTTTTTGATGTGGCGCTATTTATTCTGCTGCCTTCATTAGCCTTCTTTTTTGAGCAAAATATCAATTCGATTTTACTGATTCGGAAATTCAGAAAATTGTTAACCGCCTACTCTTTGTTCTGCTTCATCATCATGATTGTGAATTTAGGAGCACAGGAGCGACTCAACGATGTATATTATTTCTTTAGTGTAATCGTCCTCGGTATATTGCTCGTAGCTTTGATGGTACTTTTGGTATTTGCTTCGGTTCGCATGGCGCTTAAGGGAGACCACGAAGCGATCATTTTATCGACAGGCTTTGCATTTTTTGCAGTCATCACTATCGCAGAACTCAGCTGGTTCTTTATCCGGGACGGACACTACAATATGTTTTTATGGAAATGGGGCGTGTTCGGTTTTGTCCTGGCATTGATTGCGATCTTGGGCAGAAGGCTGGCGGAAAAGCACAAGCAGGTGGTTCGGTATTCCAGAGAACTGGAGATGTTCAATAATGAGCTTCAACGTTCAGAGAAAATGGAGATTATTAGCGATTTGGCTGCATCTGTAGCTCATGAAGTGCGCAATCCGCTTCAGGTTACACGTGGATTTCTTCAGTTGATGAGCAAGCAGGAGGATGGTAAAAACAAAGACTATCTGCATATCGCTCTGGAGGAGCTGGATCGAGCGTCCGCGATTATTACCGATTTTCTGACTTTTGCCAAGCCGGAGTTTGACCATACCAAAACGTTGACCATATTGGATGAGTTCAAGCATATTGAAGGAATTATCAGTCCAATGGCAAATTTGCAAGGTGGCAAAATTTCGCTGGATATTCCCCAGGAAATTAAAGTGCGCGGGAATTCCTCCAAATTCAAGCAGGCATTTATCAATATTATCAAAAATAGTATTGAAGCGCTGCGAGAACAGGGACATATTCATATATGGGCTTATGTGGACAATGGAGAAGCAGTCATTCATATTCGGGATAATGGTGAAGGGATGGATGCTCAGACCTTATCCAGACTAGGTGAGCCTTATTTTTCGAATAAGACTAAAGGCACGGGTTTGGGGATGATGGTGACATTTCGGATTATTGAAACGATGAATGGTAAAATATCTTTTACAAGTGCAAAAGGGGTGGGAACAGAAGCGACCATCCGCTTCCCCGTAGCCGGATAACATCCGGCTTTTTTGCGTTCGGAGAAAACGGAGGGAAGCTTGCTGAGCCCACCCGCCTGAGATTAAGAAGTATAGATTAAATAAGCTACAAGTGCCAATCTACCACATCGAGCGAGGCTTCTGGGATGTAGCAAGCACACCTGAAGGGTTTGGAGGGATTACTAGATAGAACTGGTCAGACGTTTCCTCTACCGTTTTGATTTGGATATGATCGGGGATCACGACTCCTAACACATCACGAATTGCAGATTTGGGATCTGCCATCAGTTTTTCTCTGAAACTGGCATCCTCCCAAGCTTTTTGAATGACTTGTGTTTGAAGAACTTCAGTAGCCATCAAAAATCACCCTCTCATTCGATTGGTTATATTTACCTAGTCAGTATACCACGTAAGACTCAGAAAAATCTAGCATTACTTCATATTTTTGGAGAGCCAATAATCAAGCCCGCCTCTTCGCAAATGTGATCGTCCGCCTTCAATTTCTGCTGCCTCTTCGCTGAGTTCTGCTGCAATGGAATGTGCGAACCTATGCAGGCCGTGGATAGTAGGCTCCATCGTCTCTAGCTCCTGAACGGCTTGATTCGCAATATTCACATAGCTAGCGAGTGCGCCTCGCACATAAATCGCTTCCTGAATTTCTTGTGGTCCTAGTCCTTCACAGTACGGCTTCTTCCGTTCGGCGCTAATATGGGACAATAGGCAGTTATAGCTATGCTCCATCAAATCCTCTGTCCAATCTGCCCAATCATCCGACATTTGGAGCACGAGCAGGGCCAAATCCGTCATCGCTGTAACGATCTCGATCAGGTCAGCATGGTCTGCGAGCAGTAGAGCACCCGTTCCGGCCATTTTTAATGGACTGGCTTTCAGTGCGACCTTATTTCTGTCACCTTGAAAATAGTCTGCTGCTCCTTCGGATACCACACTAACGGCCCATTCGTCCACATACGTCCGGGCATATGTCCAAAAAGGGGAGGTTGCCGGAAAAAGCTCCTGATAAATGTTTTGGCACTCGGTATAGAAAAGCTGGCTTAAGGCAAGTTGCGTTTTACGGTTGTCTGCTGCTGTGTCCATCACGTCGTCTTGGATTAAATAATGAGCCATGACGAACACGTTGCCGAGTGACAGCTTGCGACATGTTTCGGGAGGCAGTCCGGTGAGTTCCTGCAGCCAAAATGGAAGCAAATAGCATATGTAATTACGAGTACTGTCTTCACGCAACGGATTAAACCGTGCCAGGTAGTCTAACCCCTCTTGCTGAAAGGGAGCCGGAAATGTGGCCGTCCGTTCCTCCGCTTGACGAAATACCTTTTCCAATTCTTCTTTGTATGCAAAATACCACTCCATGGCCATCACCCGCATCTCTTATAAATGTTTTTGTAGCGACTTCTAGTTGTTACCCGCCATTGTACAACAGATTGCAATTTTCAAGAATTTGTTATTTTTAAATAAGAAATGTTGTGAAAAACATATAAAATGAATAAAAAAAGCTGAAATAGAAAATATAGATGAAAAAGGATGAAAGGAGGGGCCACAACATGAAAAAACAATGGAAATTGACCGCTGCTATCCTATATGGAGGAGTGATGATGTATGGTACTGCGAGTGCAGGAGCATCTGGTATTGAATCGGGTAATCCGTTGCAAGCTCTCACTCCCAACGATTCTGTCCAAGGAGAAGCCCACCAGTGGAATATTGATCCACAGGATGACCACGGGCATGGACATGTGCATAGACATAGACACGGCAAAGGGCCGGGCGGCTTGAATCACCATCTCAACGAGAAAGTAGCTAGGCTGCTGGGTATCACCCCTGTCCAGTTAGAGAAAGAGCTGGGGCAAGGGAAATCGTTAGCCGAGGTAGCTAAAAGCAAAGGCATTCGCGAGGATCAACTTATTGATAAATTGAAGAATGAAATGACTGTGGATTTGAAGCGGCTTGTAAATCGTAAAGGTCCGATTACCTTCGATCGTAAGTCCGGGACTTCGAATGAGGCTCAATTGAAGCGTTAGTCTGAAGTAGAATCGTTTTACGACAAAAAAGGATGGGGAGAACCCATCCTATCCTTATATTTCAACTTCCTTCATAAAGTGACTGTTGTGAGGAGAATCAGCTATCTTTAAAAAGCTTAAAAAAATCAATGGTTTCATTAAAATCTTCATCATCCGTATAAATGTTCATGATCTTGCCTATTTCGATTGCAAAATCTACATACTTATTGGGTTTAGCAGATATGATATTCTTGTGGATCTCCAGACCCGATGGATGACTCACATGATTTTTAGGGGAAACACCTGCTAGCTCTAATAGTTCAGTGGCAGAACAAATGGTTGCAATCACTTTATGATCATTATTCAGGGTATGAATGAGAGCTAGAAGTTGTTTGTTTGTCTTTAATTGAGTGTTATCTCCACCAGGTATAATGAGGAGTTGAATGTCCTCCGCAGCCACTTCATCAAGGGCTACCGCAGGCGTAACTTTAAAATCCTCATAGGAAATAACAGGTTCTTTGGTTACTCCAATCGTAACAATATTCCCTTTGGTTTTCATAAAATAGGTTGCCAGCATAATTTCAAAACTAACATAACCATCATAAATTAGAACATGTGACTTCATTTATACACCCACTAACAATTTTTTAGTTTAAGTCCGTTAAAAGCGTCTTTAGGAAGATTACATATAGTCAGAATATATCATCTTGAAGAGTTTAAATCCATATTTTACAGCAATATCAATAAGTTTTGGTAATCTAACTTGTTGAATTTTGGTCAGTATGGATTCAAATTAAAAAAATAACCAGTCACCTTGAAATTAACAGCGACTGGTTATTGAGTTTTGCTCGGATGCGAGTGAAGTGAAACCTACAATAGCTTTTAAGCTGGGAAATACGGCTATGTGACACGCCAATCCATTCAGCATATTCGCCTTGCTTGGCTGTGGGATGCTCACGAATGAGGCTTCTTAGATGTTCAACCAAAGTTGTGATGACGATCAAATGACGCTGTTTCCTTTCAAATCGTGTATGCATTTTTTTACATAAAAATGAATCTCTGAAATAGCTTAAATCCTGAACCGAATAGCATAAATGGCAGCAAACGCCGATATATTTCCGCATACTTAACAATCCTGTTTCAACATCCAAGTAAAATTCCAAAGACTCGCCAGCTTGAATTCCCATAGAGTTTCGCAATTCCTTAGGAATAACAATCCGGCCTAACGTGTCCAAGGGACGTGTCATACCTGTATTTTTCAAGTGACCTTCTCCTTATCATAATAATCTATCAACCAATAATCTCCTAATAAAAAAAATAAAAATCTATAAAATAAAAGTATTTATCGATGTTCCAAAAGATGGTATTATCATGAATGAAAAACAATAAGTATACTATTAGTTTCAAAACTATATGAATTATTGAAATGGGAATCTATGAAGATGCTGAAAGGGTGGTTTATCCATGGAAATCACACCTACGATACAGGCAGAAGTTCAAACCTATCTAAAACGCAAAAGCTTAACCATGACCGAGTTTGGTCACACGATCGATTTGAATGTAGGTACAGTTAGTGGTATTGTGACGGGCAATCGATCTATGTCGGTTCACCAACTGGATAGTATTACTGCGGGAATGAATTTACCACCGGATTATTTTTACGAACGCTATATTGAAGAATGCATTGAAGAATGTCCGCTCAACTGGAAAAAAATCAGCCCGTTCCTGTACCGATGCATTGAGCTAGGGCGATTGGACTGCTTGCAGCGAGTTGTCATTCTATTATTGGATAACCCTAATTATCTGCCATCGCTCTTTGAAGTCGCCGAAAATGTGTACAAAGACGGTTACAGCGAAGCAGCCGCATACCTGTACAAAAAGGTAGCTGAGAGCGAGAAGCAACAGCATTCAGAACGATTGGCAATCTGCCAGTATCGCTTGTTCCAAATCAAAGTCGGACAGGATCGGGCAGTAAACCTTCAGGCTGCTATTGAATTCGCCCCTTTTGTGGATCGCTTAGATGAGATAGAGCAACTGGATGCTTTAAAAGATTTGGCGAATGTCTATAGATCATTAAGCATGTGGGATAAGGTGTATGAATTCGCACATCAAATGGGTCAGTTAGGACAACTCCAATATCATCTGGTTCACAATTCCAAGCGAAAAGGAACAGAGCCACGAAAAAAGCTAAGCAGACCATTGTTTGTATACATAGTTTATGCCGAATTGTTGTGTGCTAACGCTTGTGATGCCAAAGGCAACCATGACCAAGCATTAGAGCATATTCGTGGTTATGCTGATTTAAATTGGGTAAAAGAGCAGGACTCTGATACGCTTTATTGGAAACGCAAGTATCAACAGTGGGCGAAAATTAATACTTATGTTAACAGGCTTATGTCTGGTGATATTAGTGTTCTGCCAGATTACGTAGAACATATAGCTGCCGAAAAAGAGATTTTAGCCGAGCTATTGAATGTCCTTGAAGTGGCTAATCGCTATAATGTAGATGTAGATCATATTCTCCGACGGTTTGAATCGCAAATTGCAGCGTATCAGGAGTCACCTTCTTCTGACATGTACACACAACAAGTGTTAACAGAAGAATACGTAAGGTTTTGGTACAAGATAGCCAAGTACAGCCTAAATAAAGGCAGATATACATATGGTTTCAAATGTTTATTAATCGCCTTTGAAAAAGCTGTTACAATTAACCATGTATTACTCATTGCCAATTGTTTTGGATTATTTCTTCATTTCAAAACAAATGCGGCACCTAAAACACAAGCTCAGTTCCATTCTATTTATGAGGAGGTGTGGGAGAAAAATGATCAAAAAGATGGCTTTTTGCTTGGCGGTAACTAGTTTCTTACTGGTATTCACAGTACCAGCTCAAACTGCAAATTTAAGCCATGGCACGATCCAAGTTCAAGGACACATTGGTGGATCTTGACGAGTACTAATTCATTTTATTGGCCAGCTTATTGCTGGTCTCTTTTTGTATTATTTTGTAATTTTTTGCTTCAAAATTGATCTTGGCCTATTTGTACATCCCTTCTTAAAATGAAATTCATGAGGAGGTATGTAGGATGAACAAGGATGAAAAGGTAACGTTAATTCAACAAATGGAACATGCCAGACAACACATGCATGATCTTTACGCAGAGTATGGCCTAGGACATGCCTGTGTACTGGAGCAGTCTATGCTTTTGGATGAACTGATTAATCAGTTCAACCGTATGTTTCAGACCAGGAAGCAGCCTCACCAAGTTTTGGACCAGATCCTTAACAACGACGATGGTATGCTGAGTTCATCCCCCCATTCCTATTATGCAAAACTGTGATTTCTCCCACGTAATGCTTATAATTATTCAATATAATGACTTATTTTAAAATAAAATACATATCCATGTCATAAAATGTTAATCAGTTTGGAACATGATTCATCACACTTAGACAGCAAAAAAGCAGAGCTCAATACGTGAGCCCTGCGAAAGTCCTTGATGTTGCTTGAAATCCCTATGCTGATACGCTGAGGCAAAATGACTAGCTAAGCTCCTGTGTGCTTTTGGAAGAACGTTTGGAGGAAAGGAACTGAAAATGAAGCCGCCAGTTCAATCGCTGTCTGCCTTTGGAGCCAACAATCCAGTTGCCGCCAGGCAGATGGGCAAAGAGCCAGCTGATACCGAGAGAAGCACTTGCCACGACGACAAACGTAATGAGCGTAGCTGTAAAATGATGATCCCCTAGGGCAAGCGGACGGGTGTAAAAGGATATGAAGGACAGCACGAGCGCATGGGCCAGATATCCTCCGAAGGAATAGCGTCCGATCCAGTTTAGCATACGACGAAACGGCTCGGAACGCTGGTCTTTTTGCAAATGAAGTAGCAGCCCATACAACAAAAGCAACTGCGAGACAATCAGTACGAAGGTGCTTGGCTTCAGATAGGTAGAAATATTGAGATTGATCGTATCGCCCGACTGGATCAGCATCGTATGACCCATGAGCATGAACAGACCAATAAAAACAAATACATTCCATGGCAACGTCTGCTGGGCCAATCCCCGCCAGGTGTCCGTCATATAGGCGCATACTGCGCCCAGCATAAAATAGAAAAAGTACATAACAAAGTTATAAGTGCGGTAATCTAACAGGGTCTGCCCAAAGGATGGCAACCAAGCGCTCCATGCAGACATGTCATAGTAGGACCATTGTAACAGCAACGCATAAGCCGCAGCAGCAATCAGCATGACAGCCAAAACAAGCTGCTTGCGCTTTTTGGTGCTATAACGACGTAGAAACGTTCGAATCTGCTCGGTTGCTTTTGCAAATAAAGGAAACCAAATATAAAACTGAAAGATCATGACCACAAACCATAGATGATATCCGCTGACAGGGATGATCATTTCCTCGAACATACCTTTGTAAAAGGATAAATTTCCCCACTGCGCGGTTGACCAGTTCTGAGTACATACCCAATAAACAACCGTCCAGCAGAGAAAAGGAACATAAATATCTCGAAACCGTCTGCCAATATAACGGGAATAGCCAATCGGTTTGTTACCATTATAAAATAACAGCGCCGCAGACAGGAAAACGAACGTCGGTGTGCCAAAACGTGTCAAATGGTACAGCATCGCGAGCATAACGGAATCCGGCTGTTGGATGTCGCTGCGATAAATATATTCGCCAATGCAATGCTGAAGCACGACAGCGAGGTAGGCAAGACCCCGTAGTTCTGTCCACTCTGCGATACGCGGCTTGCTCATCCATATCACTCCTTTTCCTCAAGATTCGCACATGTTTTTCCTAGCACAATTGTAGGTATTGTACCGTAGGAACATTAGTGCAGGATTAACGCTACCTGAAAGTATGGAGAGTGAAGTGGTTCCAATTTAATATGATTGCGTTTACAATCTAAATAAAAACAAAGCAAATTAAATTTAAGGATGCGCATAGGAAGAGGAGAGGAAGGATGAAGAAAACGCTGCTGGTGTACATGCTGTTGATTGCGGCCTTTGCTCTCTATGTGTTCAGATATGAACAATCCGAGCGGTTGAATGGAGCTTGGGAGGAAAAAGGGCTGCGAGGCAGCATCGGAGAAACGTATATGATGATTACGTTCCAGTCCGGTTTGGAATATTGGAAAAGCGGGCTCAAAGGCTTCGAGGATGCTGGGGATGCCTTGGGGGTAACGGTGGAGTACCGGGGGGCGACCCGGTATGATGCACAGGAGCAGATGACCATCATTGAGCAGGCGATTGCCCGTAAACCCGCAGGCATTGCCATATCAGCGATTGATCCACACTCCCTGATCCCGGTCATTAATAAGGCGCTGGATGCGGACATTCCTGTCGTGCTGTTTGACGCTGGAGCGCCGGGGAGCCGGGCGTATACATTTTTGGGCACGGATAATTATAAGGCGGGTGTGACCGCTGCGGAAAAAATGGCTGAGCTGTTGGGACGTGAAGGCCAAGTCGCTGTTCTGACACTGCCGGGGCAGCAAAATCATGAGGAACGCTCGCGCGGCTTTCGCGATACCATTCAGCGGCAGTATCCTGCCATGAAGGTGGTGGAAGTGGTAGATGGTCGTGCTGACGTGATGGTGTCCAGGGATGAATCGCTAAGGTTGATGAAGGCTTATCCGAAACTGGCGGGTATTTTTGTGACCGAAGCCACCGGAGGAACAGGTGTGGGTGAGGCGGCACTGAGCCAAAAAGGCAGTCATCCGCTAAAAATTATTTCTTTTGATACGAATAAAGCGACACTGGATATGATTCGTGATGGGACCATCTCGGCAACGATTGCCCAAGGGACATGGAATATGGGCTATTGGTCACTTCAATATCTGTTCCATCTGCATCATCATTTGACGATTCCTGCACCTTCTTCGTCTGGAGATAACACCCCGCTCCCCGTGCGGGTGGATACTGGGATTTCCGTCGTCACCCGAGCGAATGTAGATGATTATTATGCAAAATAAATATTGGAAGCGCATCCACTTAGGGATGCATCAAATGATGCCGAGGTTACGCTTGCGCAATATGCCTTTACGCTATCAGCTCATGGTGCTGTTCTTGCTGTTTGGCATCGTGCCTTCACTGGGACTAGGCCTGCTGGTGAATTGGACGGTGGAACGGATTATTGAGCGGCAGGTGGAAAACCATACGATGCAGTTAATTGGCAAGGTGAACGAAGCACTGGATACCAAAATGGAAAATTTACAGAACATGACGTATCTGATTGCGTTTAATCCTGAAGTTGGGGAGTTTTGGAAAGGGCGGACGCTGGCTGATGGTCACGCGGGTCATACGAGTAGTGTAATGCCAGAAAATCAGGCGGAGCAAGCACAGAAGCCTCTCCTTAACCAGGCTCCCGGCTCCAAGCAGGTTGTAAGTTCCGTACAGGAGCAGGATACCTTGTATGAAATGAAGCAATTTTTGCAGGGTTTTACCACGTTATATCCTGAAATTGCCGGGATTCTGATCGTGAACGAAAAAGGAGATTATATCAGCAATGAAATGTATGCTCGAAGCACACGCAGTCTGACGGAAGAAGACTGGTACACACAGGCGGCGCAGCATGCAGGGATATTCACTGTGCTGGGACAGCCAAGTCACCGTAATGTGACCACTCATGTCCGGTACAAGGACAGTGAAATTGTCTCTGTCGTCCGTTCGGTCACGGATTCGGAGACAGGACATGTACTGGGTGTAATTATGATTGATCTCAAGCTGCGGGCTGTGTCGCAAGCTGCCAGAGATGTAACCTTGGGCAAAAGCGGGTATGTCATGGTGACAGATGCCAAGGGACGCAGTGTATATATGCCAGATATGCCTTTGATTGAGCGCATTCCGTCGCAATGGTTCGGGCCAGAGGATAGCGGGATGTTTACCCGTGAAGCCGGAGGCAGGGAATTGCTGTTCATGTTCCAGGCTTCCGAGTTCACGGGCTGGAGAACCGTGGGAGTATTCCCGGCACGCGAATCTACACTGGAAGTGCGGCAAATTCAGTTCTACGTTGTCTGTTTTGTTTTCATTGTATGTCTGTTTGGCTTAACGGCATCCTTGCGATTGTCCAGTTCTATCGCGCAGCCAATTTTCCGGCTTATGTCTTATATGCGTACAGCAGAGACGGGGGATCTTACGGTTCGCCAATGGAGTGAGCGCGGGGATGAAATCGGAATGCTGGGCCGGAGCTTTAACCGGATGCTGGAGCAAATCCGCCGTCTCATGTCGCTTAGCGAACTGAGGGAACGACAAAAACGGGATGCCGAACTACGCAGTCTTCAAGAGCATATTAAGCCGCATTTTCTATACAATACGCTAGATACCATTCATTGGATGGCCCGAAAAAATGGAGCAGACGACGTATCCGATATGGTGGGGGCGTTATCGAGATTGTTCCGCCTTGGACTGAGCAAAGGGGATGACTTTATTCCGCTGCGCTCTGAGATTGAGCATATCTCAAGCTATATGCAAATCCAGCAAACCCGTTATCGTGACCGACTTCGCTGGGAATTAAATGTACCCGACGGGCTGAAGGATCTGTTTGTGTTGAAGCTTATGCTTCAGCCTGTGGTGGAAAATGCGATTTACCACGGCATTAAGGCCAGACGTGGTCCAGGCACGATTTGCGTAGAAGCTAAAGCCGAGGACGGCAAGCTGCTGCTGACGGTACGTGACGACGGTGCAGGGATGACGGCAGAGCGTCTGCGTGAGCTGCGTGAATGGCTGGAAATACCGCTGGAGGCGATGGAAGGAAAACGGAAACAAAAGGAAGTTCGTACAAATGGCAGAAGCTACGGCATGCTGAATGTACAAGCGCGTATCCGATTGTCTTTTGGCGAGGAATATGGAATTACATTGGACAGTAAGGAAGGGACAGGTACCTGCGTTACAATCACTCATCCGTTGCTGCTGGATATGGCGCAACTGAAGAAGCCTTATGACAAAGGAGAGGGTCAGGATGACGAAATCCAAGGGAACAGACAACGCGACAACGGCGAGTCTGATTGACCAAGCCATACCAGAAGTGACGATAGGGACGGCCCGACGTTATCAAGTATTGATCGCAGATGATGAGCCGATCATCCGTGAGGGGATTCGGGACTGCCTAGACTGGACGGCTCTGGGCATGGAGGTTGTAGCAGAGGCAGAGGACGGTGAAGAAGCGCTGGAACTGATTGGTCAGCTTAGCATCGACATCGTGCTGGTCGATATGAATATGCCATTCATGGATGGAATTGAACTGATTCGGCAGCTGCGGGAAGGACGCTCGGAGTGCCGTTGCCTGATCATTTCCGGGCATGATGAATTTGCTTATGCACAGGAAGCTGTACGGCTTGGCGTAGAAGATTATATTCTGAAGCCGGTAAATGCGGATCAGCTTCACGCTGCATTGTCACGGCTTCGTCAGCGACTGGACGAGGAGCACAAACGCGCCGCCTATGTAGAACAAGCTGCCGGGCAGATTGAACGGAATATTCCGCTGCTGCGTCAGCGGTTTTGCCTGGAATGGCTGGAAGGACAGCACACGGGAAAAGACGTCATGGAGCAGTTGGCGTTTTTACGTCTTCCATCCCGGCCGCCTGTACAAATCGGCGCGGTACGGTGGCCTGCAGCAGAAGCACGGCAGACGATTATGCGTGAGAATGACCGCCAGTTGTTTCTTTTCGCCGCTGAAAATATTATTGGCGAACTGCTGGAGGACCGATCACATGTGTTGTTTCGCGATGCGAACGGGCTGATCGGCATATGCCTGTGGCAGGAGGCACCCGAGACGATCGGCGCTTCTATAGAGCAGGCCATTGGAGGCTACCTGAATATAGCGGTTCACACCCATGTGGAGTCCAACGAGGGTGGGCTGGAAGGCGCAATCAATGCGTACCGGGTGAGCCGGGATCGGGTGTACGGTGAAGCGCAGCTATCTCCCATCGTACGCCGGGCACGGCAGCTTATTCAGGAAGGTTATGCCGATCGCGAGCTGACGCTGGAAGCTCTTGCCTCGCGGCTACAGGTATCGGCTGTATATCTTAGCCGTGTGCTCAAAAAGGAGCTCAACGACAGCTTCGTGACCCTCGTCACGCGTGCCCGTATCCGCAAAGCAGTGCAGCTACTGGACTCTACGACGTTATCTGTGCTTGATATAGCAGAACGTACGGGATACGATAGTCAGCACTATTTTAGCACTGCTTTTAAAAAGACCATGGGCGTGTCGCCTGTGCAGTACCGTAAGGGCGGGGGAATTCAGGAAAATTCGTCGGAATAGGAATGTTGGATTGCGGAATTGCCTTGCGCCCTCTCATGATAATCTGTGCTAAAAAGTGTGTGTGTAATCACACCCGCACGTTCAGGGGTTTGTTACGCTGTAGATAACGAACAAATATCTATCAATATTTGGAGGAAAACGATATGTTTTGTTATCAGTGTGAACAGACGCCGAGTGGCGGGTGTAAAGTCATTGGGGTGTGCGGAAAAAATGAGACAGTAGCGAGCTTGCAGGATACAATGATTTTTGCATTAAAAGGGATTGCTGCCTATGCCACACATGCACGTCAGTTGGGATATACCGATCCTGAGGTGGATCGGATCACGCATGAAGCGTTATATATGACCTTAACCAATTCTAACTTTAATGTACAAGAGCATTTGGAGATGGCAATGAAGGTCGGAAATGCAGCTGTACGGATCATGGATGTGCTGGATCGTGCCCATACGGATCGTTTTGGCATCCCACAGCCGATTACCGTCAGCCAAAATAAAATCGAAGGTCAATGCATCGTCGTGACCGGACATAATCTGTACGCGCTGGAAGAATTACTGCGTCAGACCGAAGGAAAGGGCATCAACATCTACACCCACTCGGAAATGCTGCCAGCGCACGGTTATCCGGCGTTGAAGAAATATGCACATTTGAAGGGCAATATCGGCAAGGCTTGGTACGATCAACGCAGATTGTTCGAGGAGTTCCCGGGCGCGATTCTTGCCACGACCAACTGTGTTATGCCGATTAAAGGCACATATGCAGACCGCTTCTTCTCTTATGAAGTAGCAGGGCTGGAAGGTGTAGCCAAAATTGTGAACGACGACTTCTCTCCACTAATTGAACGCGCGTTGGCCCTGCCAGCCGCTGATGTAGACTCGGAACAGGTGCTTACGACAGGATACCATCATGAGACGGTCATCGGGCTGGCACCTGAGATCATTCAGGCCGTCAAAGACGGACATATCCGCCGTTTCTTCGTCATCGCAGGCTGTGACGCACCAGGCAAAGGCGGCAACTATTACCGCGAGCTGGCTACATCCTTGCCGAACGACACGGTTATTCTGACCACGTCTTGTGGTAAATTCCGCTTTAATGATGTGGACTACGGCACCGTTGGAGATACTGGCATTCCACGTTATATTGATTTGGGGCAATGCAACAATTCCGGTTCTACTGTGAAAATCGCTCTGGCTTTAGCGGATGCTTTTGGTTGTACGGTGAATGAGCTACCTGTCAGCATTGTGCTGTCCTGGTTTGAGCAAAAAGCAGTTGCCATCCTGCTAGGCTTGTTCAGCCTTGGCATCCAGGATATTCGCATTGGGCCAAAGCCGCCTGAGTTTATTTCTTCGGGTGTACTTGATGTACTGGTGGAGATGTTTGGCTTGAAGCTAATTACGACCGCAGAGGAAGATATGAAAGCGATGCTGGCGTTGTCGTAAGAGGTAGGTGGGGAACTGCAGAGTGCAGTTCCTTTTTTTTTGTTTCATCGTTCATCCATTCTAATAAATATATCCGTAAGAATCTTTAAGGCCAGCTCAGTATCTTTGGTTTCACGAGTTCTTAGGAGAGACAAAATGGCTTTTATACTCGAATCTTCTTCGGTAAGCTCATCATTTTCCTTCACATATGTAAGCAATTGATAGACGCCCACGTTCAGTGCCTTCGCTATTTTCTCCAGATTTTTCAAAGATATATTTCTCTCCGCACGCTCAATGAAACCAATATAACTCGAATTGAAACCTGCTTTTTCGGCTAAAGCTTCTTGGGAAAGCCCTTTAGACTTTCGAATATCTCGAATACGTGTGCCGACTAATTCTAATAGTTCTGACATGAATACACCTCTCTATAGTTAGAAGTGTAGAGAAAGAGTTACATCTAATTAATATGCGTTAGTAAGTAAATTGAATTAAAAACTACTATATAGTAATATTCATTATGAAGCTTGTCCGATAGCTAGAAAATTATACATTTTAGTGGTCTAATGATATGCTACGTTGCTCACATTTGTTTCAGGATTTTGCAAAACCCTTATTTATGAAATTCTAAATCAGGAGTTGATTCCCCCATGAAACGCTACTCCTTAAGCAACCAACTACATAGTGAAGCTGATTTCAAATTGCCTAAGTATAGTGACACCCACATATTGAATTGCATGATGGATTTTCAAAAGCTTGCCCAATACCAAATGCAGCTTGCCCAGATGATGCGTGATCATAATCAATGGCTAAATTGCCTCATTCTTTGTGATCGCGCCATGTTTTCTATGGCAAAGGCCATTTATGTGCATCGAAATCAAATCATGCCTTTATCCATCAGCCTATCCATGAACGATCTGCTCAGGCTAATTCGCTCGGATGCGGAGCCTTGTTTAGATATGGTACTGTTTATGGGCACCGTGCATTATCTGGTTTCAGGAGAGGATGATCCATCCAAGGAGACGATGAAACAGGAGGAAGTAGACATGTTGCTTTATAAAACAGACTCTATTCTAGAGTCTCTGTCACAACGGATCGTAGCTGATCCGTCTAAGCGGTATCCGTCTATTTTTAAAGAAAACCCGTTCAATTAAATTGTTAAAATTTTTTATTCTTCATATCAGAAAGGGTGTTATTTGAAATGCCTACATACAACAAGCTGGTGCGGGATCGGATCCCGCATATCATTATGTCTCAGGGTAAGGAATGTCGGACACGCATTTTGGACCTAGAGGAGTATAAGCAGGAACTGCGAACGAAGCTTCGTGAAGAGACTGAGGAGTATTTTGCAGCGGACAAAGATCAGGACGCGCTGGAAGAACTGGCGGATATGCTGGAAGTCATCCGAGCGCTGGCAGAAGTACATGGAGCGAATGTAGCCGAACTGGACAAGCTCCGGGCAGACAAAGCCGAGGCACGAGGCGGATTCCAGGAGCGGGTGTTCTTAATTGATGTCGACGAAGCTTAACGTCATTAAGTAATACCTCCCCCACCACAAAGGTTAAAATTTTATAAAAAAAAGTTCAAAACCTGCAAAGACCTTCCCCGGCCTGGAATGATACCATGTGTTTGCACATAAAAAAAGAGAGGTGCTCATCGCCTCGCTTATGTAAGCGCTATCTCATTTCAATTTTAATCAGCAATGACCTGAGGATTTTGCAAAATCCTTACCTTCAAATGACCTGCATCACATGAGGAAAGGGGAACTTCATATGAAAAAGGGAGCTGTTGTTGTTTGGCTTCTGGTTTTGGCCCTGATGCTTTCGGCCTGCAATCTGGCGGAGAGTGGAACGGGCAGCAAGGAAAAAGGCTATGTGGGCATTTCCATGCCGACCAAATCGTCCGAGCGTTGGGTAGGGGACGGAGAAAATATGGTTCGGTTGTTTCAGGAGCAAGGCTATAAAACGGATTTACAGTATGCCGAGGACGTGGTGGAAAATCAAATTTCCCAAATCGAAAACATGATCACCAAGGGCGTTAATGTTATGGTCATTGCTTCGGTCGATGGAAACACGCTGACGGATGTAATTCAGAAGGCACACGACCGAGGGATTCAGGTCATTTCTTACGACCGTCTGATTCGCAACACACCGTATCTGACGTATTATGCGACCTTTGATAACTTCAAGGTGGGCGTATTACAGGCGGCATATATTGAGAAAAAGCTGGGTCTCAAGGATGGCAAGGGCCCTTTCAATATCGAGCTGTTCGGCGGATCGCCGGATGACAATAATGCATACTTCTTCTTTAATGGTGCGATGTCCGTACTTAAGCCATACATTGATTCCGGTAAGCTGGTCGTGCGCAGCAAGCAGATGACGATGGCGCAGATCGCTACACTGCGATGGGATGGAGCTTTGGCACAGTCGCGGATGGATAATCTGCTGAGTGCCTACTACTCAGGGGCCAATCTGGATGCGGTGCTCTCTCCGTATGACGGCATTAGCATCGGTATCATTTCATCCCTGAAAGGGGTCGGATATGGATCAGCGAACAAGCCACTGCCGATCATTACCGGACAGGATGCGGAGCTGGCTTCGATCAAATCCATTGTGGCTGGAGAGCAGACCCAAACCATATTTAAGGATACCCGTAAGCTGGCTGAGCAAACGGTCGTGATGGCCAACAGCATTTTACAAGGCAAGCAAGCGGAAGTAAATGACGTTAAATCCTATAACAACGGGAAAAAGGTAATTCCTGCTTACTTGCTTGATCCAATCTCGGTGGATCGGACGAATGTAGAGAAGGATATTGTCGGCAGTCACTATTACACCAAAGAACAAATCGGACTGAAATAAGAATAAGAATCCAACCGAAAGGAGCGTATCCCATGACTGGAATCATTTTGGAAATGAAGGGAATTACCAAAACCTTTCCTGGCGTAAAGGCATTGGAAAATGTGAATCTCAAGGTCAAGGAAGGCGAGATTCATTCGCTGTGTGGCGAGAACGGGGCGGGCAAATCGACGTTGATGAAGGTACTGAGTGGTGTATACCCACATGGAACCTACGAAGGGGATATTATTTTCCAGGGCAAAACGTGTGAGTTCAAGGATATCAAGCAGAGCGAGGAATTGGGCATCGTCATTATCCATCAGGAACTGGCATTGATCCCGTATCTCTCGATTGCAGAAAATATTTATCTGGGCAACGAACGCGCCAGCGGTGGCGTGATTGATTGGAAAGAGACTTTTGTCGGGACACGCGAGCTACTGTCCAAGGTCGGGTTGAGTGAAAACCCCAATACCTTGGTTACGAACATCGGGGTCGGCAAGCAACAACTGGTCGAAATTGCGAAAGCGCTCTCTAAAAAGGTAAAGCTGCTTATTCTGGATGAACCAACAGCGGCATTGAATGAGGATGATAGTGAAAATCTGCTTAATTTGATGCTGGAATTTAAAAAACAGGGCATTTCCTGCATTCTGATCTCCCACAAGCTGAATGAGGTCGCAAAGGTATCGGATTCGATTACGATTTTGCGGGACGGGAAGACGATTGAGACGCTGGATATGAGAAAGGATGAGGTCACAGAGGATCGGATCATTAGCGGAATGGTTGGACGCGATCTGACCAGCCGTTATCCAGAGCGTCATGCCGAGATTGGCAAAGTCGTGTTGGAAGTGAAGGACTGGACGGTATATCACGAGCATCATGCGGACCGCAAGGTGCTGGATCAGGTGAATCTGAACATTCGCCGCGGTGAAATTGTCGGCATTGCCGGGCTGATGGGGGCGGGACGGACCGAGCTGGCGATGAGCATCTTTGGCAAGTCATACGGGCGCAACATCTCGGGTCAACTGATTAAGGACGGCAAGCCGATCCAGAACAACACGGTTACAGACGCGATTAACAACGGCTTTGCCTATGTGACGGAGGATCGCAAGGAGTACGGCCTCATTTTAATGGATGATATCAAGCGCAATATTTCGCTGACCGGTCTGAACAAGCTGGCGAAAGGCGCTGTAGTTAATGAGCAGGAGGAAGTCGTCGTTGCAGAGGAAATGAAAAAAAGCATGAACATCAAAGCGCCGAGTATTTTGCAGAAAACGGGCAATCTGAGTGGCGGCAATCAGCAGAAGGTAGTACTGAGCAAATGGATTTTTGCCGGACCGGATATTCTGATTCTGGATGAGCCGACGCGCGGCATAGATGTGGGTGC
Source organism: Paenibacillus sp. ICGEB2008 (assembly GCF_000307675.1). Taxonomy (NCBI): domain Bacteria; kingdom Bacillati; phylum Bacillota; class Bacilli; order Caryophanales; family Paenibacillaceae; genus Paenibacillus; species Paenibacillus sp. ICGEB2008. The sequence goes on from NZ_AMQU01000007.1 coordinate 381,327, forward strand.
CAAATACGAAATTTATACGATTATTCATCGTCTTGCCGCTGAAGGCAAGGGGGTACTGGTTATTTCGTCCGAGCTGCCAGAGGTACTGGGCTTGTGTGACCGGATTTATGTTATGAATGCCGGGCGGATCACCGGAGAGGTTAGCCGTGAGGACGCTTCGCAGGAAACGTTGATGAGATATATGACCAAGTCAGGAGGCGTGAAGCATGGAAACCATAACTAAACTATTTAAAAATAACATCCGCCAATATGGCATGATGATTGCGCTGGTCGTTATTATGATTTTGTTCGAGGTGCTGACAGGCGGCTTGCTATTGAAGCCGATTAATATTACCAATCTGATTCTGCAAAACAGCTACATTCTCGTACTGGCGATCGGGATGGTGCTGGTTATCATCACTGGGCATATTGACTTGTCCGTCGGCTCCATAGCCGCTTTTGTCGGTGCGGTTGCCGCCATTATGATGGTCGATTGGCAGCTTCCAGCGTGGGTCGCTGTGATTGCAGCTTTGCTGGTCGGAGCGTTAATTGGGGCATGGCAAGGGTTCTGGGTCGCTTATGTACGGATTCCGGCATTTATCGTTACCTTGGCGGGGATGCTGCTCTTCCGCGGATTGACAATGATCGTGCTGGAAGGCCAATCGATCTCTCCTTTTCCGGGGGGATTCCAGAAAATCAGTTCAGGCTTCCTGCCGGATTTTTCATCTACCGGTTATAACCTGGTATCCATCATTGTCGGCATTGCACTTACGGTATGGTTTATCGTGAACGAAATTCGCGAACGCCGCTCTCAGCTTAAATATGGATTTGAGGTTCCGTCACAGGTGTTATTTGTACTCAAATTGATCGTGGTGGCTGCTGTGATTAATCTGTTCACCTTCATGCTCGCGAGCTATGCGGGGATTCCGAACATTCTCGTTCTGCTGTTCATCCTGATCGTGGTATACTCCTTCGTCATGAACCGCACGGTTATGGGGCGCCATGTGTATGCGCTGGGTGGAAATGAAAAGGCAGCGGGCCTGTCTGGTGTCAAAACGAAAAAAGTAACATTCTGGGTATTTGTCAACATGGGCGTACTGGCTGCCATTTCTGGTCTCATCTTTGCTGCACGTCTGAATGCGGCTACGCCGAGAGCAGGTACGAACTTTGAGCTGGATGCCATCGCTGCTTGCTTTATCGGTGGAGCTTCGGCGTCGGGCGGGATCGGAACGGTTTTTGGAGCCATTATCGGTGGCTTGGTCATGGGCGTACTGAATAACGGTATGTCTCTGATTGGTCTCGGTATTGACTGGCAGCAAGGGATCAAGGGCTTGGTACTGCTGCTGGCGGTTGCCTTCGATATTTACAACAAAAACAAAAGATCAGTTTAAGCTTATATTCAACATTGTAAAATAAGCAAACCTCCAGTCCCACTTGAAACTGTGGATGCTGGAGGTTTTTGCTTTGTTAGGTTTATGGCTATTAGCTAACCCAACTAAGTCGTCACCATTTGTCCGCCGTTCACATGCAGCGTCTGGCCGGTAATGTAGGAGCCATCATCTGAAGCCAACAGCACATAGGCCGGAGCCAATTCATAAGGCTGCCCGGCACGCTTCATCGGCGTATTGCTGCCAAAGGTGCGAATGACTTCAGTTGACTGTGTGGCCGGATTCAGCGGAGTCCAGATCGGACCGGGAGCAATGGCATTCACGCGAATACCCTGATCGACCAGATTATTAGCCAAAGCGCGCGTGAAGCTGACAATGGCTCCTTTGGTAGCTGAATAATCAATCATATTTTTTTGCCCAACATAGGCTGTAACCGATGCCGTATTGACGATGCTGGCCCCAGCCCGCATATACGGCAAGGCTTCTGTAGTCATATGGAAGAAGGAAATAATATTCGTATCAAACGTATCACGTAGCTGCTGTTCACTGATATCCAAATAGGATTCGCGCACAAACTGAATCCCCATATTATTAATGAGGATATCAATACGACCGAAGGTTTCCATCGTTTTTTGAACAACCAGACAGCAGTTGCTTCTAAGCCTTAGATCACCTGGAATTAGCAAGCAACGTCGGCCAAGCCGGTGAATGACATCACGGGTCTCCATCGCATCTCGATGCTCATCGAGATAGGCAATGACCACATCGGCCCCTTCCTTGGCAAATGCGACTGCAACCGCGCGACCAATGCCACTGTCCCCGCCGCTAATAATCGCCACCCGATCCTGAAGCTTTCCCGTACCGATATACTTTGGATTATCAAAGATAGGGCGTGGAACCACCAGGTATTCCAACCCCGGCTGTCTATATTGATGCTGGGGAGGAAAAGCAATCGGAACTTCTTTACATTGGGTTTCTGTACCATAATAAGGATGCTGATATTGCCAATTCATTTAATAATCCCTTCTTTTAGGCGTTTTGAAATCCAATATATTCGAAATAGGCGCAAACGGTGAATCGGGAATTATCGCCTTATGCCGAAATCGTCGCTCCATCTGCCGGAATATGGACACGCTTCTCCAGACCTTCACGATGGATATGTTCCGTAAACTCGGAGCGAGTCAGTACACAATGGTTGATGGCTTCCATATGGACAGCAACGACTTGGGTGTAAGGAGCATGCTGTGCAACAGCTGTTACATCTTGGGCAGTCATAATAATGGGATCGCCCACTGTAAACCGCGCTCCTCCAGCGTTTACGATCGTCCAGTCTGGGCGGTATTTATCCAGTGCTTCCGCGACTTCACTGCACCAAATGGTATCCCCGGCCACGTAGACGACAGGCTCACCTGGAGCCTGAAATACAAAGCCGGATACGGGTCCCATCTGCTCCCCGATTTCTCCAGTACCGTGATGTCCAGCAGTACGGTTGATCTCAATTTCTCCGACAGAAACAGCCACCGAAATCGGAGTAACCTGTGTAAAACCGTCAGCCATGATTTGTTCTTCATTTCCGGGCTGGCAGAAGACGGGAAGCTGTTTGTCCAGCCAGCGTACTGCTGCCGGGTCCCAATGATCCAGATGCAAATGCGTGACGATGACAACGTCAGGCTGTCCAAGCGTTTGCCATTGTGGTGGCAAGGGAACCAGCGGATTGCGGAGAGTGTTTTCCGTATTGGGAACTGGTGGATTTAGGCCAGCATCACTCAGCATCGGATCAATCAGAAATTTTACTCCTGCGTATTCGATCCATAAGGTTGCGTTGCGGATTAGTGTGATATTCATATATGGAAGCTCCTTTGATCGTAAATGTTTTTTTTGACCGAATGTATTTTCGGCCGTTCTTGGTTTCTGCTACAATCATATCTGACGCAAGCAGATGCAGGCTACGGCCTGCTGAAAGGAAAACCAGCATTCTCGTTTCATCATGAAAGGAAAAATAATTATGGAACTATTCGTACCTGATGAGACCGACCTGCGTATTCTTCATCATTTAATTGAAGACAGCTCTTTAACGCATAAGGAGATCGGTCAGCTAGTTCATTTGACAGGCCAAGCAGTAGGGGCGCGTGTTCGAAAAATGCAGGATGCAGGTATTATTGAGGGCTATACACTACGCTGGAACCCGGAGAAAATTGGGCAGACGATTCATGCCTTTATTACGGTTTTTCTGAATTCAGGAACGACTCACAGTGCTTTTCAGACTTTTGCACGGGAGCATTCCTCTATTGTCGAAATCCATCGGGTAAGTGGGGAGGGCTGTTATTGGATGCGGGTGCGCATGTCATCACAGTCAGAGTTAAATACCATGCTGGATGAACTTACGAAGTTTGGCAACTACAAATTGAGCTTTTCCATTGGCGAAATTTAATGATAAAAGCTTTCGGCATTTTGTGCCGAAAGCTTTTGTTTACGAGGGCTATTGAAGTCAGCGTTATAGGCTCATTTTAAAAATATGCTGCAAGCCGTGTTGTCCCATTTTAGTGTTACCTTCATCGATAAAGCCGCATTTGAGATATAGACTTTGGGCAGAAAGATTACGGGCATTGACGCCTAGTACAATCTCGCGAATATGTGGAAAGTGTGTAGAGATGAACTGTGGTAGCAGAAGCAGTCCTTGTTTAGCAAACCCTTGTCCCTGATCTGCGTAGTTAATTGAAAATGCACGCAGTAGCAGTGCCTCAGAAGTATTCGTATAGTCTGCTAATTCATCTCCATCGTATAAAATGAAAAATCCAACCGGCCTTCCAGTAGCCGTAATCACGACTGGATGGCGGTGTGGGTCTTCCTTGGCCAGTGCCAGCATTTCAGCTGGCATTCCAGTAAATTGCTTCTGCTCCTCGGGCAAATAAAAGGTATGTAAAATCGCATCATGCTCACAATGGTAAGGGACAAGCCCTACATTATTCATCATTACACTCCGATCTGTACAAATTTTAAACTTTCTATACATCTCGTTTGCTAAAAAAAGAAACCTGAACTTGCCTTCCTTACGTATTATCCATACATAAACTAGCATAGTCAAAAGGAGACGTCTACGCTTATGAAGCCGCTTATAGAATATCGGGAAAGTCAGGATGTATTGCACCAAGAGCTGAAGCAGATTGAAAAGTGGGAGAAGGAGCAGAAGGATATTTTTTTTCTGGGAAAAAATCGGCAGATGGCCCTTTATGCTGTTGGATCGGCTGACGCCCAAAATCATTAAGGACAAGCTGGAGCAGCTGCTTAACGAGATGGGCAGCTTCATTCAGAATGGTGGCAAATATTTGGTGAAAGAAGAAACAGTCCTGAGTAAGCTGAACAAGACGGCCCGTGAATATATGATTCAGCAAAATGGTGCAGCTTCCGCCTCGGATACGGAGAATCAGCCCCATTCCGGGGAAAATGCAGATGCAGAACATAGCGCCGAATCCACGTGGGATTTGAAGCAGGCGGCTGAGCTTCCGCTAACGATCATGGATCAGACTGCGGACGAGATGACGTCGGGTCGCATTACCTTTGCCACCGCTCAGGGAGCAACCACGGGAATTGGCGGTGTGTTTACAATTGCGGCGGATATCCCTATTTTGCTTGGCTTGTCACTCAAGGTGCTTCAGGAAATCGCTTTGTGTTATGGATTTAACCCCCATGATAAGCAGGAGCGCATTTTTATTATTAAATGTATGCAATTCGCTTCATCTGATATTGTGGGGAAGAAAGCTGTATTAGAGGAACTGGCCTTGTTCGATGATCCTTCACGTCAGGCACAGGTTTTTTCCCAGATGCAGGGTTGGAAAGAGGTCATTAACACCTATCGTGATCAGTTTGGATGGAAAAAGCTGCTGCAAATGGTCCCGATTGCGGGCATTTTGTTTGGCTCCATTGCCAATCGAAGCGCTATTAGTGACGTAGCTGAAGCAGGGAAAATGCTGTATCGGAAGCGCCGTATTTTGATGCGTTTGGCAGAAGAAGAGAATGAATTAGAGTAGAAGTGGGGAATTACGTTACTTTGCTACAAAACCTTTGCTATAAAGGTGTGCAGCGGCCTAGTTGGCCGCCGCATGTCAGCTTATTACACTTCGGCTCCATTTTCTTCCGCCCAGCGATTCAGGGTTTTGTCTGTAGGAAGTAAGAAGGTTAAAATGCCGAGCAGTGGCAAAAAGCCGCATAGGAACATAATGTTGGTGATGCCTACTTTGTCGATCCAGTTGCCGAGCACGAGTGCACCCACACCGCCAAGGCCAAAGGCCAGGCCCGTAATGAGACCGGACACCGTCCCGATTTTGCCAGGCACGAGCATCTGTGCATATACGACTGTGACCGAAAAGCTGGACAACATAATAAATCCAATAATCGCCAGCAGGATCGCCGTCCAGAATTGGTTGGCATAAGGCAGCAGCAGCGCCAATGGTGCAGCTAATACCATGGACAGAAAAATCATATTGCGCTTGCCAAAACGGTCTGCCAGCGGACCACCAAAGAAGGTACCTAGCGCTCCAGCCCCGAGGAACAGGAAAATGTACAGCTGTGCATCCGCCAATGGCATTTTAAATACTTCCATCAAGTAAAACGAATAGTAGCTTCCCACCGAGGTCGAATACCACGAACGGACAAATACCAGCAGAATGAGGACAATCATGGCAAACATAATGCGGCTGCGCACTTCGGGCTTCATGCGGCGTGTCGCCACTTTTTTGCGTGCAATGCCTTCTGTACGCAGGACGTTACCGTACCAGCGGGCAATGAATGATTGCACTACAATCCCGGCTGCCGCAATACCTGTGAACCAGATGGCGCCAAATTGCCCCAACGGGATAAAAATCCAGCTTGTGAGCATCGGTGCCAGCGATTGGCCTGCATTGCCGCCAACCTGGAAAATGGATTGTGCCAATCCCCGGCGTGATCCTGCCGCCATATGGGACACGCGCGAGCCTTCCGGGTGAAAGGCAGCTGAGCCCAGACCTACGAAGATGACTGCGATTAGCACCGCTTTATAATCGGCAGCATAGGCGAGCAGCAGCATGCCGGTCAGCGTAAAGCCCATACCGATGGGAAGGATAGCGGGCGTAGGTCGTTTGTCCGAAAACAAGCCAATGACAGGCTGCATGATCGAAGCTGTAAAGTTGATGGCGAATGAAATCCAGCCGATCTGCGTGTAGCTCAGGCTCATAGATTCCTTCAGGATCGGAAAGATCGCTGGAATGACCGATTGAATCGAGTCATTGAACAGATGGACGAAACTGATGGCAATCAGAATCGCAAAAACGGTACCTTTCGCTTGCGGCCCCTGGAGGGGGAGCGACTGGCCCGTTTCATTTTTTGTAGCAGATTTAGTAGTCATGGCAACCTCCGGGTATGTATGTATATTTTAAGATATAGGAAGCAATCCATTTGCAGCAAATGGCTGAAAGTGGGATAAAGTCCCTATTTACTCATCGCTGCTTGCCCATCCTGCTGGATACTCTTTATTGCTCGGTCCTTTAATTTACAACAGATTATCTCGCTCTGAGTGTATTGTATCTGTATAAGATATCCTTTACTTATCATTTTACTCTCTAACATGCATGAATTGGTTCAACTCGTCTTCAGGGATTATTAGATTTCCACAGTAGACTAAATTGGAATGAAATTCCCATTCGCCATATGCCACCAAATGGTTATCATCCTTAACTCTTTTAATTAATGCCCAAATCCCAAGATTACTTTGTGCGTTTGCATCAAGAAGAATCCAATCCTTATATTGCAATAGTTGAGCCTCTCCAAACATATGAAATGAATCCAGATATCCTGTTCCATCACGGGGTGGCATTTCATTACATACATTTTTCAATAACAGGACTTCCTCCACTCTGACAGTGATCCAAGCTCTTTTTTCATTTTTCGATATGATGTCTTCAAATCTACATTTAATAAACGCAGAGAAGTTGATCTCATCAGGCTGCTCTTCCCAACCATTAAAATGTGAATAAGCAGGTCTGAATAAAGTCCAAAAAGTTTCTCCAACGGACATATGAAAAGGAAAATATACTTGTACTTTTTTTGAATCACCTTTTACCGGAGGTATCAATGCTCTTTCCCATATTTCACTATTTAGATCTGGAGTATGATGTTTGAAATCCGCCCAGTCCATAGCATCTTCGATGGCTACAATCTCAAAATCTTTGTTTTCTAAGGGGTTTATCTGGTATCTGTTTACACGCTCCACATTTGAAAGCAATAGTTTCCTCGCTCATAAGACAACCTACCTTAATTAGATTTTATGGGCCAATACACCAACTATATTGATCATAAGCACATATCAACATGGTGAAAGTATTACAAACAATAAAAACTATTCTATGTTGAATGTTGTTGATATTCCTCTTACATATAAATAAGCAAGAAGAATTTAACAAAACTAGGCTCTTTATTTAACAAACTTAAGATATGATTCTTTATGTCATACAACTTGTTGTATAGATAATAGCTCCGTAGAAACAGGATGAAGAGCACAAGAGAAGAGAGGATCTGATTTGAGAATGAAATTGCTAAGAAAACCACTATCAGTTGCATTATTATCTGTACCATTACTTCTAGGTTCTCTGGGTGGAAATTTCGCGAGTGCAGCAACCTTGCCAACAACAGTAACTCCAACAGAACCGTCATGGGGATATTTCGTAGATCATTACAAAAATAATAGTGCTGCTAATAAGACGGAAAGCTCCAATCCGACCCTTGGGTTGCTCTCTGAATTTAATAAGCTTTGGACTCCTGGGGCTACCTGGGACACAGGGACTAAGCTAAATAGCAGTGTACTGGACGCTAATATTCAAAAAGTGATTGATATTGCTGCCCGTCGAACTTCCAGTGAGGCCGATGCGGCTTATTTGGACGACCGCCGAAATCAGAGCTACAGTGTAATCGACGGTCTGGGTTCGCTTACTGATATATATCGAAAGAAGGCAGGTGCCACGACGACAATCAACGACGTTCCGGCCGATGCCACAACTAAAAAATATGAAGATGAGGGAACGAATGCAGGGGATACCAGCTCCAGTCTCGGCAACGTCGTGAATCTGGTCAATACCTTGCGTGGGGACTACTCTACGACGAACCCGGCCAAGTCTTACTTTAGTTATCCTCGTCCGTTCCGTTGGAGCGATAATTCGGTGATTGTCCCAAGTCTGATCCCCGCTCTCAAATCTGATGCTACTAATGATGGCGGCTTTCCTAGCGGTCATACCAATGCTGCATATCTCAGTTCCATAGCTATGGCCTATGCCATGCCGGAGCGTTATCAGGAATTGCTGACACGAGCTTCGGAGCTGGGCAATAACCGTGTTGTTGCTGGCATGCATTCCCCGCTTGATGTTATGGGAGGACGCGTCATGGCAACGGCGATGGCTGCTGCCATCCTGTCTGATCCAGCCAATAGGAACTTGAAGAAAGCAGCTTACCAGGATGCTCATAAACAATTGCTGTCCCAAAAAGGTACAGCCCCAGATCGGTTCAGCAATTATGCTGCGAACAAAAAAAATTATAATGAACGATTAACGTATGGATTTAATCAAATTAACCCAACCACGACGCCAATGACAGTACCTAAGGGAGCTGAAGTGCTGTTGGAGACACGTCAACCTTACCTTGACAGCACACAACGCCGTTGGGTATTGGCCACTACAGGCCTTCCATCCGGTTATCCTGTGCTTGACGATGCCGAAGGATGGGGACGCTTGAACCTGTTTTCCGCCGCGGATGGCTACGGTGCTTTTGCCAATAATGTTACGGTGAATATGGACGCTTCCAAAGGCGGTTTCAATGCATTGGATCGCTGGCGCAACCATATTTCTGGTGTTGGAAAGCTGATTAAAAAGGGAACAGGTACGTTGAAGCTTATGGGTAGCAATACGTATTCCGGTGGTACACAGATCGATCAAGGCGTACTTGAAGGTAATTCGGAGACAGCTTTCGGAAGTGGTACAGTTACAAATAACGGGGGAACTCTTCTTAAAAACAATGCTGGAAAGCTGATTGTTGGCAGCAATTACAAACAAACAGCCAAGGGTAAGCTTGAACTCAATCTGCAAAGTAAAAATGATGTACTCAAAATTAAGGGAACCGCCCAACTTAACGGAAAATTACGCCTGAATTTTTCTAACAAATATGTACCAGCTAGCGGTGCCACCATTTTAACCTACGGCAAACGCACTGGGGCATTCTCTTCTATTGAAGCAGCAGGTTTGCCAAGCAATTATAAAGTGAAGATTGTCTATACGGCTGATCGTGTTCAGTTGAAAGTCACGAAGTAACCAAATAGGACAATAAAAAGTGCACCTTTGGAATACACCGGATAAACCATGAAGTATTATCCAGTGCCCATTCTGAAGGTGCATTTTTTGTTCCTCCAGTACAAAGCCTATTTTTCGGAGTTATTTATAGCCAAGGGTATAAAAAGGTCAAAATTTGACCTTAATGTAGTAAAATAATCGCACTGTTTGAAAGCGCAGTCATGTTATTCTTAAGAAGCATATTAGTCCAAGTTTTAAAGGTTCAGACTAACTAAGAGGAACAGAGGAAAGGAAGAAGACTGATGAGTCTTGAGAAAGAATACGTTAAAATAGCCCAGGATGTCATTAAAGGGCTTGGTGGAGAAGACAATATTATTTCCATGGCACATTGTGCTACACGGTTGAGATTGATTGTAAAAGACAGGGATATTATTGATGATGAATTTATTGAAAATATTGATAAGGCAAAAGGGGTCTTTTTTACCTCCGGACAATATCAGATTATTTTTGGAACCGGTACCGTGAACAAAGTTTACGAAGCGATGGTCGGCCAGAACGTATCTGCGACATCAAAGGCAGAGCTGAAAGAGAAGGCCTCCACGCAAGATGACAACTTTTTCAAAAGAATGATCCGGGTTTTCGGAGATGTATTCGTTCCCATTATCCCTGCATTGGTAGCTACCGGCTTGTTTATGGGAGTTAGGGGCTTGGTAACTCAGCCTGCACTGCTACAGTTATTTGGACTTACACCGGATGATATTTCTGCGAATTTCATATTATTTACGCAAATACTGACCGATACTGCTTTTGCCTTTTTACCCGTGCTGGTCTGCTGGTCTGCATTCAGAGTGTTTGGCGGGTCGCCGATCTTGGGAATTTTGCTCGGACTCATGCTGGTAAGTCCTTCTTTACCTACTTCCTGGGATGTCGCTCAACATGTGAAGGAGCCTCTTTTGTTTTTGGGCTTCATCAAAATCGCAGGCTATCAGGGCTCCGTTTTGCCGGCGTTCATTATAGGGATCGTGGGAGCGATGATGGAGAAAAGAATCAGGAAATCCGTTCCTGAGGCATTGGACTTGATTCTGACACCGTTTCTGACATTGTTGCTCACACTGGTACTGGGCTTGTTCGTGATTGGTCCCATCTTCCATGAAGTAGAGGTTTTAATATTATCGGCAGTGACAGCTATTTTGAAATTGCCATTTGGCATTGGCGGGTTTATTTATGGTGGCATTAATCAGATTATTGTCGTTACCGGACTGCACCATGCGCTCAACCTGATCGAAATACAGATGCTGGTGGATGGCGGCTGGAATATGGTTAACCCGATCAGCTCGGCCTCTATTTGTGCACAAGCAGGTGCGGCGTTAGCTGTCGGCCTGAAATCGAAAAGATTAAAAACCAAATCTATTGCCTATCCTTCTGCCGTGTCTGCACTGCTGGGCATTACAGAACCGGCAATTTTTGGGGTGAACATTCGGTATGGTAAACCATTCGTGATGGGCTTGATTGGAGGAGCGGTTGGAGGATTCTTCGCACGTATCTTTAATGTTCAAGCCACAGGCATGTCGATTACAGCTATACCTGGCTTGTTATTGTATCTGAATAATCAAATTTTTCTGTATGCTTTAGTTTGTTTAATCGGTTTTGGTGTAGCATTTGCGTTGACGTGGATCTTTGGATTTAAAGAAAAAATAGAGAACAAATAGAGAATAAATAAAATTTTGTGGAGAAAATCATGGACAACAAAACATTGCTTGAAAAATTGAACAGTCTTTCAATAGAAGAGAAGATCGGCCAGCTCATCCAACTGACTGGTGATTTTTTTGAAGGAGACATGGATACGGTTGTGACGGGCCCTTTGAAAAAATTGGGGCTAAACACGGACTATAATATTTATAACACGGGCTCCATATTAAACATTACCAACCCGGAAAAAATAATCCGGTTGCAAACCGATTATTTGGAAAAATCGGTTCATAAAATTCCACTGTTATTCATGGCGGATATTATCTATGGCTATCGAACCATTTTCCCAATTCCGATTGCTCAAGCATGTAGCTGGAACTATGAGGGGATAGAGAATGCGGCTTCGATTGCTGCTCAGGAGTGCTACGAGGAAGGCATTCATGTAACCTTTTCCCCCATGGTAGATATGGTTAGAGATCCTCGCTGGGGGCGGGTGATGGAATCACCTGGAGAAGATACCTTGCTGGCGCAGAAATATGCGCAAAGCGTAGTTCTGGGAATCCAGGGCAGCAACTTGGAAGATGGAGCCGTACCAGCTCATAAAATTGCTGCTTGTGTCAAGCATTTTGCCGCTTATGGAGCACCTGTAGCGGGACGTGAATACAATGCCGTGGATCTATCGGAGCATGCATTGCGAGAATATTATTTACCTGGATATCAAGCAGCAATAGAAGCGGGCGCCAAGCTTGTCATGACGGCTTTTAATACGTTGAATGGGATACCTGCGACTGGAAACGAGTGGCTTAACCGTGACGTACTAAGACAGGAAATGAAGTTTGACGGTGTATTGATCTCGGATTACGCCGCTATTGAAGAGTTAATCATGCATGGTTATGCCGAAGATGAGACTTCCGCCGCCAGGCTGGCACTGTTGGCGGGTGTGGATGTGGATATGAAGACGGCAGTGTACGCTAATCAATTGAAGAATGTAATATCTGGTAACAACTATATGCTGGAGCTTCTGAATGAAGCTGTATACCGTGTCTTACAGCTGAAAAATGATTTGGGGCTGTTTGAGGACCCGTTCCGCGGATTACAGGAAATCGTTAAACGTTCAACCAGCAGCATTCTGTCAGACGAACATAAACAAGCGGCACTGTCCTTGGCAGAAGAATCCGTTGTGCTGCTGAAAAATGAAAATAATGTATTGCCATTATCAAAGGAAACGAAGGTAGCTTTAATGGGTCCCTATGCAGAAGAAAATTCCACCCTGGGTATGTGGGCGATCAAGGGAGAGCAGACAGACACTATTAATTTGAAAACGGGGTTGTTACAGCTTGTTGGCCCCGACAATCTCTCGGTATGCAGAGGAAGTTATCTGCTACCTCTTGATGCAAGGGAAACGTTCGATAAATATGCGGACAAACTAGCTGTTGAAACAAGGTCCGAGGAAGCTCTACTGCAAGAAGCCATTAGGAATGCAAATGAAGCAGAGGTCATAGTCCTTGCCTTGGGAGAAAGTATTTATCAGAGCGGAGAAGGTGGATCACGAACGAATCCGACGCTGCCAGAGCCGCAATTGAGATTACTTCATGAATTAAGCTTATTGGGCAAAAGGATCGTTCTGATCGTATATAGCGGAAGACCTTTGATTCTTACCAATGTTGTTGAAAAGGTGGACACCATTGTTCAGGCCTGGTATCCGGGAACGATGGGCGGAGAAGCGCTGGCTAATATATTGTATGGGAAAGTAAATCCATCCGGGAAATTAGCAATGACCTTTCCACGTAGCGTCGGTCAAATTCCGATCTACTACAATGAGCTGAATACAGGGAGACCGAATTTAAAGGAAAATGGCTCTTACCGCTTTGCGTCCCGATATATAGATGAAGTGAACGAACCCTTGTATCCGTTTGGCTATGGCCTATCCTATACCTCATTTGAATACAGTCTATTAACCGTCAGCCAAAAGGAAATGAAAACAGATGAGTCAGTGGATATCCGTATTTCTGTATCCAACACTGGAACGTATGATGGAAAAGAAACGATTCAATTATATATTCGCGATAAATTTGCAAGTGTTGCAAGGCCAGTGAAAGAATTAAAAGACTTTAGAAAAGTATTTTTACAAAGCGGCGAGACTGCAGTTGTGGAATTTTCAATTGATGAAGACATGCTCAAATTTTATGGGCGTGAAATGGAATACAAGAGTGAGCCAGGTGAATTTGAGGTTTATATCGGTTCAAGCTCACAGGACATTTTGCTAAGCTTTAGTTTTACTTTGTTACCGGAGGATAAACATGAATAAAAGCGACGCTTATCATCTTAAATATCATATTACTCCTCCTTACGGGCTATTAAACGATCCTAATGGACTTGCCTTTTTCAATCAACAATATCATGTGTTCTATCAGTGGAACCCCAAAGGAACCGAACATCGAAATAAATGCTGGGGCCATGTTGTTTCGAGCGATCTGGTGCATTGGCAAAGAAAGGGTGTAGCGCTGGAGCCTTCGGAATGGTATGACAAGGACGGCATTTATTCCGGAGGCGCCATAGTCCATGATGAAAAGCTGTATCTGTTTTACACAGGAAATGTAATCAGGGATGATGGAGTCCGAGAAAGCTATCAATGCGTAGCCATTTCGGAAGATGGGGAGCATTTCGAGAAAATGGGTCCTTTGTTTGAACATCCACAAGGCTATACCAGACATGTCCGAGACCCGAAAGTATGGAGAGATCGGAACGGGAACTGGTGGCTGATCGTTGGCGCTCAAAGAGAGGATTTGACTGGAGATACGCTTATCTACAAATCTATAAATTTGTCTGATTGGGAATGCCAAGGATCATTTTTGGACCATGATCATGAATTCGGATATATGTGGGAATGCCCTGATCTACTTCAATTTGCGGAAAATGATATTTTTGTGTTCTCTCCTCAGGGCTTACCAGAAGCAGGCGAATATTATAGAAACCCTAACCAATCGGGATATGTTGTTGGGAAATTAACGAGTACAGGAAAATTCAACGGAAACCTTGCCCATTTTAAAGAGCTTGATCGGGGGTTTGATTTCTACGCACCACAATCATTCAAGGTGAATGATAGAACCATTATGTTCGGATGGATGAGCGCCATGAATGAAGAAGCAGAGAGGGCTGTTCCCACCATTCAGGAAGGCTGGATTCATGCGCTGACTCTTCCTAGAGAAATCGTATTGTCTAACGGTGTGCTATACCAGAAACCATTGCCGGAATTACAATTGCTAAGAATGGACGGTGTACATTCCAAGGAGAACATTCACAAAAATAGGGTTTGGCTGCTGCCTTCCCTACAGGTGGAGTGCAATGTTCATTTTTCGAAGCTTACAGAGAACTTCAAAATGATAGTCAGAAATGCGGTGGAAATTGACTATGATTCGGAAAAAAACAGTTTAACCGTATGGAGAACCAACTGGTTGACGAACCAGAGAGAGTACAGAAAAGCAACGTTAGCCAGTCAAGTTGCAGGCATGCAAATATTTATAGAAAGCTCAAGTCTGGAGATCTTTGTGAACGAAGGCGAGGAAGTATTTTCTCTGCGTTATTTCCTGGAAGATACGGAACAACGCAGTATGGTGCTTGAAGCAGGAGACAATGAAGGAGAAATTGAGATTTATCAGTTGCAGGAATGTGATACCATAATCAATCATTAAAACTTTATTCTTATCTTTTACCTGAGAGCTACAAGCAGGCAAGGAAAGGCTGTTCATTTCTCCGTTTGCGAGAAGAACTGCCTTTTTTTGTCTTAGTCGGCTGAAGAGATTTCAGCTTGTGTAGGCATTTTACTATCGGTATAGTATGAGTATTAGAGTATATGACTGAATATAATTACTGTTGATTACTCATAGCTGGTTGATGAGGTGTCGTATGAAGAAAATATATGAACATATTGAAATAGACAGAAGAAAAATGATTAACCTCTTTATGTTTCAATCGACAGATACAGAAAGAGTCATCCCCATGCATTTTCACAGTAATATGGAATTAATTTATTGTACAAGTGGAAGTCTCAAGGTGTGGCATGAAGGAAAGATAACCATTTTGATGGAAAAGGATGCACTGTTCATTAATAGCAATGTACCGCATTCCACCCAAAGTATTACGGAAAACCAGGTCGTTGTACTGCAATTTCCAGCTACCTTTTTTGCCAATGAACAAGTATCCATCCAATTAAACACGCAAGAGCAACAAGTTGAACATACTATACTTTCTAAATTAAGAGAGTTATTTATGGATATATATAACCTGCATATTTCCAAAGGGAAATATGACTATATTTTAGAGCAAAGCCGAATTATTGAACTTAAGTATTTGCTTGTTAATCATTTTAGTCAGGCAGCAGACCTACAGCCGGAGGTATTTAGTGAAAAGCAGCAAAAGATAAAGACGATCATGGACTTTATTAAAGAACATTACGCTGAAAATATTAGCCTAGCGAAAACAGCCCGAATATGTGGCTATTCGGAGGCTTATTTGTCGAGAATGTTTCATGAATATACAGGTCAGATGTTTACGGAGTACAAGCAAATTCTTTGTTTGGAAAAGGCGATTGATTTATTGGAAACAACGAATAAGTCACTTACAGAAATTTCTTACGAGGCAGGCTTTCCCAACGAGAAGTCTTTTAGAAAAGCTTTTAAGGAAGTTATGGGTAAGACCCCTTATGAATATAAAAAATCAAAATTTGATCTGAGTGTGTAAACGACGCCACAAGCGATATACTCTTATGGATGATTTCGATAGACTAGAAACATAGGGGCTGTCCTTGAGTCATTTTATGACTATTGGGACAGCCCCTTATTTATATTTGTATGCAAGCGCATAGAGAGGATCAGCCTATCGATTATCCACCGTCTCTGGATACATATCATGGTTCATCATACGGTGTTCTGCGATTTGCTCATACTTCGTTCCCGGCTTGCCGTAGTTGGTGTACGGGTCGATAGAGATACCGCCGCGTGGCGTAAATTTGCCCCATACTTCAATGTAGCGAGGGTCCATCAGCTTAATCAAGTCATTCATGATGATATTGACGCAGTCTTCATGGAAATCACCGTGGTTGCGGAAGCTGAATAGGTACAGCTTAAGGGACTTGCTTTCAACCATTTTAATATCAGGAATGTAGCTGATGTAGATGGTCGCAAAATCAGGCTGTCCTGTAATCGGGCAAAGGCTGGTGAACTCTGGACAATTGAATTTTACAAAATAATCGCGGTACGGGTGTTTATTATCAAAGCTTTCGAGAATGGCGGGATCATAGGCAAATGTGTATTGTGTGCCTTGATTGCCAAGTAGGGTAACGTCGGTCATTTCTTCAGGTTTTCTTCCGGTCATGTTGAGTGAGGCTCCTTAAAGTTGGTTTAGTTTGGTAAAAGAGAGAGGGAGTTATGGTGGTGGGGAGGTTCGGTTCGGTTAGGCGACGCTTCGCGAAGGATTTGAGCTTCCGATCGCTGTTGAAATGGGATTCTTTCTGATAAAAGATCTATAGGTTAGAATCCCATTTCAAAGGCGAACGCTAACGCTTCTCCAGCTTCAAATCCTCCGCTCCGCTGCTGACCGCCGTCAACACCATAAAGTCCCTACCCGTTTACTTATAGATTGGTGTAGAAGAGAATAATGCGCACTCCTATATGAAAGGAGCGTTATTTTATTGAGAAACCCCGTCCTTGCAGACGAGGGTTTCTCACTTTTTATATGGCTTTGGGTGTCGAGGGTGTACTTCGACTAATTTGGTGTATCTTGTGTATCACATACAGACCATATGGAATATATTGTATATGCATGTTATACGCCGCGTTTGTTGCCCCATACGAGGGTGTGGAGCTGCGGGAGTACTCTTACATCGTTTAGTCTGGAATCGTCCATGACGCGGTCGATAAGCCATTCATAACGATGTAAAAGAGACTCTGCGATCTGCCCGGTGTTCTCCGTGTTCACATCTGGATTACCCGTCTGGAGGAACAACGGTACGTGTGGATAGCGCTCATGAACGGTGCGGGCATAGGCAAGATCGGTGTCATCGAAGATGACGACCTTCAGGCTGCATGCTCCAGCATATAGTCTGACCGATTCATCCTCTGATTTCTTTGCGGACGTTGTGATGGAGACGTTTGTTGTAGACTTGGACGCTCCAGCCATTTTCCGGTTGGTCAGACGGACCACGATATCATCCAGCACGTCCCAGTTGGTCGTCATGCCAGAGCTGGGCGGCTTCGGGGATAAGGTCACCTCATCAATATCGTACAGCCATTCCTGCCAACGGGAGCCTTGTGTTTCGACCGCTGTAGCAATGCCTTGACTGCGTAACAGGGTAATCAGCGTCCCGAGCTGTGGCAGCAGGACGGGATTGCCTCCGGAAAGGGTCACATGCGAGAACCGTTCGCCGCCGATGGACTGTAGTTCCTGCCAAATATCAGTGGCACTGAGACGACGGATTTGATCCTTGGCGCTGCCGTCCCAGGTAAAGGCGGAGTCGCACCATGAGCAATGGTAATCGCAGCCTGCGGTACGCACAAACATCGTTTTACGACCAATGACCATACCTTCGCCCTGCACGGTGGGACCAAACATCTCCAGCACAGGAATAGGGGCTGCTTTAGCCCTGTCGGGGGTTGCCATAGGTTGGTGAGTAGTTACAGTATTAGCAGTTACAGTATTACTCATCGAACATCCACTCCCGTCGGAATTCGGCGTAGCTGGTAGGTGTCTCGAACAGTCGTACAAACTCGGTACGTCCGCCTTCAACACGATTGCAGTATGCATCCGAGGTCAGGGCTGACTCCATTTGTTCAAAGATCCAGACGACCATGTTTTCTGCCGTTGTATTCATTGGCGGGAGCGTTTCATTCAAGTAACGGTGGTCCAGAAAAGGCTCAATTCGCTCTTTCCAGATCGTTTTGATATCACCAAAATCCAGCGTTAGACCTATCTCGCTCGGGATACCGCTTATGCCAAATACGACGATATAAGTATGTCCGTGCAGATTTTTGCATTTGCCTTCGTAACAGTGCAAATGGTGGGCTGCATCGAACGTAAATTGTTTGCTTACGAGTACACGCTTGCGGTGATAACGCAACTGAGAGCGTTCAATGTCTGTCCCGAACTGCTGGAGCTTGTCGACAATACGAAAGGTACCTGGCTCACGCATGGCCTTCAGCTCCTTGGGACGAAGCGCCGCGAACTGCAAGATACTGCTCCAGTCCAGCACGACGAAGATTGCAAGCAGGACATTCGCCACAGCCATCGCCAATGATGCCGTTATAGCACGTTAGTGTACGGGTTCTTACAAATTCAAAAGCTTTCAGCTCATCGGCCATTTGCCAGGTTTCGGCCTTGTTCAACCACATGAGCGGGGTATGAATTACAAAGGGATAGTCCATCGAAAGGTTCAGTGTGACGTTCAGCGATTTAATAAAGGAATCCCGGCAATCGGGATAGCCGCTGAAATCTGTCTCGCAAACGCCTGTAATGATGTGGCGCGCTCCTTTTTGCTTGGCGAGAACCGCTGCGAAGCTTAGGAACAATAGATTACGACCGTCTACAAAGGTGCTAGGCAGTTCGCCTTCCTCTTGAGTAATGTCAATGTCGGTGCGTGTGAGGGCATTCGGGGCAAGTTGGTTGAGCAGGCTCATATCCAGTACCGTTTGCGGAACACCCAGCTCGCTGGCGATTCCGGCGGCAACTTCAATTTCCTGCTTGTGGCGCTGACCGTAATCGAACGTCACAGTTTCTACTTCGGCAAAATGTTTTTTTGCCCAAAATAAACAGGTTGTACTGTCTTGGCCGCCGCTGAATACGACGACTGCTTTTTCGTTTGTAAACATAAAAAAAACCTCTCGATCTTCTTGGAATGGTGTAAGACACAGAGTCTTGTCACGTGGAAGAAGGAGAGTTCTTGAACCGGCTTCAACAAAAAACAGGCCTTGCCCCGCAAATTCATTTTTCAATGCGGAGGACAAAGCATCGTTAGTTTTTTATAGAGGGAGTTCGCGAACCTCTCCCATGCGTTATGCATGGATTTTCTTCATTAGCAGCTGCCACAAGGACAGACAGCTTCCTTGATAGCATTGCCATTATAGCATGGCAGGGCTATTTGATAAACACTCCACCAAATGGAATGACTTCCCTTAAAAATCGTTTGATCACGCCATCGTCGTTCATATCCTGCTGAAGTCGCCGATGATGCTCACCAGCATGAAATAGTACGGTACCGTGTCCCGTCATTTTAAAATGATAGTTCATATGCTGGCTGGCCAAATGGTTACCATATACGGTTAACTCCAGCTTGGCGTTTTCGGGATAGGCAATGACGCTGCTCGCATCGACGTAGATCGGCTCCGACGGATGAAGCTGTTCTTGACATACCAATCCCTGCGTCAAAATGCCAATGTGGCCGATACCGTCAAATTTCATTTTAATGACATCACGGCTAAACAACATGTTTTTCATGCTTAGCAGCTTGGTACGCATTTGGATGCCGGCGCTGTACCAGAACAGGTTGCGGAAATCGTATAGCAAATCGTCGCTTCCTTCCAGCTTGATCATCTTCAGACTAAAGCCAGGAGGAAGTGCGGCAATTAGCCGGCAAGCGCCTGTAAAATCGGCCTGAATCAGTTTGTGCTTGCGATACATGCCTTTAATATTCATCAGCTTATCACTGCGGCCTGAGCTGGGACCGCGATATGCGATGATTTGCTGCGGATGCAGAACGTGCAGCTTTTCCCCTTCAGCCAGGTCGAGCGTTACGACCGAACCGACACTTTCATCATGGTGTTGTCCTGCTTGTATGTCCATTCAGACCCTTCATCCTTTCAGGCAGTTAGTATCTTCCCGAGCGTCGACGCATCCCATAACGTAACAGTCGGATACCGATAAAATAACCGGCCAGCAGAATGACAGCCGTGAGGATGAGCATTTTATTTCGGTGTGAAGCCTGATCGCGCTGGGTTTGGAGATTTTTCAGTTCTGTAACGGTGTCGTTCAGCTTGCGATTTTGCTCCAGCAGTTGGGCGTTTTGCTTCTGGTAGGTCTCGATGCTGGTACGGGCCTTTTCCAGGTCTTCCTGTGTTTGGCGGTAGCTTTCCTTGAGCTGATATACATCGCCTGGCAAACGTGAAAACTGCTCAAAGCCTTGATATACATCATCCCAATAAGCAGCATGAGCTTCGGGTACACGGGTTACTCCAAAAATAAACAAAAGCGCTATAGCAGCGCAGACAATGCGGCGGTACAAAGCAAAGCGATAAGTTGCTCGTGCCAAGTGATGTTCCCCCTTTTGAGAAACCAAGATGTTAGATGTTACAGATCATTACCCATATCACATGGTTACGTACAATATAATGATTTGGATGCAGCTTTTAGAATATATAGACGACAAATACGGGAAAAGATTATCAAAAAAACTCGATTATTAGTTTAAGTGTAACCTAAAACGGGTATATCAAGGAAGCGGCAACATTCCGGCATTTTTCCCAACAAACGAGTCAAGAACCATCCGCACCTGATCAGGGCTTGAACAAAATATATGAACTAGAAATATTAAAATAGATATAGAAGGAGATTTTGAAAGATGAATGAGAGAGAACAAAACTATACAATTTTAAAAATCACTGTAAATGGCAAACCATTATCGAAGGAGCTTATCGTGGATAGCACTACTTTTGCTCCAATATCCGATATTTGCACAAATACGAAAGTATCTTTAACAGAAACTACGATTTCATAATTTTAAATATAGAAGCAGACTATCATGTAGCCCGGCAAAAGCCGGGCTATTTTTGCGTATTTATGTAATTAGAATGGATGAAAATGTTATTTGCCGAATTAGGTCCCCTTTCATAAAGATTACCATGTATAATTTTCACAATCAAACATATGTTCCCTGACAATATAGTGTCAGATAACACTGTTAATTTAGAGTTACATGTTCTTTTAGGGGGAATTTACCAGTGGTGAAGTCAATGCTCAATGTAACGTACACATGGGACAAAGAGTCTATATCGGCGAATGGGTCCAAACAAGTAAATCTACTGATAGAATGGGGCTATGGGGCTATACGTAAAAGAAAAGGGAATCTAATACCGAAGGCAGCGGGATGTGACCTTCAACTTCAGTTCATTCCAGAAAACGGGGTAAATCTATTAAAAGCTGAAGGGGTGAGGCTCGGGTTTAAACAATCAGAAAACGGAGATTGCATGCTGGTTCACTGTGGTGATGTGCGACGGGGAAAATATAGACAAGCTATTTTAACGTTTTCTATACCGGCTCACGCGTCCGGAAGACATACGATTGGAATGATCGAGTGGAGCTGGCGCAAGCCATCACAGGAAAAGCGAACGCTGATCCGCACAGACCAGCTTTATATCCATTACACGCATCATCTTGGTCTGCTGAGCATTCCATCCAACCCGAAGGTGGAAAAATACATAAAGCTGAATGAGACGTCCCCAATTGTAAAAAAGGCATTACGTATGTATGAGAAAGGGGAGCCTGAGCGAGGGGCGTTCATCCTTACGAGACAAGCAGATGAATTGCTTATATGTGCAGCTAGAAGCGAAGACATGGATTATCTTGAGGAAGCCGAGTTACTTCTATCCATACGCAATAAATGGAGTGGGTCTTTTGTATCGTTTACTGCGTATAGTTCTAAGGTCTTTTTTAATAAGGAAATATCGTTAGGAGATGTTCGTTTTACGAAGAATAATAGGTTGAGATAGGTAATTGTGCTAGTTTATTTGTGCAAATTAGTGAGTCTAATTTACTATCTTTTTGTAAAGGAGAGACTTCCTTGACTGATCGGTTGATACGTTTAATGCGGATTATTACTATTGTTCAGGCAAATCCAGGAATATTGGCAAGAGAGCTTGCCGAACGTTGTGAAACATCAGAACGTACCATATACCGAGATATGGAGGCGCTAAGCGCTATGCATATTCCGATTACGAATATGGGGCATGGCAAGGGGTACATTTTTATTAGCAATTTTGCTTTGTATCCTCTGAATTGGACAGAAGAAGAGGCAGAGGCTTTTACCAAGCTGGGAGAGATGATGGAAACGATAAAGCCTCTTCTACCGCCAGCTTTTGAAAGTGCTTATGAGAAAGTGATGGCCTCTAGTCAGAAAAAAAAGATGGACCAGACGAGCTTCGCGCAGGAAATGAAAAATATCATCCGGCTCGGCTCGACACTTGATCGGGAAAACCAGCCCTATCTGCTCAGGCTGATTGTTTTGGCGAGTCTTACGCAGCAGACAATTGAAGCGGAATACAGCTCGCCTCAAAATGAAGATGTATCATTGGTGCAAGTAGATCCTTATTGTTTGGTTCCTCAAGATCGGCGATTCTATATGCTTGGTTTTTGTCATAAGCAATCCGCCATGAGAACCTTTCGGATCAGCCGTTTTCGGAATATGAGGATTTTGCCGTATACGTTTCAAAAAAATACATCTGAAATGGAAATGTTTTTTAAAGGCACCTGGTCGGTGACCAAAGGAAATCAAAATATTCGGTTTGTCGTACGTTTCTCTGCCGATTCTGTATATCGGGTCAAAGAAGAGGAGCTGTTCATCAAGCCTCTTCTCAAGGATTTGCCAGATGGAAGTTTGTTGTTTGAGGTGACGGTCAATCATGACCGTGAATTTCTGGATTGGCTCACATCCTATGGAGCTGAGGCCGAGATTCTGGAACCTTTACGGTACCGCAAACGTATGCAAGAAATGCTGCGAACCTGGGGGGCGTTTTACTTCGATAAAAAGGTAGGAAATCAAGAATAACAGGGGGAAGATCCCCCGGAACGGGCCGGGGAGCTATCTGCTTAACGGTCCTTAAACAGGTTGGCGAGATTGCCGAAGGGACTGTACTGCTCCTGTTCTTCTTCTGGTGAGGAGTAGACGAGCTTTGAGCCGCGACTTTCCTCATCGTCGGCAGCATTATGAACTAATGTAAGACGATCAAAATGGTACATGAAAACCTGAGCGGTGTTCACGGCATCATCCAGTGCCCGATGCTGTTGACCGTCAAAGTCAATGTTGCACAATTCCAACGCCTGAGACAGGCTCAACTGACGATACTTTCCATTGGAACTAAACAGACGGGAAATTTGCTTCTGTATATCATTTGTATTATGAATCCAACCGAGATCTAAATGATGGGTACGACAATGGGATACCAGCTTCTGACGGTCATCCGGTCCCCATGCGCATAAATAATAGGGCGAATCTGTACCGAGCCAGGCAATAAATTGCTTCACAGCTTCAGGAAAGAGTGGAGCGGCATCAATGTCTCGTTGAGTAATACCCGTGAATTGAACGGTATCTGTAGAGATCACAGGTCGATTCGATGGTCTCACAAAACTGTGAAATGTATCCGCAACGAATAGGCCATCGTCTCCCTGAATAACTTTGACGGCACCGATATCAATAATTTCGGAGGAATATCTGGCGTTACGGCTAACGGTAAATTCAAGATCATAAATAATGTATTGCATATAATGGACTCCTTCCACACACATAACTGATCCCGATGGATACCGGGACAAATGTTCTCTGCCCGAATAACTCTTCTCCATCATACCTCTCGGTTCACAACTTGTCAGCGGTTAAAAGGCTTGCTTTCAAAAAAAATATGCGATGTCCAAATGAGCTTGGACTATCGCATATCTAAAAAATCCTGACATATAGCAGCATCCGAAACCACTTGGATTCCGAATGCTGTTTATGCTAGCTATTGAATTAGGCCGGGAGGTCCAACTTTTGACCCGGATAAATGCGGTGAGGATTCTTCAACTTATTCAACTGCTGAAGCTGTTGCCAGGTAGTACCGTGTTTGCGGGAAATGTCATACAGTGTATCCCCAGATTTTACAACATATACGTGGCTATTTGCAGCTTGTGCAGTAGCCGAAGCCTGCTGTGGCTTGCTAGTTTGAGACTTGGCAGGTGTCGATTTCACAGGTGCTGGTTTCGCAGCCGATGTGGAATCGGATTGCGGTATCTCCTGCAGAGGTGCTGGCGTCGTGGCTGGAGCAGACGGTACAGCTTGTGTGGCAGGGACAGAAGTTTTTCCGTCTGCCTTGGCTTCCTGAATACGGCCGGCCGCTTGTACTTGCAGGCTAGTAGACCCGGCCTTTTGTATATAGCGGATTAACGCTTCATCCAGCGATCCGAACATACCTGCCTGTGGATATTTAGCGAACATCGTATATTGGTCACCACCTACGGCAGTAAAATCATTGGTAGCCAGTGTGTATGTTGCCTCAGGATCAAGGGCTTTTCCACCGATCAGGATGGAGTGAACACGGTTGCCTTTGGCTGCTGAGGTGTCTATTTTGAACGAGATACCGGATACCTGAGGGAAGCCCCCGCTTGGTTCCGGGTAGGAGGCTGCGCCATTTTCCAGTGCGGCCTGAAGGTCAGAGCCTTTCACTTTCAGGGTAACGATTTGGTTGCCGAAAGGCAGTACGGTGATGATGTCTCCCTTGGTAACCGTTCCTGCTTTGATGGAAGCGCGGATGCCGCCACCGTTCGTTAAAGCCACGTCTGCTCCCGAAACGTCACGCATAGCATCAGTGAGCAGGTCGCCGAGATTAGTTTCACCCGCACGTACCTTTTCGCGCGCGCCCTCCAGATCCACACTGGTTTGTGCTGCAACCTCTTTAAGAATAGGTTCTTGCTCCTTCTGAATGGAGGCGATTAATGCAGCAATTTCAGCGTTGGGCTGCACGTCAGCAGCTTGAGTCGAATCGATCAGCTTCGCTTGCTTTTGGATAACCTTGCCGCCATCGACCCACAGATCCACCACACCTAGATACTTGGTGTATTCACCTGCACTAGCGATTAACGTGCCATTGTCACCGACCAGGCCTTTTTCCAGCACGGTATGGCTGTGTCCATCGATGAAAATATCAATGCCAGGCACTTCCTTCACAACCTTGAGGCTGGTGTCTTTGCTGGATGCATCTTGTCCCAGGTGACCCAGAGCAACGACGACATCTACTTTGCTGCGGATTTCGTCTACTGCCGCTTTGGCTTCAGCCGCAGGGTCGGTGAATTGAATGCCCTCCACATTTTTAGGATTGGTTTTATATGCTGTTTCAGGCGTAGTTAGGCCGATAATACCGATTTTAACGCCATCGACTTCTTTAATAGTATACGGTTGGAACAAGCGTGTTCCGTCGGTTTGCTTAATGTTGGCGCTCAGTACAGGGAACTGAATCTCTTTACTCAGCTCAACCAGATGCTTCCAGCCGTAGTTAAACTCATGGTTACCTGGAACCATTGCATCATAGCGCAGCTTGTTGATTACTTTTACGATACTCTCACCATTGACCAAAGTAGCGAAGGTCGTCCCATGAACGGTATCCCCGTCATCCAGCAGCAATGTATTGGGGTTAGCGGCGCGATATTGGTCGATGATTCCCGCCAGCTTGGCGAACCCCATTTCCTTATCGTTGGCCACTACGTGAGCATGGGTATCATTCGTATGTAGGATGGTGATGTGTTTACCGCTGACTGGAGTCATTGTTGTCCCCGTTCCCGCAGTAGTAGCTGGGTCCGCTGCTGCTGTACCGAGACATCCGAACAGAAGCGCGGCGGTCGTCAAGATCGACGAGAGTTTTTTCCATGAGTTCATGTTGTTCCTTCAACCTCCCATAAAATGAATGAATTAGAGAAACCGCTTACGTCCACATTTTATCAGATGATTGTAAAAATAACTCTTATTTTATATCAAAGCACTACATTTTTTTGAGATATCGGTTGTTAAACACACCGTCTAGTTACCTATATTGTAGAGGCAGTAATAGACAGCAACTCATAGAATAGGAACTATTGTTCTGTTTTGTGATCAAAAAAAAGGGCAGTCTCTTTGGGCAGCCCGATCCGGGGTAAATAGTGATCCAATGTTTCGTCAGCCAGCGGCGGATTGCCTGCACTCAGCAAAAGCACGGCAAAGCGATTAGCCTGCTGTTCAAATTTTCCTGGAGAAAAGTAGGAATGCTCCTCCATAAAAAAACGGCTAATGCCTTTATGCAGTCGGTCATGTCCCAATTCATGCGCACAGACGAAACGTTCCCATTCTGGTGTAAGGCCATTGTGAATGACGATAAATCTTCTGCGCAACTTGTGATAATACAACCCTTTGGTTGTGGAGCCCAGATCGCAGTATCGGATATGGATGCCTAGGGCTTTCGCAATATCGAAGGGGCAATTAGTGCGGTATTTTCGGACAAGTTGGTGAATGAGTTCCTTCATACGATCACCTACTATCCCTGATCATTGCTCGCACCGGGATCGGCGGGCTTTTTATGTTTGTTCATTTGCTTGGCTTCCCAGAACAGACCTGTCAGTACGTCCTTGATTCGTTGCCGGTCTTTTTCATCCAGCGGAATGCCATCAAACATTAATTCGTCGTCTTCCTCCAACATTTTTTTAAAATCCCGGCGGTCTTTGGAGTTTGCCCATTCTGGTACAGTAGAACGATAAAGTTCGTGTGGGTTTTGCTCTATTGAATCATCGTCCGCCCAATATCCGGCGGCCTTCATCATTTCGGTATAGGATACGCTGAGCGCGTCCGCTATTTTGCGGAGGGTGGAGGGTTTGGGCACTCCGCGCAGCCCATTTTCGATGCGGGAAATTTGTGAATTACTAATACCTGCGGCATCTGCTAATTGGTTGATGCTCAATTGCTTGTGCTCACGCTGCTGTTTTAGGTAAGTTCCGAATGCTGGCTGTTCCACAATGGAGCTCCTTTCTGCAATAGAATCATAGAATTAGCTTTATTATACCATTAGGCAAATAGTAAAAGCACGTAATATGCCAAAAGGCATAGAAAAGTAGAGCGAATATCCTGTTTTTGGGGCTATATTGCTTTTTTTCACGATGGATACCTATCCTAAATAATGTTATGTTATACTCAAGATACGAACAAAAGGGGAACAAAATGTAAACAAGTGCGTTTTTATTTGAAAATACATCATTGTCAAAAGGCATAATATAAGGAGTGTTGCTTTTCATGAGAAATAACTTACCCGAATTAGACCGTCGCAAAACGCAGAATGCATTGGAGGGTGTATTTGAGAAATACCGGATTTATAAAACAATAACCTTTATGGATCGGGAAAGCTTTATTACTGCTGGCTATACGGATCGCCCGAACGGACCCACGAATGTGACAAGCGACCCAACGGCCCGGACTGCTGTATATAATGTAGATGCTCCTGCCGCCCGCTTGGCCTATTGCCAAATGGTGGATGCCGTAGTGAGCCGCTTGAATGAACGTGAACAGTTGCTGATCCGTGAACGTTATTTAAAGGATGATGATGTGTTCGATTACAAGGTTTACAATTATGTGCTGGACCCGCCAGTCAGCAAAGATACGTATACGAAGCTTCGCACACGTGCTTTTTACAAAATGGCGCTAGCGCTGGCAGACCAAGGCGTTCTGAATCTGGCAAACTTGCAAAAGGGTGCGGATCGCAGACTGGGGTAGGTAAATGCATAGGGGTCACAACCTGTGGCTCTATTAACCTAGACAGCAAGGAGTATGAACCGCAACGGTGAATAAGAAGCATAGGTCTCAATTAAAATAGGAACGGAGGACGGATGTATTGAGAAGTGAACCAGAAATGATGAATATCCTTATAAAGTTTGCTATGAACGATAAAAGAATACGATTGGTCACGATGGAAGGATCACGTACAAACTTCAATATTCCTCCTGATTCATTTCAAGATTATGATATTTCTTACTTTGTAACAGATATGGATTCTTTCAAGGAAAGTGATCAATGGCTCCACGTGTTTGGGGATAGGCTTATGATGCAAAAACCCGAGGATATGGAACTTTTTCCATCAGAACTAGGTAACTGATTTTCATATATCATTCTTTTTGAGGATGGAAATAAATTAGATCTGACACTGATCCCTATAAACGAGGTAGAGGATTATTTTACGAATAGCGATGGTTTAGTTGAGGTTCTGCTCGACAAGGATGTGCTGATCCAAGAGGAAGTGATCGCAAATGACCATCAATATTGGATTAAAGAGCCCACGGCAAAGGAATTTGATGATTGCTGTAATGAGTTTTGGATGGTTTCAACTTATATCGTAAAAGGATTGGCGAGAAAAGAAATCCTGTTTGCTATTGACCATTTGCACGAGATAGCACGACCTAATTTGCTGCGAATGATGGCTTGGAAGATTGGCTCAGAGCAAGGGTACACCTTTAGCGTAGGAAAAAACTATAAATTTATAAATCAGTACCTTCCTAATGAAGATTGGGAAAGTTTACTATCCAGTTACTCTGAAAATGGCTATCGAGAAATGTGGGAGTCTTTACTTACTTGCTATGCATTGTTTAGAAAATACGCTAAGGCTGTGGCCAGAAGTTTGGAGTATGAGTATCCAGATTACGATGAAGCCATCACTAGGTATACTGCAAATATTTATAATTCATTGAATTGAACGATGTAATAACCGCCTTTTTAAAGGGCGGTTATTTTTTTGTTTGCACATCAACAATGAGATTAAACGCATTTTTAATATAAGAACAAACGTTCGCAAAATACCGCCTAACTTCATCCCTAGTCTCTACTTTTATCGTCCATTTCCCCGGCAACGCATTCGTTATAAGGGTGTAAGATTATATCATCGGGAATCAAGACAAGAGGACATACCGAAGACACACACCGTCAAACGTTAGCCGGCCAATAGGGCCGGTTTTTTCATGCGGTCATCGTCTTTGTCACTTCCCGGGAATTCGATGTATAGAAAGGAGGAGTCGTGTTGCCTAAGCAAGGGATGCTGCAATGCATGAGTACAAGGCTACGCCGGCTGAGAGCATGGAAGTGGAAAAAAGCCTGGCTAAACAGCCACAGCATGCGAGCACAGGATACGCAAGGGTGGCATGCCACAGGATGAGACAAGCCTTTAAGCAAAAGCTCATAGACATTATTCCGGCGCTGCAAGGGCGTGTATACGATGTTCAACCCCCGTCGCAGACGGCAGAGGAGCCGTATGCGGTTATGGTGCTGGGCGAGGAAATCTGGAAGTCTTCCTGGGCCGGTTACCGGCAGGTTGTCCGCATCAAGCTGTACGCAGGACAAGCGGGGCTGGCGCAGGCCGATGTATGGGCGAATACCCTGATTGCCGGACTGCACCGAGCATCGGTGACAGGTAAAGGTGAGGACACGTCTGCTTTTACCGCGCACTATTTGGGCGTGCGGGATGCAGAAATGCTGGACACGGTTACGGGCAAGGCCTATAGAACGCTGCGTTTTGGCGTGTATGTGCCTGAAACAGAAGGTGGATCGGCCGCTTCAGCACCTGATGCAGCACAGCCGGAAGAATGGCTGGCAGCACTGGTCGGCTGGACGCAGAAGCAACTGGGCGAATTGTGGTCGGTATACGCCGACGCATGGCCCGCACAGCCGGGAAGCCACGCGGTATTATGGCGGCTGAGCGGCTGTGAAACCCGGATGGCAGGAGCCTCCATGTATGAGCTCCGCAAACGGTTCATCGGGCATATCACTGCCCCGGTCACCACCGAAGAGAACCGCGCAGCTTCCGCGCTGGTCGAAGGCTTTGCCGCTCAAATCCAGCTTCCTCTGGAGCAGGACAAGGGCCGTTATATGTCTACGGCTGAAGCCTCAGCCGATTTGCAGGCGGATGCCATTTTAGACGGTCAGCTTCGGCTGACGCTGGTACAGC
Source organism: Paenibacillus sp. ICGEB2008 (assembly GCF_000307675.1). Classification (NCBI taxonomy): domain Bacteria; kingdom Bacillati; phylum Bacillota; class Bacilli; order Caryophanales; family Paenibacillaceae; genus Paenibacillus; species Paenibacillus sp. ICGEB2008. Next base: position 411,429 of record NZ_AMQU01000007.1, read on the forward strand.
GGCGTATGCGTCCGGCTGAGGAAGCGGCATTGATTCGCAGAGTGGAAATTCATCCTATTTTGAAATGAGGTGGTCCGAGTGACCTTGGAAAGCCATGAGAAGACCCCGCTACATAGCGGGCAGGAAGCAAGTGGCCCACGCTATACGCTAGAGGAACTAAAGGAACACGCAGAACAATTATTTTCTGTAAAAGTAGAAGTGCTGGCAGGCGCCTTTTTTGGCACACAGGACAAGCTGTTTACGGTAGCAGAAGCACACACTAAAATCGAACAATTTATGAAAGCGAAGGTGGATTAATTATGGCAGGCGGAACATGGGAAAACACGAATAAACCGGTATTACCGGGTTTGTATATGAATTTTCAGGCAGCAGCAGCTTCAGCGATTCAAGGTGGATCACGTGGTACGGTCGTTGTACCCGTCAAGGCGAATTGGGGCCCTGTACGTGAGTTTGTAGAGGTGGGCAGCGAAACGGCTATTAGCCAAATCTTCTCCGGTGACAGTGAGAACGGTGCGACAGCATATTCCACGTTGTATCTGGCTTTGCTGGGCGGTCCGAAAAAACTGCTCGCTTACCGATTGGCAGATGACACGGCTGCTGAAGCGTCTGTAACACTGAAAAGCGGTGGCGAGACCCCGACCGACGTGCTGCGTTTGAAGGCTTTGTACACAGGTAGCCGCGGTAATGGTTTTGCCGTAACGGTACAGCCAACTTTGGGCGACGAGCAAGCTCGTGAGGTGCGCCTCTATGAAGGAACCAAACTGCTGGGTACGTACAAAGGCAGCGACGGTACGGCTGCTTCGATTGCCAAAGCGCTGAACGAAAACAGCGAAAACGTATGGGTGAAAGCTGAGGTTGTCGGCGAAGGCGGCATTCCAGCGGATGTCAGCGGCGTACATCTGACAGGTGGCAATAGCGGCAATAGCAAGCTGGTTAATGCCGATTACATCGCCATGCAGGAAGCATTGGAAGGACAGGAGTTTAATGTGCTGGCCCTGGATTATGCAGCCGATCTGGCTTTGCTGCAAAGCTTTGCTGCCTGGATCAAACGTGTCCGGAATGAAGGCAAAGGCGTCATCGCTGTATTCGGCGGTTCTGCGGCAGATGATGTGTCCAAAACGGCTGTCAGCTTGGCTTCTGCACGTTCTTTGGCACTGAACCATGAAGGCATCGTAAACGTGGGCACAGGCGTACGTCTGGCAGGTACGGACTACAGCTCCGCCCAAACGGCTGCCTATGTAGCCGGACTGATCGCAGGCCAACGGTTGAACCAATCCGCAACGTATGCGGTTACGCCTTTTGAGGATGTAACCCGCCGCTGGACACGTTCCGAGCAGGAACAGGCTGTCCGTAACGGGGTGTTCCTCCTGTTCTTCGATGGCCGTCAGGTCAAAGCGCTGCGTGGAATCAACAGCTTGGTGAACCCGTCTGCCGGACAAAACAATGCGTGGAAGAAAATCCGTTCCATCCGTGTCATGGATGCCATTAACGCTGACTTGCAGCGTGCAGCCGAAGAGACTTACATTGGCAAAATCAACAACACAGTAGAAGGCCGTCTGGCACTCATCGGTGCGATCAAAGAATACCTGGCACAGCTGTCGCTGAGCAACGTGATCGAGGCGGATGGCTACGATGTCATTCTCGATCCGGCTTACTACGGTGATGCGCCAGTCATCAAACCGGAGCCGGATCAAGTGTTCCTGCAATGGAATGTGAAGCTCACCGACGTGATGGAGCAGCTGTTCGGCACATTTTACGTGCAATAAATAAGCATTTTACGCGCCTAAGCATTTCGGTGGCGATCAGTAGGATTAAGGTAGCTTTTTAACAACGAGGATTTTGTGGAATCCCGAACTATATTATGAATTATTTTGAGGAGGAAAAAGAAATGTTGGATGCTTCAAGAGTTATTTTAGGTACGTTTGGTCAGGCATATATTGATGGGGTATGGCAGACACATATTAACAAGCTGGAAGCTAGCGTGGAAATTGATAAAAGAGAATTGAATTTGGTTGGTAACACCTGGAAAGTCCATAAAAATGGAGCTAAAAAAGGTACAGGAACGATGAGTGGTTACAAAGTAACTTCTGATATGATTCGTCGCGGTTTTGAAAAATTCGATATTATTTCCAAGCTGGACGATCCCGAATCTTTTGGACATGAACGCGTTCGTTTGATTCGCTGCATGCCGGATAAAATTCAATTGGCTAACTGGACTGCAGGGGAAGAAGTGCCAGAAGAAACTACTTTCACCTTCGAAGGCTATGAGCTGCTTGATCCGATTGTAGCAAACTAAATTGGTTAACGGGGAATTGGGATGCTGTCAGGTGTCTCGTTCCCCAAATACAAATAAGAATTTGCGAAATTCTGAAATTAACAATAAGGGAGAATGACTTATGAGCTTGAATGAGAATATGACAGAAGAACAAATTTTGGACAGTCTGTTTGAAGCCGCTGAAAAACTGCCCGAGGAAACCGTTCGTATCAAGCGCCTGGATATGAAAATTGTGCTGCACGGACTGACCTCTAGCAAAGTAGACAGCATTCGTGAACGCTGTACGATTCGCCGAACTGTGAAGGGTGCTGTAGACGAAAAGGTAGATACCGAGACGTTCAACGCCTTGTTGATTTCGGAAGCTACCGGAAAGTTGGAAGTGAAGGGCCTGTCTCTTAACGGTTGGGGCGATCCCCGGATTACAAGCCGCTTGAAGCTGTCCGGTGGCGAACAGTCTGTCCGCCGTATGCTGCTGGCGGGTGAACTGGATGCAGTGGGAGATAAAGTGCTGGAACTGTCCGGTTTTGGCGTTGAGATTGCTGATCTAAAAAACTAATCAGCTCCGGGGGAATGACGACGATGCTGTACCACTTGTGGGTCCGGCACCACCTCCGTCCCGGAGACTTTTGGCGGCTTCCCCGCGGTGAGCGCATGCTGCTGCTGGCGTTTGCTGAAGAAGAACTAGATGCTCTAGCAGATAATATGTAGTAGTTAAAGGAGGTGTAGGTGTGGATGATATCTTGGATATAAGAAGTTTAAGTAGAGTTAATAAAGAATTAAAAGCTATGGATCGATACTTTGAGAGTATCCAGAAGCGGGCAAGAAATTTTGGGCTTAGTAGTTACCAAAGACAAAAGATAGTTATTGACCAAACTACGGAGTCAGTTAAGCGACTTTCTAATGCGTTGAGTAATTTAACTTCACGTTTATATAAAATAAATCGCCTGACCCGAAATTTATCTGGAATTAAGATTGCTGTTAAATGTGTCTGTTCTAAGGATTGCTCGAAATGTAGATCAACATGTCACAGTAAGATGGGCAGTTCTAATGGGGTTAACCATTCTTTTACTAATTTACAAAAAAAGATCACGTCTCAACTTGGTTTACAAAACAAAGTAAACATTAACAAGTCCTCAGCTCCTGGCGTGCCCTTAAAAACTAGCACATCTAATTCTCCCAGTAGATCTGTAATTTCTCAGAGCTCTGCGACTAAAAATACTGAAAAAGAAAAGATAGTTGTAATAAAGCCTGTTATGAATACTATGGCTTTCATTAAGAAATTTAGTAAGGTGAATGATACTGTAGAATCACTAAATAAAACTGTTAAAGCCTACAAGGCCATTACTCCATCACAAGTTGCTGCAATGCCTTCATGGTTACAAACTGCTAAAACTAAAATTGACGATGTAGTAAATCGAATTAAAACATCTACTATTTACACACGAGCAGCCTCTATGTACTCGGGTGCGCCATCTTGGGTAAAAACAGGTTTGAAGGGTGCAGGTAAAATAGCCAAAAGCGCCATTGTTGTTGCAGATATTGTATATGATGCTTCTGAAATACTCAATGCTACTGGAGAAGAAAAGTATAAACTAATAGGTGAATTTGTTGGCTCAAAAATAGGTAATATAGTAGGTAAAAGTGTAGGTGGAGCTACCGTGGCTATTCCTTATGTGGGACCAGTTATCGCTCCTATTGCCTCATTAGTTCTTGGGGCAGCAGGAGAGTGGTTAGGTGGTATAGGTGGGGGCAAAATTATGGAAAAAGTCTGGTATGCTAAAACGCATCTTAAAGGCTGGACTAAATCCTTAAATGAAGGCATTGATACTACTACCAAAGATTTTAAACAAAGTATGAATGGTTTTAATAATGAAGTGGCTAATAAAACGAATAATATAAAGACTACTGCTCCTGTAACAATTGATTCTTGGAGTAATAAAATTGTCAATTTCATTGGGAACAAAAGTGAAAGTGCTATCGGAATTGTTGAGAATATAACAGGGAAACTATCGAAAAAAATACCTTTATCTAGTGATTTGACTAATAATATAAAGGGAGCTTTTGAAAACAAGATTAATGGTGTGAGTAATCGATTAAAAGATTATGTTCCAGGGTTAGCAGAAGGGGTCAAGGAGAAAATCAACAATATTAGTGAAGGGACTAAAAATTTCTCTAATAAATTGAATAACTTTGTTCAGAAAAATGCTGACCCTTTTAAAGAAAAGGTTAAAAAAGCAACATCAAAAACAAGCGATTTCCTTCAAATGATCTTGGATTCTCCAGAGAAATTGAACTGGGAGATTTTTCAGAGTACAGAGAAAACTGCTGCTAAAAAAAGTACTCCAAATAAATATTCTCGGAATTTAGTTGCAAGTTCTAGAACATATCGTGCAAATGATAGACACAGAACGGCAGCAGTCCATTCAGTAAAGAACACAAATAGAAATAAATCAAACATGCAAGTGAATATGCCAACAGGAGCAATTCAGGTGGCTGTTGGTGAACGTGTTAATTTTGATGCTTTGGCTTCAGAAGTAGGCAAACGCTTCGTAGCAGGATTCCGTCAAGCTATGGATAACAACAAGACAGCGAGGGCCCTAGTGTGAGTAGGAGGTGAATAGTATGGAATTTAGTTTGACGGATGGTAAGGGAAAAAAGTTTCAGTTTCCAGTAAATCCTGAGGAAGTAACGATTTCACGACAAAAGGGATTTGATACAACGACGATTTTATCCTATGGGGAGTTTGACTTTCCACAAGGGGAGAAGGTGAAGGAAATCTCCTTCTCTTCTTTTTTTCCGAAAGAATACAATCCAGCATATTGCACATATGAAGACATCCCTGATCCGCAGGAGGCCATGAACACGTTGAATGGCTTTTTGTTATCCAAGAGTCCGCTACGTTTTATCATTACGGAGACAGCTGTGAACGTACCCGTAATTGTAGCTTCTCATAATTCGACCTTTCGGGGCGGGGAATATGGGGATGTCAATTTTGATTTGTCACTGCGAACCTGGAGTGAAATGAAGGTAGCCAAAAAAGCTGGCACCGGCTCGAAGTCCGCGACAGTCAACAAAAAGCCTCGCACGGATATGAAAGAAAAAAAGAAAACTTACACGGTTAAATCGGGAGATTCCTTGTCCAAAATTGCCAAGCTGGAGCTAGGAGATAGTTCGCAATGGAACCGCATTTATCAGCTTAACAAAAAGGTCATCGGGAAAAATCCGAATGCGATTAAACCGGGGCAAAAGCTGGTGCTGTCATGAGTTATAAAGTCATTTTACAGGATAAATATGATCTTTCGCCACTTGTGGAGAACATTAATTTGAGAGATTCGCTGGAGCAAATCGCCTATCAGGGGACGGTCAATTTGGTCGTTACGTCCGATATGCCGGTCATTTCTCCAGGGATGTCAATCCGGGTTAGTGGTATTCCTTATGGTAAAAAAGACTATGTTCCTCTGTTGTCTCCAGCGGTGATCTGGGAAGTGGAAACCTCCAATAACGGGCTTAAACGTATGACGCTGACGCTATATGACCGTACGGTATATTTGGACAAGTCGGAGGATGAATATTTACTTCCTGCCAAGCAGACGGCTACCCAGCGTTTTCAGAAATATGCGAGGGATTGGAAGCTGAAAATCGCTTCTTTGCCAGACACAAAAAAGCAGCTTGGGCGCGCCGTATACCGGACGCAGTCCATTTATTCCATGATGCTGGGCGATCTGCGGGAGACGGCCAAGGCGGGCGGCAAGCTGTATCATCCACGTATGATTTCTTCCGGCTTGGAGCTGTACGAACTGGGCACGAACAAAGATGTATATGTTTTGGAGAAAGTGACCGATACGACACAATCCCGTACATTGGAAGGCGCAGCCACGAGAGTGAAGGTGCTGGCTACGGCGGCCAGTGAAACGGGGAAAGAGGTTCCTTCCAAGGTGATGGCGCTTGAGGAAAAGGATATTGCCAAATATGGAACACTTCAGGTGATCGTACAGGATGACGAGGTGAAATCGGGTGCGGCGGCACGTGAGTTGGCCAAAAGTAAGCTGAGAGGCATACAACAAACGATATCGGTAAATGCGCCAGATATGAATACGATTCGAGCAGGAGACGCGGTAATGTTAGGGAACATGAAGCTGCTGGTGATTTCAGTAAGCAGGGAATTGGGCAACCCTGGCAGTATGTCGCTAGAACTCGGAACGTATGACGATGTAAAAAGGAGGTTTTACCTTGAATAAGGACCCCTACGGGCATTTAGCCACTGCGCTGCAATCTTCATTTCATAAACACACCAAGCAAGCGCTGAGTGGAGTAGGTGCAGTATTAGGTACCATCACTTCCACAGGACTCAAGCTGGATGATTTTAAACATGAGCTTCAGGATTATCTGGTCGCCGAGCTGCCGGGGCTGCTATCTGTACCACGCCATATGTACAAAGGTACCTCAACATCGGTAGAATCAGAAAATTGGGAAGGCAAAGAGCTGAAAACCTCTTTTTATATCGGGGAGGATGAGCTGGAGGATGTAAATCTGAGCCTGAACAAAGGACTTAAGCCTGGGGATCGTGTACTGGCGATGCGGGTGAATAGTGGTAACGATGTGGTGGTCGTATGTAAGGTGGTGAATGGACGTGGCTAATTTGTTTCCCGAAACAGATGATATGATCTGGACAGACACAGATATGACCAATCCAGAAGTGCTGGAGGATAACCGTGCGGTATTTGGGCGAAGCTGGAGATTTGATTTTGAAGCTGGGGAGTTTGTAATGAGCCCTAGCCGTAAAATCGTGACTACAGGCGAGAAAGAAGCTTGGGTACAGTGGTGTGAAAAAGCCATACGCACTCCTCGCTACCGTCATGTAATCTATTCGCCTGATTATGGAAGTGAGCTGGAGGAGCTGATTGGCAGCAGCTATGGGCACGGTGTGCAAGAAAGTGAAATTAAGCGCATGGTCACAGAGGCGTTGCTAGCAGATGCACGTACGGCTAGTGTGGATCAGTTCACGTTTCGATGGGAAGGTGAGGCATGCTATTTTAGCTGCCAGATTACGAACGTGCGGGATGAGACAGAAATTGTGGAAAGTGTGGTGATCTAATGGCAGACTTGCCGGAATATTTGGTAGACCAGACGGAAGAGGAAATTTTAAATCGAATGCTGGAAAAAGTGCCTTCGGACATCGATAAGTCCGAGGGCTCTTTTATTTGGGATGCGCAGGCGCCAGTGGCATTTATGCTTTCTGAAGTGGCAATCTGGGCGCAGGAGCTACTGCGTCGGGGGTTTGCCAGCACAGCAGCCAGTGATAACCCGGATTTTCGCTCGCCGGAACTGGATTTGCGTACAGCAGAGCATGGAGTGACACGACGGGAAGCCGTTGCTGCATCAGGGAAGGTCAAGTTCACAGGCACAGCTGGAACAATCGTCCCGGCGGGAACGTTGGTGGCGACTCCGGCAGATGATGTATCCGGGGAAGCCTCCATTGAGTATGCGACCACGACCTCAGTCACGCTGGATGAACAGGGTACCGGGGAAGCGGCCATTCGGGCGGTCAATCCTGGACGCAGCGGCAACGTGCCAGCGGGTGTCATTCAGGTGATGGCTACTCCGATTAGCGGGGTTTCCTCCGTGATCAATACGGAGGAAACCAAAAGCGGCACAGACATTGAAAGCGACCAGCTGTTGCTGGAGCGTTTTTATGCCAAGGTGCGGAACCAGGGTACAAGCGGCAACAAGGCGCAGTATACCCAGTGGGCGAATGAGATTGCTGGAGTGGGTGGCGTGGAAGTTGTTCCACTCTGGAAAGGGCCAGGAACAGTGGGGTTATATGTGCTGGATACGGATAAACGCGCTGCCAGCCCGGAAATCGTGGCTGCGGTGCAGAAGTATATCGATCCGACCCAGGATGGGCAAGGCGAAGGGTTAGCACCAGCAGGTCCTGTGGTGACGATCATGCCAGCGGCAGAAGTGGAAATAAACATTTCGGTCAAGGTACAGCGCACCAAAGAGAAGCCGTCCACACTGGATGAAATCAAAAAGCTGATCGAAAACGGTGTGCGGACGTATTTGAAGCAGCTTGCTTTTTACAAGGCAGATCCGTTGGTAAGGTACACCCGGATTTCTGCTGTGCTGTTGGACATTCCAATTATTATTGATTTCTCTGAGCTGAAAATCAACGGACAGAGCAATCAGAATATTGAGATTGGATCAGGTCAGGTGGCAGTGCTGGGGACGGTGAGCGTCAGTGAGTAACAACGGAATGGACAGTTTTGAAGAGTTTTTGAATAACCCTGACGAGGGAAAACGTGTAAACCGTGATGACACCTTTGCTAACCGGTTAGCAATAGCGGGAGATACAGTAAGCCAAATGAGCAGCGAGCGGGGACGCGAGTTGCTTTCCTATTTGCCTGCCTATTATGAAACCTCACGTGTGATGCGTTCCGATATGGATGCTAAAGGAAGCGAACTGGACGCCTTGTATCTTGCAATGGATGCAACGGTGGGACAGTTTTTCGTACGTACCGCCACCTGGGGGCTGGAACGCTGGGAAATGGAGTTGGGGATCGAAACCGATCTGGGGAAGCCGTTGGATCAGCGGCGCGCAGTGGTGGAATCGAAGCTACGGGGAGCAGGAACCTTTTCAGGCAAGCTTGTCAAAAATGTAGCTGAGGCGTATGACGGAGGCACAGTAGATGTTACTTTTCACCCTGCTGAATGGGGATTTACGGTCAAATTTATGGACACCATCGGAATTCCGCCCAACGTGGAGGATCTTAAAGCAGCCATTGAGGAGATCAAACCTGCTCATATGGCGGTAGAGTATAAATTACGCTACCTGACCATTGCGGAAGTGGAGTCCATGACCCTCTATGAAAATGAACATACAACACAGGATAGATATTTAGGAGGTGGCGCATAACATGGCAAGCGAAAAAACACCGAATCTTGGTTTAAATCAAATTGACCGCACATCGCCCAAAACAACATATTTTGATCTGGAGAAGTACTTGGATGAAAACTGGCGGTCTGTAGATAAATTTGCAGGTGACGTGAATGACGGTGTGAATGAGATTAAGAAGCGTTTGAATACAACAGAGCGTAAGGCGGTAACTTTGGAACCTGGGGTACAGATTGTTCATGCGGAAAAGGCTGCGCCATTTTCGTTGACGGGGCTGAGCGGGCGTACGTTAGTGAATTTGTTGGGGCGGGCAGGCTCTTGTGACCGAATCGGCAGCCTTTTAGGTTGGGAAGCTGATCTTGCAGTTGAAACATCTAATAAGGCGCAGGGTGCAGGATCTATCAAGGTTACTGCAAAGAATGCCTCCGGTGTGTATAACGTGTATAGTACCGGATTGAAGTTTACTGGTGGAAGATACTATATCGCCCTAGCTGATGTTAAAAACATCAATGCTTCAAACAATATCTATGTAAACTTTTCAACAGGTGGTAATAAGGCCCTCAAGCAGTCAAAAGATCAAAGTCGATTCGTAACGATCTATACAAAATGTGCACCGACAAATGATACTGCGATAAACCTGGAAGTTTCATCGATTTCAACAGCAACTGGCCAAGCTTTTTATGCAGATGCTATTCGTCTTTATGAGGTCAGCGCTTCAGAATATGCTACCCTAGATAGCATGTCACCTGAACAAGTATCTACTAAATATCCATATGTAGACAGCATTATGCCTGTGCGTAATCCGTATGCGATTCGGTATGGCGAGAATTTATTGCCTAGCATTTATGAAGCTGAAAACAGCGTGACTGCAGGTTCAAAAAAAATTACTGCTCCATATGTCGCCACTATCACTAAAAGTACGGCGGGATATAGCTTGTATGCTTGGAACCTTCCTGCTACAGCTGGTAAAGTTTATACTCTATCTATGAAAGTGTCAGTATCTAATATCGGCGGAGTCATTGGTGCAGGTGGATACTATAATATTCACGCACTAGATGCTTACGGGAGTTACGTTGGAGAACCCTTAGACACTGGTCCATATGCAGTCGCTAACGGTGAGCATATTTTGTCACAGACGTTTACAACTCCTGCGGGGACATATGGATTGCGTATTATAGTTGGAGCGGACACAGGTGTTTTTGGTACGTTTGTCTTTTCAGAAATGATGCTTAACATTGGAAGCATTGCCAAACCATTCAAACCCCGTGAAGACTCCATGCTGGCATTACAAGCAGACCTGCATGCCGATCCTGTTACGGGCGAAAATGCTGATACGGTATTTGAGCGGGAGGGCCAATACTTTAAGTCTAAGAAGTGGAAAACCCTAGTGCTGGATGATAATCGGGAGTATGCGTTTTACACATCGGTAATAGGGATTAAAACGGTAGGCTCACCAAACAACGGAATAATATCAGCCATAAATGGTACTGGGATATTTGTCAAGTTTGACGGCAAGGTTATTAAAGAATCGGATTATGCAAGTGTAACTAGTCAATCTGACAGCCTCAATATAGGTTCATCGAGTAATAATGGCACGTACGATAATTTTCAAATAGGGGTGTCGGTTGCAGATAGCGGATGGGGAGACAGCTATATACCGACACCGGACGAAATTAAGGCGTATTTTAATGGTTGGAAGATGTATCTTGCGGGACAAGGGGATGTAAGCAAACCCTTTAATAACGAAGAAGCAGGCAAGGCGTGGTGCCCAATAGATTCTATTTATGTGGCTAACGGTACGCCATCTGCAACGTTTTTCGTTACAACATTACCAACAACAGATATAGCTTCCTTGGCATACACAAGGTATGGAAATTGGACAACGCAACAACTCACTTATCAGCTTGAGGCGCCTACTGTTGAACCTATCGTTAGCGAGGGACAGTTAACCTTTATGGAGGGTGAGAATCAGGTTGAAATCGGTACGGGAATTATACTACGTGAACGGTCAAAGGCTGTTTACACAAACGGGGCCTATTATATTAACGGTCGTACAGATGATCCGAGTATTTTAAAAAATAAAGTAAATAAAATCCTATCCGTCTATAAAGATGGTAAAAAAGATTTGTCATGGAGAACTGCTGCAGTTTCAGATCAATACCAATCCACCTATGGTAAAGAGCAAGTGTATACATTAGCTGCTAATTTCGATTTATCGTCGTCTTATAATACTACCTACTTAATGTTTGATCGTTCACCCGTTGCCACCTTTATCGGAACTTACACAGCCAACGAAAAAACGCTTTTGCTTGACTTGGTGGATAGTGTTCAACAGAATAGTGCACTTTTATCGGTCGTTGAAAATGAGAGGAGAGAGCAAAAAAGCACTTTAAAATGGATAGCACCTACGTTACTTAACGGATGGGTTAACTATGATAATACTCGTAGACCATTAGGCTACTGTAAGGATTCTCAGGGCTGGGTACATGTACAGGGATTTATTCGCGGAGGTGTCACTGCTTTTGGAACAAAGATATTTATGTTACCAGCCGGTTATGAGGCAGAAAGACCTATGGAGGTTGCGGCACTTTCTGCTGAAGGTAGTGTCCCTTATCCCTCAACTATATATGTAGGCGAGACCAGTATACAATGCGATAACGCAGTACACAATTCTTATTTGATACTTGATTTTAAATACCGTGCAAAATAAGGGGAGTGACCGAATTGAGAGCGGTTCCTAAAGTAAATCCAAACGGCCTCTATCTAGAGGATGAACTTGTGGACGATGCCTTTGTGGGAGTCGTCCCTTTTTATGCTTCATTAGAAACCATGAATCAGACTATGAAGGAAAAAAAACTTACTGGTTATATCGTAGGTATTCCAGTTCCACCGGGATTATACCAGCCTCATTTTGACATTCAATCCTGGCTAACCCATGAAGCGGAATATGATGGAAAATTGTTAGAAGCCCAGAAGATGAATGAGCAAATCAGCAAGGAATCTCAAGCTGCATTTCAGAAGCTACATGATGAATGGCAGAACATGCTGGAAAATGAACGTGGTGACGAGCCGGGATATCTTGCTCAGACATTTACAGCCCCAGAACGAAGAGATCCAACGACATTCTGGAGTGAAGGATTAAGTGGGGCAGCGATTAAAGAACTGACGCAAAAATCGGAACAACAGCTAAGTGAGACAGATCTATTGAAGCAGCGTATAGCAGATCTTGAATTAACTTTGACTCAGCTCATGCTTGGTAACACAGGAAATTAAACAAGTACTTACTCCTATTTAACTTCAAAAGACCTATTGAAAGAGGTGAAGTCATAACTATGACCGTTTTAACAGAGGCTCAGTTACGCATTTGTGCTCATGCCTGTATTACCCGCTATGATCGGGGAGAAGACCATGTAGCATCTATTATTGGAAGCTATGCTTTAAATGAACAACAACGTAAACAAGTGTTGGAAATGATTTTATCCCATCGTTCTGATCTGGAATTGGATAACGTAGAGAATTTACCATCTATGGAGGGTTCTAGTGCACAGCGAGAAACGGTTAAATGGTATAGCTCTATTTTCCGTAAGAAGACGGTATAGAGCACAGAGCAAAAATGCCTGTACTCAAAGGAGGAGTGAGTATGTATGAAAGAATGGATCTAATGTCCAGTTCGCGTGGACAAGAGCTATTCTCCTGTCTGCCAGCCTATTACGAAACCTCTCGCGTAATGTATGCAGATATGGATGCAAAGGGTAGCGAACTAGATGCTCTATATCTCGCGCTGGATGAAACATTGGCGCAATTTTTTGTTCGCACAGCCACTTGGGCGCTGGAAAGCTGGGAGATGGAGTTAGGTATCCCGGTCGATTTGGAAAAGCCGTTGGAACAGCGACGTTCTGTTGTGGAGTCGAAACTCCGTGGAAGCGGTAAATTTTCAGGAGACTTAGTACGGAAAATCATGAACTCTTTTGGTGTGGAAGGGAAAGTAGACTTTCATCCGATGGAATATAAGTTTGGTATAAGTTTTGAAAACCGTATTCCTGAAAATATGATTGATTTCAAAAAGATCATCGAGGATATTAAGCCTGCTCATCTTGCATTTTATATGAATAACAAAACTAGGCTTGCATTTCTTCATGAGAATGAAATGGTTTCTCGTATTCGATTACGTTCGAGAGCCCGCTTTTTTGGTGGGAAGCCATGGTACTTAGATGGTGTCGAGCTACTGGACGGGATAGCCTCTTTGTCCGGATGGACAGAGGAACCTATGCGATATTTCAACCGTACGAGACTAGTCATCAAGCATCGAATGGATCATCATCAGGAAGCCAACGTGAAAATTCGAAACCATTATTGGACATTAGATGGCAGCATGATGCTGGATGGGAGTCAGATGTTAAGCTCAACCGAGGAAGTCATTTCAATTTAAATATATAAAGAAATTATCTTAAAGATAGAAGGGATGATAAGTATGGCAGAACAAGTTCTGACAGTTACAACTGCTTACGCAAGGGAACAGATGGCACGTGCCCGCGCTGAAGGAGGAACACTGACAAAAGTGGTAAAAATGGCGTTTGGTAGTGGGGGTGTGGATCAAGCAGGGAAGCCACTGCCATTGGAGGGAACAGAACAGGTGTTGAGAAAGGAATTGGTTCAGAAGGATATTACCAATTCAGAATTCATTGCTCCTGCAACCATTCGGTATACCTGCTCACTGGCAGAAAATGAATTGGTGGGTGAGACTATTAATGAGCTTGCGTTGGTAGATTCGGCTGGTAAATTAACAGCTGTCCGTACGATGACTAATAAGGTCAAGGACAGTGATATGGAGTTTGTTTTCGAAATTGATGATATTTATTAAGGAGGATGAAGAAATATGAGCATACAACAACCACGCAGATTTGTTACTACCGACCAAGGACATGCGGACGTTCTGAATGTCCCCATTGATACTCTTTATGCAAACGATCAGGAATTGGCCGCGCAGGTTGAAAATATCAAAAAGGACCCGGCTGGAAACGGGATTGCTTCCAAGGAAGCGCTAGACAATCATGCCAGCAATACAGAGATCCATGTTACGGCAGCCAAACAAGCGGCCTGGAGCGCAGCAGAGGGAAATGCCAAGAAGTATACAGAGCAATATGCAGCTCCTAAGCAGCATAGTCACCCTGCATCAGATTTGCCTTCTGCGTCAACACAGGCGAGAGGGATTGTGCAGCTTAATACTTCCACAGGGAGTACAGCTACAGATCAGGCAGCAACGCCTAGTGCGGTAAAGGCAATGGGTGATGAATTAAGACAACTTATTAATAGTGTAAAGGAGACTGGTTCTGTGAAAAGCATACAAAGATTTAGTATTTCCAGTAATGTGCCTGACGGTATTGTAAATATTGCACCTGTCAATGTCGGAAAAGCAATGTTGAACTTAACAACTTACGGAGATGATCATAGCCATATGGCCAGCATTATAAGCCCAACGCAAGTCAAATTCACTCATGAAAGAGGCGGAGATTATTATATTTTTGCAAGTTTTGAAGTCATAGAATTTAATTAAGGTGGGGATGTTTGTATGAAATATTTTGCTCAGTATAATAATGATTGCGTAATTTTCGCAGTATCGCAGAGTATTGAAGCACCAGCAGGTGATAAAGTAATTGAAGTTGATGGATACGAAGTATTAGGAAGTAAATTCCATCCGGACACAGGTGATTTCGAAAAGATTCCAGCACTGAGCCCTAAGCCAACTTTCGAGGAACAGCTCCGAAAAGAAATTAAGATATTAAAACAAGCCGATCTAGATAACAAAGAGACAATTGCAGGGCTGATTCAATTAGTGATGTCACAGCAGAATGTTTAAATAGAATTTTAAAGATAGGTACTATTTACTTCAGCATAATAACTAGAGGAGGTAATACGGTGGATAATAGAATGAAAAAATCATTCGCGGTAACTTTCGTACAACTTATTTTATCTGGTCGTCGTTCAATTGAAGATGTGCCAGTAGTGCTGCAAGACATGGTTAAGACGAATTTGGATTTAGCCAGAACTGAGCAAGTATAAGAAAACACGCTTGCGCACAGCGTGTTTTTTAATGCCCTTGGATTAACCGAGGGCATTCATTTTAAACCTAGATTCAAAAGGGGGAACAAACATGCATGAAAAGATCGATCAGATTTGGCTGGGGTTTTCCACGGGGACCTTGATCGGTTATTTTTTCGGGGGGTGGACTACAATGCTGACGTTGCTGTGGTGGATGGTCGTGATCGACTTTTTCACCGGATGGGCAGCGGCCTGGATTAATGGGGAGCTGAAAAGCCGCCAAGGATATTACGGTATTTTTCGCAAGGTTACCGTGTTTTTGCTCATTACGGTAGCCCATCTAATCGACGGTATTCTCGGGGATGCACACTATTTCCGGGATGCCGTCGTTTTCTTTTATTTAGCGAACGAGCTGTTGTCCATTATAGAAAATGTGGGCAGAATGGGAGTGCCGATGCCGGATATTTTGCGAAATGCGGTAGCCATTTTTGAGTCCAAGTCGAGTGGGGAAAAAATAAAGCCAACCGATCCTTCTGACAAGCAAAATAAAGCTTTATAAAGTGCTGACTGTCGCCATTACAAAAAAGGAAGACTACCTTTTCGCCCTTTTTCGGCGTAAAAATGGAAAAGCCCAGACCGTTTACTTGGTCCAAGCATATGGATAACAGAGACAGCGTGCTACAACATTATGAATGACAAGGAGGGAGCGCCTTATGCAAAATCGCATCCCTAATGCTGCCGAAGGCATTGACGTGTCCCGATATCAGGGAACGATTGATTGGAAACGCGTACGAGCCGATGGTAAATCGTTTGCATTTATTAAAGCAAGTCAAGGACAGCGTTACGTTGATCCAACATTTATCATGAATGCAAAAGGGATCAAGGCAGCCGGGCTTCTGCTGGGAGCTTACCATTTTGTAGATGCAACCAGTGTAAACGCAGCCAAAGGGGAAGCCAGACATTTCGCCGAGGTACTGGATCAGGTGGGAGGCGCGAAAGCGCTCGGCTTACCAGCGGTGATGGATTATGAAAACAATCCGGGAAAGCTTAGCTCGGCCGCGATTCATGAGATTGCGCTGGCATTTTTGACGGAATTTGAACGAGTAAGCGGCCGCAAGCCGATGGTATATACGGGCAATGCTTTTGCTGCCCATTTTAAAGACCCGCTGGGTAGTTATAATCTGTGGATTGCACGTTATAGTACACGACTCCCTAGTGATACCACAGCATGGAAGCGCTGGGATTTCTGGCAATACAGCGATAGTGGACGGGTTGATGGCATTCAAGGGCCTGTGGATCTGAATGTATATGCCGGAACAGAGGCCGAGCTACGCCAAGCATTTGCAGGAGAAGAGGGGGATGAGCCAATGACAGCAGAGGAAAAAGCGGCATTTAAGGCCCTGCAGCAGCAGATAGACGCCCTTGAAAACAGCAAAGATGTGCTCAAGCAAACTTTAAATGAACAGAGCGCGTATATTAAAAAGGTGGATCAGCGAGTAGCTGAACTGGAGGCGCGTCAGGCTATGCCTGTACCGGTCTGGGCCAAGGAAGCGGTAGCTGCCGCCGTTGCAGTTAATCCGGCAAGTCCGATTGTGGATGCGAAGCTGCCAAGCAGTTATGATTTTTATCGCTTACTGGTCGTGTTGAACCGTCTGGGTGTGTTTAAAAAAGCCAAATGATCTTCGAAAGAACTTATACACTGCCCATCCCACTTTTATATGAAATGAGTAAAGAAACTACGAGCGAAGCCTAAATAGACAGGCGGTTAAATGCAGCCGCCTGCCCTTATGGTTAAGTGATGTTTTTTATGACCTCTGAATAGGTTGAATCCCAAAAAAAGGTAAATGGAAAATGCATCTTTACTCGAAAAGTAATTCAATATCCTCCTGACTAATCTGAGCGGTTTCAAAGTCCGAAGGAGTGAAATGAACATTCTGCTGACGAACGGTAAAATCAATGATCCGAATAATTGCTTGGACATACATATGCATAAATTCAGTTATACTTTCCTCTTCAAACATTTCTGTGCTGTACATCATATCGATCACCAATTGGTCGTTAACAATCAGGCTATTGACCTCGATGGCGGCTGTTAGATGATTGGCGTTGTCTACATTTTGACGGTCTGAAGTATCCCTATATACATAGTCTGAACTTTGACTTTCGTGATCGAATTGTCCCAGATAATTGAAGCGTATAGGACGAATGTCTGTATGCTTTTCAATAGCCCCTAGCATATATTTTAAGATGCCATAACCTATACCCTGATGGGGGACACGTCTTCGCAGGTCCTTGACATGTGCAAGGATACTGCCTATTTCTGTGCCCGGCATTTGAATACGTAAGGGATATAACGCAGTAAACCAGCCAACCGTTCTGGATACATCTATGTGATCTAGACTCCTTCCGTGATGCTCAACCTCATAAGTGAAATCGTCCAATCCGGTCCATTCCTTTACACTTAACGCCAAGGCAGCCAGCAGTAAATCTACAGGTTCGGTATGGTAAGCCTGAGACATCTCATGGAGCAGTTTGTGCGTTTGGACAGGAGACAGATGTTCTTCAACCACAGCGCATGAAGCATAGTTTACGGTAGCGGTTGGTAGGCTTGTGATAGATGCTGGAAAATAGCGGACTCCACCCTCTATTTCGCGCCAAAACTCTAGCTCTTTCCGTAGATCCGCAGTCGTGGAATAGTGATGGAGTTCTTGAGCAAAGGCTTGAACTGAGGCTGTTTTTCTTGGGAAATTTACCTCCTCATCTTCTTTTATAGCATGGTATGCATTCAATAAATCCTCCAATATAATTCTCCAGGAAACTCCGTCTACAACCAGATGATGGGCAGTGATGAACAGTTCCCGAGTTTCCTGTCCGTGATCGAATAGAGCTGCGCGGATAGGAAGACGGTGGGACAGATCGAAACCGGATTGCAGGTTATGCACCAGGTTATTGAATTCATGTTGCCGGGCCTCGGCTGAAATATGCATCATATCGTAACAATCCAGCTTGAACGAGACGGTGGCCAGTTCTGGATTATAAAATAACTTGCCATCAGGCTCCATGCTCATCCTTAAAGCATCGTGATGCTCGATCACCTTCTGAAAGGCCTTTTCCAAAGCGGAACGATCCATTTCGTTTTTCAGCAGAAGCATGATCGATTGATTATAGTGATGAGGATTGTGAAATGTCTGCGCCATAAACCAACTGGAGATAGGAGTGGGCAGAATTTCTCCGCTGGCTGGAGCTGAATCGTATAGCTGACGCTTTGGACGTGTATAATGAGCAAGCTCCGCGATATTGGGATGCGCTAAAATATCCTGTACGCCTATCTCCAGATCATAGTTATTTAATTTGGATGTCATTTGGATCGCCTTAATAGAGTCTCCGCCCAGTGCGAAGAAATTATCATGGATACCTATGTTAGCCATCTGGAATAGCTCTCCCCAAACCTGTACGAGAATATTTTCAACCTCATTATGAGCTTCCTCATATATGCTCGTTAATCCAGAGGACAAGTCTGGTACAGGAAGTTTACGCTTGTCGACCTTACCATTTGACGTAAGTGGTACGGTCTCGAGCCGGATTATATGGCTAGGCACCATGTAATGGGGAAGACAAGCATGTAAATAATTTTTGAGAAGCTCGGGAGAGACAGCAGCATCTGATACATAGTAGGCATACAACATAGGCTGGCTATTGTCTTCGTCCGATTCCACTACATTCACAACAACGTGCTGAATACCTTGATATGAGGATAGCGCGCCTTCAATTTCCCCCAGTTCGATACGAAAGCCTTTGATTTTGACTTGGTGATCTTTCCGGCCAAGGTATTCAATCAGGCCATTTTCCAGCCGTATTCCCAAGTCTCCGGTTTTATACATTCGTTCTCCTGGAACAAAAGGATTATCGAGAAATCTTTCTTTTGTGAGTTCAGGTCTATTCAAATATCCTCTCGCCACTCCGGGACCGGAAATGTAAATTTCTCCTTTTACCTGCATAGGAACAGGCTTTAAGTACGCATCCAGCACATATATAGCCACGTTATCAGAAGGTACGCCGATAGGAACGGATCTTCGGATATCTCGGTTCGAATCATAAATATGGATCATGCAGCCTACAACGGTTTCTGTCGGTCCGTACTCATTGTACAGAGTAACATTGCCACCAAATATGTCATGAACGTTCCGGGCAAGACTGACTTTGAAATCTTCTCCACCTACAATGAATTTGCGGACGTTCGATGTACGAATATTCGACTCTTGAAGAAGGGACAAATGGGCGGGAGTAAGCTTCACAATGGTTGTACGCTGGTCTTTCAGAATGCGAAACAATACAAATTCGCTGTAATCGTCATCCCTGTAGAGGCTCATGGCATGACCGCTGATTAATGGGGTGAATATGGAAGTGACGGTCAAGTCAAAGGCTATTGACGAATAACAGGCAAAGACCTCACGTGCGGCGGTAAAGTAGGTTTTATTCGCCCAATATATGTAATTCACAAGTCCCTTGTGGTGGACTGCGACTCCTTTAGGTTTGCCTGTAGAACCAGAGGTATAAATGACATAAGCGAGCTGGTCCGATCCGATTTTCGGCTCCAGATTGGAGTCATCACCATCGTACAGGGATGCATCATCCATACGATAGACTTCTCTGGAAAAAGAGATATCATCATCCAATGGTGCGTCGGTGAGCAGCAAGGCAGCCCCGGAATCCTCCAGCATAAAGCTAACACGGTCAGCTGGATAGTGTGGATCTATCGGCAGGTAGGCCCCGCCTGATTTCAATACAGCTAAGATCGAAATGATAAGTTCAAACGAATGCCCCGCCATGATTCCGACGATACTCTCTTGGCCAATCCCCCTACTTTTTAAAAACCTCGCCAGTTGGTTAGCTCGTTCGTTTAACTCACGATAGGTTAACGTTTGCTCTTCAAAGTAACAGGCAATTTCATTAGCTTTTTCAACGACCTGCTGTTCAAATAACTGAGTAATGGTTAGGGACGAAGGATAGGGGGAGTGAGTTTGATTCAGCTCATAGATTAGCTCATTGTGTTCCTGCGTAGACAGCATTTCAATTTCCGCAATCGGAGTGTATGGCTGCTCGATCATCTCGCGAATCATATGCATGAGATGCTCAAACATTTTGGCAATCTGCAGCTCGCTGAAAGTCTTCACTCTATAGTCAAAATCCAGCGTAATTTTTCCGCTCCCCTCCCAATCACGTATAACTAGCTGCAGGGCATAAGGCTGATAACCACTGAATACCTCCTGAACTTCATAGGGGCATCCATCAAATTGGGGACTAAATTTCATATTGTAATAATTAACACACATATCAAACAGACCGTTATATCCTTTTTGGGCAAGCTCCAAACCACCAGCCAGAAGATCATACGGATATTTTTGATGAAAGTAAAAATTCATTAGCTCTGTTCCCACCTGCTTCATCCAGGAGTAGGCATCTAAAGCTTCATCCACTTGGATACGAAACGGCATTGTGCTGGTGAACATGCCAAACGTATTTTTTTGTTTTTTTTCCTGATCTGTTCAGGACAGGTGTCCCGATGACTACATCGGTTTCTTGAGTCGTTCGGTAGATGTAAAGCAGAAGGGCGGATACGAATAACACATTTACAGAAAGCTTGGAGCTTTGGATAAAATTCTGGATGATGCGAGAGGTTTCGCTATCGATGGCAAAGGATGAGCGAACGGCCGAAATATCTTTACTTTTGTTGATGGGTATCATATCAGGTAAGGTTTGAAACTTTTCATTCCAGAACATTTTATTTTTGATAAAACGTTCAGATGCTAGATAGGCTTGTTCTTGATCAATGATAGGTATGTAGGAATATTCTTCATCAGCAGGGAGAGGACGGTGGTTGACTAGTAGAGTATAATACTGCGAAATTCGTTCCGACACGATATGTAAAGCCCAACCGTCTGCAATAATATGATGAAATTTACCCAAATAACCAACATCATCAGGTCCCAGCCGAAAGATAACAAAAGAATATAGTTTGGAGTTCAACAGAGGCATCGCTTGTCCGCTCACGACCTTCAGCCATTGTTCAAAATGCTGTACAGGATCAGTCTCATGACTAAAATCGAGATATTCGATATTCTCCTTTTCATAGGCTTAACGTATTGTACGGGTTCTCCATCTTGCTCTTCGATCCGGATACGGAGGCCTTCAGTTTTGGAAATGAAGAGCTGAATCGCATTCTCCAGTGCATCAAGCTCGAGTTCCTTTTGAATGCGTACTAGTCCGGTCAGATTATGCATGGCCGTCGTACCATGTATTTTTTCGTTATACCAAATCCTTTTTTGAGCATGCGTTAATGCATAGAACATACATTAGCCTCCTTATACATGCAGATTTTGAAAAACGTAGAGTCTACATAAAAATGATGCTATCCGACCAAATAAAAACAATCAAGCAGAAAAATTGTATTTTTATGAGGAAAATAAAACAGATTTTCGACAATTGTATACCAATTTAAACATACGAGTTCCCTTTAAAAGGTTTTTGTAGGTTTACTAGGGAATTTCGAAAAAGTGTGAATTAACTCACTACATCCGAACGGGATGAAATGTTAAGGTGTTAATACAAATTCAATTAAATTGATAATTATTAGTTTATTACGTATTTTTGGCAATTGACTCTCCGAATTAAGATCAATACCTGGTAATCTCCCGATTTTTCGTCACATAAACCCATTCCTATTTAATATATATTCATTATAAATTGCTTAAATATCCATAAAATAAATATAAAATTACGCATATTTATACGCCATATTGAATGCTTCGTTTTGAATACTATTTATCCTAGTGTTTTTATATAATTACTAGATAATTAGTCTTACATATATTGGTCAAGCATGCTTTGATTACATATTACAAAGAAAGCTGGAGCGATTATGGAATGTAAAAAGATGATCATGAGAAAAATGGCAGCGGTTATTCTGATTTTCGCTTTAGTGGCGGCATGTATTCTGCCTAATCACGCGGAAGCCGCAGCAGGTTTGGATCAAGCCACGACTCAACGTCTAGAAGCATTTATTCATGAGAAAATGCAGGAAGGTCATATCCCCGGAATGACAGTAGTGGTGGTTCGGGGAAAAGAAACGGCCTACCTCAAAAGTTTTGGGTATGCAAATGTGGACAAGCAAGCTGCTGTTACACCTGAGACAAGCTTTGAAATTGCCTCTTGTTCTAAAGGATTCACAGCACTTGCCGTACTGCAGCTACAGCAGCAGGGTTTGTTGAAGCTGGATGATCCTGTTTCGAAGTATTTTCCATGGTTCCAAGCCAAGTACAAACACCAAAATGTCGAGATTACACTGCGACAGTTGCTACACCACTCCAGCGGCATTCCATGGTATACGATTACCGACATTCCGATCTCCAACCGCGTCGATTCACTCGAACAGGTCGTGAGGAATGTGAATGGCTTAGAATTACATAACCGTCCTGGCGAACGCTTTGAATATGCCACCATTAACTATGCCATCGTGGGGGCTGTCATTCAAAAGGTCACGGGGCAGCCTTACGAAGATTATATGAAGGCCCATATTTTTCAGCCATTGGGTCTGCATAAGACCACTCTTTACCCCACAGAAGCCGCACCCACACTGGCAACAGGCTACAAGAACGGCTTTTTTCAAGCACGTGAATATCAATCCCCTGTCTTTAGGGGAAATCGTCCTGCTGGTTATATCATGATGGACGGTAATGACCTGGCTACCTGGCTCAAATATCAACTGGGCAGCCTGAAATCTCCCATGACTCCATTAATTATGGAAACGCATGCGCCTGACCGCACTGTGGCTCCCAGCAAGTTTGATATGTCGTCTTATGCTATGGGCTGGGCTGATTATCAAAGCGGAAATGGAGAGGTGTCGAAGGCTGGATTAAATCCGAATTTTTCTGCATATATGGTTTTTCGCCCTCAAGATCAGCTCGCTGTAGGGATTATGGCGAATAACGGTACCACTTTAACGTATATTACGGGTCACGGCCTGATGGATATTTTACGAGATCGTCAACCTGTGTCTCCGTATGAGCCGGATCAGAAAACAGATAATGCATGGTCCGTCATTACGATTATGCTGGCATGTTATGTGCTGGCTGTAGGAGTTCTGCTGATTACAGTTGTACGGGACATCATCCGCAAACAACGTGTTTATAAGTCTTTGAATCCAAAAAAGCTGCTTACATGGCTGGTGTTTTTACTTTGCAGTACACCGTTTTTGTATGGAGTTTATCTGGTTCCTACTGCGATGCAGGGGGTTTCCTGGACAACCGCGATTGTCTGGTCTCCGTTTAGCTTTCCGTTTGCGATTGGGGCCTTGGGCCTAGGATTGCTCTTGAGCTTTGTCTACTTGGTGCTGGGTACGCTTTTCCCTAACGCAGATGAAACTAGACGTTCGCTTCCTTTGTTGGTGATGATGAGCTTGCTGAGCGGTGCGGCGAATGCCTTTGTCATTTTTATCGTCAATTTCTCGATTGGCAGCGAGATTCCGCTCAAATACCTGCTGTATTATTTCGGGCTGGCGCTGGCAGTATATATTTTCGGCCGCAAGCTGATTGAAACCAAATTAGTGAAGATCACCTATAACATGATTTATCGAAAACGGATGGAACTCATTCAACGAGTGCTGCACAGCTCTTATGACAAATTAGAACGCATGGACAACGGCAAAATTTTAGCCACTTTAAATAATGATACGGAGATGGTCGGCTTCTCGGCTAATGTGGCGGTCGGGTTCGCAACCAGCTTGCTGACTGTCATCTGCTGCTTTGTTTATCTCGGTACGATTTCGTTTTGGGGAACAATTCTCTCGCTGGTCGTGATTGCGGTGATCGCCGCATTTTATAGCCTTGTCAGCGGTACGGCTAACCGTTATTGGGAAGAGGCGAGGGATACCCAAAACGTATATTTGGGGTTTATCGATCACATGCTCAAAGGCTTTAAAGAGCTTAGTATGCATGGTCGCAAAAAGGCGGAGTTCGGGAGCGATATTCAGGATAGCTGTGAACAGTATCGGCAAAAACGCTCGGTGTCCCGTATTAAATTTACCAATGCGCTGGTGCTGGGCGAAACGCTGCTGATTTTAATTTTAGGTGTAGTAACCTTTGTGTTCCCGACGATTTTCCCGAACATAAAGGATTACACATTAATTCAATTTGTTGTCGTGTTTCTTTATTTGATTGGACCGATCAACGGGTTGTTGCAGGCTGTGCCGGAGTTGTTCCAGATTCGGACCTCCTGGCGAAGAATTAAAACCTTTATTGCGGAAATGCCAACTAATGACAGTGGAGAAGTACATGATACTGCGAATGGGGTAGATGAAGAGGTTGCTGTGGAACGCATTGGTTTTCACAATCTTAGCTTTGAGTACAGCAACGTGACTGGAGAGTCCAGCTTTGTGGTCGGACCTATTACGCTGGAGGCCGCTAAAGGACAGATCATTTTTATTACAGGCGGCAACGGCAGTGGTAAAACAACGCTTGCCAAGCTAATGACCGCTCTTTACCCGCCACAAACGGGATACATCACGATCAATGGAGAAGTCATTGACCCACGTACCTCGGGCGAGTATTTCTCCACCGTGTTCTCTGATTTCCATTTGTTTGAGCGTTTGTACGACATTGATTATAAGGAAAAGCAATCTGACATTGTTCTTTATCTGAAAAGGCTGGGATTGGAGGATAAAGTAACGGTTAAGGATGGATATTTTAGCACGCTCAAGCTATCTGGCGGCCAGCGGAAGCGGCTTGCGCTGTTGATCTGTTATCTGGAGAATCGACCTGTATATTTGTTTGACGAATGGGCTGCGGATCAAGATCCAGAGTTCCGAAAGTTCTTTTATCATACACTTCTGCCTGAAATGAAGGCGGCAGGCAAAATTGTGTTCGCCATCACGCATGATGACCATTATTTTCATACCGCAGACCGCCTGCTGAAGATGGAAATGGGACAGATGAAGGAGCTGGAAGTACTGAGTGCTGAAGTCAGTGGCTCATAACCAATCCATTAAAATTTATAAAAAAGTGTGGGCTTAAACATGCAAAACTACATTGTTGTCAAAGGCGCCAGACAGCATAACCTGAAAAATATCTCTTTGCGGATTCCGCGTGATCAATTGGTCGTCTTCACGGGAGTAAGCGGCTCAGGGAAATCGTCACTAGTGTTCAATACACTATATGCAGAAGGACGGCGACGCTTAATGGAGTCGCTGTCCGCATATGAGCGAATGGGCTTGCGAAAAACGGAAGATGCGGATGTGGACTTGATCGAAGGGCTGTCTCCGGCAATTGCGATGGAGCAAAAGACGTTGTCCCGGAATCCAAGGTCTACGGTGGGAACATTGACCGAGCTTTCTTCTTATGTGCGGTTATTGTTTTCACGAACAAGTCAGGCCGTTTGTCCCTATTGCCAGGAAGCATTGCCTGTTCAAAGCAGAAAGAAAATCACAGAGCAGGTGCTCCAATATCCATCTGATACATCTATTGATGTATATGCGCCAATTCTTTCCATGCCACATGGCGGGCCTGTAGCGTTGCTGAAGGAAATACGAAAAAAGGGCTATACCCAGTTAAATTGGAACCAAAAATTGCTGGATGTACAGCAAGCAGAAGTTTTGTTCTCCAGTATGTCTCCACAGGTAGTACACCTAGGAAAAGAGTACAACCGGCTGGAGGTACTGGTTGGTCAAGTGACGATTTCAAATTCCGTGGAGCAAGTCAAAGATATTCAAGTTCTGGTAGACAAGGCGCTGGATGTGGGAGACGGATGGATGCAAATTCGACCTATGGTCGATAAACGATCTGCATGTACTCCAAACTCCGGGTGTTGCCGTTGCGGAATGATGGTCAGTGAAATCTCGGCAGGAGCTTTTTCATCCAATAGTCCTCTGGGTGCTTGTCCGACATGTACAGGACTTGGCACACATTATGAAGTGAATCTCGAACGTGTGATTCCTGATCGATCCAAAAGTGTGGCCGAAGGAGCGATCCACCTGCTTGGCTGGCAATGCGAGAAAGAGAAATTTCATAAAAATCGAAAAATTTTAGAGGGACTGGCGACCCGGTATCATTTTGACCTGAATACGGCGGTAAAGGATCTGCCGAATGAGGCGTTATACGCTGTGCTATACGGTACTCAAGGGGAAAAGATTGCCATTGAGAATCCTGCTACAGGTGGCAAGCCAATGCATGAAAAATTTGCAGGCATTGTGAATCTCATTTATGAGCGCTTCAACGCTAATGCCAAGGACGAAATGAGCGCCATGAAAGCGGAAGATAAGGCAGTCATGATAGAACAAGTGTGTCCGAGCTGCGGAGGAGCCCGTTTGAAGGCAGAACGTCTTCTGTATCGTGTAGGGGATCAAACGATCCGTGATTTTTCGAATATGCCGTTAGTTGAGCTGCATGCATACTGCGATGAACTACTGCGAGCGGCCCCCCGATTTTTCCAGAGTCTTGCGGCTGTCGCACAGCCTATTTTACGGGAAATGAAGACTCGTCTGGCGTTGCTGCTCGACATGGGACTGGACTATTTAAGTCTGAACCGTCCGGTGACGATGCTCTCGGGTGGTGAATCGCAGCGCGTACGCTTAACGACTCAACTAAGCTCAGGACTGATGGGGATGATCTACATTTTGGATGAACCCAGTGTCGGATTGCACCCGAAGGATACCGGCAAAATGATAGCAATGCTTCACAGGCTACGGGATTTGGGAAACACCATCTTGGTCGTCGAACATGATGAAGAGATTATGGCCCAAGCGGATTATCTTGTGGATATTGGACCTGGTGCAGGAGCGCTCGGTGGTGAAATTGTGGCACAGGGGACGGTGGAACAAGTCATGAGCAATCCCAATTCTTTGACGGGACAATATTTGGCCGGCCGGCGAGGTATTCCATTGCCCTCAAGGCGGAGAAAGGCTCGTGACGGGAAGTATCTGGAGGTGCTGGGAGCGAGGGAGAATAATCTACAGAACCTGAACATACGCATACCGCTCGGTTGCTTGGTTTGTGTCACAGGGGTATCCGGATCAGGGAAAACCACGCTGGTTCATAACGTTATATATGAAAAATTGCGTGCTCACCTGGATGGTAAGCCTGCATATCTGAAGCACGATGTAGAGATGAAAGGAGAAGCGTCGATTGATCAGGTGATTTGTATCGATCAGAAGCCAATTGGACGAACATCGCGATCCACTCCGGCTACCTATGTGGGGGTGTTTGACGCTATCCGTAAGTTGTTTGCCAGGACTGAAAGAGCCAGACAGCTGCAACGGAAGGATGCACATTTTAGCTTCAATTCACCGGGTGGACGCTGTGAAGTTTGTTCAGGACTCGGGGTGATCGTCACTGAAATGCAGTTTATGTCTGACGTTGAAATGATGTGCGAGACGTGCCGGGGCAGACGCTACAGCGAAGATATACTGGCCATTACATATCAAGAGAAGAATATTGCGGATGTATTGGAGATGAGTATTGAAGAAGCTGCAGTTTTCTTTGCTGACCAGCCTGTTATTTACAGCAAGCTGAAGCTTATGAACCAACTGGGTCTTGGTTATATGAAGCTGGGTCAGTCTGCAACGACATTATCTGGCGGGGAAGCCCAGCGTATTAAGCTGGTGGAGGAGCTAGGTCAGTTAAAAAAGGGGCGCAGCCAGTTATACATTTTGGATGAACCGACCACAGGCTTGCATCCTGACGACATCCAGCGTCTGCTAACCATCCTTCAACAGCTCGTAGATGAAGGTAATACCGTCCTCATCATTGAACATAATCTGCATTTGATCAAAACGGCAGATTATGTGTTGGATCTTGGTCCCGAAGGAGGGACCAGAGGTGGACAGCTGGTGGTGGCTGGAACCCCTGAGCAGGTTGCAGCCTGTGTGCATTCCCATACCGGCTCATTTTTGCGTAATGTCGGAATGGATTTCAACGAGGACGAGGTGAGAGCATGAGTAACAGATTGGACCATTTACGAATTCTTCCGACAGGCCCCTTAAATTATTATTTGCAAAAGCGATACAACGATCTGCCATGGGTGCACAAGTTTGGCTTGGATCATATCAAGGTGAAAGGTGATTTTCTGCTCATTCATGCATGGAAGCCTGGGTATGTGAAGCTAACACGGGAGCAGGCGAGTCACTTCAAAGCAGCCATTGAAAAAGGAGAGAATCCAGAGGACAAGCTTCCTAAGTTGCCGGAAGCCTGGTTAGTGGACGGGGAAGATGAGCCTGATGTAGAAGGACTCTTGGCTAAGGTTATCGTGCCCGAGTTGTTTGAACTTCTCTCCCCGGAAAATCTTAAAGAGGACGTAACCAGTCCGCAATCCATCCGGTTAAGAGCTATTTTGGAGCAGGTCGCTGAGCATGTACCTGTTTTTCCAGCCATTCAGAATCCCTATGAGCTGCGTCGTTTTCTGGAGGTCGTGAAGCGCCAAAAGCCTAAAACAGTCGTTGAGATCGGGACAGCCAGCGGCGGCGTATTTTATTGCTTGAGCCAACTAGCCGACCCGGAAGCCCTGCTCGTCAGTATTGATTATCCGGGTGGACCGTATGGAGGTGGTCAGGATGACAATGAGGTGCAGCTTTACTCCAGTTTCGGCAGCGCGAAACAGCAGTTTTCTTTTATTCGCGATCGTTCATTTCACTGCTCGACCAAACAGGATTTGAAAAAGGTTCTGGGAAATCGCCAGATTGACCTGCTATTTATTGATGGAGATCATTCCTACGGTGGTGTGAGTTCGGATTTCCGCATGTATCAAGAGTTGGTGGCGCCGGGCGGTATGATTGCTTTTCATGATATCAGCATGCGGCCTGAAACGTGGGGAAGAGGTTATGATGTTGGCGTTTTCTGGGATGAAGTGAAACAAAGCTATCCGTCCTTTCAGGAATTTGTAGACCCAACGGGCTGTCGAGAACCGTTTATTCGTCACCCGCAAGAGGGACTGTTCGCATATGGGATTGGCACCATCATTCAAATGTAAGGGGGAACGACCATGGCCCACCGTCCTTTGAACAAAACACATGTGGAGGATGTTATTGGTTTGACTCCCATGCAGGAAGGAATGCTCTATCACTATTTGCGGGACAAGGATACAGGAGCTTATTTTGAACAATACAGCTATACGCTACGTGGTCAGCTTGATCTATCTGTCTGCTGTGAGGCGTGGAAATGGACGATTCAACAGCATGAAGTGCTGAGAAGCGTATTCCGCTGGGAAAAGATCCAGAATCCGGTTCAGATTATCTTAAAAGGACGCGTACTATCTTTCGCGTTCCATGACCTCACAGAAATGGCAGAGATGGAGCAAGAGGTGGTATTGCAGGAGCTGCGAGAGGCGGATCGCGCCGTAGGGTTTGACCTGTCCGAGGGCCCACTATTGCGGATTACAGTGTTTAGGCTGACGCACGATCGTCATATCATGATGGTCAGCAATCATCATATTGTGATGGATGGCTGGAGTAATGGTATTGTGCTGGGTGAGTTTATCCACGCATATCGTACGCTGCGTGCAGGCCGAGAACCGGAACGGATAAGCAAGCCGCGTTTCCGAGAGTACGTGAAATGGCTTGGAAAGCAGAATAAGAGCGGAAGCAAGGCATTTTGGCAAGCTTATCTGGCTGGATATGAAGCTCAGCCCCTGTACCTGCTTAATACCACTTCTGCCCCACAAATAAGCGATACGGCTTGCGAATCGTATATATTGCCGCCAGATCTGGTGAATGAGTTGGAAGTTGTCGCGAAGGAAGAATCGGTAACGATAGGTACCCTTTTTACAGCGGCTTGGGGCGTTCTGCTACAAAGGGTTAGCGGTCGGCAAGACGTGCTTTTCGGCACAACAGTATCTGGCCGCTCCAGCAGCTTGCCTGGAATTGAACGAATGGTAGGTCTTCTGATGAACACAGTTCCTATGCGGTTGCAGTCTGGGAATAGCGATACGCTGCAACAAGCGCTGCTCGATGTTCAGCAAGCGAGTATAGCGAGGCAGCCTTACGAAACAACACCGCTTGTGGATATACAAACTTACGGAAATTTCAGAAGCACAGAGCCTCTATTTGATACATTGCTCGTGATTGAAAATTATCCCCTGGAGATCAATCGACAAAGTGAATTGACCTTGGAATCCTTTGCCGGGCATAGCGTAACGGATTATTCACTTCTAGTGAGTATTCATCAAATGGAGCAAACAGCCATCCAAATGTTGTATCAGCCTTCAACATATGAAACATCGACAATAGAACTCTTATGTGAACGTTATGTCGCTTTACTCAGGCTGATGGTTACAGAAAGAGATTGTGCTATTCAGGATATTCACTCCTTGACGGAGATGGAAAAGGGACTGCAAGAGGTCTGGGCGATTGAATTTGATTATAGCCCGGATACTTTGAAAAGGGGTGTATGAAGATGAGAAAGCCGAAGGACTGGGAACAAATGGATTCCTATCAATGGATGACTACGAAGGAAACTGCCCACTATTACCGACTCATTGCTAATTTAATGAAGGAAATTCACGCCAAAATTCCGGATGAACAGTATCATTTGGACAAAGTAGCGACAGAAACGGATATTCGTGAGGAAAACTTTCAAGGGAAAAACTACCAACGCGCAGTCATGTATTTAATGTCGAACGGATGCGAGTGGGCTCTGAAAAATGGAAACGGCTGCACCATGTGCGGTCATTTAGCCAAGCAAACGCGCAAAGACGGCCCTCTTTCCGCCCATTATTATTTGGAGCAATTTCGGAAGGAGTTCAATCGGATTGATTTTACCAAATATCCTTTACTCAATCTGTATAATAACGGTTCCATTCTCAACGACAATGAAGTTCCAGCTGAAGCATTGTGGGAGATCATACGCATGGTTGGGGAAAAGCCCGAAATCAAAATGCTGGTTATTGAAACCAGACCCGAGTTTGTAACGCAGGAAAATATGGCGGAAATTAAGCGCCTTTTACCGGATAAGCATGTGGAAGTCGCCATGGGACTTGAAATGATTGATGATTTTTTGCGGTATGTATGCATAAACAAGGGCTTTTCATTAAAACAATTTGACAAGGCCGCCCGCTTGGTGACTCAGGAGCTAAATTTACGCAGCTATGTGTTGCTGAAGCCGCCTTTTATTACGGAACAAGAGGCTATCGAGCATGCCGTACAAACGATTGAACATGCTTTTGAGATCGGTACGACGACTGTTTCACTGGAAAGCTGTACCGTACAGGATTATACACTGGTGCAGTATTTAAGTGATCAAGAGGCCTATAAACCGGCATGGCTCTGGAGCATCGTTGAGGTGGTAAAACGGACGGCGCATTTGGGGAAGATCATCGTCGGATTGTTCCAATTTTATCCTTCTCCTGTCGGGGTGCCTTACAATTGCCCGCAATGCAGTGATCGAGTGATGGAGGCGTTGAAGGAGTATAATCACACTCTTGATCCAAGCGTTCTGGAGCATCTGGATTGCAGCTGCAAGGCGGAATGGGAGAAAGAATTGAAGCACGTGCATCCTCCTTTTGAGGAGAGACTGAGTATTTTGAATAGTGAATTAATCAAGTAGTCCACCAATTAAAGATCATGTGGATTCGTCAGCTCATGAAGGCCGGGAACGGTTGACAGAGAGGGGAGTGTGTATGGACAAGAGTACGCATCTGAAAGACCGGATCATTGAAGAATATTGGATGAAAAAATGGTCTCAAGATCTGCCGCGGGAATTATTGCCTGTAAGCAAAAGCAAGTCTAACTATCAACCGGGAGCACGCAGAGAAACGCTAGAACGGGTTATTCCCAGGGAGACAATCCGCCAACTGGATCAAATGTCGAAAGGCTCGGAACTGGGACGTTTTATTTTGTTCTTGACGGCGCTGTCTGGGCTGCTTCATCGCTATTCGCAGTCAGAAGATATATGTATTGGCACGACGACGCTTGTACAGGCCCAATCCGAGCCAGGGAGTCTGCTTTTTCTCAAGCCTCGGGTTCAAGGAAGTCGAACGTGGCGTGAGCTAAACGAAGACATGAAGGCCGAGTTTTCCCGAACATTGAACCATCAGGCCAATTCTTTGTCCCTTCTCTATGACAAGTGGACATCTCTTCATGGGAGAGAGCTGCAAGAACTGTGGCAACTGGCATGTGTGGATGAGGGATTACAAACGGCGGTCGATGACCTGGATCGATTCGATCTGATAATCAAGCTTGTACCGAACGAAGAAGAAGGTCGGATACTGCAACTCGTTTATCGACCTGAGGTGTACTCGATGTCCTTGCTTGAATCCTTTGCTGCCAACTTGCTGTATGTTCTGGCTCAATGGCCTAAGAAAT
Organism: Paenibacillus sp. ICGEB2008; assembly: GCF_000307675.1. NCBI lineage: Bacteria > Bacillati > Bacillota > Bacilli > Caryophanales > Paenibacillaceae > Paenibacillus > Paenibacillus sp. ICGEB2008. The sequence goes on from NZ_AMQU01000007.1 coordinate 443,976, forward strand.
CAGCGGTTTCTCTGGAGGATGATGCGGCAAATATGCTGGCTCCACAGCAACGAGAGCTTCTAGTAAAGGGCTTAAATCAGACGGCTGTAGAACTGACGGATGTGAATATGCTGCATCAGTTGTTCGAAGAACAGGTGGTACAAACGCCTGAGCAAGCTGCTGTAGTCGAAGCAGAATATTGCATTAGTTACAGAGAGCTAAATGCAAGAGCCAATCAACTTGCCCGTGCTTTACAACGTCATGGAGTGGGTCCAGATGATATTGTCGGCATCATGACTGAGCCGACGGTGGAGATTATCGTAGCGATCCTGGCGGTACTAAAGGCAGGAGGTGCGTATTGTCCGATAGATCCGGCATTTCCAGCAGAGCGGGTACAGCAGCTTTTTACGGATAGTCGGATGGAGTTGCTGATTTCACCGTCACAGTATGTGGATACCCATCCTTTTCAAGGAACAGTGCTTGATCTGTCCAATCCCGCCTTCTATACAGGCGAGACGTCCAATCTGCCAGTTCAAGGCAGACCTGATCATATGGCGTATGTCATATATACATCAGGCTCGACTGGAACGCCCAAAGGCGTGATGATAGAGCATCAACATATTGTTAATCAATTGGCTGGGCTGAAACATAGCTATGATTTCCATGAAGAGTTGAGGCATGTTTTGATGGCTCCATTCACATTCGATCCTTCTGTGCAGCAGATTTTTTTGCCTTTAGCTACCGGAGGGACGTTGTACTTAGTTCCAAAAGAAGCCAAGACAGACCCAAGCGTCTTTTGGGGACTGATACGGAAGGAACGGATTAATGTGTTAAATACCGTTCCTTCACTAATGGAAGTGCTATTGGAGCAGGCACCGGATATTGAGCATCCTTTTGCTTTTATCATAATGGCAGGTGAGGTTTGCAGCGGCGAGCTGGTACAGCAATTACGCGATAAGCTGAACATAGACAAGCTGTTTAACATTTACGGCCCGACAGAAGCGGCTATTAATACGACTTTGTATGAATGCCAACCTGTAGAGCAACGGGCAACTCTACCCATAGGCAAGCCGCTATTAAATTATCAGGTGTATGTTCTAGATCCACAGCAACGCTTGCTGCCCTTTGGGGCGACTGGAGAGCTGTTCATCGCTGGAGCTGGATTGGCGCGAGGATACTTATACAATCCACGCTTGACGGACGAACGTTTTGTGCCGAACCCGTTTGGAATCCAAACAGAGCGGATGTACAAAACAGGCGATCTGGTGAGATGGTTGCCAGACGATAATCTGGAATTTATCGGCAGATCGGATGATCAGGTTAAAATCCGAGGAATGCGTGTGGAACTGGGAGAGATTGAGTCTCTTCTCAGAAGTCATCCGTCTATCAAAGAAGCGGTGGTCATCCCGCATGGATCAGGGGAGCACACCGAGGAACTTGCAGCCTTTTATACATTGAAGAGGCTGAAGACCTCGAAAGCATCTCCGTTAGGAACCAATGACATCCAATTGTACCTGAAGCAATATGTACCGGACTATATGGTTCCGGCACATGTAGTTTGTCTGGAGTCCATGCCTGTCACGGCAAATGGCAAGGTGGATAAAAAGGCGCTGCCTTTGCAACGGATTGGAGTAGCCCATACTCGTGCATATGTGGCACCACGTAATGAGTTGGAGGAACAACTGGCGGATATCTGGAAGAAGTTGCTGTCCGTGCCTGCCGTTAGTGTGGAGGACAGTTTTTTTGAAGCAGGTGGCAACTCGTTGTCTATCGTGCGACTGCAAAGCAGAATCCACCATTTACTGAAGACTCAGCTGACCATTCCGCAGCTTTTTACACATCATACGATCGCGATGCAGGCCAAAATCATTCAGTCCGGCGGTGTGGAGAAACCTATCAAACCCCTTCGCGAAATGGATACAAGACGGCAACATATCCACAGGGCTGAGCTTGGAGCCAAGGGAAGACACGGTGATGTTGCTGTGATTGGCATGGCTTGTCGTTTTCCCATGGCGGACAGTTGCGATGCCTTCTGGGACAATCTGTGTCGTGAAGTGGATGCTGTTCGCGACATTCCAACTCATCGGTTACAAGATATAGTTCATGGTTCAGATAATGTAGCTGGACAGTTAGGCTCGTTGCCGCAAGGGGCATATCTGGAGCAAATTGATGGATTCGATGCATCATTTTTTCATATAGCTCCTAATGAAGCACGAATGATGGACCCGCAGCAGCGCCTGCTGTTACAAGTTGTTTGGGAAGCAATGATGAATGCGGGATACTCGGAAAAAGAGGTGTACGGGTCGAAGACGGGAGTATTTGTAGGAACAGGTACACCGCAATATTTGGACCTGATGCCACAGATTGAGCCCTCTGCTATACCGGGGAATTTACAAGCTGTGATTGCCGGTAGGATTGCTTATGTCTTTAATTGGACAGGCCCGGCAGAGGTCATTAACACGGCCTGTTCCTCTTCACTCATGGCTGTGCATCATGCGGTACAGGAGATCACGTCTGGTGGCTGCGAAATGGCTGTGGCTGGCGGTGTCAATCTGTACCTGTCGATGGTAGATGAAAATCTCTTCAACATGGGAATCGCCGCGCCTGATGGCAAGACGAAAGCGTACGACGCATCGGCGGACGGTACAGGTGGTGGCGAAGGAGTAGGTGCTGTTGTACTCAAGTCACTGGAGCAGGCCGTGGCTGATGGTGATTATATTTACGCAGTGATCAAAGGAAGCGCGGCTAACTCGGATGGGCGATCCAACGGAATGACCGCTCCTAATGCCGCTGCGCAGGCTGATGTGATTGAGGAAGCCTGGAAGCGCGCGGGGATTGATCCACAGACAATTTCATATATCGAGACACATGGAACAGGCACCAAGCTAGGCGATCCTATTGAAATGGAAGGCATTGCGCGGGCTTTTGGACGCTATACAAATCGTAAACAGTTCTGTGCGGTAGGATCGGTCAAGAGCAATATCGGGCATCTGGATTCAGCAGCAGGGATTGCTGGGTTTATGAAGGCAGTGCTGGCCATGACCAAACGCCAGATTCCAGCATCCCTTCATTTTAAAGTGCCTAACCCGCATATTGATTTTGTCAATTCTCCGGTTTATGTCGCTCCGTCACTTCAGGAATGGATGCCTGAATGCGGGATTCGTCGTGCAGGTGTAAGCTCATTTGGTCTGAGCGGAACGAACTGCCATGTTGTATTGGAGGAATATACGCTCCAAAGAGAAGCTCCGCCTCCGGGCGAAGAATATTTGTTCACTTTGTCTGCCCGGACCGAACAAGCGCTCTACGCTTATGCCGAGAGGTTTGCGGCTTATTTGGGAAATAACCACGAAGCTTTGGCAGACATTTGTTACTGCACCAATATCAGTCGTGGAAACGATGCTTATCGTTTGGCTACCGTCGTCAGCTCGCAGGAAGAATTACAGCGTAAACTCAAGCTGTTTGCAGAGCAGGGCGATCAAAATGTGGCTTCCATATTACTAGATCGCGAACGAATATACGTAAATACGATAGGCAAAACAGGGGGAAATCCAGCGCCGTACAGAGTCCAGCCTGCGGAATCACTGGAACGTTTGGTGGAGGCTTATATGCAGGGCAGTGAGCTGGAGTGGGATGACTATTATCGCGGACAGAACCGGGTGCGTGTCCCTCTTCCAGGCTACCCGTTTGAAGAGAAGCGCTACTGGGTTGAACCTAAAGTTCAGCAATCACCGGATGTACCAGCCAGTGCGGAATTGATCGCTGACACGCAGAAGGGAGCTCCTGATTTCTGGCAGGCTACCGAGATGGTTTTTCAATTCGGTGAACGGTTATTGGAGGAGAGCGGATTCGCGGTAGTCCAGGGATATAAAGAGGCGGTTGATGAATTTGCGGCCCAGCTTATCATCGAACTATTCAGGCAATGGGGGACGCTCACAGAACCTGGAAAAGTATACAAAGAGTCTGAAATGCTGCATACGATAGGGATCACCTCCACATATCAGCGTCTCTTCCGGTTCATGCTGCGTTTCGTAGAGAAGCAGGGCCACGTCCGCTTGGACGGTGAAAATATAATGCTGACCGTTGATCAGTCAGTTCCCGACCTGTCGGTGTTATGTACCCAATACATCGAGCAATATCCGGCATTTGCTGGAACCTTCAAGGTGTTGAAGTATTGTCTGGACGCCTATCCGGCTGTATTAACGGGGAAAAGATCGCCTTTGAGTGTACTGTTTCCCGATGGCACACCGCAATTTCTGGAGGGCTTTGCCAATCAGGGACGTACCCTGGGCGATCTGTGTGAGACGATGGCGCTGGACGCATTAAGGCAGCATATTTTAGCACAAGCGGGAAAACGGCTCCGCATTCTGGAAGTCGGGGCTGGCTCGGGAACGGTGGGTAAGGTCCTTTTTCCAGCTATAGCAGGTCACCAAGTGGAGTATTGCTATACCGATTTGGGACGAGGCATCATTTTGGAAGCACAAAAGCAGTTTGCAGCGTATCCGTTTGTTCAATATCAGACTTTTAATATTGAAGAGGATCCTTTGGCGCAAGGCTTTGTGCCGGAACAGTTTGATATCATTATTGGTCTGAATGTGATTCATGCCACGAGCCGTTTGCGAACCTCCTTGTCCCAGTTGAAAAAGGTACTTGCCCCTGGTGGAGCCCTGTTTATGATCGAAAAGGTGCAGAACGAGCCTGCGGAAAATCTCGTGTGGGGAATGACAGAGGGATGGTGGCTGTTCGAAGATCAGGATATACGAAAGGATTCTCCACTGGTTCCGACGGAAACATGGGAGCAGTTGTTGAAGGAAGAGCAATTCACGGAAGTACGGACCTTCCCTGTGCGTTTGTCAAACCGGGACAAGGCGGAGACCGCACTGATTATCGGTCGAATGAGTGAACAAGCACAGGTAAGTACAATCGAAGATTTAATGTACCGTGTTCGGTGGACTCCAAAAGAACTGAAGAAGACAAGAGAAGGTGCACTGGCTCAGGGGAACTGGCTAATCTTTAAAGACAAGCTGGGAATTGGTGACGAGCTGGCGCTTCGATTGGCGCATTCTGGTCATCAGGTGGTGATCGTAGAGACGGGGCAAATGTTTGAAAAACAGAGCCATCATCAATACACCATCCGGGCAGGGGTAGAAGCAGATTACCTTCAACTCATGAGTGAACTGAGACAACGTAATCAGCACCTGAACGGAATCGTTCATCTCTGGACTTGCACAGATCTCCCGTTAATTCCAGTCAATATTGAAACTGTTGATGTTGCTTTGGAGTCAGGTGTTTATAGCCTTTATTTTCTGACTAAAGCATTACTGCATCAGGGCTTACATGAAACGCTCGATTTGCGAGTGGTCTCGAACTTTACACAGCGGATTTCGGATGAACAGTATATATCACCTGAAAAATCTGCGATTCACGGTTTAGTGAAGGTTATTTCTCAGGAGCATCCACAATTGCAATGTTTCGGACTGGATGTTGATACGATCCATCACACAAGGGAGCAAGTTGCGGATCTGATCATGACCGAGCTGCAAGAAAATAAAACAGACTCATTCGTTGTCATCCGTCAGGAACGATATATCCAAGGCATGGCTCGTCTGGAATCGGACATGGTAAGCACCCCGGATACCCGGAATCATCCGAATATTCCAGCTCGGCGTTCCGTCACCATTCGTCCGGGTGCGGTGTATATCGTGACTGGTGGTGCAGGAGGCTTGGGACTTGAGGTCTGCCGGTATTTGTCCCAGCAAGCCCCGATCCATCTGGTCATTCTGAATCGGACAGAGCTGCCGGAAAAAGAGCATTGGTCACAAATTATAAATGATCCGGTGGAAAGACAAGCTGATGCTGCAACTTATCGTAAGTTGTCAGCCTTTGTAGATATGGAAAAACACGGCTCACAGGTCCATTACTACGCGGGAGATGTGTCTGATTTTAGGCAGGTGCAGCTGATTTTTGAAGATGTGCAAGCTCGTTTTGGCCCCGTTAAAGGAGTGGTTCATTGCGCAGCAGCTAGCGGCGATACCAGCCGGCCGCTGGAAGTTCAGAATAGGGATGACTTTAGGAAGGTACTTTGCCCTAAAATTCATGGCACGTTAGTACTGGATAAGCTTCTTGCTGAGCAAGAGACAGATTTCTTCGTTCTCTTCTCTTCGGTAGCTTCGCTATGGGGCGGAGCTGGCGGTGGTGATTATGCGGCTGCCAACACTTTTATGGATGCCTTCAGCGCACAGCGGAACATGCGGGGGCAAACGACGTTGGCAATCAACTGGTACGCATGGGAGGGACTTACAGGACCAGGCTGTATGGATTATATGCCTGTACCGGATGCACTGGCTGCTTTCCACATGAGCTTGTCTTGTCCGCTGGATCAAGTGGCTATTGGCAAGTTTGATACACAGAAGCTCCGTGAATGGGCGCCGATGATGAAAATTCAGCTTGCACCGGATATGCTGACGGATCGACATCGAGCTGTACCGCAATCCACTAAGGAGGTAGGAGCTCCGTCATTCGTCAAGCCTAACCGTTTGGTGACAGATGTGAAGGTCAGTCTGAAAGGGAAATCGACAGAACCTTACACAGAATTGGAACAGCAGATTGCTCAAATTTGGGCCGAGGTGCTGGGATACGAGGAAATTGATGTGAGTCAACATTTTTTTGAAATTGGTGGGGATTCCCTGCTTATTTTAAAAGTGCTGAGTCTTCTGAATGAACGGGTTGATCCTGAAGTGGAGGCCGGAGACCTGTTCTCATACGGTACAGTTTCACAGCTGGCGCAATTTATAGAAGGCAGGCTTGCTGCCAGTACGAGAGAAGTGATAACCGAAGGCCCGCAATCATCGGTCAAAGCTTCTGACCTTGACCATGCGGATGAGGATTTGCGGAGTCTGATCAAGCGGGTAAAGGAGGACGCTATTTCAGTGGATGAGGCTATGAAAGGATATGAAAGCATATGAGGGATACGTTTGTTGAAGCCATTTTGCAGCTTGTAGCCAAACAGGAATTATCTGAAGAGCATGCGTATTCTCTGATCAAGCAATATCAAGTTCAGCTCAAAGCTGCGTCATCGTCTGCAGTCCACGAGGGGATAAACCGCAACAGGGATATAGCCATCATCGGCGTAGCTGGACGATTCCCGCAAGCAGATACCAAGGAGCAATATTGGAACAATCTGGTTCATGGTCTGAATGGGATACGAACGTTTCCAAGCTCACGTTTGGAACTGATCCGTCCTTTTTTGGATGAACACAATCAAGGGCCGTATATGCCAGCAGGCTATCTAGACGAAATAGATACGTTTGACGCTGCATTCTTTAATATTCTTCCAGGGGAAGCCAAATATATGGACCCACAGCAGCGTATGTTTATGGAAACCGGCTATGAGGCCATTGAGGATGCAGGTTATGGCGGAGAACGTATCCGTGGCTCACGGATGGGCGTATATGTCGGCTATAGTGAAGCGAGGTACAAGGAGCTGATCGAAAGTGATTCATCCACCGCTTTTGTCGGGAATTTTCCGCCCGTGATCGCAAGCCGTCTGGCTTATGCCTTGAATCTATCTGGGCCTGCACTCAGTGTAGCGACCGCCTGCTCCTCCTCTCTTGTCGCTTTGCATCTTGCATGTGAAGGATTGCTTGCTGGAGATTGCAGTATGGCTTTGGTGGGCGGAGTAGCCATTGGCGCTTTACCCACCAGATTGGAACCGGGAGGGCTTGGGATCACCTCGTCGCAAGGACAATCACGCAGCTTCGACGCTGATGCCGATGGTACGGGATGGGGTGAAGGTTGTGGCGTTGTTCTAATCAAGCCACTGGAACAAGCTGAGAAGGATCACGATTATATTTACTCGGTGATTAAAGCAAGTGCTATCAATCAGGATGGTGCTTCCAACGGATTGGCATCCCCGAATGCCCGAGCCCAGGAAGAAGTGATTGTAGAGGCTTGGAAGCGTGCAGGCATTGATCCGTCGACGATCTCTTACATTGAGGCTCATGGAACAGGGACCAAAATTGGAGATCCGATTGAAATCAAAGGGATTACAAATGCTTTTCGCAGGTATACGCAAAAAAGACAATTTTGTGGAATCGGCTCAGTCAAAAGCAATATCGGTCATCTGGATTCGGTCTCGGGCATGGCAGGGCTAATTAAAATGATTCTGGCTTTACAGCATAAAAAACTTCCGCCTACCCTGCATTTTGCGTATCCCAATCCGTTGATGAACTTGCATAGTTCTCCGGTCTATATTCATACAAAGCTAGCTGATTGGCGAAGTGAGGACGGGATTCCGCTGAGAGCGGGTATCAGTTCATGGGGATTAAGCGGTACAAATTGTCACGTGGTGCTGGAGGAGTATCCGGTCAGCAGGCCCTCATTATCATCGTCCTCCGATGTACCTTGCAGTGAGGAACGAGTATTTACGCTTTCGGCATATAGTGAGGATTCACTGCGAAGATTGACTGCCCGATATATTGATTTTTTGGAGAGTGACGATATTCCGTCTTTGGAAAATATCTGTTATGTCCTGAACACGGGCAGAGAGCATCATGCTTATCGATTGGCAATTCCAGTTTCGGATCGGATCAGTCTTTGCTCAAAGCTGCGCCAGGCTTATAACGCATTGGTCTGTCAGGATGGAACAGGGCTGGAGCAACAGGGGATTTTTTGCACTATATATAGCGAGCCCCTGCCCCTGGCAGAAATGACGCTGGATACAGATGCACGAATGATTGCCCGGCGATATGTTAACGGAGAGAACAGACGCTGGTTGGAGGATTATTCGGCAGACGGATGTGTCAAAGTTCCTTTGCCTACATACGCCTGGGACAAGCAGCGCTACTGGGTAGAGCCGCCGATCCAACGTCGAAGCCGTGGTCGTAACGAACAGTTGACAGCCTATAACGAAGTACGTGTTTCCTTTCGTGATGGGTATGTTCCGACGGAAACGGAAGACAGGCTGGCACGCATTTGGGGACGGATTTTGGGTATTGACGAGCTCTCTATAGATGCTGATTTCTTCGAATTGGGTGGAGACTCACTGCTGGCTACGGATCTGATTACAGCCATCAGTCAGGTGTTCCACACGAGAATTACATTGGTTGATTTGTTTGGACACCCTTGTATTCGTGAGCTTGCCAAGCTTGTTTCAGGAGGAGAAACAACGGATTACCCGTCTATCGAACCAGTGTCTCCACAAGCATTTTACCCCGTATCCAACGCACAGCGGCGTCAGTTTATTCTGAAGCAGCTGGCAGAAGATAATTTGAGCTACAACATGCCCGGAGCGGCTATGATCACTGGGCGTTTGGACGTGGAGCGCTTAAAAGACGCATTTGCTGCGATCATTCATCGTCATGAATCCTTTCGGACAGTGTTTGATGTCGCAGAGGATGAAATTGTGCAAAGTGTTCTTCCGGAAGCTGAGCTTGCGATATCACTGGGAGTGGCTTCAGAAGAAGCCGATGTGCAAAAGCTGATGGAAGAATTTGTACAGCCGTTTTCCTTGGGAGAGGCGCCTTTACTTCGTGTATGCTTGCTGCGATTAACGGATCAGCGTGATGAAGAGGACAAGCATTTGCTGATGTTTGACATGCATCATATTGTTTCAGATGGTGTTTCCATGGAAATCCTCATTCGGGAATTTACCAGTCTTTATAGCGGGCAGAGCTTGCCACCGCTACGTATTCAGTATAAGGACTATGCAGTATGGCAAAATGCTTTTCTGCACAGCGAGCAGTTGCTGAAACAGGAGAAATTTTGGCTGAAGACGTTAACGGAAGGGCGGGAGGCAGGACTACCGGTTCTGAATCTGCCCAGTGATTATCCACGGCCGCCTGTGATGACTTTTGAAGGGGGCATGTATTCGTTCACGATTGACAAGGTAGCTGCTGACCGCTTGCGAGCCCTGGGACAAGAACACGGGGCTACGCTATATATGACACTTCTGGCTGTATACAATGTGCTGCTGTATCAATACACAGGGCAGGAGGATGTCATTGTAGGTTCTCTCATTGCTGGAAGACGTTATACGGGGGTAGAGCATACGATAGGTCTTTTTACGAACTATTTGCCTATTCGTAATACTCCGGCAGGAGAGCGCTGCTTTACAGACTTTTTAAAGGAGGTGGCTCATCGGACTATAGCTGCGTATGATCATCAGGATTATCCATTTGAAAAGATGGTGGAGCACCTGGATCAGAAACGTGATCTTTCACGCAACCCTATTTTTGACACCATGCTTATTTTACATAATCAGGGGATGCAGAGGACCCAATTTACGATGGGAGATGTGACGCTGGACATGGTGGACTGGGCCAAACACAGCTCAACCATGGATTTGAAGCTCGACATTTTTCAAGGGATGCAGGGAGAGCTAAATTGCACCTTTGAGTATTATTCCCGGTTGTTTCACCAACAGACAATCACTACACTTGCACGACACTTGCTCAGCCTGATCGACCAGATTCTGGACCAGCCTGAACAAGCTTTGGCGGAGTACCGGATTTTTTCACCTGAGGAAGCGGACAACATGAAGCGGAAACGACGAGCAAAGGACTCCACTTTTGCGATTCCTCCGATTTGTCCGCGACCAGAGGCTGAGTGGCATCCTTTATCTTTTTACCAAAAGCAGTTATGGCGACATCGGGGATCAACTCCTCATGTGATCGTTTGTGCAGCGTGGACAGGCAAGGTGGATCAGACGTTATTTGTCAGGGTGTTGGAAGAACTGCAAGCCGAACACAGTACGCTCAGAATAATCTTCAGGGAAGAGATCTCCGAGCCGACTCAGCAGGTGAAGACACATCTTCCGTTGGATTACACATTCACGGATGTCATAGAGGAGGATGCAGCTTCTTGGGCGGATTCTAGTGTGGCTGCCGAGTATCGTAACCCGTTTGAGCCACGACAAGGGCCGCTGTATCGGGTTCGCTTGGGGTGTGACAACAACGAACGGTGCCAATTGATCGTGGCTGTTCATCCATTACTAATGGAATGTCTGGACATGAAAGATTGGCTGGAACGACTGTTTATCCGCTATTCCGCCGCTGTTACGGATTCGGTAGTGGATGCAGTCCACACATTTCAGCCCATACCGCAGATTGACTTTACCTATTGGCAGCATCAGTTGTTGCAGGAAGGATATTTGGAGCCGCAAAAAGCGTACTGGACCGAAGCTTTACGAAATCCGCTTCCTCAAATCGGATTGCCGTTCAAACGAGGAGAAGATGCTTCTGCAACGTCTGAATGGGATTCCATCGAGTTGACCCTCGCCACAGAGGAGACTGAGGCTCTGCACACTTTTGCCTCCAGTCATGATAGTAGTGTTACAGACATTTTATTCGCCTGTTATTTCCTGCTGCTGCGGCAATTGACGCAAGCGGAGGAGCTTTTGATCCATGTCGTTCATCCCGAGGGACATCCGGTGCAGGGGAGCGGAGTACCTTTACGCATCCAGCATCCTGTGCCAGTCAGAGTTTCAATGGAGGGGCTTTCGTCGTTTAATCCTTTGCTAGAAAAAGTGAAGGACAAGCATCAAGCTGCACTTCAAGCCGTTTTATATCCGTTTCATTTGCTGCTGGACCCTAATGTGTTGAAGAGCGGGGCGGAGGATTCAACCCGTTTTAACGTCATCTTTTGCGAAGAGGACTGCACGAGCTCTTTACCTGTGATAGGGGAAGTGGGATTACGTGTATATCCCTCAGAACCAGCAGCACTGCAACTGTCTGTTGTGAGATTAACAACCGGACTGACCTGTTCCCTGAGGTGGAATACCGCTTTGCTGGAATCTTCTTATGTTCACTCTATGTTGGAGAGGTATCACAAAATAATCAAGACCATTGCTGGTAGTGTGTCTAGCCTGTCCAAAGTATCCCATTAACGTGCGTTTCATTCAAAGGAGGCAATTACAAATGGAATTGAGATCATCTATTGAATTTTACGACAATCGGTTTTTAATGTTCGTTCTGGATCAAATGGCTTATGAATTTGAGAAAAACGGCTCCAAGGAGGTCATTCGGATGACCTTGGGAAAATCCGAGCTACCTTTGCACGAGGATATTATTCAGTCGATGAAGGATGCATTAGATACCTTTGAAAAAAGCTCGCTTGTATTCCCACCGGGCTTGCCGGAATTAAAGGAAGCTTTGGCGGAGGAATACAAGAAAACCTACGATCTGGATATTAACCCTAACAATATCTTGATTAATGTGGGCACCAGTGCCTTGTTCCGGAATTTGTTTTATTTATTAGCGAAAGAAGGGGATGAGGTACTGCTGCCGCGTCCGTATTATTCCCTGTATCATTTCTGCGCTCAATTGGTAGGGGCGAACGTTCGCTACTATGATATTAATCTGGATACGCTGGCACTCGATCTGGATTCCTTCAGGGAAAACTTCACGGATAAAACCAAAATTGTGGTAATTAATTCGCCTGGCAATCCGTTAGGCAATATTTTAACGAAAGAAGAACTGTACGCCATTGATGAAATCATCGACGGACAGGCTGTAGTCATTAATGATGAGATTTATGCCAATGTTTGCTTTGATGAACGAAGCACCTCGGTACTGGAGCTGACGGATACCAAATCAGCTTTTATTACGACGAATGCTTTCTCCAAAGGATACCGGATGTACAGTCGGCGCGTTGGCTACTGTATCGTTCCTGACGAGCTGGTCACACCGCTCACGGTCATACAGCATCATACCTTGTTGACAGCTGACCCTGTCGTGCAGTTTGGCGCGCTCGAAGCATTGGCGCATCCCGAAGAGATTGAGCAACTGGTCAGCCTGTACAGAGCAAGACGGGATTATACGGTGGAGCGGTTCAATGAGGTTCCACTCGTACGTGCCATTCCTGCTCAAGGTAGCTTTTACTTCACACTTGATTGTGAGAAATACATGGACGAGCACGGCATTGAGACAAGTTTGGAGCTGGCGGAACAAATAATGAGAGCCAAACAAGTGGCGACAGTGCCGGGTTCTGATTTTGGATTGCCGAAAATGCTGCGCCTGTCCTACTCTACAACGCGATACAACGAAGGCATAGACCGATTAGTGGACTTTTTCACAAATAGCTTGGTAGGTCAATCGGCTGGATCTGCTGCAATTCCGGTTCAGGAGTAGCTCCTATGGATCTAGATTTTGATGCATTTGAAATTCTATCGGCAAATGAGGAACGCGTCATTGCGGAGATGAATCAGACCAGCAAGGCTTATGAGGAACAGCTGACGATTCCTGATTTGTTTGTCCGTCAGGTCGCGAAAACCCCTCAGCATACTGCTATCGAAGAATATGGTTCTTCCATCACATATGCCGAACTGGAGGAACAAGCGAACCGAATGGCCCGCCTACTGTACGCAGTAGGTGTGCGGCCTAACCAGCGGGTAGCGGTGGTAGCGGAACGGGGAATTGAGCTTTTGGTGGCTGTTTTCGGTGTATTAAAAGCAGGGGCGGCCTATGTACCTATTGATCCGGATTATCCGAAAAAACGGATTCAATATATGCTGCGCGACAGTGCCTGCAGTGTGCTGATCACCGAGTCTGCCAAACTGCAGACGATGCTGGAAGATTTGCCGGAGAGTATGACGACCGCTGTCTGCCTCGACGAAACAAAGGTGCAAACAGATAAGCTGACTGTGTATCAACGATCGGATTGGGAGCACCAGGGAAAGGCTTCATGGCACTGTCCTGCCTGTGAAAATGATCTGGCATATCTGATTTACACCTCAGGCTCCACGGGAGATCCCAAAGGAGTCATGATGACGCATAAGGCTGTGCTGAACACGCTTTTTTGGTTGCAGGATACTTTCTGTCTGGCCGCAGCAGATGTGATTGCGCAGAAGACTTCCGCCAGCTTCACCGACTCGGTATGGGAGTTCTTCTGGCCCTTGATTTATGGAGCCAAGCTGTCCATTTTCAGTTCGGATACGGTCAAAGATCCACAAAGGCTCTATGAACAGCTGCGAGATGACAAGGTTACCATTACCCAGTTTGTTCCAGCCCAGATGAGTCTCTTTTTGGATGCGATTCCGACCGATGAGACAGACCATCCGCTGCCGGAACTAAAGTGGGTATTCAATGGAGGCGAAGCTTTGCTCGTCAATGGGGTGCGAGACTGGTACAGCACGTTCCAGGAAGCCAAGATTGCCAACATTTACGGCATGACCGAGTCAGCTATTTATGCAACCTGTTACCTGATTGACGCATCTCCGGCTGAAGGTGAGTTGAGTATTCCATTGGGCAGGCCGCTTGCGAACACGCATGTCTATATTTTGGATAAGGAGGGGCAGGTGTGCCCCTTTGAGGTCAAAGGCGAAATTTGTATCGGCGGCATTGGTCTGACGGCGGGGTACTGGAATAAGCCGGAAGCCACTGACAAGGCTTTTACCCAGCATCCCAAAACGGGCGAAAGATTATATCGTACGGGAGATCTGGGCTTGTTACGACCAGATGGCATCCTGGAGTACAGCGGACGTAAGGATGATCAGGTTCAGGTGCGAGGATATCGCGTAGAGCTGAAAGAAGTGGAACGGGCTGTATCTGTCTTTCCAGGGATTAAGGAAACGGCTGTAGTTGCCCAAACTGATGAGTTTGGTGTAACCAATCTTTTATGTTATTTTACATCGCTGGAAAAAGGGCTCGAAGTGGATGATCTGACAACTCACCTGCGTGAATTATTGCCTGAGTATATGATTCCAGGATTTTTTATGGAACTGCTGGAGATGCCGCTTACTCCTAACGGAAAGATTGATCGCAAAAATCTGCCACAGCCGGAGCGGCGAGTTCATCGTTCAACCGCATATGTGGCGCCCCGTAACGAGAGAGAACATATGCTGGCCAAAATCTGGGCCGGAATTTTAAATATAAGTCCGGAGGACGTCGGCATTCATGACAGTTTTTTTGAAATCGGCGGCAATTCCATCTCGATTGTTCGACTGCATCGTAAGATGCAACACGCGCTGGGCAGCAAGGCGACGGTCGCTGAGCTGTTCTCCTATCCTACGATTGCAGCGTATATGAATCATTTTGAAAATCAATCCAAGGATGACGAACAGCTGGATCAGGATCTCATGAGCCTGCTGGACCAAATTGAAGATGGCTCACTGGATGTAAGCCAGTCTATACGGGCGCTGGACCATCTGAAGGAGGGATAACATATGAAACGGGTTCAGAATTACTTGCTAGCTCAGGTGGCTGCAAAACATCTCTCCAAAACAGAAGCTCTGCCGATGCTAAAAGAGCTATTCGAAAATGAGGCCAAAACGGTAAAAGTCGATGATATTGCTGTTGTGGGGATGGCTTGCCGTTTTCCGGGGGCGAATGGAACGGATGAATTTTGGGATAATCTCGTAAACGGCATGGATGCCGTAAGAGAATTTCCGGAAAGTCGCAGAGCGGATGTAGATCGGCCTATTCGAGATTATTTTAAAGGCAAACGATATGCGCCTGAGATTAAGTATCGCAGAGGAGCGTATTTGGACCATATTGACCGTTTTGATGCAGAATATTTTAATATCACGCCAGCGGAAGCCCGTTGTATGGACCCTTTGCAGCGCATTTTCCTCGAAGTTACCTGGGAAGCACTGGAGGATGCTGGATACGCCGAAAAGGAATTGTATGGCTCACGGACCGGGGTGTACGTAGGGGATACGGATGCCGACTACTTGCAGTTGATTCAGAACATGGAGCCTTATGCTTTGCCCGGCAATACCATTTCAGTCGTAGCCAGTCGGGTGGCCTACTTGCTGAATCTCGCCAGCGGCAGTCATCTGATTGATACTGCTTGCTCGGCATCTTTGGCCGCTGTACATCATGCGGTTAAAGGGCTGATTACAGGAGATTGCGACATGGCTGTAGCTGGAGGACTAAACCTAACCCTGTTTCCTGTAGACGAGGGTCTGGTGGATATCGGCATTGCTTCTCCTGATTCTGTCGCTCGTACTTTCGATGCTGCAGCGAATGGAACTGTCTGGGGCGAGGGATTTGGAGTCATTGTACTGAAGACGCTGGAAAAGGCCAAGAAGGATCGGGATCATGTCTACGCCGTTATTAAAGGGAGTTCCATGAATTCAGATGGAAAGTCCAACGGTATTACCGCCCCAAGTGCCTTGGCTCAGACGGAGCTGATGAAGGAAGCTTGGCGCAATGCGGGCATACCCCCTGAAACAGTAACCTACATCGAGGCTCACGGTACAGGAACTCGTCTAGGTGATCCGATTGAGATCGAAGGCATTACCAATGCCTTCCGCAGCTACACGGACAAGCGGCATTTTTGTGCTCTGGGTGCGGTAAAAACAAACATCGGTCATTTGGACACCGCAGCTGGTATTGCGGGTCTGATCAAAACGGTGCTGTTGTTGCAAAAGAAGGAGATTCCGGCAACCCTACATTTTAACGAGCCGAATCCGCACATTAATTTCATCGAATCGCCTGTATATGTGAATACAGAGCTGGTTCCATGGGAGACGGAGGCAGGAGTACCACGGCGGGCGGGGGTCAGTGCTTTTGGTCTGGCAGGGACCAACTGCCATGTCATATTAGAAGAATATGAGCAGGATGAGCGGAGCCTGTCCGCCAGTGTAGAAGACGTGCCGTACGTATTTACGTTGTCTGCCAAGAGCAAAGCTTCCTTCAATGCTTTGGTTGACCGTTACCGTACATTTTTGGACCGTACAACTCATACACTGCCAGATATTTGTTTCACAAGCAATCAGGGACGCGGGCACTATGCTTATCGGCTTGCAATTGTAGCTACAAGCCTTGATGAGCTTAGGGAAGGGATAGAGCGTTTTGCAAACGCAGATGAAGCTGTGCGTCCAGCTTTGGCGGGAGAGAGGATTTATTATACCCGTCTGACAACCCGTGAAGAGAAAAGCTTTAAGGTGCAGCCCGACACCAGTCTGGAGCAGGTTGTAGATGAATATATGCAAGGTAGCGAGATCAATTGGGCTGCCCTGCATGATTTGGAGCAAAGGCGCCGTGTTCCTTTGCCTGTCTATCCATTTTCAGGAAAGCGGCATTGGGTGGAGTATATTCCCGAGCATGCGCTAGAGCACGAAGCGACTTCTCCAGCCATGAAATCTGAACCGGAGAAACAGGTGGATCATTGGTTTTATGAACTGAATTGGATAGCCAGTCCTCTCACGGATTCTACCCTCCCAGAGCGGCCTTCTGCCGGGAAATCTTGGCTTATTCTGGCGGATGAAGAAGGGGTCGCTGATTCACTTGGTGAGTTGATGAAGGCCCAAGGAGAAACGCCGATCATTGTAGAGGCTGCATCTGCTTTTTCGGTCGTAGATCCGGGACATTATCGGATTCGTCCCGGCTTTGCGGAGGATTATGCCAAGCTGCTTGCAGCCGTGGCAGAGTCCGAAACGCAAGGGGGAGCAGAGCTTGCTGGCATCGTGCATCTGTGGACATGTACCGAAATTCGTAGTCGCATGCGGAAACTCGACGATTTGAATGAAAGTCAGGAGCAAGGAGTTTTAAGTCTTTTTTATTTAATGAAGGCAGTGCAAGCAAGTTCGATTCATCGCTCGTTGGAAATCAAGGTCGTCTCGAACTACGCACAGCTGGTCGTAGCGGAGGATACATATGTGTTCCCGGAAAAAGCGCCTCTGTGGGGATTGATGAAGGTCGTTTCACAGGAATATAGCCAGCACCGTTGTAGCTGTATGGATGTAGAAACAATCGGACGGGAGAATTCCGACATCGCTCGGGAAATCATGTTGGAATTGAATCGGGATGAAGCAGATCAAGGTTCAGCATGGCGTGGCGGTCAGCGGTATACACAACAGCTGGAACGGATGCGGCTTGCAGCCCTTCCACGCCGCAAAATTACGCTACGCGAGGGCGGTGTCTATTTGATAGCCGGGGGAGCCGGTTCGGTAGGACTGGAGACTTGCCGCTATTTTGCCCGCCAGGCCAATGTAAAGCTAGTGCTGGTCAATCGGACAGAGCTTCCAGACCGGGGAACTTGGCAGGAACGAGCTGTAGGACCGGACACTTCTGCGATTGCGAAGAAAATCCGCCGACTGTTGGAGATTGAAAGCCTTGGCTCCGAAGTTAGCTACTATGCAGCAGATATCACGCACCTGGCTTCCATGAAGAAGGTCGTTGAGGATATACATGCACGTTACGGTCCAATTCAGGGGGTTATTAATGCCGCGATGCATTTGGAGGAGGTTCGTCTGGAACAGATGGATACCGCCGCATTTCAGCGAACCATGGAAGCCAAGGTGACCGGAACATGGGTGTTGAACGAGGTGACCAAGGAGCAGACGCTGGACTTTTACATTCTGTTCTCGTCAGTGGCTTCGCAACTGGGAGGCGTAGGTTTGGGCAGCTATGCTGCTGCGAATGCATTTCTGGATCAGTATGCCCACTATCAGAGCCGTCGCGGCATGGAAGTGATGGCGATCAACTGGTCGGATCTGGAGATGGGGGATACACCGAACGAACTGATGGATCAACGTATGTTATCTCAGCCGATTTCGTCCGAGGACTATGGAAAGCTGCTTGATCGGCTTTTGCAATATAAACTGACCCAAGCGGTCATCGCCAACATTCGCAGCCAGAAGCTGGCTCAAGTGCTGACGCTGCTCAAGGTTCACTTTTCCCCAGACTTAACAAAGGAAATTACAGAGCAAGCACAGGGACATAACGAGCAAGAGTCAGAAGCCTACAGCCATCTGCTGGAGTCCTATCAGGAGCTGAAGCAGTTCATTACTTCTAATGAAGCTCTGAACGATATGATTCAGCGAAATGTGAAGCTGGGTGCTAAATTTGTTTCTTTTGAGGAAGAGCTATTTCATACGCTACAGCCCAAGTCACAGCTTGCGAACACTGGAGTGTACATGCAGTCTCACATCCAAGTGACCTTGATCGGTCGTGACGGAGAGGTCTATTCGGAAACGGAACGGCAGCTAGGTCAGATTTGGGGCGAGGTGCTAGGACATGAGGAAATTAGCATACACCAGGACTTTTTTGAAAATGGAGATTCCCTGATGCTGATGAGTGTCATTGCTAAAATCAAAGACCAGCTGGCCATAGATGTGCCGATTCAGGTCTTTTTTCAGGAGCCGACAGTGGCCGGGCTGGGAACTTGGATCGATGAATCCAATCGCAGCGGTTCTGAAGAGGAAGATATCATTCCGGTATTACCACGTCATTTTGCTGAGGCTGAACAATAAAACGGGTTTGTGTTGGGCTAACAGGTGAGGAGTGAAAGGAACATGTTATTCTGCGGACTGAAATTAACGCATGATGGTAGTGTAGCCTTGATTGAGGATAACAAGCTTATTTTCAGCTATGAAGTTGAAAAATTCAATAACAACAAACGCTACAGCGAAATTCCTGATTTAGATTTTGTTGAAGAAGCACTTAACCTGCATGGCTATACCTCGGCAGATGTGGATCGGTTTGTTATTGACGGCTGGGCCGGATTGAAGGAAAGCAGGGTGGATACGCGTTCTCATGGGCAGGAGTTGTCCCTTTCGGTTGCGCCTTACCGCGAAGTATCGCTTTCAGCGGACGCACTCCAAGCCTATTCGGGCAGTGGACTTGTTATTGGAGAGAAATCCTTCGATTATACCAGCTATATGCATGCAACCACACATATCGCCAGCACCTATTGTGCGAGCCCTTATGCGGTGAACAAGGAGCCGTCTTACGCGCTTGTATACGATGGAGGTATGTACCCGCGTTTTTATTACTTTGATCCAGCGAACGAAAGATTAGAAAACCTGGGCCCTCTCTTCATGTACATCGGCAACATTTATTCACTGTTTTCGCTGCACTTTGAGCCTTTCCTTCGCGGAGGACAAGGACCACGTGTGGATGATCTTTCGGTAGCGGGCAAGGTTATGGCCTATATAGCAAGGGGCGGGTACGTTCAGAGCTGCTCGAGCAGTTTGAGTTGACGTATGCGCGGCATTTTTCACCCTCCATGGAGTTTAACTGGACCTTTTCCCAGGAAATCAAGCGATATGTAGATGAGCATCATATTCCGCATGCAGACGCTTTGGCGTCTTTCCATCAGTATTTGGAGCAGCTTCTTGTAACCTCGCTGGAGGCGAGTGTGACCAAGCATGGGCGCAAAACAAAGAACTTTTGCTTTATAGGAGGCTGTTCTCTGAATATTAAATGGAACAGTGCGATTCGAGAAAGCGGGTTATTTGATGATGTGTTTGTTTCTCCATTTACGAATGACACAGGCTCGGCCATTGGTGCTGCTTGTTGTGAGATGATTCATCAGACAGGTCATCCCCATTTGAATTGGTCTGTATACAGCGGGCCGATGGTCATCCAAAATGATCCAGCGGAAGGCTGGGAATCACGTGCTTGTACGGTGTCACAGCTCGCAGAGCTGCTGCATACGACAGATGAGCCGGTTGTCGTGCTGAATGATCGGGCGGAACTGGGACCACGTGCGCTGGGGAATCGCAGTATACTGGCAGCTGCCGTTCGACCGGATATGAAAGACCGCCTAAATGCCATTAAGCAACGGGAGGACTATCGTCCAGTCTCACCAATCTGTATAGAGGAGCATGCGCCTGCTATTTTTTCGCCAGGAACCCGCGATCCGTATATGCTGTTTGACCATATGCTGCGTGACGAATGGGTGGAACGCATTCCGGCAATCCGTCATCTGGATGGCACAGCACGCTTGCAAACAGTAAGTCGGGAGGACAATCCGCTAATTTATGATTTGCTGCATACGTACGAGAAATTAAGCGGTATTCCAGTCCTGTGCAATACCAGTGCCAATCTGCTTGGCAGCGGTTTTTTCCCGGATGTGCGTTCTGCATCCGAGTGGAACGGAACCCGATATGTCTGGTGCAATGAAACGTTATACGAAAAGCAGTAGCCTATCCTCGAATAATGTACAAGATGGAGGTTTAGACATGGGAGAGAAGCAGACCTATGATCTGTCTCATGGGCAGAAGCGGTTCTGGGTTCAGTCCCAACTGGACGCTCAGAGCAGCGCCTTTAACCAATCGGTAGCCGTTCGGATCAGACAAGCCGTGAATACCGCGTATTTACAGCAGGCCCTCCATATCATCGTTGAAAGGCATTTTATCCTTCGTACAGTGATTACAGTGGTCGAGGGTGTGCCGAAGCAAGTGGTGCTGGAGCAAATGACCTTAAGCGTGCCTGTCTCGGATGTGTCGGACAGAGGGGAAGAAACAGTGTGGGCAGAGGTGCAAAAAGAAATACAGACCATGATGGATCAGCCTTTTGATCTGGAGCAAAGTCCGTTATGGCGGGCACGGATCTATAAACTGGCGGAAGATGACTATATTTTTCATATTTGTATGCATCACATGATTGAAGACGGTTGGTCTATGGATCTGTTTTTCCAGGAACTATTCCATATTTATCAGGCGTTGGAGCAAGGAACAAGCCTCCGTTTGCCAGATTTGCCAATTCAGTATATTGATTATGCACACTGGCAAAATCAGCAGGTGCTTACCGGAAAATTAAACTCACAGGAGCAATACTGGAAATCCCGATTGAATGGCGAATTACCAAGTCTTCAATTACCACTGGATTTCCCGCGTCCAACCGTCCGGAATGCTCCGGCAGCAGTAGAAAAGGTCACTCTGGATGCGGAATTATGCGCGGGCTTGGAGCAGTTGAATCGTAGGTACGGAACCACCATGTTTATGTCGATCGTGGCCAGTCTGAATGTGTTATTGGCTCGACTAACTCAGCAGGAGGACATTATTATCGGTACTCCTGTGGCGGGGCGGAATCAAAAGCAGGTGCGCAATCTGATCGGTTTTTTTGTAAACACGCTTGTGCTTCGGAATCGACTTTCACGTGACATTTCTTTTTCCCAATTGTTACAGCAAGTCAAAGATGAATGCGCAGGAGCATATGCCCATCAGGACTATCCTTTTGATCAGCTATTGCAGGTATTGAACCGTCCGCGTCGCTTGAATCGTGCTCCGCTGTTTGACGTTCTGATTAATTTTGCAGCTGGGTCTAAAAGTGAAGAGAACTTCGGGGGAATCCCGATGGAGCGAATCAAGCTAGGGAATGGTGCGGAAGCGAATGAATTTGACTGGACTGTGATTGTCGAGTCGGTGAACGACGAAATGGTCATCTCACTCAGCTATGGAACGGATCTATTTACACCTTCAACGATGCGCAGGATTGGAGCATACTTTCGTAATATTATTGCAGGTGCCATTCAGGAGCCGGAGCAGCCCGTTTGGAAAATGGACTATATCGGGGTAGAGGAACGGACCGAAATGAACCGCATTAATGATACACAGAAGACGTATCCGGCTGGAGTCACAATTACATCCTGTATCCAGGAGCAGGTTGCTCGTGCCCCTCATGCAGTTGGTGTCGTGGACGGTAGCAAAGCGGTGACCTATGAGGAAGTGCACCTTCGTTCCAACCAATTGGGCCAATTGTTTAGCCGTTATGGAGTTCGTCCCAACTCGCTGGTTGCCATAATGGGAGATCGGGATGTACCATTGCTCACCGCTATTTTGGGGATTATGAAGGCAGGCGGGGCCTATGTGCCCATTGATCCCGATTATCCGCAATCACGAATAGAGTATATGCTCAACGACAGCTCGTGCCGCGTGCTTGTTACGGATACACGCTATTTCGGGCGGATGTTAAACCATTTGCCTGCCAGCATTGAAACCGTCATTTGTCTGGATGAAACGGTATGGGGAGAATCGGAGTGGATCGTTAGGCTGCGTGAGGTGCGAGGACATGAAGCTTCATTTATTCCTGTTAAGGTGCAAGACATCCCCGTTCATGATCTAGGTTTGGAAAACATTCCAGGCGAGGATGATCTCGCTTATATCATGTACACATCCGGCTCGACGGGACAGCCCAAAGGGGTGATGATGACCCATAAAGCTGTGCTGAATACATTATTTTGGCTGCAGGATACCTTTGCTCTGGGGGCAGACGATGTCATCGCACAGAAGACGTCTACCAGCTTCACAGACTCGGTGTGGGAATGGTTCTGGCCGCTGATGGTGGGAGCCAAATTAACCATTGTACCCACTGATATCGTCAAGGACCCTGCACAGCTATATCCATTTATGAAGCGGGAAAAGGTAACAGTCACTCAATTTGTTCCCGCGCTTATGAGTGTTTTCTTAAGTGCTGTACGCAGTGCGGGAGAAGCTCATCCATTGCCCAATTTAAAGTGGATTTTTAACGGGGGCGAAGCACTTCCGGTGAACGTCGTGCAGGAATGGTATTCCCTTTTTTGCACAGCTAAAATCGCCAATCTGTACGGCATGACGGAATCGGCTATCTATGCGACCCAGCATATCATTCAGCGCAAGCCAGATGAAGGTACATTACGTATTCCGCTGGGATTTCCGATTGCGAATACTCGTGTGTATGTGCTGGATCAGGACGGACAGCTTGCTGGGTACCATGTTCAAGGCGAAATTTGTATCGGCGGGACAGGACTCGCGAGCGGATATTGGGGCAAGCCGGATTTGACAGCCAAGGCCTTTACTACGCATCCGTTGACTGGAGAACGGCTCTATCGGACAGGAGACTTGGGCTGTCAGACGCCGGACGGACAATTCCAGTATTTTGGGCGTAAGGACGACCAGGTTCAGGTACGTGGATTTCGCGTCGAAATGAAAGAGGTTGAGCAGGCGCTGGTCAGTCTTCCATGTATTCGTGAGGCAGCAGTGATTGCGCATATTGAGGAAACCGGAACCGGATTGATTGGATACTACACATTGCAGTCGTCCGAAATAACGGCAGAAGAGGTGCGCGAATATCTAAAGGAACGGCTTCCAGACTATATGGTTCCCGGTTTGTTGGTCCCGCTCGAAGCTATGCCTTTGACCCCTCACGGTAAAATCGACCGTAAGCATATGCCGGAGCCTGAGGGAAGAAGTCTCGCTGGAACAGAATATGTACCCCCAAGAGACGATATGGAGCAAGAATTGTCCGCCATTTGGGGAGAAATTTTGGATATAGCGCAAGTGGGTGTACAGGACCCCTTTTTTGCGTTGGGTGGACATTCGCTCAAGATGGCAAAAATGATTTACCGGATTCAGGAGCGCTTGCAAGTGAATGTGACGTTCAAAGAACTTTTTGACCATCAAACGATTCGTGAGCTGGCAGATTTACTTCGTCAGAAGACCTCTGTTCATGCGGCTTCTATCGAACCGTTGCCTGAGCAGGAATATTACCCCGTTTCTGCCGCTCAAAGACGATTATATGTACTGCATCAGCTGGAAGGAGAAAGCTTGAGTAATCACGTGTTCACTGGCTGGCAATTGGAGGGTGTGATCCAACGAGAGCAGCTTGAGCGTATTTTTCATACATTATTACTCCGCCATGAGGTGTTTCGGACGGGGTTTACCTTGCTGGAGGGTGAGGTAGTACAACGGATTCACACAGACGTGGCTTGGAAAATGGAATATACCGAAGGGGCGGCAGCTGATATGCCGCGAATTCAGCAATCGTTTTTACGTCCGTTTGATTTGCAACAGCCCCCGCTTTTACGAGTAATGCTCGTTCGACTAGCGGGGCAGAGCCACGTGCTGCTGCTGGATGTACATCATATTATTTTTGATGGTATATCTGCGACAGTGCTTATTGATGAGTTTATCTCCCTAATGGAAGGAAGCCATCTGGAGATACCGCGCATTCAGTATAAAGATTTTACTGCATGGCAGCATACACAGCTCAGCGGGGAACATCTGAAAGAACAGGAAGCATACTGGGTGGGATTGTTCGATGAGCAGCACACTGGACAGGAAGTCCCGCTTCTGAATCTGCCAGGAGATTATCCAAGACCAAAACAGCGGAGCTTTGCTGGAGGCTCGTTAGAATTTAGCCTTCCTTCAGCAAGTGCAACAAGCTTGCGAGAGCTGGCCATGGAGAGTGGCGCCACGTTATTTATGGTTTTGCTTGCAGCATACAATGTATTTTTGTCCCGCTACAGTGGGCAGGAGGACATCGTGGTCGGTACGCCAGTAGCCGGAAGATCACATGTTCAGCTGGAACGGATGCTCGGTATGTTTGTGAATACACTTGCGTTACGAAATGCTCCCGTACAGGAAAAGACCTTCCGGCAGTTTTTGAACGAGGTTAGAGACAATGCATTGAACGCGTTTGAACATCAGGACTACCCCTTTGATATGCTTGTCAATCGCTTGCATCTTCAACGGGATTTAAGCCGCAATCCGCTGTTTGACACCATGTTTCGGCTGCAAAACTTTATGGATGTCAGCAGGGAGGTACCAGGGCTACAAGTAAAGCCTTATCCACTGGAAAGCTCTTTTGCTTCATTTGATTTGATGCTGACCGTCGTGGAGCCGATCGCCCAGAATGAAGGCGATGATGGACAGGCTGGTCTGCATTGTACCTTTGAATACAGCTCGGAACTGTTCAGCGAGCAGACTGTTCGCCAGATGGCGCAGCATTTCATTGAATTGGCGGCTCAACTGGCTTCACAGCCAGACCGTCCTCTATATGCTGCCAGCCTGCTGACTTCTGCGGAGCAATCGCATATTCTTGTCGCTCGCAATGCGACTGAGTTTGCGCTTCCGGCTGACAAGCTGATGCATCATCTGTTTGAAGAGCAGGCTGCACGGATACCGGATGCCATAGCGGTAGAATGTGGGGACCGCCGTATAACCTATGGTGAGCTCGATATGCTGTCCAATCAGATGGCGAGAACCTTGCGTAGCAAAGGAGCGGGCGTGAATACGGTGGTTGCCTTGCTGCTAGAACGATCAGTAGATTTGCTGATAGGGATGCTCGGGATCTTAAAGGCAGGAGCCGCCTATTTGCCGATCGACCCCGATTATCCTGCGGCCCGCATTGCCTACATGCTGGAAGAGAGCGGAGCGAAATGGCTTATAAGTCGGGACACGTTACTGAAAGGACTTGATTTTAGAGGCGAAGTCATCTCATTGAATGATGAGAATATATATCGACAGGATGGAAAAAGGCTGGAGATTACACAACCGGGACCCAATGACTTGGCGTATATGATTTTCACCTCAGGCTCGACTGGAAACCCGAAAGGCGTGATGATCCGTCAGGAAGCTATCGTTAACCTGATCTATGGGATTACCGAGCGTATTCCGTTTGCTGAAGGACAGACCTTCTTTTCGGTAACGACAGCCGCGTTTGATATTTTTGTATTGGAAACGTTGCTGCCTTTGGCGAAGGGGCTACGGGTGGTGTTATCTACGGGAGAAGAGCAGGCTAATGCTGAACTGCTCCTGGAAGCTATTCGCCGAACAGGCCCGCATTTGCTGCAAATGACACCTTCGCGGCTCCAGCTTTTGCTTATGCACCCGGCAGCCCAAGAGGGTCTGCACACATTGCAGATCATGATGGTGGGAGGCGAGGCTTTACCACAGTCGCTGCTACGTCAGGCACAGGATATGACGACTGCACGCATATTTAACATGTACGGCCCAACTGAAACTACAGTCTGGTCAACTGTGCAGGAGCTTACCCAGCAGGAGCGAGTGACCGTGGGTACGCCGATAACGAACACACAAGTATATATCCTGGATGGTCAGCTTCAGCCTGTACCTGATCTTGTAGCGGGTGATCTCTGGATTGGAGGCAAAGGGCTGTCAGCCGGTTATGACAAGCGCCCTGAACTGACAGCGGAGAAGTTCAAAGCTAATCCGTTCCGATTCGGTGAGCGAATGTTTAAGACTGGAGATCTGGCGCGATGGATGCATCAGGGCGAGCTTGAAGTATTGGGCCGGATGGATGATCAGGTCAAAGTCCGCGGCTACCGGGTAGAGCTAGGGGAAATTGAACAAGCGCTGCTGGCTCATCCCAGCGTTCGGGAAGCTGCAGTCATTCAGGACAAATCGGATGAACAGGGGAGCAGCCCTCTTTGTGCCTATTGGATAGGCGAACAGACTTTATCGGTGAGTGAGCTGCGTAATCATTTGCTTGCCCGACTGCCGGAATATATGATTCCGTCGCATTTTATTATGTTGTCGGAGATGCCTTTAACGCCGAATGGAAAAATAAACCGTCGAATGCTGCCTAAGCCGGATCATAACCGCCCTCTTCTCGAAGTGGAATATGCGTCACCTGCTACAGAGGTGGAATTGCAGGTCAGCCGGATTTGGGAAGAAGTATTGCACAGAAGCGAACTTGGCATCCACGATAATTTCTTTGAGCTGGGGGGCAATTCGGTTTTGCTCATTCAAATGAATGTTCGTCTCCAGCAAATCTATCCAGGGAAAATCAATGTGGCGGACTGCTTCGCCTATCCGACGATTGCGAGACTTTCCGATTTTCTGGAACAGCAGCAAAAAGAACAAGCATGGACAGATGCAGAACAAGAACGCTATGAGCGTCAGGAGTACTACTGGCGTCGTTATTTGGTCGAACCGTTACCTTCTATTCCGTGGAATGAAGCGATGCGAGCAGCTGGAGGGGCAGATGGTCAGGCTACGTTCACTTTTACCTTACCTACTGACCTGCTGACCGTGTTGCAGAAAGCCGTTTGGCGTCAGGATTTTGCCCTATCAGACTTGCTACTGGCCGTTTATACGTATGTATTGTCACAAATGACAGGTCAGCCTGAGCTTATAGTGCTTATCGGGGAAGGACACCTATATCCCAATAAACCATCAATGCAACGTGAACCTTCTGTTTACACGGCTGTACAGCCTACCGGGGAGAGCTTGTATCCACTGCGTGTACGATTGATGGAAAATGATGATTTTAGCGTCCTGTGCAAAGAGGTTGCGAGTCATCGCCAAAAAGCGAAAGAGACAGATCTTTACCCGATCCCCGTCATGTTGCCGAATGGGGCAGGAAACGCCGATCCATCTGCTTTTCACCCTTGTGTGTTTTTGAATCACACGCCATCGGGACATGAAGTGACCCAACAATTGGACTGGGTGATTTATATGGATGTGCGTGCAGAGCAGGTACGGTTCCTGTGCGAATATCAAGCTGGAAAACTAAACAAGACTTGGGCGGAACAATTGATGAAGGCCTATGTCCACGTCCTGCACAAGATTGCTGACCTACTATAAGGAGGATGGAACGATGAAAAAATTAGGTTTTTTATTCCCGGGACAAGGCTCCCAATATGTAGGCATGGGTCAAAGCTTATACGATGAATATTCAGTAGCGAGAGAGACCTTTGAAGAGGCCGAAGAAGCACTGGGGTTTGATCTGAAGTCCCTATGTTTCACAGGTTCCATGGATGAGTTGACTCAGACCGCTAATGCGCAGCCCGCCATTTTGACCGTGAGCATTGCTGCTTATCGTGTACTGATGCAGGAATTGAAGCTTGCGCCATCCCTGGTAGCGGGTCACAGTCTGGGAGAATTTTCGGCATTGGTGAGTACAGGGGCGCTTGCTTTTTCGGATGCGGTGAAAATAGTACGTCAGCGAGGTATTCTGATGCAGGAAGCCGTCGCCCCTGGGGCAGGAGCGATGCTGGCGGTAGTCGGGAGTCATGAGCGTGAGGTGGAGGAGGTGTGCCAACAAGCCTCTTCAGGTGGTGTGTCGGTCGGCATTGCAAATTATAATTCCTCCGAGCAGCTTGTTATTTCGGGCCATACTCCGGCGCTGGAAAAGGCCGAAGAGGAATTAAACCGAAGAGGAATCAAAACGATTCGTCTCAAGGTGGGCTTTCCGTTCCATACGAATTTAATGCGGAGCGCTGCGGGCAAGTTTCGGGATGAGCTGGAGAGATATGATTATGGCCGTTTTCAATGGCCTGTGCTCTCTAATGTTACAGCGACACCCTATACGGATCGTCGTTATATCATATCTAACCTAACGTCGCAGATGGCCCAGCCTGTGCAATGGTATAAAAGCGTTCAATACATGTTGAATCAGGGCGTGAATCATTTTATAGAAATCGGTCCCAAAACTGTGCTGAGAAATTTAATGACAGGTATCACTTCCACAGCTCAATCCTTTGCCTTTGAGCATCCCTCCGGTCTGGAGTTGCTACGGAATGCTGATATGGAGTACAAGCCGGATGGGTTGGGGCTTGTGACCTCCTGCATTGCGATTGCTGTTTCAACCCAAAATCGGAACTGGAACAATGATGAATATGAGCAGGGTGTAGTTGTTCCATATAAAGAATTGCAAAACATGCGCGAACAATTGATCGCGACCGGGACCGAGCCGACGATTGAACAAATGCAGCAAGCTCTGGACAAGCTAAAGTCCATTTTTGAAACTAAATTAACGCCTGCGGAACAACGGGCTGAGCGGTTTGAGCAAATTTTCAGCAATACGCATACACGCGAATTATTTCCCGCGTTTCAGGTCAGCTAATTGCAGCGAACATGAGGAACGGAAGGGGGTACGATGATGACCAAAACAGGATTCAATCTGGCGGCTCTTCAATTTAGTGAACAAGATTTTCTGGATGCAGGTCCGATCGCGGTCAATGAGCTGCGAGATTCGGATATTGCAGTCATCGGAATGAGCTGCAAAATTGCCGAAAGTGAAAATGCAGCTCAGTTTTGGGAGCTTCTGCGGGCGGGGCAGGACGCTATACGTCCTTTTCCTGCCAGTCGCAAAAAGGAGCTGGAGAGTCTCTTCCAAGTCGGACTGTTGAATGAACAAACGGCACTAAATGAAGGTGGGTTTTTGGATGAGATCGACAAGTTTGATTATCCCTTTTTTCAACTTTCTCCAGCAGAAGCACGGTTAATGGACCCGAACCAGCGGTTATTTTTGGAGTCTGCTTGGACTGCGATCGAAGATGCGGGATATGGGGGCAACAAGCTCTCTGGTAGCCGGACGGGAGTCTATGTGGGCTACAGTAGTGATTTTGGCGAGGAGTACAAGCGTTTTGTAGCAGAAATGGCGCCTTCCTTAGCTTCCTCAGCGATTCCAGGCAATATCCATTCTATGATTGCCAGTCGAATTGCCTATCTATTGGACTTAAAAGGACCCAGTCTGTTGGTGGATACAGCATGTTCTTCTTCTCTGGTAGCTATTCACCTGGCCTGTCGGGATTTGCGGCACGGGGATTGCGATACGGCGATTGCTGGGGGAGTAAAAGTTACACTCGTGCCCGTAAAAGAGGGGAAGGGCGGGGGGCTGGGGGTAGGCTCCTCGGATGACCGGACGAGAACATTCGATAGCATTTCGGATGGCACAGGCGGGGGAGAAGGTGTAGCTGCTGTTCTGCTCAAGCCCTTGAAGCGGGCCATTCAGGATCACGATCATATTTATGCTGTCATTAAAGGAAGTGCTGTGAACAATGACGGGACTTCCGCCGGGATTACGGCGCCCAATTCGCTGGCCGGAGAGGATGTCATTGTACGGGCCTGGAAGGATGCTGGGATTGACCCGGATACCATTACATATATCGAAGCTCACGGGACAGGCACCAAACTGGGTGACCCAGTAGAGATTGATGGTATACGGAGAGCTTTTCGGCAGTATACCGACCGGAAGCAATTTTGTGCCATAGGCTCAGTCAAAACTAATGTGGGTCACTTGGATAACAGTGCGGGAATCACGGGCTTTTTGAAAGCAGTACTTGCTTTGAAGCATGCAGAAATCCCGGCGAGCCTGCATTTCACCTGTCCGAACCCGGACATCAGCTTTATTGATTCACCTGTATATGTGAACGATAATCTGCAACCTTGGCCTAAGGAGAATTTTCCGCGACGCTGCGGAGTAAGCTCCTTCGGTCTAAGCGGTACGAACTGCCATGTCGTTCTGGAGGAAGCCCCGGCTTGGGCTGACATGCAGGACGGTGGTCAGTTGGGACAGGGAACCGCAGAGACGATTCAGCTTTTTACGTTGTCTGCCAAAAATGAAACCGTGCTTGCAGCCTATGTGAAGCAATATCAGCAATATGTCACAGAACCCCAAGCCTATCCGTTACGCGATCTTTGTTACACCGCCAATACGGGACGGGGGCACCATAGCTATCGTTTGGCGATTTTATGCCGGGACTGGAATGATCTGGGGGCAAAACTGGATCAGATTCAGACCTCTGCCTTCGGCTTCAGCGGACAAGCACAACAAGGAGAGCTTATACCGGGCGTATATTTTGGGCGTCATAAGGTGGTATCTGCCCAAAAGGAAAAAGAAGCGGGTGAGCTTACGCTGGAGGAAGCCAGAAGTCTGACAGCTGCAGCCCAAGAGAAACTGACCCAGTCTCCAATCGAATTTCACACCCTGAATTCTCTGTGCCGTATGTATGTTGAGGGGGCAGATGTGGAATGGGAGAGGTTATATGAAGGCAAAGCTTGCCACAGACGAAGCATTCCCACCTATCCTTTTGAACCTAAGCGATGCTGGGTGGAAGTAGAGGAAAAAGCTATAGCCTCGCAAGCTTCCCAAGTTCGTAAATTCACAGAGTTGGAAAAAATGCACCCGCTTTTGGATCGTTGTTTGGCAGAAACCGAGGGACAGGATATTTATCTGACACGCTTCTCTGTGGGGAGTCATTGGGTACTAAGCGAGCACAAGATAATGGAAAGCTGTATTGTACCGGGAACCACTTATCTGGAAATGGTTAGAGCAGGGCTGGAAAAATACAAGCGTCCAGGCAAGGTGCTGGAACTGTATGACGTTCAGTTTATTTCTCCGCTCATTTTGGAAGTAGAGGAAGAAAGAGAAGTACACACCATTTTGCAACGGGAAGGTGAGACGTTTTCGTTTAAGGTGATAAGCCGAACGGGACTCTCAGCTCAGCCGTGGGAACAGCAATGGGTAAGGCATGCACAGGGGCAGGCGATGTTTGTACAGGCTAGCCACCCTGTTATGAGTCTGGGCGATATTCGAACTGAATGTAACGACCAGGAAGTAGTAGTGGGCGAAAATCATGCTGAAGCAGCCGCCGCCTTTTCATTCGGACCGCGATGGGAGACATTGCGGACGATTGCAATTGGAACAGACCAAGTGCTGGCTAGACTGGAGCTGCCCGCAGCCTATCATATGGACTTGAACCAATACGTGCTCCATCCGGCTTTGTTGGATGTGGCAGTCGGGGTAGCAAGCCAGAGCTTGGGAAATGGTCTGTTCTTGCCATTTTCATATCAAAAGCTGCGTATTTACGACTCACTCCCACAGCATTTTTACAGCTATCTGCGTAAAAAAAGCAAGGTTAGAGAAAGTGGAGAAATTTTAACGGTAGATGTGCTCATTCTGGATGCTGAAGGTCAGGTACTGGTGGAAATTGAAGACTATGCTGTCAAACGAGTGCACGAGGCGGATTTCAAACGAAATCGGTACACAGAACATCATAAATATCATCAGCTTGTGTGGAAAAAGAAAGAACAGGCATATGCCGGGCATGAAGCAGACACAGCAACCCGAACCACAAATAATTCGGTATTCTCCGCACCGCTGGAAACGATTTTATTATTCACAGATAACCGTCCGATCGGTGTAACGCTGCGTGGACAGTTGGCCCAAGAAGGGTATGATGTGGTCGAAGTAAAGCGGGGAGTCAGCTTCGCTAAACTGTCAGACCATGCTTACTTTTCTAATGGTACCGAGGAAGATCATATACACCTGTTGACAGAGGTGCGATGCCGGAACGCTAAGAAACTGATATATCTCTGGAGCGGGCAGTCTATGGTTCAGCTATTTCATCTGGCCAAGGCAATCACACAGACCAAGCCTGCTGTTCAGGAACTGACAGTGATCGCTGAGCAGGCTTATCAAGTGAACGGATTGGAAAATGAATTAAAGCCGGAACATGCGGGCTTGTTTGGACTGGCCCGGGTCATCGGTCAGGAATATCCCGATTTGACTTGCCGTTGTCTTGATATAGATACGAACACCCGGATTTCCGACATCACTCACTCCTTATGGCACGGAAATGATGATACATTTCTGACCGCTTGGCGTAACGGAGAACGTTATGTAGAGCAAATTGAGCCCGTGGATTTGACGGAAAGTAAGGCTGACCCGATTACGATCAGACCGCAGGGAGTCTATGTTATTACTGGTGGTACTGGCGGGCTGGGGTTGGCAGTCGGCCAATGGCTTGCTACGAAAGGGAAGGTCACGCTGGGATTACTGGGTCGCACACCATTGCCACCCAAAGAGCAATGGGAAACCATTGCATACGCAGATTCGAACATCAGTCCAAACTTTAGGCAGAGTTCAAAGCCAAATATGAATACAAGAATGCTGAATACGATTACCGCCTTGCTGGAATTGGAGCGGCAGGGAGCTCAGGTAGAATATTATGCTGTCGATGTAGCTGACGAGGCGGCTATGAAGCAAGCCATGAATGAATTTCGCCACAAGTATGGGGCTATTCACGGCATCATCCATGCTGCGGGTGTGGCAGGAGACGGTTATATGGCGCTCAAGAGTCAGGACCGCTTCAACGAGGTATTGGCTCCCAAGATAACAGGCACACATGTGCTTGACCGAATTACAGCTTCGGATACACTGGACTTTTTTATTCTTTTTTCATCCGTCACTTCGCTGACGGGTGGACCAGGACAAAGCGACTATACGGCGGCCAATGCTTATCTGGATGCCTTTGCCGAGTGGCGGAATCAATCCGGCCATCGCACACTTTCCATAAACTGGGCTCCTTGGCAGGAAACCGGGATGGCTTTTGAGCACAAGGTTGATTTCCAGGAGAGCTTATTCCATGCTCTGTCCACACAAGAAGGACTGGCCGCTCTTGAACAATTATTGCTTCATCCCGTTTCGCGTGTCATTGTGGGTGGCTTGCACTATGCTCAGGTGGCCGCACTCGATTCTACTGCCATTCCTTTCGGCTTATCTCATGAAATGCGCGCTATTTTGGAACGTCATCGTCGGCTTCTACATAATCATGCGGTCATGTCATCCGATGCTGTGCGTCGTCCTGTACAGCTGCATGGTCGAGGGACAGGAGAATACAGCTCATCGGAAAAGGTGATCGCGAGCATATGGGCGGATGTGCTGGGGCTTGATGAACTGAACATCTATGACAGCTTTTATGAGCTGGGAGGAGACTCCCTGATTGCCAGTAAAATGGTGGGGCAGATGAATCAGAGCTTGTCTACAAAAGTGGATATCAGCGATATTTTCAATTATATGACGGTCCACGAATTAGCCCTGTATACGGATGGAGAAGCGAAGCAGCCCCTTCTGGCAGAAACGGAGCTGCCTTCACCCCGATCAGCCGGCTCAAATCTGATTATTCGTCCGCCGCAACAACGCGAGGTGTATCCTGCTTCATCGACACAGCGTCGATTTTATATGATGCGTCAGATGGCAGGGCACAGTACTTTGAACAACCTATGCAGTGCGATGACCATCACGGGTGATCTGGATCATCATCGGTTGGAGGAAGCCATATATGCGGTGATTCGGCGTCACAGTTCTCTGCGCACCGCTTATGAACTGCGGGATAACGAACTGGTACAGATCGTGTATCCAGAGGTAGATTTTTCGCTGGAATATAGTGAAGGGGATGGGCGCGAGTTGGAGGCGTATGTGGACGAATTTATCCGTCCCTTTGATCTGAATTGCGCGCCGCTTTTAAAGGCAAAGCTGGTCCAGCTGGAGGAGAATGTTCACCTCTTTTTGTGTGATGTTGACCATATTGCAGCCGATGGAGCCTCAATTGGTATTTTATTAAGTGAAATGATACAGGGCTATTCGGGATATGATCTATCGCAACTGCCTATGCAATATACCGATTTTATACTTTGGCAAAATCAGCGTCTGGACAGTGCCGAGATGAAAAAGCAGGAGGAATACTGGCTGGACGTATTTAAGGGAACGCTGCCTGTACTTGATTTGCCTACAGATGAGCCGCGGGCCGCGCAAATGAGCAATGCCGGGGATGTTTATACATTTGAGCTAAGCGAGGAACTAACAGCTTTGGCAAAAGAAACAGCGGTACAGCACGGGGTTACGCTTTTTATGCTTCTGTACGCTGTTTATAGTACATTATTGGCAAAATATGCGAATCAGGAAGATATCATCATTGGCACGCCAAGCGCAGGCCGTCAATCCGAAGAGACTCAGCACATGATTGGGCTGTTCATCAATACACTGGCCCTGCGGACTGTACCATCCGAAGATAAGCCGTTCTCGACCTATTTGCAGGAGGTTAAGAAACATGCGCTTGAAGCATATAAGCATGAGGATTATCCCTTTGAAATGCTGCTGAATCAGCTTGACGTGCCGCGAGACCGGAGCCGAAATCCGCTATTTGATGTTCAGTTTATTTCCCAGAACTTTAAGGGGGAACCGATGAGCATCGACGGGCTTTGCTTTACTCCGTTGGAAGCTAAAATGGAGGCTGTACAAGTTGATCTAACGGTCATATGGCTTGAAAATGAAGGCAGGCTGCGTTTTCACTTTGAATATGCGACCCAATTGTTCAAGGAAGAGACCATACGTCGACTTGCCACTTATTACGAAAATCTTTTACAAGAAGTCGTTGCGGATGCTACACGCCCGATTGGCCTCATTTCCATGAATCATGCGGAAGAAAAG
Source organism: Paenibacillus sp. ICGEB2008 (assembly GCF_000307675.1). Lineage (NCBI taxonomy): Bacteria > Bacillati > Bacillota > Bacilli > Caryophanales > Paenibacillaceae > Paenibacillus > Paenibacillus sp. ICGEB2008. The sequence continues at coordinate 479,399 of NZ_AMQU01000007.1, forward strand.
CAGCGATCCCTGTACGAGTGGAATCAAACCCAGGTGGATTATCCGCAGGAAAAGCTGGTTCACCAGTGGTTTGAAGAACAGGCTGAACAGCACCCTGATCGGATTGCTGCCGTTTATGGGCAGCATTCACTGACATACAGACAATTGAATACTAGAGCGAATCAGCTAGCGCGGCACTTGCTTGCCTATCAGTTGGCACCAGACCAAGCTGTTGGTATTTTGGTCCCCCGTTCGCTGGATATGCTGACCAGCATGCTTGCTGTACTTAAAGCAGGAGCAGCCTATGTCCCTATGGACCCGGAACATCCGACGGAGCGGGTGGCCTACATGATGGAGGACAGTGGCGCAACTGTGCTCCTAACTTCTGTGGAAAGTGTCAGCATAACCTCACTTCGTTTTACAGGGGCTGTCGTTGATGTAAGTGATCCGGCCTTGTACAGCGGAGATGCGGATAATATAGCTTTGGCGGGCAAGGAGCTTCTGGCCTCTCACCATCTGGCGTATATTTTGTACACGTCGGGATCATCCGGTAAGCCCAAAGGTGTGATGGTAGAGCACAGAAATGTAACGAATTATATCACGGCTTTTCAGCATGAGTTCCATTTAACGGCTGAAGATGTGGTGCTCCAGCAGGCAGCCATTACCTTTGATGCATCCGTGGAGGAAATATACCCTACATTGGCAGCAGGGGGAACGCTGGCTATGGTTTCTCAGGATGAACTGAAGGACATCCAATTGCTCAATCAGTTCATTCGCCAGCAGCAAGTGACCGTGGTCAGTGCCTCGCCATTTATTTTGAATGAGCTGAATCAACTGCCCCCTTTCCCGCATATTCGTGTTTATATTAGCGGTGGGGATGTGCTGAAAAGTGAATATGTTACCCAGTTGTTGCGCTCCGCAAAGGTCTACAATACGTACGGACCGACAGAAGCGACCGTCTGTGCGACCTATTATCGTGTGCCGGATACTCCAGATGTTCATCCGCTGCCTATCGGACGACCTGTTGCCAATGCTGCGGTATACATCATGAATCGCAGGGGTACGGATGTTATGCCTATCGGGGTACCCGGTGAAATCTGTATTTCAGGTCGAGGGGTTACACGCGGCTACATGAACCGCCCCGAACTGACGGAACAGCAGTTTGTAGCAAACCCATGGATACCAGGCGAGCGTATGTACAAAACGGGTGATCTGGGCAGATACCTCGAAGATGGGCAAATTCAATTTTTAGGAAGAAAAGATCAGCAGGTTAAAGTACGGGGCTACCGTATCGAAGCGGGCGAGATTGAAAAATCGTTGCTCCAGCACCCGCATATACAGGATGGGGTTGTGCTGGTGCAGGAAGTTCTACCAGGTATGCAAGAGCTATGCGCCTACATCGTGACGGATCAGGAGTTATCGGTGGCAGAACTGAAGGCCCATCTGTCGGCAACCTTGCCTGATTATATGATTCCGTCTTACTTTGTTCGAGTCGATGAAATCCCGTTAACACACCATGGAAAAATCGATCGTCATGCTTTACCCCAGGTAAATGAAAGCATCAAGGTCGGTACGACCTATGTACAGCCAGCTACACTTTTAGAAGAGCGTCTGGTTGAGCTTTGGTCGGAAATCCTGCACCGGGAGCAGATTGGTACACAGGATGATTTTTTCCTGCTGGGTGGACAATCCTTACTGGCAACCAAGCTGGTCTATCTTATTAATCAAGAATGGAATGTAAGTCTGTCGCTGCGTGATTTCTTCCGGGCAGGCACGGTTCAAGGGTTAGCGAAATGGATCGAGGAAATTCAATCGGGTCGTGAACATGGAATAGTAGTGGAACAAAACGGATTAATTAAGCCCTTTAATCTCCGACAAAAGCCGTTGTTCCGCATTCAGGTTATTCATCAGCCCGCAAACCATCATTTGCTGTTCATTGATATGCATCATATTATTACGGACGGTCTTTCCCAAGAAATTATCGTCGAGGAATTTGCTCGTTTATACGGTGGTATGAACTTGCCGGAATTGATGATCCAGTATAAAGACTACGCTGTGTGGCAACGTGAATTTATGAACAGTGCGGAATTCCGGCAGCAGGAGCAGTTTTGGCTGGAGCTTTTTCAAGGGGAAATTACAGAACTGCAATTGCCTACGGATTATTCACGCCCCGATGAGAGAAGAGGTGAGGGACGAGCCGTTCATTTTGAGCTGGATCAGGAATGGACGTGGAGATTAAAACGCTTTGCCCTGCAACAAAATGCCACAGTATTTATGGTTTTATTGGCGGTCTACAACCTATTGCTGGCCAAAGCCAGCGGGCAGGAAGATATTATCGTCGGTATTCCGGTATCCGGCAGAACCCATGCGAGTCTGAGTCCCCTGGTGGGTATGTTCGTCAATACGTTAGCCCTTCGCAACACGCCGAATAAGGACATGACGGTGCAGGAATTTTTAATACAGGTCAAGGAACATTCTCTTCAGGCTTTTGAGCATCAGGACTATCCATTTGAGCAACTGGTTGAGAAGCTGAATTTGGCTGGTCGAACAAGCCGTAATCCGCTGTTCGATACCATGTTTGCAATATTGAACGAGTCTTCCCGTACCATCGTGGAATTACCTGGCCTGAAATTGACCCCATGTGATGAGGTGGAATATACAGGAGCACAATTTGATTTAACATTTACCGCAGCCATGACCGACCAGCATATCGAATGTATCCTTCAATACGATGTAGATCTCTTTACTGAGGAGACGGTTGAACGCTTGAGCCGGGAATATCTTCAAATTTTACGTTCGATCCTTATCAATCCACAGCAAAAGATTGGAGAACTTCGAATAGAAGAGGTGGCTGTTAACCCGAATGAGCATTACCAAGAGAAAGAGCTTGAGCCCGCAGGTATCCATAAGGAAGAGGGCTGGACGAATGAGCTTGCGGTTGCACTTTCGGATTCGGTGAGTGAGGCAGAATGGAAGACGCTCGTCCACGATTTCAACCAGACAGAGATGGATATGGGATCTATAAAGCTATTGCATCAATACTTTGAGGATCAAGCAAGTCGTAACCCTGAACAGGTCGCTCTCATTTCCGGTCAACAGCAGATCAGCTACCAGGAAATGAATCGGCGGGCGAATCTGGTCGCACATACTTTACTAGACTCCGGCACCCAGCCAGAGCAAGTAGTAGCTATAGTTATGGAGCGCTCGCCGGAAATGATTGTTGCTTTGTTAGGCGTGTTAAAAGCAGGGGCGGCATATCTTCCCATCCATCCAGCCGATCCGAAGGAACGGATTCGCTATATCCTGGAAGACGCTGGTGCCGAGTGGATTCTGACCCATCAGCGCTGCCATGCCAACTGGATGGATGAAGAAATTCAGCAGGTCATCGATGTTGATTTATTGTGTCAGGATCAGCAAGAACGCGGTAATCCAGAGCTTGCCATTCAGCCTGATCATCTGGCCTATGTCATCTTTACCTCCGGCTCAACCGGGCAGCCCAAAGGGGTAATGGTGGAACACCACGCCTTTAGTTCACGAGTGGTATGGCTGGCACAACAGCTTGAATTAAGTGAGCAGGACACAGTGCTGCAAAAAGCATCCTATACCTTTGATGGTTCCATCGTCGAACTGTTCAGCTGGTTTATGGGCGGAGGACGATTGGTATTACTGGAGGCTGGTGCAGAAACGGATACCCGTCAAATGCTGGATACCATTCACCTGCATCAGGTTACGGTGGCTTTCTTCATTCCTACTGTGCTGCAGATGTTTTTGTCAGAGCTTTCAGTCGAGGATACGCTTCAGGCAGCCACTTTGCGTTGGGTCATGTCAGGGGGCGAACCGTTAGGCCAGGAGCAAGTGCGAAACTTTAATCTAAAGTTCCCGGAGGCAAAATTACTAAATCTGTATGGACCTACGGAAGCCAGTGTGTTTGCAACAGCCTATACGTGTACATCTGTATCCCCGGAAGGTCCGATTTCCATCGGACGACCCGTGGGCAATACTCGGGCCTATATCCTAAACCAGAAGCTGGCATTGGTAGGTTTGGGACAGGTAGGAGAGCTTTGTCTGGGTGGTTGCCATCTGGCACGCGGGTATGTACATCTGGATGAACTTACGGCAGAGCGTTTTATCCCCAATCCTTTTGTACCTGGTGAGCGAATCTATCGTACAGGCGATCTTGCCCGTATGCTGCCTAGCGGCGAGATTGTTTACTTGGGACGGTCGGATCAAATGGTGAAAATCGGGGGCTACCGAATTGAGACGGGCGAGATTGAAACAGCTCTTTTGCAAAATCCGGCGATTCAACAGGCAGCCGTGCTGGATTGGATAGATGAGCAGAGCAACAAGTATTTGTGCGCTTATCTGGTTGTGCAAAGCGACTGTACCGTTCGAGATTTAAGGGCATTTTTGCTGGAACGATTGCCGGAATATATGATCCCTTTACGTTTTATGAGGGTCGAGAACATGCCCCTTGGTTCAAGCGGAAAGCTGGACCGTAAGGCGTTAGATGCCTTGGGGATAGAGCTGCCTTCCGGCAAAGAGCTTACACCGCCACGTAACGAAATGGAACGGAAGCTGGTCCTGTTGTGGGCGGACATTTTCAAAACAGGTGCAGTAGGTATAGATGATCATTTCTTTGAGTTCGGTGGAGACTCGTTGCTGGCTCACCAGTTTATTTTGCGTGTGCGTCAAACGTTGGCCATTGAGATGACTTTAAAAGATCTTTTTGCAGCTCCGACCATTCGACAACTTTCGGATCTCATAAGCTCCAGAAGAATTGAATACCATCACGAGGTTGAAGAGACGGTCTGTTCCTTGATTCCTGCCGCCGCTCCGAGTGCCTATTATCCGGCCTCATCTGCTCAAATGCGTCTTTTTATGATGCACGAGCTGAATCCAGAGGATCTGAGTTACAACCTACCAGGCGCTATTATGCTGGAAGGAGAGCTGGACATCGCCAAACTTCAAGAAGCCTTCCAAGCGCTTATTCAGCGTCATGAAGCTTTTAGGACGACATTTGATGTGATCAACGGTGAAATTATCCAGCAGATTCATGAATCTGTTCCATTAAATATTGAATTTTTTAAAACAGAGGAAACGGAGATTAGCAACATACTTCGGGGCGCTGGAAAGCTAATAAAGGAAGTCGTCCCTGTACAGCAGCATGCACTGTCATCGGTAAAAGTAGAGAAAAAAGAACGCCGACGGAGGGAGATTTAGCATCATGCATTATGAAGGATATGAAACATCTTCGGCGCAAAAGCGGCTATATCTGATAGATGATCTTCTCGGACCTAACATCATCTATAACATGCCCAGCATTCGAATGATTAAAGGCCCGCTGAAGCAGGAGCGATTGTACAGGGCATGGTGTAGGCTGACAGAACGTCATGAGGGCTTGCGAACATCGTTCCTACAAAAGGACGGTGAGGTTTTGCAACTCGTCCATGAATCCATTGACGTATCCATCCCTTATAGAGAACATTCGGGTCAGAGTACGGATAAGCTTGTTAACGAGTTTATCCGTCCATTCAGCCTGCATGAAGTCCCTCTATGGCGGGCTGAGCTAGTACCCTTGGCTGATGAGGAGCTCCTGTTCCTGTTTGATATCCACCATATCATTGCAGACGCGGTAACCATCAACATTATATTTGAAGAGCTGATGGCTCTGTATCACGGGCAGGAGCTTGCTCCATTGGAGTTTCAGTATGTTGATTATACGATCTGGCAAAACGATCAATTAAGCGACATTCATATTCAGAAGCAGGGTGAATTTTGGTTGAACCAATTTACAGAAGATGTCCCGCTGCTGTCGTTGCCTACGGATGGAAAAGGGCTAAGATCCGATTACAGCGGCGGGGTTGTACCGTTTTCTATTAAAGCTGATACAGCTCACTCCTTGCGGGCATTATGCTTGCAGCACAATGTTACGTTGTATATGGTTCTACTCGCCGCATACAGCATCCTTCTATCCAAATATGCCGGGCAGGAGGATCTGGTCATCGGAACACCTGTCGCTGGAAGAACTCATTCAGAGTTTGAAGGGATTGTGGGCATGTTCGTGAACACGCTCGCCTTGCGCCAGAAGCCGCTGGGAAGCATGCGGTTCTCTGTTTTTCTGGAAGAAGTGGCAGACCGAACCTTCGCTGCTTTTGATCATCAGGATTATCCCTTTGATATGCTGGTGGAGCAGGTCAATCCTGAACGAATCAGCGGCCGCAATCCCTTATTTGATGCATGCTTTGTATTGGAAAATGTACCGCAGCCTGTCGTGCCTGCAACAGAGGTCACGTTTTCTCCTTATAGCTTTGAGCATAAAATCTCAAAATTTGATATCACCTTGTATGCATACGAAATGCAGGAGGGTATAGGGCTGGAATTGGAATATCGCAAAGCGTTGTTTAAGGAGGAAAGCGCCAGCCGCATGCTGCGACATTTTGCCAGAATTGTCGAGATCATTGGCGAACAACCCGATATTCGGATTGAAGATATTGATATGGTTACAGAAGAGGAACGCACTGTTCTCCTTCATACTTTTAATCAGACCAGCAGCAAAAATGCATATGAAAAAAAAATTGCATGGAGTACCCATCCATCGTCTGTTCGAACAGCAAGTGATACGGACGCCTGACCATCCAGCTGTGAACTGGAAAGAAAAGCAACTGACGTATGAGGAATTAAATGAACGTGCTAATCAATTAGCTCGGGTTTTACGGCAAAAGGGGGTTCAGGCTGAGGATGTAGTTGGAATTTTAGCTACGCCTGCGCTGGAAATGATTGTCGGTATATTGGCTATTTTGAAGGCGGGGGCTGCTTATTTGCCGATTGATCCGCTCTACCCGGATGAACGGATTCAATACCTTTTACAGGATAGCCAGGCGAAAATATGCCTTCTACCAACTGCCAGCACCAGACGTTTTCCTCAGGCGGAAACGCTGCTGCTCACAGACCCGAGTCTATATACGGGAGAGTCCTGTAATCTGGAGGACAACAATCAGGCGTGCAATGTGATGTACATTATTTATACTTCAGGGTCAACAGGACAACCGAAAGGCGTAATGATTGAACATCAATCCTTTGCCCGCCTGGTACTGGAGCCGGGACCGCTGAAGATTACGCCAGAGGATCGAATATTGCAGACGTGTTCCCTGGCCTTTGATGTGTCGGTTTATGAATTGTGGGGAACGCTGCTGAGTGGAGCAACCTTGTATCTCATTGAAAAAGAAGAGCTTTTATCTGCCGACATACTCGGAATGAGGATGGCACAGTATCAAATCACCATGGCATGGTTTACAGCCCCGCTTCTAAATCAGCTGATTGATGATAAACCATCCATCTTCACCGGACTTCGTCTGATCATGACTGGAGGAGATGCCTTGTCTCCACAGCATATGAAGCTCCTTCGTGCCGCACAGCCGGATTTAACGATTGTGAATGCGTACGGCCCTTCGGAGAATACAATTTTTACGTCGTTTCATACGATTCAAGAAGACTATGACCATAACGTGCCGATTGGCAAGCCTGTCGCCAACACGCAGGTCTATATCTTGAACGCGTCCAATCAACTACAGCCCATTGGTGTGCCGGGTGAGCTGTGTATTGGCGGTGAAGGACTAGCACGTGGCTATTTGGCTCGTGAGGAATTAACGGCATCCAAATTTGTTACTCATCCCTGGTTGCCGGAAGAGCGAATGTACCGTTCCGGAGATTGCGCCCGCTGGCTGGCTGATGGAACGCTTGAATTTTTGGGTCGCATGGACCACCAGGTCAAAATTCGGGGCTTCCGTATTGAAACTGGCGAGATTGAGGCTCGGCTTGCGCACATCGAGGGGATTCAGGAAGCAGTCGTTCTTGTTCGCCAACACAACGATGGGATCAAATACCTCTGTGCTTACTTTGTCTCCGATGTAGAAATGTCACAGGCGGAAGTTCGACTGGAGCTCGCTACGTATTTGCCGGATTACATGATTCCTGCCTGTTTGATTCGGCTTCCTCGTTTGCCACTGAATGTGAATGGCAAAGTGGATCGGAATGCTCTGCCGGAGCCTGATCTTGAAGCACTGCGGGAAAATGAATATGTCCCTCCTTGTAATGAACTGGAACAGGAGCTGGTTCGCATCTGGTCGATGGTTCTGCCCTCGAACCTACCCATGGATCGCATCGGGGTAATGGACAATTTCTTCACCCTGGGAGGGAGCTCGCTCAAGGCTACCAAGCTGGTTTCATTGGTTTTGCGTGAGCTGGGAATCGACCTGCCGCTTACCAAATTATTTACTTACCCTACCATTCGTCAACTGGCAGATGCATTGAATGGAAGGGCGAAAAGTGAGTTTCCGGCCAGAGCAGATACGCTAGTCCTTTTAAAGCCAGGTACATCGCAGGATAAGCACCTTTTTTTCATTCATGATGGGAGCTTGGATGTCAGTTGCTACATGGAATTGGTAAACGAACTTACGGCTACATGGAATTATTGGGGCATAAAAATGGATGCTTCGATTCTTGCTAGAAATAAAACAGCTGGAATGAAAGAAGCCGCACATCGGTATGTAGATCAAATCAAAAGTATTCAAGAGAAAGGTCCTTATTATGTTGCCGGGTGGAGTATGGGGGGAACGATTGCTTTTGAAATGACCCGCCAATTGGAAGAGCAGGAAGAACGTGTTGAGCTCTTGGCAATTCTAGACACACTGCCACCTTTGAAGTACGGCAAGGAAGATCACTGGGACCGTCATATTCAAGAGCTGGAAAGAATGGAAGAGACTTTGGATTTATCGCTGTGGAAGCGAGCATTTCCAGCCAGTGTACTGCCCTTGCTGCCTGAATTCCATGAGTTGGGACGGAATGAATTACTAGAACGCTTTAAAAGCGTAAATCATTGGGTAAAAATGCAGCATATTTACCGGCCAGATCGAGTTGTAACAGCCCCTGTATGTTTGTTTATTTCAGAACATACCTGGGAATTAGGATATAAAGGATGGGAAATGTATTGTAGGGGGGAAATGTATACCCATAAAGTGCCTGGCGATCATTTTTCCATCGTAAAAGGCGCTCAAGCCGTATCTGTAGGTTTGGTACTGAATACATTTTTGAGGTAAAAACATGCTCCTGCCTGAAGGTTGAGGACCACAGGCAGGAGCTTTTATTTGATATGAACGTGTGAGTTGATTTGTAATATTAATTAACATGGTGTATAAAAACATATGGTAATGTATGAAAAAACCCCTTGTCTGCTTCCAGATTTTATAGTAAAGTATCCAATAATCAACTTTGTATGAAACTAATATTCACTACCTGTGAGTATTTATCACACATTCTCCATGACCTAACACAATCCTCTTCCTTTTTATGATATTACATCTATTCCACTACCCTACTGCATCTCTAACACCACTAGATTATAAATGCTTTCTGTGCCTGTATCCTTCAAAAAAAGCCTGTCCATAACCTACATACCTTCCCTACTATTACACCTATTTGATGAACTCGGAACTTGGGACTACAGCTTGAGGACAAGCTTGTCATGCCAATCCAAAGGAATTGGTATTCATCCGGTATCAACGAATTAACAATATATAAGGTGCGAAAGGGGTTCGCTGCATGAGCAAAAAGTACGTAAAACACAAGATCTGGGCCGTACTGCTGGTACTTGCGCTAGGAACGGTTTTGGTGCTTTCCGGTTGTGGGGGATCAGGTGAAGGAGCAAAACCAGAAGCAGGACAACCGCCAGGTGGAGCGGGAGAAGGCGCGCAAGACACGTTGATCTATGGGCGTGGCGGAGATTCCGTGGCATTAGATCCTGCCATTGTGACTGAAAGCGAGTCGTTAAAAATCGGAATACAGGTGTTCGATACACTACTGGAATACAAGGAAAGTACCACGGAGATTCAGCCGGGGCTCGCAGAGAGCTGGGAAGTATCACCGGACGGACTTGTCTATACGTTCAAGCTGCGTCAGGGCGTAAAATTCCATGACGGAAGTGACTTTAACGCAGAAGCAGTTGTATTTAACTTTGACCGCTGGGTTGATCCAAAAAGTCCATACAAATTTGAGGGTGACTCGTTTGACTATTATGATTCTATGTTTGGGCCTGATGGAAGCAGAGTGATTAAGGAGGTTAAAGCGGTGGATGCGAATACCGTCCAGTTTACACTGAACAAGCCGCAGGCTCCTTTTTTACAAAATATCGCTATGCCATCCTTTAGTATTGCAAGTCCCAAGGCTATTAAGGAGAAAAAGGCTGATTTTAAAAATAATCCGGTCGGCACAGGGCCGTTTGTATTTAAGGAATGGAAACGTAACGATACGATCACCTTGGAAAAGAATCCTACTTATTGGAAAGAAGGACAGCCAAAGTTGGCTAAGGTCATCGTTCGTTCCATTCCAGACAACACTGCGCGATTTAATGCTTTGCAAAACGGGGAAATTGACCTGATGGAAGATTTGAATCCGGATGATGCGAAGCAGTTAGAAGGTAACAGCGAGCTGGTAAAAATCGAACGTCCCTCCTTTAATGTGGCATACATTGGATTTAATTTAAAGAAAAAGACATTTAGTAATCCCAAGGTACGGCAAGCACTGAATCACGCAGTGAACAAACAGGCCATTATTGATGCATTGTTTGCGGGCGAGGCCAAGCCTGCGGTCAATCCGATGCCGCCCACGTTATGGGGATATGACGAAAGCATTCAGGACTACACTTATGATCTAAATAAGGCTAAATCTTTGCTAGCGGAAGCGGGTTTTCCTAACGGACTTCCAGAGCCGTTAACCTTCTATGCAATGCCTGTATCTCGTCCATACATGCCTGACGGCAAAAAGGTAGCAGAGGCTATTCAAGCTGATTTTGAAAAAATAGGAGTCAAAGTCAACATTCAATCTCCAGAATGGGCTACGTATCTGGATGATCTTAAAGCTGGAGAGAAGGATGATCTGTATATGTTGGGATGGAACGGGGACAATGGCGACCCGGATAATTTCCTTTACACATTGCTGGACAAGGACACGATCCCAGGCAATAACCGCAGTTTTTATGTGAATGAGGAACTTCACAAAATACTGGTAAAGGCGCAGGTTGAGGTTGATCAAGATAAGCGTGCGGAATTGTATAAACAAGCACAAGTCATTATTAAACAAGATGCACCTTGGATTCCCTTGGTTCACAGCACGCCGTTGATGGCAGGCAAAGCCAATCTTAAGGGTTTTGTACCTTGTCCGGCAGGTATTGAAGCGTACGGTAATATTTATTTTGAATAGCCCAAACGCAAGTAGGCGGTGAATAGCATATGAACTCATATATTGTAAAAAGGCTGGCCATATTGATTCCCGTATTGCTGGGGATGACGCTTATCGTGTTTTCGATTATTCATGCTATTCCCGGTGATCCGGCGGAAACAATACTGGGGGACAAGGCCACGGAACAGTCCAAACAGGCGCTGCGTGAGCAATTAGGGCTGGACAAGCCGTGGTTACAGCAATATGGGACCTATCTAAGTGAGCTGGCACGAGGGGACTTGGGCGATTCCATTCGCACCCGGCAGCCGATTGCCCGGGAAATGGTCCCTTATCTGGCGGCTACGCTAGAGTTGACGGTAGCAAGCATGTTTTTTGCCGTTGTCGTGGGTATGAATGCAGGCATCGTAAGTGCCTGGAAGCGTAACTCTTGGTTTGACTATGTCAGCATGGTCATTGCCCTGGTCGGAGTATCGATGCCGATTTTTTGGCTGGGCTTGATGGAGCAGTGGATCTTTGCTAATAAGCTGCATTGGCTCCCTTCCATTGGACGTATGAATTCTCGTGATCCGGTAGAAGCTGTGACACATTTAGCCGTGATTGATGCGGTCATAGGTGGACGTATGGATCAGGTATGGACCGTCATCAAGCATTTGATCCTGCCCAGTATCGCACTGGGAACGATTCCAATGGCGGTCATAGCGCGTATTACCCGTTCCAGCATGCTGGAGGTGATGGATGCGGACTATATCCGCACGGCTCGGGCGAAGGGGCTGGCATCTTTTCAAGTCGTGTACAAACATGCGCTTAAAAATGCTGCGATCCCTGTGCTTACTGTCATCGGTCTTCAGACCGGATCGTTACTGGGAGGCGCCGTACTGACAGAGACCATATTTGCCTGGCCCGGCATCGGACGGTACATTTTTGAAGCGATCAGCTCGCGTGACTATCCGGTTATCCAAAGCGGAATTCTAATCATTGCGTTCCTGTTCGTCATCATTAATCTGATTGTCGATTTGCTGTACGCTGTTCTCGACCGGCGTATTCGTTATCAGTAATCAAGTCGTCAATTGGTCAAGGGGGAGCATGTCCGATGTCACAATTTTCAATCGAACCCAATAACATACCGACAACACGCAATACATTGGCGCAATTGCCTGTGGTGTCGGGCCCTTGGAGAGACGCGTGGAGAGCGTTCCGTCACAATAAAATGGCGTTCGTCGGTCTCAGCATTATTATCTTCTTTGTCATCATTGCTTTGATCGCGCCCTGGATTGCTCCTTTTGACTATAAAGAGCAAAATTTGGTGAGCCGTTTACAGCCTCCTTCCGCAGAGCATTGGTTCGGTACCGATGATCTTGGCCGAGATTTGCTGACTCGTACGCTGTATGGCGCCAGAATCTCGTTATGGGTCGGTTTCTTGTCCGTTATTGGTTCCATGATTGTAGGAACTGCCTTAGGATTAATTGCTGGATTTTATGGAAAATGGGCTGATATGATCATCTCACGCCTATTCGACATTTTACTGGCATTTCCGGGGATTTTGCTGGCAATTGCTATTGTGGCCATTCTGGGGCCTTCGTTGGAAAATGCGTTATACGCCATTGCCATTGTCAATGTGCCAACGTATGGACGATTGGTTCGCTCCAAGGTGCTGAGTGTCAAAACGGAGGAGTATATTACGTCTGCCAGAGCGCTTGGAGCTAATAATCGGCGAATCATACTCCGTTATATTTTGCCTAATAGCCTGACGCCGATCATCGTACAAGGAACATTGGGGATCGGAACGGCCATTATTGAAGCAGCAGCGCTCGGATTTCTGGGCTTGGGTGCACAACCTCCTGAGCCCGAGTGGGGCAAAATGTTGTCCGATTCGCGGCAATATATCCAAAATGCGCCATGGACAGTTATTTTTCCGGGGATATCTATCATGCTGACCGTATTGGGCTTTAATCTGATGGGTGATGGCCTGCGGGATGTTTTGGACCCAAGAGCGAAGCGTTAGGGTAAAAATAGCGAGGTATATAAACAGCATCATTCCGTCTACACCGTTTTCCATGCACATTTTTTAGTTTTACTTATATACTTCTATTTAAATTGAAGAAAAGAGGTGTTCCCTGAATCTGGTAGCTGGGGAACACCTTTTTATATGACTTTGTTTACGTTTAGTGTACTTCGATTCATCCCGCTATGGTTTGCAATCTTCTCCGTAAGTCATGTGAACTTTCCTGAGGCGTGAAAAAAATGTATAATCACTCCAATTGAGTACGTAGGGAGTGGGCTTTATGACATGGCAAAATAAGAGAGAGCATCGACAATTTGCGGAGCAGACACGGAGCGACGCTTCACGGGCAGCATATGAACGAGATTATTCTCGATTGATCCATTCACCGACCTTCCGCCGGTTGCAGGGTAAATCACAAGTATTTGGCGCAGGCACAGGAGATTATTATCGCACACGGCTGACACATTCGTTGGAGGTAGCGCAAATTGCGCGTGAGGCGGCACGAAGCTTGCTGCGCCGTCATCCAGAGGTAGAGTTGGAACAGGCGGATAACGCAGGACTGATCATTGACCCTGAGGTGGTGGAGTGTGCTTCGATCGCGCATGACTTTGGGCATCCACCGTTCGGACACAAGGGAGAAGAGGTGCTGGACGGGATTTTGGATCAACTGATTGAGACGAAGGTAGAAAAGATATCCGCTGCTGGTGGCTTTACGCCAGAGTCCAAGCGTGGGCTTGAGGCCTATGCACGCGAGCGACGAATTTATGAGCATTTTGAAGGGAATGCGCACAATTTTCGGCTGATTATGTTTTTGGAGAAGCGTGAGAATGTGGATGGTTTGAATTTGTCGGACGCTGTATTGCTCGGAATCAACAAATACCCGTATCCAGGGATTCTGAACAAAAAAGGGTTGTACCTGCATGAGTGGGAATATATACGTTCGATCCGCGAGGATTGGGGCATCCCTGACGGTAAAAAAACGCTGGAGGCCCAGCTCATGGATCTGTGCGACGATATTGCTTATTCCGCGCATGATTTGGAGGATGGGATTAAGGCAGGGAAAATTGAGGTGCACGAGCATTTCTTATATGACCCATATTTAATTCGTCTGATCACGGAAAAAATCACTACGTTGGAGGATAGCTTCTGGCAAGGCTGGCAACTGGCTGAGATTGAGCAGAAGGTCGCAGCGGTACTAAGCGAATTTTTGAAGGTGTGGAATGGGAAGATGCCGATATGTGAACACGATTATTCTCGCACCCGCCGGGAGGTCAAAGCATACTGGGTCAGCCTGTTTGTCAGCAGCTTAGGTGTAATTGATGATGGAAACTGGAAAAAGGTAACCTTCGTACGGGATGGAAGCGAGGATTTGGATATGCTGCGCACGGTGAGTGTATTAAAAAGCTTTGCTTGGGTCACCATGATCCGCGATCTGCGCGTACAGCGTCTGCAAAAACGCAGTGAATGGATGCTTAGACGGTTATGGTTGGCTTTTCTGGACCCCGAAACATCCAAGTCCATTATTCCGACCGATTGGCTCCAGCGCTACGAGCGAGACCAGGCCAAGGCCAAACCAATCTGGACATGGGAGCATATGGTCATTGACTATATTGCAGGCATGACTGATGCTTTTGCTGAAAAAATTTATAATGAGTTATATGGCCTGAAGGTAGGTTCCATTTATGACCTGGACTAACGTTTTTATTTAACCCTATATAGTAGAAGAAACTTGTTTAGAACGGATAGAAGGGAGAGGAGAAGGCGTATATGCAACCTCAGTCTTTAGCTACTAACTCGTTGAATCTCGGTGTGCTTGATATGGTACCGCTGCTGCCCGGCAATCGTCCGGAGCAAGCAGTTCAATGGGCGGCAAAGCTGGCGAAACAGGCGGAAGCATGGGGATATACACGCTACTGGACCTCCGAGCATCACGATATGGAGGGGCTGGCTTCCTCCAGTCCGGAAGTGCTGTTGTCTCATATCGGGGCGGTGACGACGACCATCCAACTGGGGGCGGGGGCTATATTGCTCCCGCATTATAGTCCAGTCAAGGTCGCCGAATGGTTTCATCTGCTGGCTGCTCTATATCCAGGCAGAGTCGAATTGGGTCTGGGGAGGGCCCCTGGCGGGGGGCCTCATGCTTCGATGGCACTAAGCGGCAATTTTCTTCAACATGTGACTGAGCTGCCACAGAAGATGGAAGCTCTATTGGCTTTGTTGGAAGGCACATATGAATATGAACAGATCCCCGTGTTTGCCCGTCCAATGCCAGAACAGCCGCCAGCGCTGTGGATGCTGGGTACCAACCGAAAAAGTGCCGAATATGCTGCGCAGTATTCAACGGGCTATGTATTCGGCCAATTTATGAGTGAACAGCAAACGGAAGAAATGCTAAGCATTTACCGCTCTAGCTTTCAACCGTCCACACGGATGGACAAGCCCCGTACTATGGTTGCTGTAGGAGCAGTATGTGCGTCGACAGATGAGTTGGCGCAGCAATGGGCTGCTCAGATTTCATTAGGCGATCCAGCGATCCGAGCCAGTTGGCTGGTGGGAACACCATCGGTTATTGCCGAACGGTTGCGTAGCTTGCAGATCAAATATAATAATGATGAGTTTCTGTTGGTCACGCCCATTCCCGATTATGAGCAGCGGCTTCATTCCTACCGACTAATAGCGGAGGCTGTGAATTGTAGTCTTGATTCCAAATGAAAAGATGAAAAGAGAACTGACATGAATAAATACAAAATCGATACAGATAAAATGAAACCTCGCTACATATATACCTATGCGTGTCATGAGACCGAGCGTGAATTGTGTCTTTTGGAACTAAAGTGCTTGTTCGGTCAACAGCCTGTGCATAGTTCCATGCTGTCGTCCCATCTTCGGCTGGAGCCGGGGATCAGCCCGTTTATCCATCTTCGTCTGGATATCATCATCGAGGCGGACACGCTGGAGGAGCTATGCGAGGCAGCTTCCATGTTACAGCTTGAGGAAGGAAAGACCTTTAAGGTGCTGTGCCTTAAAGAAGGGGACAATGAGGCTGATTATGACGAGCGGCGCGAGATAGAACGCCGGATTGGTGCACGTATTCAGGGGCAGGCGCAAATGAAGACACCGGATGTAATCCTAGGAGTCATACGATTAGGAGAACGGTGGCTGATGGGCATGTGCGAGTATAGCGACAGATCGTGGCAGGAGCGTCGTCAGAAGCCGCAAAACTATTCTACTGGACTACCCGTTCTGGTAGCTAGAGCACTTGTGAATTTAGCAGCAACGGATATAACTGCATCTAAGGGAAAGTCAGACTCCTTGAAACTGCTGGACCCGTGTTGTGGTATGGGCAATGTAATGATTGAGGCATTGAGTATGGGCAAGGATATTCGCGGCTGTGATATCAACCCGTTGACGGTGCGTGGGGCACGAGTGAATTTACGCCATTTTGGATATGAAGAAGATCTGGTGAAACTGGGGGATATGAACATGCTCACAGGTAATTATGATGCAGCTATATTGGATATGCCTTATAACCTGTGCTCCGTGCTCCCTGCTGACGAACAAAAAAAGATGCTGCGCAGTCTGAGACGCCTGGCCGCGCGGGCAGTGATTGTGAGCACGGAGCCGATGGCAACATTGCTATCCGAGTCAGGCTGGACCGTTATGGAGCAATGCCGTATCTATAAGACAGGTATGAGTCGGGAAATCTGGATCTGTAAGTAGCTTGTTAATACTGAGTTTTGTAGTTAACCAAATTCAGTGGCAGCTTCTGACCAGTAGCATAGGCTTTCAAATTAGTGAGAAAAATATCTACCGCTCGTTCAGCATATCGGTCTGTATCCCCTGCAATATGCGGCGTAATCAGGACATTCTCTAGACCCCACAGTGGATGTGACGCAGGTAGCGGTTCTTCCTCGAATACATCCAGTCCGGCAAAAGCAATATGTTTTTGTTCCAGCGAGCGTACCAGCGCATCTGTATGAACAGTCTTGCCGCGACCGACATTTATGAAGAAGGCGCCTTTACGCATCGCTGCAAATGCGTTTTCGTCTAAGAAGTGATGGGTCTCTTCAGTGAATGGCAAAATATTAACCACAATATCCGCAACGCCCAATGCTTCATGTAGTTGTTCGTTTGTGTACATGTGTTCTACATGGGGAGCTTCCTTGCCGGAACGGCGAACCCCGATCACTCGCATGCCAAAGGCTTCTGCAATCCGAGCGGTTTCACGGCCAATTTCGCCAACGCCTGTAATCAACAGCGTTTTGCCACGTAATTCCGTCAGTTGACCTTCCGGTGGCTGCCATGTTTTCTGACGCTGCAAGAGAGCCGCTTGCTGTAAATAACGGGTATGCGATAGCAGCATTCCAAAGATCTGCTCTGTAATTGGAATCGCATGTACACCACTTGTATTCGTGAGTGCAATGTTGCGCTTTTCCAGTTCGGTAAGCGGGAGCTTATCAATCCCAGCCGACCAGGTTTGTATCCACTTTAGCTTGCTGTCTGGATGTAATGCTTCCTCGGCAATATGCTTGGACCAGCCTAGAATAACCTCGGCCTCACGGATCTGTTCAGTCTCCAATTCCTGGGCTTTGCCAATAATCAATTCGTAGCCTGGAGCCGCTGCACGAACCTGTTTTTTTTGATCATCCGTCAATTGATGTAAACTTAAAATGCTTCCCATGATTCATAGCCTCCTCGATGTTTGATTCCTTGGAGTTTCCAATATATTCTGGCGAACCATCCCTTCAAGGATAACAGATTGTCGGGAAATTTGCATAAGAAGGGTAGAAACAAGCCCGCGGTGTCATCATATATAACAACAAGTGGCTTTACCCTGATTGGGGACCAACCAAACAGCTACTTTTTGGGATATCCACGGGATATTCGTTAAGAAAGGAGAAGAGGTAGATGAAAAATGAATCGCAAAGACTCTTTACAGCGATAGCTCTCCCGGACCAGCACAAGAAGAAGTTACGTCATTGGGTAGAGCAGGATTTGAGTAATTTGTCTTTCCGCAAATGGAGTGACTTCAGAGATTACCACGTGACACTTCAGTTTCTGGGTGATGTGGCGAATTCGGTTATTCCAAAACTTGAGCAGGCTCTAGTTCATGCTGGAGCTGAGCATCGCCCGTTCACGCTTGGCATGGGTGAAGCAGGCTTTTTTGGACGCGAAGATTTTCCGCGTGTACTATGGAGGGGAGTGACCGGGCAGCGAGAGTCACTGGATCAGCTGTACCAGTCCATACTTCGAGCTACCGAACCGCTGGGTTTTAAACCCGAGGAACGACCTTATCGACCTCATATCACTGTAGCACGTTCATATACAGGAGGGGAGCCTGTTTCAGCGTCTGTGTGGCAGTCAGATGACCGAAGCGGCGAGCCTTGGGAAGTGGGGGAATTTGTATTATATGCAACCCGAATGGGACAAAAACCGATGTACCAAATAATTCAAACATTCCCATTAATGAGGTGAAACCCTTGATCTATCAGCGAATTTAGTGATATAGTGTTTCAGCGTTATTCAAAAAGCGCATTTTGGGTTACATATCTGAGGAATGTGCTTAAAGTTAACGGGAGGAACATTATGGAAATCGTTAAAGAACATCGTTGGTTTGCACCTCTTTTGAGTGTGCTGCTTGTTTGTATATTGGGGATAGGCCTCTACGCTGAGGTTCAGCAAACACAGAATAATCATAAAAATGCACCTATGCAATCTCTGAGCTGGTCAGGGAACACTTCGGTTCCTACATATGGCGACAGGATGGGGACCCATAACGGGTCAAACAGGACAAGCCCCATCTTTGTCGCTGCTCATGGGCAGCCAAGCTGGAAAGAAATCATGCCGACTCCGTTACCCGCTTCCCAGATGAAGCAGGTGGAACAAGCTCGGAATAACGCTGTTACAGGCAAGAAAAAGCCTGAGGTCCAGCATAGCAAGTCCGCAATCCTAACCCCTCCTACAACCATCTACTTTACGAAGACAAAAATGCTCACTCAGGATGACAAGGCGTTGTCTACCTGGAGCTATCCTGTCTCCGCTAAAGAACTGCTCCTGCTGCAAAAAATAGTGATGGCAGAAGCAGAAGGCGAACCGTACGAAGGCAAAGTGGCAGTTGCCAACGTTGTCTTAAACCGGCTGCGGTCAGCCTCATTTCCCGATACGATTCAGGCAGTGATTTATCAAAAAGCGCAATTTAGTCCGGTTGCGAACGGGCGTCTTCGTCGTGTTCAGCCTAACCAGGACTGCATACGTGCAGTTACGGCCGCTTTGAATGGCCATAAAGCCGTGCCTGATAACACCTGTTTTTTCCTTTCGCTTACGTTGGCCCAGGACCTTACGGTTCATCATTCGCGTACCAAGGTGAAAACTATCGGTCATCATACCTTTTATAAATGAGCATTTGGTATAAATCCCATGAGCGACAAATAACAGCCCTTTCTAAACAACAGGGTTCAGCTTTGTGAGCGTATTTTGTGTGCGCAGGTGAAGCAGGTATGCAAAAGAGGTATAATTAGGTAAAGGAAAGTAACCTAAATAATAAAAGTGACAAAGGAGGCGTAAATGTTATGAAAATCACATATTATGGACATTCAGTTGTGTTGGTGGAGGCAGAGGGGAAACGGATTATTATCGATCCTTTTTTGACGGGGAATCCTAAAGCAACCGTACAGGCCGAAGATATTCAGGTGGATGCAGTACTGTTGACACACGGTCACGCCGATCATTTTGGTGATGCAGTTGAAATTGCCAAGCGCAATGATTGCCCTGTAATTGCGGTGGCGGAACTGGCTGAATATTGTGCATCCTTGGGAACCAAAGCTCACGGTATGAATCTGGGTGGTGGTCACCAATTTGACGGTTTTCATGTGAAATTTACGCTGGCGTTCCACAGTTCCTCTTTGACCGTGAACGGACAAACCATCTACATGGGAGAGCCTGCGGGGATTTTATTGACTATGGGAGGCAAAACATTTTTCCATGCAGGGGATACCGGCTTGTTTGGCGATATGCGTCTCATTGGAGAAACCAACTCCATTGATGCCGCAGTATTGCCGATCGGAGATGGTTATACAATGGGACCGGAGGATGCTTTGCTGGCAGCGAAATGGCTACGGGCAAGCCGCGTGATACCGGTGCATTACAATACTTTTCCCGGCATAGAGCAGGACGGAGACGGCTTCTGTGACCGTCTTCATAAAGAAGGTATTGAAGGGAAAGCATTGAAGCCAGGCGAAAGTCTCGAATTTTAATACGGTTTATCGATTTGCGGGAATGTACATGATGGTCCGTATGTATATTAAACTCCTTTGTCAGCCTTTTCTGTTCCTTGGGAATAGAAAAGGCTGACTTTTTTAATGAATATTTATACATAAAAATGATATATTTTTGCATTGGTACGTTGAAGCTGTAATGTAAAAGATTTATTATCACAACCATAAAAACTTTGAATTGCTAACACAATAGGTCAATGATAAAATGATAGAACTAATTAGATTCATCAGTGGAATCGACGTGTTTTTCAAGTCAAGCCATTGCATAATTATTGAAAAACATGCGCATTCGGCGGACCGTACCGCCTTGAATACGTCTTATGTTTTTGTCCCCCATTCCTCGTAGTTGTTCTTTGATTTACCTCTTGTTGCCACTGTCTTCTATTCGGCCGCCTGTATTTCAGGCCAGCATGACTTTATAACAGAAAGGTTGCGTTCCATGAGACAGACAGGTTTACCACCCAAACAGGGACTATATGATCCCCAATTCGAAAAAGACGCCTGCGGCATGGGCTTTGTTGCCCACATCAAGGGAAAACCATCGCACGATATTGTAAGTCAGGCTTTGACCATGCTCGTAAACATGGAGCATCGGGGCGGTCAGGGAAGTGAACCAAACTCCGGTGACGGAGCAGGGATCATGATTCAGGTTCCGCATCTGTTTTTTCAAGAGGAAGCGGAGCGATTGGGCTTCAAATTGCCTAAGGCCGGACAATATGGCGTGGGTATGCTTTTTGTATCCAATGATCCAAAAGTTCGTGAGCTGCATGAGCAGAAGCTTAGAGAAATCATTGTGGACGAGGGCCAGAACTGTCTGGGCTTTCGCGATGTACCAACGTATGACGAAATGCTGGGTAAATCGGCAAAAGCAGCTAAACCTGGCGTACGTCAGGTGTTCATCGGCCGCAGTAGCGATTTGAAGGAAGAACTGGATTTTGAACGGAAACTGTATGTCATTCGTAAACGTGCAGAGCTTGCTATTCGCTATAACCAAGAGGATATGAATGGTGAGTCGTTCTATATTCCAAGTTTGTCATGTCGCAAGGTTGTATACAAAGGAATGCTGACAACCGAGCAGGTAGGTAAATTTTATCTGGATTTGCAGGATGAGCGGGTGACATCGGCGATCGCGCTGGTCCATTCCCGTTTTAGTACGAATACGTTCCCGAGCTGGGACCGTGCGCATCCTTATCGTTTTATGATTCACAACGGTGAAATTAATACCATGCGCGGCAACGTAAACTGGATGCATGCGCGTCAGGCACAGTTTGAAAGCGAAGCGTTTGGCAACGATATCAAGAAGGTTAAACCTGTCATCAACCCAGATGGCTCGGATACAGCTATGTTTGATAATACCCTGGAATTTCTGTATCTGAGTGGACGTTCGCTTCCTCATGTAGCCATGATGATGGTACCTGAGCCTTGGAACAAGCATGAGACCATGGACCCGAAGAAGCGGGCATTTTATGAATATCATAGCACCATGATGGAGCCGTGGGACGGACCTGCTGCGATGGCGTTTACAGACGGTATCCAAATCGGGGCGATTCTTGATCGCAACGGCCTGCGTCCTGCACGTTACTATGTGACCAAGGACGACCTGATTGCACTGTCATCTGAGGCGGGCGTATTGGATATTGCTCCTGAAAATGTGCTTTATAAGGATCGTCTCCGTCCAGGGCGTATGCTCCTGGTGGATACTCAAGAAGGCCGCATCGTTTCTGATGAAGAGTTAAAGGAACGTATCGCATCCGAAGAACCTTATCAGCAGTGGCTGGATGAGCATTTGATTGATCTGGATGATCTGCCTGAAGCACTGGAGCAGCCAGAGCCGAAACATGAAAATGTAAATCAGTTGCAACTCGCTTTTGGATATACGTTTGAAGAACTACGCAAACTTCTGGAGCCGATGGCACTTACAGGTGCGGAACCGATTGGCTCAATGGGGTATGATGCTCCATTGGCGGTATTGTCTGACCGTCCGCAACGTTTGTACAATTACTTTAAACAAATGTTTGCTCAGGTTACCAACCCGCCGATTGACGCCATTCGTGAAGAAATAGTGACGTCAACTGCAACGACGATTGGACCAGAGCGCAATTTACTGCACCCAGAACCGGAAAGCTGTCGCCAGATTCGTTTGGATTCGCCGGTGCTGTCGAATGAAGAGTTTGCTAAAATTCGTCACGTACACCGTCCAGGCTTCAAATCCATGACCATTCCGATCTTCTTTGAAGCAAAAGAAGGTGCTGAGGGCTTATACAAGGCGCTGGAAGGACTGTTTGAGGCGGCTGACCGTGTCATTGACAAAGGTCATAACATTCTGATTCTGTCTGACCGTGGAGTGGACGCAGAAAATGCAGCCATTCCGGCGTTGCTAGCTGTTTCCAGCCTGCATCACCATCTGATTAAGCAGGGTACACGCACACGTGTGAGCATTTTGCTGGAATCCGGGGAGCCAAGAGATATTCACCATTATGCGGTACTTTTGGGCTACGGTGTGAGCGCGGTTAATCCGTATCTGGCGTTTGAAACGCTGGATGTCATAATTCAACAGGGCTTGCTGCGCGGCATCTCGCACGAAAAAGCAGTTAAAAATTATATTAAAGCGGCAACCAAGGGTGTCGTTAAAATATTGTCCAAAATGGGTATTTCCACGATTCAGTCGTACCGTGGAGCGCAAATTTTCGAGGCCGTAGGTCTGAAGCAGGATTTCGTTGACCGTTATTTCACATGGACGCCTTCCCGCATTGGCGGTATTGGTCTGGAGGAAGTGACGATGGAAGCGCTGGCCCACCATAACCGTGCTTTCACTGATAAGGACGGCAATGACAAGGTGCTCGATTCGGGCGGCGAATACCAATGGCGCAACGATGGAGAAGAGCACTTGTTTAACCCGCAAACAGTGCATTTACTCCAGCAGTCGGTTCGCTCGGGAGACTACGAGCTTTACAAGAAGTATACCAAGCTGGTACAGGGTGAATCTGAACAACATTTGACGATTCGCTCCATGCTTCAATTGAAGCCTGCTGGTGAGCCTGTGCCGCTGGATGAAGTGGAATCTGCTGCATCGATTATGCGTCGCTTTAAAACAGGGGCTATGTCTTTTGGCTCCATTAGCCAGGAAGCGCATGAAGATTTGGCGATTGCGATGAATCGGATCGGTGGCAAGAGCAACACGGGTGAGGGCGGGGAAAACCCTGCGCGTTTCATCCCGGATGCTAATGGTGATTCACGTCGCAGTTCGATCAAGCAGGTGGCATCTGGCCGATTTGGTGTCACGTCGAACTACTTGGTGAATGCCGACGAAATTCAGATTAAAATGGCGCAAGGCGCGAAGCCGGGCGAAGGTGGGCAACTACCAGGACGCAAGGTGTATCCTTGGGTCGCCGAGGTACGCGGTTCAACGCCAGGAGTAGGCCTGATTTCGCCACCACCGCATCACGATATTTATTCTATCGAGGATTTGGCAGAGCTCATCTATGATCTCAAAAACGCCAATCCACGTGCTGATATTAACGTAAAGCTGGTATCAGAGGTAGGTGTGGGCACGATTGCTACAGGAGTAGCCAAAGGCCGTGCTGACATTATTCTGGTCAGCGGTTATGACGGTGGTACAGGCGCTTCCCCGCAAGGCTCCATCCGCCATGCGGGTATGCCTTGGGAGCTGGGGCTGGCTGAGACGCATCAGACGCTCATGCTGAACAACCTGCGCGACCGCGTGGTACTGGAGACAGACGGTAAGATGCTGTCTGGACGTGATTTGGTCGTAGCTGCCCTGTTGGGTGCGGAAGAATACGGCTTCTCCACAGCGCCGCTCGTAGCGTTGGGCTGTATTATGATGCGGGTATGCCAAATGGATACCTGTCCGGTGGGTGTGGCTACGCAGAATCCAGAGTTGCGCAAAAATTATATGGGTGATCCAGCCCATGTGGTGAATTTTATGCGTTTCATCGCAGAAGATGTCCGTGAAATTATGGCGGAGCTGGGATTCCGCACGATCCAGGAAATGATTGGCCGTACGGATTGTCTGGATACCGTGAACGCCGATTCGCACTGGAAGAAGAAGGGCGTAGACCTGAGCTTGCTGCTGCATGTTCCTGAGTTGGAAGATGGAAGTGTACGTTACCGCGTACAGCGCCAAAACCACGGTCTGGAAGAAACACTTGATATGCAGAAGCTCTTACCGATGGCTGCGGAAGCACTGGAGAGCGGAACGCCTGTGGAGGGTACCTTGCCTATTACTAACGTGAATCGGGCGGTAGGTACGATTCTGGGCAGCGAGGTTACACGTAAGTATGGAGCGGCAGGTCTGCCTGAGGATACGATTCGCTTTAACTTCATTGGATCGGCAGGTCAGAGCTTCGGAGCCTTTATTCCGAAAGGTATCACGTTGAGCGTCGAAGGCGATAGCAATGACTATGTCGGTAAAGGGCTATCTGGCGGTAAAGTTATTGTAAAGAAATCTCACAAAGCGACCTTTAAGGCTGAAGAGAACATTATTATCGGAAATACAGCCTTGTATGGAGCGACCAGTGGTGAAGCTTATATTAACGGAATCGCAGGCGAGCGCTTTGCCGTTCGGAATTCCGGCGCACGTATTGTTGTTGAGGGCGTTGGTGATCATGGCTGCGAATACATGACGGGCGGACGTGTAGCTGTATTGGGTGGAACCGGACGGAACTTTGGAGCCGGGATGTCCGGAGGTATTGCATACGTCTATGATCCTGAGGGAACGTTCCTGAGCCGTTGTAATCTGGAGATGGTGTTGCTGGAAGATGTGGAGGACCCTGCAGAAGCAGCGGATTTGCGCGGCTTGATTCAGCGCCATGTCACTTACACGGGCAGTGAAGCAGGACAACGTATTTTGGATGAATGGCAGACTGCGATTCAGCAATTTGTACGGGTGATTCCAAAGGATTACAAGCGTATGGTTGAACAGATCCAAAAAGAAGAGGCGACCGGTTTGAGCGGGGATGAAGCTCTACTGGCAGCATTTGAAGCCAATATGCGTGAGTTGGCGCGTACCGGGGGCTAAAAAGCAGACCGCCAAATTCACTAAAAAGGACTTGCTGAATACCGCTGTTATAGTCACGGCGGTGCCAGCAAGTCCTTTTTTTAGACTGATAAAAATGTGATTTATTACCTTGACAAACGTCATAAATTCTGACATTACCCCCAAAATGTTTTCCTGAAACGGTAAATATGTTATAAAAAGTACCAAATTTTTTGGAATGTAACCGTTTACGTAAGAGTTTATGTCTTGTTATTTATTTTTGGATTGGTTATGATTTTTTTAGAGTACGCAAACAAACCTAATATGCCCATCGTCCCTTCAAAACACAGAATAGGGTGACAGGATGAAGTTGAAGAAGTCAGCAGAAGACAAAATGATTTTTTTATACCGTTATGTATCATTATCTTTAACATCACTTGTTTTTCTGTTCGAAACATCTAGATTAATGGTATGGCAAAAGCTATTACTGATTGTTTTTCTATTTTTATCCGTTACAGCATTTACTTGGATTTACCGTAAATACAGACTTCATGATATGGTATTGAAATGCAGTATTGCACTAGAAACCGCAGGGATCATTTTGCTGTTATTCCCGACCGGAGGGATCAATAGCCCGTTCAAATGGTATGTGATTACTCCCATGCTGGTAGCTTGTGCTCATCTATCTATGAGGTACAGCTGGACGCTCCTACTTTCTTATATCGGTTTGGTGCTTACATTTTGTTATATCTTTTTTACACCAGGTCAATATTTTTTGTGGGATCTTATATTGCAGAACATTAATCTGTTTCTGGTATTGATCGTAACCACTATGGCAATGCAGGTTATTCGCGTCATGAAGGACGAACTGAAGGTGGCTAAAGAACAAGCCAATGAGACGATGGATCATATCAAGTCGATTTACCACATCATGGAGACGACCAGCCATAATGAGGCATTAAATCTAGGTCAGGTCATCTCGGATTACACTGTCAAGTTAACCAAGCAGAGCCGTGCATTTTTCTGGCTGGATAGTCAGGAGGAAGATGCGCCGGCAAGCAGCCAAACAGGCTGGACGGTAGAGGAAGAGGAACAGCTATTCGAGGAACTGGAGAATTACCGGGAGGAGTTCAGGGAAGAGCGCGAACCATTTTTCAGACATCTACCGGAATGGGGCGACTTTCTCATGATCACCGTACCGATGACGACCCGCTTTGTAGCGACGATTGGCCTTAAGCTGGGACCGGATCAAAGTTTGACAGGAAGACGCTGGCTTGTGCAACAACTGATATTCTTAGCTGAGCTGAGTGCTGTGTTTTTGGAACGCTATGAGCTGGAGCGTATTGAGAATCAGTTGATTGTGACGAATGAGCAGAACCGGATTGCAAATGAAATGCATGACAATGTTTCACAAAGTCTTTTTGGTATTGTGTATGCAACGCATTCTCTCCGGCAGACTTGGTGCCATCAGCCTAAGGAGCAGGTGGAGGAACAAATTGAATTAATTCAGCAATCGGCCAACCAAGCGGTTAGAGAGCTGAAGGGGGCAATTCATAGTCTAAGCTCGAAAAAAAGCGGAGGATCAACTTGGTTGGGGACGGTGAAAAGTCATCTGCATACACTCTCCAAGCTGAACCATGTACAAATTGATTTTGACATCCATGGTGATCATTATTCACTTCCGTATTTGTACCAAAAGGCTTTGTTCCGCATCATTTCCGAAGCGGCGGGGAACGCAATCCGTCATGGATTGGCCAAGCGAATTGATGTGAAGTTAAAATTGACGCCCCAAGTGATTAGACTGTCTATTCATGACGACGGAGTAGGGTTTGAGACGGCGAGAATGGTAGCAGGAGGTGAGGCGGTCAGTGCAGGCGGGGGCCTGGGCATGATGAATATGGAATATTTAGCTCAATCGATGGGAGGCGAATTTGATATTTCAAGTCGAATCGGAGAGGGAACACAGATCCGATTGTCCATTCCGGTAAATGCTTATGAATGAGGATTTTACAAAATCCTTGAATACAATGTGTGAACATTCTGCAATACAAAATCTGCGGTAACAATCGGATACATAGGGATTATGCAAATCCTGAACTGTAGACAGGAGGCCGAATCATGAAAATTGTCATTGTCGATGATCATCCTTTAGTACGGAAAGGACTCGCTGCGGTTATATCCATGCAGCCCAATGTTCAGTTCGCGGGAGAGGCCCAGAATCAACAGGAAGCACTTGCGGTGATCGAGGAAACGGATCCGGATTTGGTGCTGCTGGATTTGAAATTAGCTGATGAATCAGGTCTGGATATTATCAAGATAGCGCGCGGACGCGGGTTCAGAAGCAAATTTATTTTGCTGACCTCTTCTGCAACACGTGAAGATTTTCTGAAAGCGGAGGAAGCCTCTGTGGACGGTTACGTGCTTAAGGAGGCTTTGCCTGAGGAACTAATTTACGCGATTCATCTTGTCAACAAAGGACGCAAATATTATGATCCGGCTATTCTCGAAAATAAGCTGCGTGAAGATGCTGGCAATCTCACGGACGACCTGACACCCAAGGAAAAGGAAGTGCTGGTCGAGCTGGGACAAGGGGCTTGCAATCGTGAAATAGCATCCCGGTTATTTATCAGTGAGTTCACCGTCAAAAAGCATGTCAGTCAGATCTTGGCCAAGCTGCGACTGGCAGATCGTACGCAGGCAGCATTATATGCCAATGCGATTGGTCTAGCGAAGTACGAGCCAACCAATATGATGATGCGCTAACCCCATAAGCTACGCAGTAGTTTCAATATGCGAGTGGTATAGAGAAATCCTCAAAATCACCAACTTTGGTGGTTTTGAGGATTTTTTCTTGTGTATTTACCATAATCGACAAAGTATGGTACAAAAGTATACCATGCCGTGTCCAAAAGTATACATCCCCCTTCCTCTGTAGTGAGGGAGAAAGTGCCGTTCGGTTCCATGTCGTTAATACAACGGATTGTTACAATTAGATCATACTTAAAATAAGAAGAGAAATTGTATGGGAGGGAGGATTTTTGTGGAGAAAACCATTTTGGATTATCTAGTCCTGATCAAAAAAAGATTGTGGCTGATTGCGATTTTTGTCATTCTCTCATGTGTAACGACTTACATTGTGAGCGACAATGTCGTAAAGCCAGTCTACTCCGCTTCAAGCCAACTGCTGGTTAATCATATTTCCGCCAAGCAGGGGAGTAACAATCTGAATGACGTCAACACAAGTCTTAATTTGGTGGAAAGCTACAAGCAAATTCTCACTTCACCTAAAATTATGGACGCTGTGGTAGCGACTCATCCTGAGTTCAATTTGACGTCGCAAAAGTTGGCAGAGAAGCTGCAAATTAAATCCTCGGATAAAAGTCAGGTAATCGGCTTGACGTTTGAGGCAGGGAATTATCCCCAGGCCGCAGCGGTTGTAAACGCAGTAACCCAGAAATTCGTGCAGACGGTTCCGGGATTGATGGAATTAAATAATGTGAAAATTTTAAATGAAGCGGACCCGCAAGCCAATCCTGACCCGATTAATGGGAATCCGCTCATGAATATTGCGATTAGTTTTCTCGTATCGCTGATGATTGCGCTGGGCACGATTGTGTTCCTGGAAAGCATTAACGGCACGCTGCGCACGGAAAAAGAAGCGGATGCAGACATCGGCATTCCGGTAATTGCATCGATTCCCGTCATTCGCAAGAAGGACATCGATGGAGTGGCCGGAAATTCCAAAGAACGGGTAGGGGAGCGTAAATATGCTGCGATTGAATGACATGTTGATTACAGAAAGTAATCCATCATCGTATATCTCGGAATCATTTCGATCCCTCCGTACATACATCCGGCAGCAGGTGGTCGGGCAAAAGGACCGTGGGACGGTTCTTTTGTTAACCTCGCCGGAAAGCGGAGCGGGGAAAACAACAATGATCGCCAACATCGGAGTTTCCTTTGCTCAAGAAGGCAAGAAGGTGGCTCTGGTGGATTGCAATCTGCATAAACCAGCGCTGCACGAGATATTCGGAATGGAGAATACCGGAGGTCTATCGGCTTATTTGCGCGGTGGGGCTTCTTCCAAATCTATCGTTAGGCATGGTGGACTGGAACTATCGGTTGTTCCTGGTGGGGACAGTCTGTATAACGCAGCAGATCTGCTCGGTAGCGAACGTATGGCAGAGCTGTTGGAAGAACTCAAACGTGAATATGACATCATATTACTCGATTCGGCGCCAGCGCTGAATTATACGGATGCTCGCCTGATTGCAGGCTTGACGGATGGTGTGATTCTCGTTGCCAAACATGGCCGGACCAAACGGGAAGATCTACGCAAAACAAAGCAACTCATGGAGCAGGCTAGCGCGACGCTGGTTGGAATTGTGATGAATCAGGTGAAGTAAGCAACACCAAAATTCGATGAAGCAAGGAGAATGAGTGCGATGATGAAAAAAGTGAAAAAGGCCATTATTCCAGCAGCAGGATTGGGAACGCGCTTCCTCCCTGCCACCAAAGCAATGCCTAAGGAAATGCTCCCGATTATCAATAAGCCTACGATTCAATATATCGTGGAAGAAGCGATTGCTTCTGGTATCGAGGACATCATTATCGTTACGGGTAAAGGTAAACGTGCCATTGAGGACCACTTTGACAACGCATTTGAGCTGGAATCCAAACTGCTCGAGGACGGTAAGCTGAAGCTTCTGGAGGAAGTACAGCGTTCTTCAGGCGTGGAAATTCATTACATTCGCCAGAAAGAACCCAAAGGTCTTGGACATGCGGTATGGTGCGCAAGACGCTTTATCGGGGACGAGCCATTTGGTGTGCTGCTGGGCGACGATATCGTAACAGGTCAAAAACCTTGCCTGCGCCAGCTGATGGATCAATATGAGGAAACGCAAAACTCTGTGATCGGTGTGCAGCGGGTACCACAGGAATTCACGAACCGGTATGGCATCATTGAACCGGACCAACAGGACGGACGATTGTACCGAGTGAATAATTTTATTGAAAAACCGGCTCCAGGCACAGCCCCATCCGATTTGGCTATTATGGGTCGCTATGTGTTCTCGCCGAAAATTTTCAAATATCTTGATCTTCAGGAAAAAGGAGCTGGCGGCGAAATTCAGTTGACGGATGCGATCCAAAAGCTGAATCAGAGTGAACGTGTGTACGCCTATGACTTTGAAGGCACGCGTTATGACGTAGGTGAACGTCTTGGATATATTTTAACCACTCTTGAATTTGCACTTGCCAGCGATGATTTGAAGTATCCGGTTATGGAGGCCATGAATGAATGGCTGAAAAAAACCGAGAAAGCAACCACAGCGGGTTGAGAGGAGGTACGTCAGCATGAGCATGGAAAATTTACCGGAGGATGGCGAGGCTGTCATGTCAGGTAAAGCGTTTTACATGCCATACGGAAATACACAAATTCAGGATAAAACGTCCTACCTGGTCACAAAACGCCTCCTTGATATGCTGCTGTCTTTCGTGGGCTTAATCGTATTGCTTCCATTGTTTGCAGTAGTGGCCATTCTGATTAAGCTCGAAGACCCAAAGGGAAGTGTGTTTTTCAAGCAAACTCGGGTGGGCAAGAATGAGAAGTTATTCGATATGTATAAATTCCGTTCAATGGTGTCCAATGCCGAGGAACTGAAAAAGGACCTGATGGAGCTGAATGAAGTGAGCGGCGCCATGTTCAAAATTAAAAACGATCCTCGGATCACGAAAATTGGCAGTTTTCTGCGCAAGACGAGTATTGATGAGATTCCGCAGCTGTGGAATGTGTTGGTTGGAGACATGACTTTAGTCGGTCCGCGTCCGCCGTTGCCCAGCGAGGTTGAGCAATACTCCGATTATGACAAGCAGCGCCTGATTGTAACACCGGGATGTACGGGTTACTGGCAGGTGAGTGCACGTAACAGTGTAGGCTTCGAAGAAATGGTGCAAATGGATTTGAAGTATATTCATGTTCGCAATACGTGGCTCGATCTGAAAATCATCATGAAAACAGGCGTTAAAATGCTGTTCTCCAAGGATGCTTACTGATGGATGCATTTAAGCGATGTCCCGCAGTGTCCGTCGTTATTTGCACCTATAACCGGGCGGACCTGCTGGAGAAAACGTTAATGTCTCTACTGAAGCTGGAAGACCTTGCACTGGCTGAGATCATTGTGGTCGATAACCGATCCACCGATCATACAGCAGCGACGATCAAAAGATTCACCGTTGCGCATGGTCAGCATATTCATCTTCGGTATCATTATGAGCGCGAACAAGGACTGTCTGCCGCTCGTAATGCTGGCATTACGTTATCAAAAGCAGACGTCATTGCTTTTCTGGATGATGATGCAATTCCGTGTGTTACATGGCTGCAAACGATTATGTCGGCCTTTGGGAACAATCCCGAGCTGACGGCTATGGGTGGGAAGATTGATCCTAAGTTTGAGACGGAACGGCCAAACTGGTTGACAGGGCCGCTTGAACTGCCCTACACGATTATTGATCTGGGGAAATCCGTTCGGGAATATCCGGCGGGCCTGAATCCATTTGGAGCGAATATGGCTATGCGCAAAACGGCTTTCGCTGCCGTCATGTTCCCGCTTCACTTGGGCAGAAAGGGAGATATCCTCCTATCTGGTGAAGAATCGTGGGTATTTGAGCAAATCCGTAAAAATGGTGGAACGATTATGTATCATCCGCACATGGCGGTAGAACATTTTGTTCCGGCTTCACGCTTAACGAGAGAATGGATTTTGAATCGCTACTATTGTCAGGGCATGTCTAATGCTGCTCAGGCTGCAGGTCTGCGCGGCAACGCGGTGCTGATGGCAAAAGTGGCAGCCAAAGTGTTATACATCACGGTGGATTCCCTGCTGGCACGTACTGAGGGCAGGAAGCTGTTGAACCGGTGCAGGCTTGAAAATATCCGCGGAACGCTGGATACACTGCGCAACCGGAAAAGCGAGTCAGCTGCGGGGTGAAAGATTGAACATGAGTAACTATCCTTGGACTTCCAGAATAAACACGATACAGCATGTTTTTATTTTTCTACTAGGCGCTCTTGCTGTAGGAATTGCAGCTACCTATCAACCTGTGGTCAGTATTGCGGCGGTATGCTTACTGCTTTTGTTGGCTGTCTCTATCCATCATCCAGAGCGCATTAGCTATGCGGTTTTGCTAAGCACAGCGGTCTCGGTCGATTCTCTGTATCAGGGTGGCGTGTTCGGCATTGAGATATTGTCATTGTACAAATTGGGCATTTTGGCTCTGCTAGTGCCCTGCATGCTTGTGTATGGCATTCGTCTCAAGTTCAGTTATCCAGTTTGGGCATTGGTGATCATGCTGGGGATTACATTTGGATTTTCAGCATGGCTGCCTTTGTTAACGACCTCGATTGCCGTCAAGGCGTTCGTGGGACTATCACTGCCCTTCTTTTTTTTTACTGATCCAGTGGAAAAAGGATGTGGCGGAAAAGCATATTCGACTGATTAGCCTGTTGCCGATTATTAGTGTGGTCATTGGATTAGGCTTGCAGGTTTTAGGATTGCACTCATTTACGGATGTGGAATTTACGGGCGCAGTCAGAGTACAAGGAGCGAACATACCGCCGCATTTGGCAATGCTCTCCTTTCTCGGAATTGCCGTCTCTCTGATTGAGGTCAAGCGCAAACCTAGGCAAGCTGCTTTTTATTACACGGTGTTGGCCCTGAACTTTCTAATCCTGATCGCCACCGGTACACGTGGGCCGATTCTGGCATTGTTATTAATGTTTGCTGTGTATCTGTTTGATATTGCCCGTCAGTACCTCAAGGGAAAAGTCAATTATTTGCTACCGCTGGCCGGATCGTTTTTGGTTGCTCTGGGGGCGGTGGCCCTACAATGGAACAATTTAAAAAAACGCTCCTTCGAACGGGAGACCGACACAGGCATTGACCTATCGGGACGCTCGGAGGCATGGGAATATTTTTTGAACAGAGTACATGATTACCCTTGGTCAGGCAGAGGCCTTGGCGCGGTAACGGTTGCGAACGACGGGACGTTATTCAATGGTTTTGTTGTACCGCATAACGAGTATATACGATTTTATTTTGATACCGGATATATCGGTTGCGGGCTATTAATACTTTCATTACTGATCGTGTTCGCTCTCATTTACCGGTCACTTGCCAAGTCTATCAAACCTTATTTTGCAACTTTAATTGCAGGTTTTTTGATCTACTCGTTTTCAGATAATACGTTGTCGACGGTTCAGATGATTATTCCGTTTTGCTGGTATTTGAACGCATTATACCAGACATCTACTCAAACCGATTTTCGCAAAGAGAAGTGATACGATGAGCAGAGTGAACATGTTCGATGTCAACTTTGATAATTACGATTTTAATGATCTACTCGAATTTATAGATACTTCTATTGAGCATCAGCGTCATTCCTACATTTTGACCTGTAATGTCGATCATGTGATCAAGCTTCGTAAGGATGATGAATTCCGCAAGGTATATTCGGATGCCGGAGCTGTAGTGGCCGATGGAATGCCTATCATTTGGGCGTCTAAGTTGCTGAAAAAGCCCCTCAAACAAAAAGTGTCAGGGTCCGATTTGTTCACCCGGCTGGGAGAGGCTTTTGAGGATCGGGGCTATCGCTTGTTTTTTCTGGGTGCAGCTGACGGTATTCCTGAGAAGGCTATGCTTAATCTCCAGGAATCCTATCCAAACATGAATGTAGTAGGCTGCTATTCTCCTTCTTATGGTTTTGAGAAAAACGAAGAGGAGAACAGATACATTATCCAGTTGCTTCAAGAGGCTCGCCCAGACATCGTTTTTGTAGGTGTAGGAGCACCGAAGCAGGAAAAATGGATTTACAGATATTATGAGACTTACCGCGCTCCAGTTTCGATTGGGGTGGGAGCGACCTTTGATTTCCTGTCGGGAAATGTAAAGAGAGCACCGGAGCTGATGCAGAAGACAGGATTTGAATGGTTTTGGAGGTTGTCTCAAGAGCCTAAACGATTGTGGAAAAGATATTTAATTGAGGATTCCCAGTTCCTCGTTCTGCTGTTTAAAGAGATGTTCAAGCGGAAGCGGATGAAGGGAGGCCAGGGGTGAGAAACATGAGTCGGTTGGCAGATCAGCAGATTTCCTTCTGGCTAGGAAGTCGGCGTGGAATCGGCATGATCGGCATGGGGGTGCTGGCTTGTATGCTACCACTCGCCATCGGATTTGTCAGCGCCAAGATGAATCCCACCACGAGCCAGCAGGGAGCCATATTGCTGGCGATCGTTTTTCCAGCCTTCCTGCTGGCGATCTTGCAATCACGGCTATTGATTTCTTACACATTGGTGGTGTGGGCAGTAGGCCCGGAAATCCGCCGCATTGCAGATTGGTTGGAGGGAACGTATCACTCGGTTTCCTTGTTGAGCGTAGCGCCGCTGCTGGTAAGCAGCATGCTGATCATTCCTGTGCTGCGGGGGATTCATCTAGCGGAAAAGCCATTAACCCGGATTGCTGTATTTTTCGGCATAGAGTTGGCCTATGGAAGTGTGGTCGGGTTATTCAAAAATGGTATTGTTTTTGCTTATGATTTGGCCAATTATGTGGTTCCATTGCTTCTATTGCCTTATCTTGCGATTAAGCCTATGAAAGCCAAGGAGCTGGACCGACTGCTGTATTCATACGCCAACATTGCTGTTCTAGTAGCGATATACGGCATTATTCAGTACTTGACGGTGCCTCCTTGGGATGCATTTTGGATGAATCATGTGGAAATGAATTCCATTGGCGTGCCAGAACCGCTTCAAATCAGAGTGTTTTCTTCTATGAACTCGCCTGGCCCATGCGCTATTTTCCTGGCAATGGCACTTGTACCAATGCTGATGGAGAAACGGTGGCGAGGCACTTTGGGATGGATTGGAGTCCTGCTAACAGTCGTTTGTCTCTTGGTCACGCTCGTACGTTCAGCATGGCTGATTGCATTCGTCATGTTGCTGGCTTACATTCTCAGCTCATCCTCCAAAGGAAAGTGGAAGACCCTGTTTCAACTTGCTATCGTTGGTCTTCTTCTCTATATCATCGTTCCAAAACTTCCGGGGGCAGAAGGTTTGGTGGCTCGCATGCAGACGTTGACAGATATTCAACAGGATCATTCGTACAATGAACGTTTGGATCTACTGCATACCATGCTTCCGGCGATTACTAGCAATCCGGTCGGGCAGGGGATCGGGAGTGTAGGTATCGGAACCAAGCTTGATAACGGCGGCGATCTCGGTGAACTTGGGATTATGGATAATGGATATATTGCCATTTTCCTCACCTTCGGTATTTGCGGAGCATTCTTTTTCTTCGGTGGTCTGTTCGTTATCATCAAGCGCCTTCTCGTCCGTATTGCCGAACGGAATTCCAGTCAGCCTTATATCAGACTGGCGTTGGCTACATGGGCCGGAGCTGTAGCCAGTCTCATATCGGATAATGGTTTCCCCGGTATGCGCGGCTATTTGATCTGGATGATGATCGGAATAGGACTATGGGCAAAAGATGTCATCGCGGAAAGAAGGTAAAGGCTGTGCAAAACTTACAAGCATTATCCGCACCTGTCCGGACACTGTGGTCCACGGTGATTCGGTTTGCCAAAAGCAAGGATAACAGCTCTGCAGCAGTAAAAACGATGATATTCAGTATGCTGATTCTCGTCGTGAATATGCTGACTGGTGTGCTGACGGCACGATTCTTGGGTCCTACTGGACGCGGAGAACAGACAGCGATGGTGAACTGGTCCCAATTTCTTGCCTTCTGCATGAGCTTCGGTGTTCCATCTGCATTGATTTACAATGCCAAAAGGAAACCTGAGGAAACGGGGAAGCTGTATGGTCTGGCCTTGCTGCTGGCTACGGTGTTCGGGGGAATGGCGACACTCATCGGAGTATTTCTGATTCCTTATTGGCTGCGCTCTTTTTCTTCATCGGTCATACTTTTCGCGCAGTGCTCCATGATGATGTGTCCACTCATAGCGATTTCACAGATCAATAATGCATTGCTTCAGGTTCGCTCGGAATATAAACAGTACAATTTATTTCGGTATCTGGTACCACTAAGTACGCTGCTTGGACTGGCGATTCTGATCCTGACGGGGACGATGAATCCGTACACCTCAGCATTGGCCTACTTACTGCCAGGCTTGCCAATCTATATTGGTGTCACGATACGAATGATTCGGCTGTACAAACCAAAGGTGAAGAACAGCTGGACGCAATTTAAAAATCTCTTTACCTACGGTATGGGTTCATACGGGAATGATCTCATGGGGCAGGTTTCCACTTACATTGACCAGATTTTGATTGCGGGTCTGCTCAGACCTGCTGATCTCGGTTTATATGCGGTAGCGGTCAGCCTGGCTCGGATGGTAAATGTATTTTCAACCTCGATCATTGTCGTGCTGTTTCCCAAAGCCTCCGGGCTGGATAAGGAAGAGGCGGTGGCCATAACATTTCGGGCATTTCGAGTGACTTCAACGGCAACCTTTTTGGCTGCGGTGATGTTAATGCTGGTTGCTCCGTTCGTATTCACATTGTTATATGGTCAAGAGTTTAAACAAGCGCTTACGGTATTCCGGTTTCTGGTGCTTGAGGTTGCTATCAGTGGAGGTACCATGGTGCTGGCACAACAATTTATGGCGTTGGGTAAGCCCAAACTGGTTACCATTCTACAGGGTGTCGGATTGGCGCTCGTCATTCCATTGCTGTCCATACTCGTGCCGAGATATGGATTGACGGGTGCAGGGATAGCAATGCTGTCTTCGGGGATTTTACGGTTCGTTTTCATTTTATGTAATGTTAAGTTCGTTCTAAAAATGAAAATTCCAAGACTGCTTATTTCCAAACAAGATTTTCAATGGCTCCGATCAACGATGTCACACTACATCCGGAAAAAGCCAGTTAACGGTTAGATAAAGAAGGAGGCACCCGCTAATGAACCACATGTCTAGCGTTCCCGCGGACAACCGGATATCCGTAGTTATTATCGCTCAGGATGATGGCACTCGAATTACAGCCGCCATTAAATCCTGTCAGCCCTTTGCGGACGATATCGTCGTCATTGACGGAGGGAGCAAAGACAATACGATTCAGGTAGCTGAATCATTGGGCTGTCGGGTGTTTTCCAACCCATGGCCTGGTTATGCCAAACAGCGCATGTTTGGTGTTGATAAAGCGGAATTTGATTGGATTTTCCTGATTGATACAGACGAAGTAGTGGATGCAGAGTTGCTTGGTGACTTGTTGAAAGTAAAGGAAACGCTCCACGATCCGGCCAAAGCCTATTCTGTATTTCGCATTGGCGATTTTCTCGGCAAATGGATGAACAAAGGCGAGTATTTGGTTCGTTTGTACAATCGGCGAATTTATGGCATTACGAATAGTCTTGTTCATGAAATGCCGGATGTAGCCTCTTCCCAGATCATCAATCTGGAGGGCGTGTTATGGCACTATGGCTTCCGCAGCATCAGCGATCATATGACCCGTTTTAACAAATATACGGATCTGGAAGCAGAGACGGCATTTAACAAAGGAAGATCCTTTCGGATTACTAGACTGTTGTGGAGACCGCCTGCCCGCTTTGTACAGAAGTATTTTGTTCAAGGCTTATACCGCAAGGGGTTGGCGGGTTTTGCCGTAGCCGTTTTCTGGGTGATGTATGAGTTTCTCGTCTGCTTCAAGCATTATGAGTTAACCAAGCGGCGAAAAAAGATTGAAGTTGTGGATGGCGGACAAACCGAGCAGAAAGGAGAAACCAGCTATGTCGTACAATAACGGATTTCGTATTGCGGCAACCGGGCTGAGCTGGCCGTCCTTGCAGCCAGGAGGTCTCAACACATATTTCAAATCCATCTGTGAGCAGCTTACGCTAGAGCGCAATACGCTGGATGCTTTAATCTGTAGTGATGAGCAGCCTCAGGCGCCTGAACGTATTCGTATTCATTCAATTGCTAGCAAGCAGCAATCCATCTGGAAGCGTCGAGAGCTGATGCAAAAATATGCAGCAGAACTGTTCGACAAGCAACCGATAGATGTGCTGTATTCCCACTTTGCTCCCTATAGTGTCGGACCGGCACTGGAGGCGAAAAAAAGAGGAATCCCGGTCGTTACCACCTTCCACGGACCGTGGACGGAGGAAATGAAGATTGAAGGACAGGGAATTAAGCATTTTCTTAAAACGACGTTGGCCAAATCCATTGAAATGAAAGCTTATGGTTTGGCGGATAAATTTATAGTGCTAAGCGAGACTTTTCGGGATATTTTACACGAGCACTATAAAGTTCCACTTAGTAAAATTCATATTATTCCTGGTGCGGCGAATGTAGAAAGGTTCCATCCGGCAGAGGATCAGGAGGCCGTACGGAAGCGGCTGAATTTGCCGCAAAATGCGACGATTGTGCTAACCGTTCGTCGTCTTGTTAATCGCATGGGACTGCTACAGCTGCTTGAAGCATGGCGGCGAGTAACCGAGCGACACCCTGATCATCTGTTGCTGATTGGTGGGAAGGGCCCCTTGATGGAGGAATTGGCTTCCAAGGTGGCGGAATACAATCTTCATAATCACGTAAGATTGCTTGGTTATGTGTCGGATGAGGAGCTGCCCCTGTACCATCAAGCCTCGAACCTGTTCGTTGTGCCAACACAGGCACTAGAGGGTTTCGGTCTGATTACAGTCGAGGCGATGGCCTCGGGACTACCGGTGCTGGCCACTCCTGTAGGCGGCAACAAGGAAATCTTAAGAGGATTCCGTCCTGAGCTTTTGTTCCAGGGGACGGACAGTGAAGCCATTGCTGCTGGGCTGCTGCGTGTGCTGGATCATCGTGAACTTCTACCGAATGCACGGGAATGCCGGGACCATGTCCTGAGCAGATACACATGGGGACATGTAGCGGAGCAGGTAGAAGAGGTGTTCCGACAGGTCCTTGACAGAAAGGCGGCGGCGAAATGATGAGAGTAGCTTATATTGACCATACGGCAAGATGGAGCGGCGGCGAAGTCGCTTTGTATAACATCCTGACGAATATTGGGGAACATATCGACCCGCTCGTTATTTTGGCGGAGGAGGGCGATTTGGCGGATCGGCTTCGGCAGCGTGATATTGATGTGCGCATCGTTCCACTAGATGATTCGATTCGCAATCGAGGACGAAATGCTGTTAATCTGGGTGCGCCTGCAGCAGCCTTTCGGTTGCTGGCTTACGGCAGAAAACTCGCGCCATTGCTGCGTGAGGAAAAAGTCGTGTGTGTGCACACAAACTCACTCAAGTCTGCACTGTATGGTGCAGTAGCCGCCAAATCGGCGAAGCTGCCCTTGATCTGGCATATCCGTGACCACATCGGTCCGCCGTATCTGAAGCCGATTGTAGCCAAAGGGATTCGGCTCATGTCCCGCTTTTTGCCTAACGGTGTGATTGCCAATTCCAAATCCACGCTGAGTGCATTGGAATTACCCCCGGACAAAAAGACGCTCGTCGTCTACTCCGCTTTTGCCAAAGCAATTACGGCTCGTGATTCGGCTGCGCATTTGCGTGGCGATGACTCGTTTAACGTCGTATTGGTCGGCAGATTGGCGGAATGGAAGGGACAACATATTTTATTGGAAGCGGCACGTTCTTTTTTACCAGATCAGCGTGTGAAATTCTGGCTGGCTGGAGATGCGTTGTTCGGAGAAGAGGAATACAAACAACGATTGGAATCCACGATGCGCGAATATGGGTTGACCAACGTCAATCTGATGGGACACGTCGATGACATTCAGGGACTGATGCAGCGCTGTGACCTGCTAATTCATACTTCCATTACACCGGAGCCATTCGGTCAAGTCATTATTGAGGGCATGGCTGCAGGTTTGCCAGTGATCGCTTCAAACGAAGGTGGTCCCAAGGAAACGGTGGTACCTAATGAAACCGGGCTGCTCATTGAACCGGGAGACCCGGCCAAGCTGGAAGAAGCCATCCGCTGGATGCTGGAGCATCCACAGGAACGTCAGCAGATGGGTGAGAGAGGGATGGAACGGGTCAAGAAGCATTTTGTCATCGAGAACACTGTTAAGGATATAGTTCATTACTATAAGGGTTTGTTGGCAGGAGTCTGACCGACATTCGCGTTAAAGGATGATTCAGATGAAAATAGCGATAGCACATGATTACTTAATCCAAATGGGCGGAGCGGAAAGGGTAGTAGAGGTATTCCATGATATGTATCCGGA
Source organism: Paenibacillus sp. ICGEB2008 (assembly GCF_000307675.1). Taxonomy (NCBI): domain Bacteria; kingdom Bacillati; phylum Bacillota; class Bacilli; order Caryophanales; family Paenibacillaceae; genus Paenibacillus; species Paenibacillus sp. ICGEB2008. The sequence continues at coordinate 520,123 of NZ_AMQU01000007.1, forward strand.
GGCTCCCATCTTCACAACGGTGTTCAGCGACGAGCGCCTGTCGCGCAACTTGAAGGATGCGGACATTAGAGCCACTTGGCTACAAAACGTCCCAGGAGTGAAGACCAATTTCAAAGGAGTGCTGCCGCTGTATCCCATCGCTATCCGTGATTTTGATTTTAGGGATTTCGACATTGTTTTAAGCTCCAGCAGCGCATTTATGAAAAGCATCCAGGTACCCAAACATACGTTTCACATTTGTTACTGTCACACACCGATGCGGTTTGCCTGGGATTACGATACATATATGGCCCGGCAGTCCAAATCCAACCTGCTCAAAAATATGCTAAAGCTGTACATGAACAGGCTGAAAACATGGGATGCCAAAACTTCTCGCAACGTAGACCAGTTTATCGCCAATTCTTCCGTCGTCAAACGGAGAATTCTGCACTATTACCAACGGGAGGCAGATGTTATTTTCCCTCCTATCAATACATCCCGTTTTAAACGTGCTACAAGCATCGGTGACTATTATCTGATCGTATCCCGATTGGTGTCTTACAAGCGCATTGATCTCGCGATCGAGGCATTCAAACGTAACGGTCTCAAGCTGCGCATCGTTGGCGAAGGACCAGATCGTAAACGACTCGAAGCCATGGCTAGCCCGAACATTGAGTTCCTCGGCAGGCTTGAGGACGAAGAGGTTAACAAGCTGATGGCCGAATGCCGGGCGCTTGTCTTTCCGGGGGAAGAGGACTTCGGTATTACGCCTTTGGAGGCGAATGCGGCTGGACGGCCAGTTATCGCTTTTCAGGGCGGGGGAGCGCTGGATACGATTGTTCCTCATGTGAACGGCGTATTTTTCCGCAAGCATCAAGTAGACGATGTGCTGGAGGCCGTCGCAAAGGTCGAGCAACATGCATGGAATGTGGACGATATCATTACCCATGCCCGCAAATTTGATGAAGATAACTTCAAGGATCAATTGAAAAAGTATGTAGAACAAGCCTATGTGAACTTTCTAAAAGGAGGATGAACGGAATGAAGCTGGCTGTAATCGGTACTGGATACGTTGGACTCGTCTCGGGTGTGTGTTTTGCGCAAAAAGGTAATGAGGTGATTTGTGTCGATCTGGAGCAGTACAAAATCGACATGTTGAACCGGGCAGAATCTCCGATCTATGAACCGGGTATTGAGGAATTGATCGCGTTGAATCTGGAAGCTGGCCGTTTGGAGTTTACCTCCGATTTGGCCGATGCGGTACGTCGCTCGGATATCGTTATTTTAGCGGTAGGTACGCCTTCACTGGCTAACGGCGAGGCGAATTTGTCTTACATTGAACAGGCGGCTGCCGATGTCGGCAAAGCCATGAACGGGTACAAGATTATTATGACCAAGAGTACCGTACCTGTCGGAACGAACGAAAAGATTAAGGATGTAGTGGCTCGACATACGAGTTTGTCTTTTGATATTGTATCCGCGCCGGAGTTCCTGAGAGAAGGCTCAGCCATCAATGATACGCTTCATCCAGATCGCATCATTATTGGTTTGGACAATACAGGTTTGCGTGAAACAATGGTCACTCTGCATCAGGTATTCACGGATAAAATCTATGTGACCGATATCCGCAGTGCTGAAATGATCAAATATGCCTCCAATGCGTTCTTGGCAACTAAAATTTCGTTTATTAACGAGATTGCTAATATTTGCGAAAAGGTTGGCGCGGACGTTACCTGTGTGGCTGAGGGTATGGGCATGGACAAACGGATCGGTTCCTCTTTCCTGCAAGCAGGGATCGGATACGGGGGCTCTTGCTTCCCGAAAGATACGAATGCGCTCATCCAAATTGCGGGTAATGTAGACTATGAATTTAAGTTGTTAAAATCGGTGGTCGAGGTGAACACTGACCAGCGTTTTATGATTGTATCCAAGCTGCGTGAATCGCTGGGTCAGCTAAACGGCGTATCGATTGGCATTTGGGGCCTCGCCTTCAAGCCTAATACAGATGACATCCGCGAAGCTCCAGCACTGGAAATCGTAGAAACGCTCATTCAGGCAGGTGCTATTGTCAAGCTGTATGATCCCATTGCGATGGATAAATTCAAGGAGCGCGTGGATCACCCGAATATTATATGGTGCTCCTCCCCGCAGCAAGCCGCCGAAAGAAGCGACGCTGTGTGCCTGCTGACGGATTGGGAAGAGTTCAAAGAAGTTGATCTCGTGCAACTGGGCTCTATTCTACACAAGCCAGTTCTGATTGACGGTCGTAACGTATTCACCGAGGAACAGATTCAAGGCTCTGGACTGGAATACTACTCCGTGGGTCGTCCGCGGATGAGTGGATGGAACAGAGATAAAGTGGAAGTTTAAAAAGTGACTGTGGGCGGTGGGGGAGACGCTATGCGTTCTATTTGATCTTCCGATCGCTGTTGCAGTGGGATTCTCTGGATTATATAAAACATTCCAAGGTAAGAATCCCACTGCAAAGGCGAACGCCAGCGCTTCTCCAGATTCAAATGGACCGCTCCGCTGCTTTTGCCGCATAGAGTCACGATTTTTAATCTCCCATCTTAGGGGATGGGAGTAGTAAGGGCGTATCGGAAGGAGCGGCACAGTTGAAGCCGCTCCTTCCGATTAAGGCGCCATGCGCTGTACCGCGGCGCCCCTGTGGAGCAAGCCTACCATGCGGATACGCTATGTTGCTCCTGCGGAGCAAAGCTGCCATTGCGGTAGTCGAAGGCAATCTTAGTAAGGCGTTACGAAGCGTCGATTACTAGAAGCTTGCAAGCAAGGCAGGCAAACGCCGAACTCCTCAACGTTTTTTACAGGCTGACCGGACTTAATAATGTCCGGTCGTGCCTTTTGCACCACAAGGTATGATCGATATGATGCATTTTTGAGTAGCGTAGGAATGGATTTGAATCCCGGTCCAACAGCGATCGTAAGATCAAATCCAGCCCGTAGCGGGCTACTCAACCTTGCCTCATCCGATCGCCCACACATTATAGAGAGGAAGTGGAGAATTATGAAGCTCGTACTTTTGTCTGGTGGTTCCGGTAAAAGATTATGGCCGTTATCCAACGATTCCCGTTCCAAACAGTTTTTGAAGGTACTGGAGAGCCCGGAAGGGATTTCGGAATCCATGGTGCAGCGGGTATGGAGACAATTGGGAGACAACGGATTATCCGAATCCTCGTTTATTGCGACAGGGAGAGCGCAGGTCGAAATGATCCAGAGTCAGATCGGATCGAATACGCGCATCATAGTTGAGCCGGAACGCAGAGATACCTTTCCTGCGATTGCGCTGACAGCGACTTATCTATATTCCATTGCGGGTGTTTCGCCTGATGAAATTATAGCTATATTGCCTGTAGATCCTTATGTAGAGGATGCTTTCTTTGCTTCCGTTGCCCAACTGGAACACACACTTCAGGAGAGTGAAGGCAAGCTTGCATTAATTGGGGTTGTCCCTTCCTATCCTTCAGAGAAATACGGTTATATTATTCCGAAAAACGATGCCACTCAAGGTAGCACAGGCTACCGCGAAGTGAGCCATTTTCAAGAGAAACCCGACCGGGAGCAGGCGGAGCGTCTGATTGAACGCAATGCTCTATGGAACTGCGGGGTTTTTGCATTCAAATTAAGCTATTTGCTGGATATCCTGGCATCCAAGGGTTTGCCGCTGAATTATGAAGAAATGCAAAAGCAATATGCGTCTCTGGAAAAAATCAGCTTTGACTACGAAGTCGTTGAGAAGGAAAAAGACATTGTGGTGCTTCCGTACGATGGTTTTTGGAAGGATTTGGGCACCTGGAATACGCTCACAGAAGAAATGTCTAATCAGCAAGTGGGCAGAGGTGTAGTAACGGAGGATTGTGTCAATACAAGCCTTATTAATGAGTTGGACATTCCGGTAGCGATCATTGGAACGAATGATCTGATTGTAGCCGCTAGCCCAGATGGTATTCTTGTGACCAATAAGGCAGAAAGCCCACGCATCAAGGAAGTGCTCAAGGCTCATGATCAGCGTCCAATGTATGAAGAACGTCGTTGGGGGCAGTATCGAGTTGTAGACTATGTAAAGTATGACGAGGGTAATGAGGTACTGACCAAACGAATCCGCGTACACAAAGGTAAAAATATCAGCTACCAGCTTCACTTCAAACGAAGCGAAATCTGGACCATTATTAGCGGCGAAGCGGAAATTATTTTGAATGAGAAGCTGCACAAAGTGAAGGCCGGTGACGTAGTCCGTATCCCTGAAGGAACCAAGCATAGTATTTTGGCTGTAACCGATGTGGATTTTATAGAGGTGCAGACTGGCTCTGAGTTGGTTGAAGAGGATATTGTACGCTTTTGCATGGATTGGAATGAAATTGCCCGTCATCAATTTATCTCATAATCGTTTTCGTAAAAACGAAATAAAGAAGATTTGATGAAAATTTATAGCCCAAACTGTCGAAATTGGGCGAAAACCTGTAAATTCATGAACATGACCTATTAAATTTTGGTAAAAAAAAGTCGATACTTAGGTTAAGAAGGAATCCAAACTCCTTCCAACGATAAACGCAGCCCTGTCGAAAGGCAGGTACGCAAAGCTAAAGGGCCTTCCCGTAAGGATGGCAGCCTGGCTACCGAAAGGAAGAGCAAAAGTGAGATTCAATTTTATTCCTCTGTATCGACTGATACGTCATGTACTCTCCGTAGTTATAATTTTTTCTTTGTTTCCCGTCGGATTTGGTGATTCTCTGTCTGTGGTGAATGCCGCTTCATTACAACCTGTTAATTCGGACGCTTGTACTCAGGCCCGTGAACTATACAATTATTTACTCAGCATCTCTGGAAAGAAAACAGTCACTGGTCAGCATGATTATTTGGAAAGTCCAGATGAATTAAGCAACAAGGTCCAAAAAATCAGCCAGGCGTATGTGGGTCTGCACGGCTATGAGATGGGAGCCATCTCTGGTCAATCTGACGCTACAGAAGCAGCACAACGTAAAAATGTCGTCGATAGCGCTATTCGTTGGAGCAGAGCAGGTGGCATTGTGACGATGACTTTTCATGAAGCGCTGCCGGGTAGACCGCTGACTTGGGCCAATGTGCAGGCCAAAGTAAGTCAGGCGGAGTTCAATAAATACGTCACGCCAGGCACTACGCAGTATAACCTCCTCATTGCCGATCTGGATAAGGTCGCTGTATCGTTAAAGCAACTTCGTGATGCAGGGGTTCCGGTATTGTGGAGACCTTACCACGAAATGAATGGTGACTGGTTCTGGTGGGGAAACAAAAACAATTTCAATCAGCTATGGAATATCATGTACGACCGTTTTGTTAACACGCATCAATTGAACAATCTGCTGTGGGTGTGGAGTCCCAATGCTCCCAATTCCTACACTGTCCCGTATACCCCAAAATATCCGGGGGATGACAAAGTGGATATTTTGGCAGTAGACATCTACAACAATGATTTTAAGCAAAGTCATTATGAAGGACTGCTCGAGTTGGCACGGAATAAGCCGATTGCCATTGGCGAGCACGGTGAGATACCTAGTTCTGAGGTGTTGCAGGCTCAGCCAAAATGGGTGTATTCCATGACTTGGGGCAAGATGCTGACCGAGAATAACACAACCACTCAAATACAGGATTATATGAACGATGCGAAGAGTTTGACACGGGATGATGTGAAAAATGGGCTGGAGGCCATCCAACAACCTGGAACAGATGTACCGACCTTACCGGATGAGGGACAAAGTGAGCCTCTCCCAGCTCCACCAGTAGTGATTGCTCCTCCAGCTCCGACTCCTCCTTCCGTTCCTGATGAAGTATATGTGAACGGGCTGCGGGGCGAATATTTCAACAATATGAATGTGAGCGGCAGTCCTGTTTTGATCCGTACAGACAGTAAGCTGGACTACAACTGGCGCGCCATTGCTGCTGATCCAAAGGTAAATGCCGACCAGTTCTCGGTTCGCTGGAAGGGTAAAATCAAGCCACAATACTGCGAGACCTATACGTTCACAACCATATCCGATGATGGTATTCGTGTATGGGTAGACGGCAAGTTAGTGATCGATAGTTGGTTCAAACAAAGCTGGACAGAGCGAAAAGGCAGTATTGCTTTGGAAGCAGGTAAAATGGTAGATCTAAAAGTGGAATACTATGATGAAAAAGGCGATGCGATGGCACGTCTGATGTGGGAAAGTCAGCATGAAGCGAAAGCGGTGGTTCCCGGAAACGCTTTGTTTCTTCCTTGATAGATACTCTTTCCCGGTCAAAAATTTTGAGGAGAGAGGGTGTATCATATGATGAAAAAATGGTTGACCCATAGGTATACGGTCGTATTATCCGGATTACTAGGGGTCGCAGTTCTAGCCATGATCGCTTGGTTTATATACACGCCTTCAAAAAGTGTAGAATTGCAGACAGATAAGGTAGCGGCGGCCAGTCCAGTATGGAAGCTGGGTCAGAGGGATGACTCCTCAGCGGAATTTAAAGGAGTGGTCGGTAGGGATAATATCGATATTTCTGCAGCATCATCTGCTAAAGCAGCATTTTCGGCGTTGTCGGAAGCAGAGAGTACAACAGTTCCGGTATTGCTCAGCAGTGGAGATATTCCTCCCGGTTTGAATGCATCCACGAATCCAGAACTAACACTTCAATATAAGCTGAATCAGGTTCCGCCCAATGGTATGATATTCCGTGTTCGGATTTTGGATGCGGGCAAAGCTGTGCCGCAGATGGCTGTCTTCTCAAATCATCAGCTGTCCGGAATCATTCAGATTGCCGGGGTATCCGGTACTGGGAGTACCTATAATTTCAAAAACAACTACGAGCTGTATATCCCCAAAGAACAATTGCAAAGCGGTGTTAACGTACTCAAGCTAAAGACAGCGCGCTGCCTATACTGCTCCTCTGCGGAAGATAAAAATGTGTGGTGGACTTGGGATGACTTGAGCTTGGAGACGTTAGCTTCCCCTGCGGCCGAACCAGTACATGGGAAATATATACTGACCGGTACGAATGTGAATAATAAAGAATTTTATTATGATCAGGGTGCAGTTAAGCATCTACCTTACGTTCTCAAATGGCTGGGAATTGCTTATAGTGGCAACGTCATGAGGGTAACTTGTGCCAGTAATGTAGGCAAGGCATGCACAGATGTGGATGATTACTATCAAACGTTAAAGCAGTATAATATGCAATCGTCTGCTTTGTATCTATACACAGGTGATATTAAGCTACAAAAAGATGGTACTCTGCCAGAGACGGCCAAGCAAAAGATGCGTGATTATGTAAAAAAATACGGTTCATACCTTCAATATTATGAAGTAGATAACGAACCTGGATTGTTTAACCGTTCCAAGGCGGTAGACCTAGCTGTGGCTAAGTGGTTGAATACGGAAGGCAAGCAATTGGCACCGCATCTCAAAACCGTAGCGCCGGGTTGGGCCTACTGGCCGACATACTCTACCAAGGCGTGCAAAAATCAAACCGGAGGTACGCAAAAATGCGGTGATCCGGATGGATGGGAACGGGACCCAGCGCAGCGTAAACAGCTGGAGGAAGTCACCGACCTGACCAACGGACACGCCTACGGTGAATCGTATAATGAAGAGGGCGGGGGCAGCTTCGTTCAGAATTTGAAAACCTTCGGTGGTTCGAGCAACGGACTGGCGAAAAAGATGCTAAACACAGAGTTCGGTACTAACGATACGCATCGAGACAATCCTGATTACGGGGCTAGTCAGCCACAAGCAGCTGCATTCGATCGGATTATGCGATCGCAAATCGGGTTTGCCGATATGTTTATCCAGCACGCTGCTTTTTATAAGGATTACACACTGTTTAAAACGGGTTTTGATCTGCAAAGTCACAACCCGGCTAACACGGAAATTTATCCGTTTGGGCAAGGACAGGACACTCGCGTTAAGATTATGAGACGCTTGAGTCTAGCCTATGCCACGCATGGTAAACCACTGACTTATACAATGTTGAATCCAGAGGAGACCAAGGACAAGATGGTCTATGTTCGCGCGGTGGATACGTCCAAGCTTAAACCGCTGGCAGGTAGCGGCGCTACCTCGAACAAATTGCTGGTGAACCTAGTGAACTTCGAATCCACTACGCAGACCGTTCGTGTACGGGTGACGATGCCGAAAGCTGGCTTGTACACGGGGGAACGTTTTGGGGCGGGTTCCACCTACAGTCAGGCGCAGCGTTCCATATCAGGGCTCAAGGCTTCTCCTGCCCTTGATTTTGAAGAAAAGCTGGGACCTGGCGAATCGGTACAATATATTTTGGAATTAAAAAGTACAGATCAAACCACGGCCTCTGCCCCAACAGAGGTAAAAGCTACCTCTATTCAGGATGGGGTGGTAAAGATTAATTGGCTTCAAGCAGAAGGCATATCTTCCTATGATGTGCTGCGTGCTGACCGGACAGACGGTGCCTATCAGGTGATTGCCTCGCAAGTAGAAGGAAGCACGTATACGGACCGCACTGTAAAAGCTGGAAGTCATTACGTCTACAAAGTCCGAGCGACCGGAGGTACTCAGGTTTCTCAGACAGCCGAGGTCGCTTAGTTACACCGGAATGCATGTAGGACCTTACCTAATGAATATCTAACACCATTCCGAAAGAAAGCAAAAAAGAACCTATCAGGAGAAAATAGGACCTGACAGGTTCTTTTTTATTTGTAAATCGTTCTGAATTGCCAATACTTTACGTATAATGGAGAAAAAAATAAGAAAATCCTTTAATATTCTCGTCATAAGACGACAACATTGCAGGTATGTATTCATATATAATAGTTTTGTTCATGACTATACATACATGGTTTGTAGGGAATCTCTTTCTTTCCGGCGACCAAGACTAATAAAGTGAGGTTAGTGCTGAATGAACAAGGAAACAGAATTAGGGGGGAATGGCCCTCTTCTTCGAGACAACGCACGGAAAGCAGGCAAAGCAGCCATCCACTTGGACATCCGGAACATTTTGCTCCAATGTGGGATCACGACACCAGAATGGCTGGAGGGCGACGCTGATAGAACTAAGTGCCAGAAGGACAAGCGCGTGTAATTTTCAGTTGCTGGTCCTACTTAAGCCAAACATCAAGCAGCGGCGCTTTCTTTATTCCATCATTCGTTCCATTCGAACAAACGCGATAAAACGTTTGGCTTCTTCCTCAGACAAGGTGCGTCCGTCAATCGTCAGGTTAAAACGTTGCAGGATATCCTCGTCTGACAGTTCAAGCTGATCCACAAATTCCCTCACATCTGAATCCAATATGGCTGTCGGGTGGCTCGTACGTCCCACCAAATAATCGATGGTTACCTCGAAAATATCAGCGAGCTTGGTCAAGGTCTCAAAGTCTGGCTTGCGTCTATTTTTTTCATAGTGAGAAAGAGCCGCCCGCGTAATTCCGAGGGATTGCGCTAATTCCTCTTGTTTTAATCCCTTATGTTCTCGTAATTCAGCGATGCGGGTTCCATAATTCATCTGTTTTTCCTCCTGAAGGCAAGGTTAAGAAAGGTAAGAAAAGCAATTTTGCGCTTGACAAGATACAATTTGTATCATAAATTAATTATGTAAGTTACATAACGTATCCCTATTTCGTAGTTTTCACTTATATCTTCATTTATATACCCTTAAGAGGCCAACGATGATTGAGCATTGTGTGCTTATTCGCTGGCTAGACCTTCTATGCGCTATTATACAACATTTTACTATAGATTAGAGGGTCATGCATCGTTCTTTTCCCCGTCATGCAGAGGATCAGTACAAGCGTTATTCATCGAAAACAAGTCAAGCAGGGAGGACTGGTCTTGTGCAGTTGAAAGAGTACATCCGTTTGATCCGCAAAAGAATGTGGTTGATTGGTAGCATTGTACTGCTGGTGTGTACTGTAGTAGGCATAAAAAATGTATATTTTACCCCGCAGGTTTATGAAGCTACCGCCAAGCTCATTATTAATCAGACGCCACGACCGGACCGTGCAGGTGTCGTCGATTACAGTGTGGTGCAAACCAATATAGCTCTAACGAACTCCTATAAGCAAATTATGATCTCCTCGGCGATTATGGATCAGGTGGTCGCCAGCTTCCCCGATCTTAAGGTTACTCCGTCAGCTTTGGCGCAAAAATTAAGAGTAAACACCGCAGGTGATTCACAGGTCATGGATGTTACAGTCCGCGACTTATCGTATACGAAGGCTGTGAAAACCGTCAATGCGGTAGCCAAAGTATTCAAACGGCAAATCCCCTCTATCATGAAAATGGACAATGTCACCATCCTAAGCGAAGCCAGTCTGAATGACCCAGCAGTTCCCGTGAACAATAATCCCGCCATACAAATTTTTATTGCTTTTACCATTTCTTTATTACTGGGCATAGGCTTGGCGTTTTTGCTGGAGGTATTGGATGATACATTTAAAAATGAGGAGGATATTGAAAAAGAACTCGGTCTGCCTACCCTATCCCTGATTACAAAAATGAAAAAAGAAGATAGACGCTCTGACAGCTCTACTACAACTCCTAAACAGGTAGGTGAGGGACAATATGCCGCGATTAATCAATAATCAGCTCGTTACATCCTTGCATGCTCAGTCTTCCGTGTCGGAGGAGTACCGCATGCTTCGCACTAACATCCAGTTTTCCTCTATAGACGAGCCGATTGAGGTGATGATGGTGGCGTCCGCTCAGGCGGGTGAAGGCAGAACAGTCACGATTAGCAATTTGGCTGTAACCTATGCGCAAGAGGGAAAAAAGGTGCTGGTTATGGATATGGATCTGCGTCGGTCCTCCTTGCATCATATGTTTGGTTTGCGCAATCATACAGGGCTGACACGGGTACTTGCCAATCAACAGACATGGCAGGATGTGGTTCAGGAAACCGGGATTGATCATCTGCATGCAATCACAGCTGGACCGAATCCACCCAATCCGTCCGAGATGCTCAGTTCCCGTAGAATGAAGGCTCTACTAGTTGAGCTAAAAGAACATTATGACGTGATTCTGATGGATACGCCACCCCTGCTGCCTTTTCCGGATGGCCTCATTGTAAGTGCCATGTGTGATGGTGTCATTTTGGTAGTACAGGCAGGGAAGGTCAAAAAGGATGTCGTTAAGAAGGCGAAGGCAAATTTAGAAAGAGTTAAGGCGCGCATTCTGGGTGTAGTGCTCAATAACGTGAAGCGCCGCGCCGAGCGTGGTATGGAGGAACGCAATCTGACATGAATAAATCGGGGAAAATAAAAGTATATAAAATTCTTTTAACAATGAATAAATAATATTTATCAATAAGGAGTGAGGTGATGAGACGTGTCTTCTTCCCGCTCGAACGAGGCCAAAGTGCTGGGCGCGTCAGTAGATGTATATTCGGTCGCTCATGGGCTTGAACGACGACAAGGATGGAACGTATATCCGTTCGTGAAGCGAAGTATGGACATTATACTGTCTTTTATTGGAATCATCGTACTGTGCCCGGTATTTCTGCTCGTCATTTTGTTGATCAAGCTGGAGGACCCCAAAGGAAGTGCATTATTTTATCAAATACGTATCGGTAAACATGAGCGACCGTTTCGCATGATCAAATTTCGTTCCATGGTGTCTGATGCCGAAGCCAGATTGTCTGCATTGCTGGTGGAAAATGAAATTGAGGGTGCGATGTTCAAAATGCGGGACGATCCCCGAATTACCCGTGTGGGTCGCTTTCTTCGCAGAACGAGCATCGACGAACTACCGCAACTCTTCAATGTACTGCGTGGGCATATGAGCCTTGTAGGACCCAGACCCCCATTGCCAAGAGAAGTCCATGATTACACCATGAGGGATAAGCTGCGTCTGACGGTTACACCGGGCTGCACCGGATTATGGCAGATCAGCGGTCGCAATCATCTAAGCTTTGACCAGATGGTAGAACTGGATTTGGAGTACATATCTAGACGCAGTTTCCGCACGGATATGATCATCATGCTGAAAACATTTCGTGTGCTGCTGGGCTCCAAGGATGCTTATTAAAGTCAATTTTAATAAAGAGGGGTAGGAGAGAAGGATGGAGCTTCATTCCAACATCTATGTGGCAGGACACAATGGGCTGGTGGGTTCCGCTATTGTTCGAGCGCTTCAGAAAGCGGGATATCGTCATATTACTACTCGCACAAGCCGTGAGCTGGATCTGCGCAATAAAGAGGCCGTAGATCATTTTTTTGATACAGAGCCCGTGGATTATGTATTTCTGGCAGCAGCCAAGGTGGGCGGGATTTTGGCGAATAACGAATATCCGGCCGATTTTATCCGTGACAATCTACTTATACAAACAAATGTGATTGATGCGGCATACCGGAAGAATGTAAGCAAGCTGTTATTTCTAGGCTCTACCTGTATCTATCCCAAATTTGCTCCACAGCCGTTGCGAGAAGAATATCTGCTTACAGGTGAGCTTGAGCCTACCAATGAGGCCTATGCGGTTGCTAAAATTGCCGGGATTACAATGTGTCAGTCCTACAACCGTCAGTATGGAACCCGTTTTATTTCGGTGATGCCTACGAATTTATATGGTCCGGGCGACAATTTTGATCTCCAAACCTCTCATGTGCTGCCTGCGCTGATCCGCAAGTTTCATGAGGCAAAGCTGAATCAATCTCCAACTGTAGAAGTATGGGGCTCCGGTACGCCTCGGCGAGAATTTCTTCATTCGGATGATTTGGCTGATGCTTGTCTATTTCTGATGAATAACTATGAGGGAAATGAGATTGTAAATATCGGTGTGGGTGAGGATATTTCCATCCGTGAGCTGGCTGAACGAGTCAAAAATGTAGTCGGCTATGAGGGCGAAATTACTTTTAATACATCCGTTCCTGACGGAACGCCGCGTAAGTTGGTAGATGTATCCCGGATTTCCGGGCTGGGCTGGTCGGCGCGTATTTCACTAGAAGAAGGATTAAGGTCTGTATACCAGGCATTTCAAGGTCTGGATCTGGTTGAACAATAAATAACGGTGGGGGAATTGGAATGAAAAAAGCGCTGATCACTGGGATTACCGGACAAGACGGGTCTTATCTAGCTGAGTTGCTGCTGTCCAAGGATTATGAGGTGTACGGGGTGCGCAGACGAACCAGCACACCGAACTTTGAAAATGTAGCGCATATCCAGAATGACATTCACTGGCTTTCCGGTGATATGACCGATCTGGCTTCGCTGATCGAAGCCGTCCGTCAGTCCGACCCGGATGAGGTCTATAACTTGGCTGCTCAATCCTTTGTAGCGGCCTCATGGCCGCAGCCCTTGGCTACTGGGCAAATCACAGCATTATCTGTTACCAATATGCTGGAGGCGGTTCGAATTGCCAAGCCGGATGCACGCTTTTATCAGGCTTCAAGCAGCGAGATGTTCGGTAAGGTACTGGAGACGCCGCAGACAGAAACGACCCCATTTTACCCACGTAGTCCTTATGGTGTCGCCAAGGTGTACGGCCATTGGATTACAGTCAACTACCGCGAAAGCTTTGATATGTTTGCTTGCTCCGGTATTTTGTTCAATCACGAATCGCCCCGCCGAGGGCTGGAGTTTGTAACACGCAAAGTGTCGGATGCAGTAGCTCGTATTAAGCTGGGATTGCAGCAGGAGCTGCGCATGGGGAATTTGGATTCACTGCGAGACTGGGGTTTTGCAGGGGATTATGTAAAGGCGATGTGGCTGATGCTTCAGCAGGATCGACCAGATGATTACGTGATTTCCACGGGAGAAATGCATTCTGTGCGCGAATTGCTGCAAATTGCTTTTTCTCATGTAGGTTTAAATTACGAGGATTATATGGTGATTGATCCGCAATTTGTTCGACCGGCAGAGGTAGATCTATTGCTTGGCGATTGTGCCAAGGCGAAAGAAAAGCTGGGCTGGCGATTGGAAGTCGGCTTCGACCAGCTCGTTCGTATGATGGTGGATGCAGACTTGGAGCGTGTAAAAAGGCAGGCTGCAGTTGAAGCTTCTGTCGTCGTGTAAGAGGTGGAGAGGCCGCCCGCCTGGCCGGGGGGTCTCTTCGTTGTACATGATTTCAGCTGTATGACAGATCAACAGATCATAAAGCAATGTTTGAGGTCATTTTTCAAGATGGAGTAGAACCTATGACATTAGTCAAGAAACGTGCCAAACCGCGCAGAAGCTTGCTGGTGAATACATCCTGGCTATTCGGTGACAAAATGATTCGTATGGTGTTCGGGCTGGCAGTCAGCATCATCATGGCGAGAGTGTTGGGACCAGAGGAACTGGGAAAATGGAATTATGCGGAATCCTTTTTCGGGATGTTCCTGATTTTCACGACCCTTGGCTTTGATTCTATATTAGTACGCGATCTTGTCAAACACCCCAAGGATGAGCACGAGCTATTGGGTACGGCGGTTCTGTTGAAGTTGTTAGGTACTCTGGTAGCGATTGTACTGTCCTATTCCTTTATTTCACTGCTCAGACCGGAAGACAGTTCAGTACGGTTAATCAATCTGATCCTGGCTACGGCCTCGGTATTTCAGTTGTTTGATATTATCGACTACTGGTTCCGTGCGCAGATGTTGTCCAAATATACGGTTGTTGCCAAGAATACCGCCTTTGTCCTCGGTTCCACCGTCAAAATCATTCTATTATTGTCCGGTATTCCAGTTTGGGCAGTGGCGTTGTGTGCTCATGGAGAGTTTCTGCTGGGAAGCCTGCTGCTGCTGTATTTCTTCCATAAGGAAGGGCGGCGTGTGAACAAGTGGACGTTCCGCTTCACAACTGCTCGGCGAATCATGAATCACAGCTGGCCGCTTATTTTGTCCTCCTCCGCTGTATATGTACAGGCACGAATTGATCAGGTCATTATCGGAGAATTGTTGGGAAACGAAGCGGTCGGGCAATACTCCGTTGCACTCCGACTCATCGAGGTGCTGGGCTTTATCCCGGTCGTGCTAACGACAGCTTATGCCCCGGTGGTGACGCGTTCCAAGCAGAAAGGAAGCGACGAATACAGACGGACGTTGTCTAACGTGTATCGGCTGATGTTTATATGCTTTCTTGTGACCTCAGTCCCCTTATTTTTTCTATCCCAATGGGTAGTCGTTGTGCTGTATGGGAGAGAGTTTGCTGAAGCAGGCTCGCTGTTGTCACTGTTTGCGATTCGTCTATTTTTCACCAACTTTAGTGTCGCCAAAAGCTTGTTTATCACCAATGAAAATTTGTTCAAATACACGCTGCTGACCTCGATAATAGGTGCGGTTACGAATATAGCTTTCAATTACGCTCTGATCCCATGGCTTGGTGTCCGAGGGTCCTTAGTGGCGACGATTTTGTCCTTTACGATATCTGTATTTCTATTGGATTTGTTGTTTAAGGAAGTCAAAGCCAATTTGGGTTGGATGATGAAGTCAATCCTGACCTTCTGGCATGTTCATATTACAGTACCGAAAGTTGGAGAGAACAATCATGATACCGATTAAACCATTTGTTCGGCATGAGGAACAGTGCCCGCATTGTGGAGACACGTTACGTGCTGGAGAGGTGCTGTGGCAGGGAATCCACGTATGTGTCAGTACTAAGTGTGAGGGTTGCGGACGTGAATATCTCGAGGACATGAGGGTTGGTCATGCGACGTATTCACCTTATCGTGTAGAAATGCCTGACTATATCCTGACCGGTAATGCGAAGTCAAGAAAATGGCTCGGAGAGCCTCTGCGGCAATCGTTGATGAATCCTTCCTATGATTTGGCAGTTGGTATGACCGTGCATAAAAAGAAAGCTTCTTCGCGTGTGATCATCATCAACACTATAGATTATTTATATGGTCATGCGTTGCTTAAGCTGCTTAATGTTCAGCGTGAATATGAGCAATCGCCGGAACTGGGGATCATCGTTATTGTGCAAAAGTCGCTGGAGTGGATGGTGCCGGCATATGTGTCAGAAATTTGGACGGTCGATGTCCCGTTCAACAAGGCGCGAAACTTTTATCCTCTGCTACATCATCGGATGATTGAGGAATTGATGCGCTTTGATGAGGTGTATGTCAGTCCGGCATATTCACATCCCAGCCAATTTGAGATTGAACAATTTACAGGGGTCTCCCGTTATGACGAGGAACGTGAGCGGAAGCCACGCATTACCTTTGTATGGAGGGAAGACCGCTTGTGGAGCGGCAGCCATCATATTGCCAGAGCAGTGCAAAAATTTCCACAACTCAAACGTGGCCTAAAACCGCTAATTTATCATCAACGCAGCAAAATCATTGGACTGTTCCGCAGACTGAGAGAAAGCTTCCCTGATCATTGCTTTACAGTTGCGGGACTTGGGCGCACGGGAAGCTTCCCAGCATGGATTGCTGACGAGCGCGTCTCACGCTTCGATCGGGATAGTGAAAAGCGGGTATGCGAGGTATACGCAGCCAGCCAATTAGTCATTGGTATTCATGGCTCCAATATGCTGCTGCCTTCTGCACATGCAGGTATGACGATTGATTTGATGCCTAAGGACCGATGGGGCAATTATGCCCAGGACATTTTATTTCACGAAACGGATCATCGGCTTACAGCCTACAAATATCGCTTTGTACCGATGGAATCGAGGGTGAGCTTGGTGGCGGATATGGCAGCCGCCCAGCTTAAAGGGGCAGACCATTTTAATATGCAGATGATGGAGGAAAGACAACGGCAGGGGGAACATTCAAGTTGGAGGGGAAAGGCCGCTACGGGAAGGATTTGATCTTCCGATCGCTGTTGACGAGGGATTCCCTAGATTAAATAAGCTCTGTAAGCGGGCGGAATCCCACGGGGAATATGCTTTCGAAGCGAGCTTTCCTTCGGAAAGCTTTGAGGCGAACGCTAACGCTTCTTCAGATTCAAATCCTTACCCTCCGCTACGTTTCACCGTCACCAAAAAGAATTTCCCCAGCCATAAGGTGGGGGAGGTAAGAGCCGCCTGGCGATAGCTTCGTCCTATCGCCGCGAACTTCACGCCGGGCATGTGTGCCGGTGTATTAATGCTCTGTATAGTCCTCTCTCAAGCTGAAAGAGTTTGATGAATAGTGCTTACGGCATGCAAAATCAAGCCTAATTAAGGCATCTTGGTCAGCCTAGCAGTAGTATAGCCGTGCTTGCTTGTGAGCGTGCCATAACGTGCCAAGCTTACAAGTCGTTTGACGAAGTCAACGCCCTGCATGCATTCGCACGCGTATATCCGCAGCGATGGCACTTCATGCCCAGCATTCCCTTTTTTAAGATGGGGTGACTTTATGGAAACGGCGGTCAGCAGCGGAGTGGATGGAATCGTTCTGAAGAAGCGATAGCGTTCGCCTTTATCCCCGGATTTTACCCTTTAAAGGGTTTATATAAATCAGATGAAATCCGGGGATAACAGCGATCGGAAGAATGATCCATCCGCGTAGCGGACTCTAACCCCCGCGTGCCATAACTCACCCAATATGAAATGGCAGGAGTACTGATGATGATTCCAAAAATATTGTATCTTCGCAACTTTGCCAGCAAGGTGAATGGAGCCTCATACAATTTGCAGGAAGTCGGCTTGGGCAAAGCGCTCGTCCGTAAAGGTTACGATTGCGATATTGTTTACTACAACGATCGTAAGGAGACCCATCTGGAACAAGTCTATCGTCACGCAGGCTGCACCTTGCGCATTATCTGGCTGCACGGTTTCAAGTTCTTAAGCAACAGCATCTACAGAGATGTTCTCAAAGATTCTTTTCTGGCAGCTTATGATCTGGTTATTACTACAGAATACAACCAGATCATGACCTACCTGCTTTCCCGCAAATGTCCCGATAAGCTGGCGCTGTATCACGGTCCATACCGGGATAATACGCATGCGCTGATCCGCAAACTGTACGATGTTATGCTGCTGCCTAAGGTGACAAAGTCTCTACGCCGAACCTATGTCAAATCCGATCTTGCCAAGCGCTATCTGGAGAATAAAGGCTTTGACAACGTGATAACGATTGGGGTCGGACTGGATCGCAGCAATGTAGAGAGAGAATTCAACAGTGACGACCAAAACGGAGAGCGTGAGGAAAACCGTGAGGTTGCGAATGAACTGCGTCGGATCGGTAATCGCCCGGTGTTGCTGTATGTCGGTGTGCTGGAGGAACGGAGAAATATACGTTTTATGCTGAATACGTTCAAAAGAGTACTCCAAAAGCATCCCGGCTGCCTTTTGTTAATGGTTGGGGATGGACGAAAGATAGATACGGATCGTTATTGGGCTTATGCTGAGCACCTGGGGTTGACGGATAGTATTATACATTTTCCAAGAGTGGAGCAACGTCATCTGTGGCAGATTTACGGAGCAGCGGATGTGATGCTGTTTCCGACCCAATACGATATTTTTGGCATGGTGCTGCTGGAAAGCATGCTGTTCCGTGTCCCGATTATTTCTTCGGTGAACGGTGGCTCGGTTACCTTGATTGAGGACGGAGTGAGCGGAGTGATGCTGAGAAGCTTTTCGGAAGAGGAATGGGCTGGTCGTATAGGCACATTGCTGGATGATGCTGGGCTTAGACGAAGTCTGGCCGAGCAAGCGTTTCTTACGCTCGAGCGTATATCGTGGGATCGGATTGCGGATGAAATCATAAGCCAGCAGCGGATCAAACCCATAAGCTCCAATCACGCTATGCAATCAACACAGGAAAGTGGGGCGGCCACGTGAGTCAACAGGTTAGCAGACGAAAGACCCCGCCTGTAAGCAAAGTACTGATCATCCATAACTTTTATCAGCAAAGTGGGGGAGAAGACAAGGTTGTCGAGCAGGAATCGGCTATGCTGCGTTCCAGAGGAATAGAGACGGAGCATTACTATGTGTATAACGACAGCATTCAAAGCAAAGGATTGGCCAACATGGCAAAGCTGGCGGTAGAGGCAGCCTGGTCCTTCCCAGAATTCAAAAGAATCAAAGAGCTGCTTTTGCGGGTGAAACCGGATGTGGTACATGTGCATAATTTTTTCCCGGTCATATCCCCATCGGTCTATCATGCCTGTGAACGGCTGGGGGTTCCGGTTGTCCAGACACTGCATAATTACAGGCTGATTTGTCCGGCGGCAACCTTTATGCGAGGGAATGAAGTTTGTGAAAAATGCCTGCACGGCACGCTGCTGCACTCCATCCGTCATGGATGTTACCGAGGCTCACAGCTGCAGACGATTCCGGTGGCGGCGATGATTAAGTTCAACGAGCTGATCGGCACATGGCAGCACAAGGTAAGTCGCTATATTGCGCTGACGGAGTTTGCACGGGACAAATTTGCTGAAAGCGGCATTCCGCTGGATCGCATCGCAGTAAAACCGAATTTTATCCATCATCAAACAGTCAAAGCCAAGTATGACCCCAATGATCGTTATTTGTTGTTCGTGGGCCGGATTTCAGCTGAAAAAGGGGTTCGCAATCTGTTGCAAGCCTGGTCACAGCTGGAAGATCGAGGTGGATTGAGACTGGTCATCATTGGCGATGGTCCGCAAAAGGCTGAACTGGCTGCTGCTTATTCGCAGGAAGACATTCGGTTTCTCGGCAAGCAGGATGGAGACACGGTGCTGGATTGTATGAGCCGAGCCATGTATGTGATGGTGCCTTCCATTTGGTATGAAGGTTTTCCGATGACGATTGTAGAGTCCTATTCCGTGGGAACGCCGGTATTGTGCAGCCGAATTGGCGCATTGGAGGAAGTCGTGGAGGACGGAGTGACGGGTTTCCATTTTCAACATGATGATCTGGAAAATATAAAGACCGTGATTCGCCGTGCAGTAGCCTATGAGAACTATGCAGCTATGAGACAGAAAGTGGCGGAAAACTATGCAGCACACTATACGGAAGAAGTGAATGTGAAGCAACTGCTGGCGATATATAGCGAGGCCATGGAGGAATGTGATTATGAAGCAGCTGCCCCAGTATAGAGTCGGAAGGATTGCGAGCACAGATGTTGCAGCGCTGACGTTTCAGGAGACGGTACATACGCTGGAACGATGGGCAGTCGGACGAAAGGACAGCTATGTATGTATTTGCAACACCCATTCCATTGTCACGGCCGGGAATCATCCCGAGTTCCACGAAGCGCTCACTCAGGCTGATTTGTGTACTCCAGACGGTATGCCACTGGTATGGGCACTCAAGCTGTACGGGTTCGAGCGTCAGGATCGAGTAGATGGTCCCAGTTTGATGCTCAAGTTGTGCGAACGTGCGCCACAAACGGAGGTGAGCGTATATTTTTACGGCAGTACGCCGGATACGCTGGATAGCTTAAAAGACAGGATAGGACAGGATTACCCTGGAATTCGTATCGCGGGCAGCTTTTCACCGCCATTTCGTGAACTTCAGCCAGATGAGGAGAAACGGATCACTGAGGAAATCAATGCTTCAGGTGCGCATATCATATTCGTCAGTCTGGGCTGTCCGAAGCAGGAAATCTGGATGCATCGCAACAAAGATCGTATCCGTGGCGTGATGATTGGAGTAGGGGCTGCCTTTGACTATATTACAGGTAAGGTTCGCAGGCCGCCGCTAATGATACAAAGGCTGGGACTGGAGTGGCTGTACCGTCTGATCTGTGAGCCAAAGCGTTTGTGGAAGAGGTATGCCTATAACAATCCAATGTATATCTATCGTTTTCTCAAATCCTATCGACATAATAAAAGGCTCACGCTCTATCATAATCGGCATACAGGGAGAGGCATAGAGAAGTAAAGCGGGGCAAAAGTACAGTGAAATAAGACAGCATGTAAAAGGGGGAATTGGTTTGAAACTATGTGTTATAGGTGCCGGGTATGTCGGACTGGTGTCAGGGGTCTGTTTTGCCGCGCTTGGCAATACCGTCGTCTGTATCGATCAGAATGAAGACAAAATTCGTCAGCTGCGTGCAGGCGGAGTACCGATTTATGAACCAGGCTTAAAGGCTCTAATTAAAGATAATGTCGAGCAGGGCCGGCTAAGCTTTACAACAGATACCGCAGCTTCAGTGCAGGCAGCTGAAATTGTTATTTTGGCGGTGGGTACGCCTTCATTGCCGAGCGGGGAAGCCAACTTGTCCTATATTGAAGAAGCAGCGTGCGAGGTGGCAGATGCCATGAATGGCTACAAGATCATTGTTACCAAAAGCACGGTGCCTGTCGGAACGAACGAGCGTATTCAAAATTGGATTGCTAGTCGCACGAACTATCCTTTTGGTGTTGCTTCGGTTCCTGAATTTTTACGAGAAGGCTCGGCGGTCATGGATACCCTACAGCCAGATCGAATCGTCATTGGAGCTTCCGATCCGCATGTATCCGCAGTACTAACTACTCTGCATGAGCCGCTGACCACGAATATCTTAACCACGGATATCCATTCGGCCGAGATGATCAAGTACGCGTCGAATGCTTTTTTGGCGACCAAAATTTCGTTTATTAATGAGATTGCAAATATTTGTGAAAAGGTGGGTGCAGACGTTACACGCGTGGCACACGGTATGGGGCTGGATCAGCGGATCGGTTCCTCCTTTTTGTCTGCTGGCATCGGCTATGGGGGTTCGTGTTTTCCCAAGGATACGCAGGCTTTAATTCAAATTGCAGGCAACGTGGACTATGAATTTAAGCTGCTGAAATCCGTGGTGGAGGTGAATCAGGGACAACGTTTTAACGTGATTCGCAAGCTGAAAGAGGCACTGGGTGAGCTGGAAGGAGCTACGATTGGCATATGGGGGCTGGCATTTAAACCGAACACAGATGATGTAAGAGATGCCCCGGCACTGGATATTATGCAGTCGCTGTTGGAGGCAGGGGCGCATATTCGTGCATATGACCCGATTGCTACTGCTAACTTCCGCCGATTGCTGGACAGCCCGGAAATAAAGTGGGCCGATAGCGCGCGGGAAGCAGCAGAAGGATGCGATGCATTGTGTCTTTTGACGGAATGGGAGGAGTTTGGTGAGGTCGGACTGGGTGAACTGAATGAGCTGATGAAGTATCCCATTATGATTGACGGGCGCAATGTGTATAGGGAAGAACAAATTAGACAATCTGCCTTTGCATACTATTCTGTTGGCAGACCACAGATGAACAATCTGGATATAGATCGTCATCAGTCTGTAGTGAATCCGTAAAGGGAGGCTGACTATGAAACGATGGCTGAAGATGACATTGGGGACTGTGGCGTTGTTGGTTGTAGGAGGTGCTGCCTATACCGTCTATGTGTATCATTCCTTTAAAACAGCGGCTGATGCGATGTATCATCCGCGCAGCATCGTGCAGCCCGGAGTGGTCTCTACCCTTGCGACAGGCGGAGCAGGGCGCTCCGCAGGAACAAACACTGGAACAAGTACACCCAATCCGGCAGCCATCTCTCAGTTTAAGCCGTTCACCGTGCTGGTGCTGGGTGTAGATCGGCGACCGCACGATCCAGGACGATCCGATACGATGATCGTTCTATCTATGAATCCCGCCAAGGGTTCGATGTTAATGTTCAACATTCCGCGTGATACACGAACAGAGTTGATCGGTAGAGGGCGTGAGGACAAAATCAATCACGCGTTTGCTTTTGGGGGCGTGGATATGTCGATCCGTACGGTAGAGCATTTTTTGAACCATCCGATAGATTACTATGTACAAATGAATATGGAAGGGTTTGCGAAAATGGTGGATCTTGTGGGGGGAGTGGAGGTCTACAATTCACTTGATTTTCAGTATGAGGGGCATCATTTTGCGCAGGGGAATTTGAACTTGAACGGAGCAGAAGCATTGGCCTATGCCCGTATGCGATTTGATGATCCGCGTGGAGATCTCGGGAGAAATGCTCGCCAGCGAGAGCTGCTCAAGCAAATTCTTGCCCAGTCCATCAGCAAGGAAGGGCTGTTGCGAGTAAAACCGATACTGGAGGCAGCGGGGGAGCAGATTCGCACAGACATTACCTTTGATGATATGACGACCTTTCTGACCCGGATCGGCCCGTCCCTTAAGCAGATGGATACCGTTGAGGTGAAGGGACATGGGAGCAAAATCAACGGCGTGTATTATTACATCGTAGATGAGCAGGAACGCCAACGTATCCATGGAGTGCTGGAGAAACATTTGGTCACCACTTCTGCATCGCCTTAGACATCCCTTATGCAGGCGAATGTCCTATAGGGAGGACCTGTTATTCTCTTCTAAACTCACCTTGTCCTACATACATCTGTAGAGTATTCGGTATAGTCCAACAGAGGGAGGGACATATGTGCTGCTTAGAAGGAGAGCGGCTTCGGCGTTCGTCCGTAAGCTACTGTATTTTGCAATCCTATGTGGATTGCTATGGCTGCTGTGGATGGGTCTGCGTGGGGTGATGTCTACGGGGGAAGGGGATCAAGCCGTAGAAGCGCTGAACGAGTTCTACACAATGGAGCAATCGGGGAATTTTGGCGGCTCCTGGGAGCTTTTTCATTCACAAATGAAGAAGAAATTCGAGAAGTCCACGTATGTACAGCAGCGTGCGCACGTTTTTATGCAGGATATGGGGACGGATACGTTTACGTTTGAACTGGGGGAGCCGCAGGCTGAATATGACATTCGTACCGATCCAAATGGGGAAGATTTAGGGAAGGTTTACCGTATTACGGTCACTCAGCATTACAAGACCCGATTCGGTAATTTTGATATCGTACAGCCTTGTTATGTGACGCAGGAAGATGAGGAGTGGAGGGTGCTTTGGATATACAAGGAAAAGGAACAGACGTGATATGATGTTCCCAAAGGTGTTTCTGAAAGGATAAATATGGTATAATACTTCCAAAACCGGAAATGTACAGTAAAATGGATGACAGCTTCACTCCGGATGGAAGGAGTTTCATAGCATGCAGCAAGCGACAGGGCAGGTTCCCGTCATACGTATGGAGGGTGTGAGTAAAATCATTTCCTCAAAAGCGATCGTGGACAATCTGACACTGGAGGTTCCGGCCGGACAGGTATTTGGTTTTCTCGGACCCAACGGTGCGGGAAAAAAACGACCACCATTCGTATGATGGTTGGCCTGATTTCGATCAGCAAGGGTGATATTCATATTTGCGGAGACAGCATCAATACCGATTTTGAAAAGGCTGTTTCCCATGTCGGTGCGATTGTTGAGAACCCGGAGATGTACAAGTTTCTGACAGGCTATCAAAATTTGCAGCATTTTGCGCGCATGTCTCCAGGGGTGACCCAAGAGCGTATAGATGAAGCGATTCGTCTGGTGGGACTCGGAAACCGAATTCACGATAAAGTCAAAACCTACTCGCTCGGGATGCGACAGCGACTCGGAGTAGCTCAGGCGATTTTGCATCGTCCGAAGCTGCTCGTGCTGGATGAGCCGACCAATGGCTTGGACCCGCAGGGTATTCGTGAACTGCGGGATTATTTGCGTCAATTAACCCGTACGGAAGGAATTACGGTGTTTGTATCGAGTCATTTGTTGTCCGAAATGGAGCTGATGTGCGACCGCGTGGCCATTATTCAAAGCGGGCGGTTGGTAGATATCAAGCAGTTGAAGAATACAGAGGGAGAAGTGCAGACGGCGGAAATTGCTTTTGAAGTCAATGATGCCGAGCAAGCTTATACGCTTGCTGGAGCAGGGCGCGTCGAAGGCAATCAACTACTGCTTCACCTGGAGCGGGAACAGATTGCAGAGATGAACAGTCTGCTGGCTGCAAATGGAGTCAAGGTGTACGCCATTAGCCCGGTTGCCCGTACGTTGGAAGATCAATTTTTGGAAGTGACGGGAGGCGGGTCCATTGGCTGATTTCTTCAAGCTGGTACATAATGAAAATCTCAAAATCTACTTGCGTGTGCGCACATGGATCATGCTGGGGCTGCTGGCAGTCATCACCGCTGTGATTCCGATGCTGATTTCTCTGGTTTCCGATCAGGTCAGTGTGTGGGATGGCATCGCATTGACAACGTTATTTACATTTTTCCTCAATACGACGTTTACGGTCATTGTAGCTGCTGATTCGGTGGCTGGTGAATTTACATGGGGAACGATTAAGCTACTGCTCATTCGCCCTTGGACTCGCAGCAAAATTCTGTTGTCCAAGTATATATCGGTGATTTTGTTCAGCTTGCTCGGAACGATCGTTTTGGTTTTGATGGTTACGCTGTCCTCCTGGCTGATGTTATCGAAGGACGCACCAGCGGGCTCTGTTCCGCTGTTCAGTGATCCGGTATCTTACGTAACGCTGAACTTTTTGTATAGCTATATCGCCCTATTCGTGACCATGGCTTTTGCATTTATGTTATCCGCGGTGTTTCGTTCGAGCGCTTTGGCGATTGGTTTGTCTTTGTTTATGATGTTCACCAAAACAGTGTATAACTCGATTGGTTTGTTCAGCACAGATCGTTTTGAATGGACCCAATACGTACTCTTTACGCATATGGATCTGAAAAAATATCTAGATATGCCGCCGGGTACAGTAACTTCCGATCTAACCTTTTCGCTCACCGTGCTGGCCGCTTATTATGTGGTTTTTATCGCCATTGCCTGGGTGGTTTTCATAAAACGCGATGTTTCAACCTAAACACGTATCTCTTAGCATGTGTGATTGAATAACACGAGGATTTTGGCAAAATGCTGAGATCACAAAAAGGAAGTCCAATGCCTAGCCATTTGGACTTCCTTTTTTGCTATGTTGGCACTGTTTTATTCAGTATCTATGTCATTTTTGCTACATATTCTGTAAGTGTGGGTATATTGTAATCTATTTTCAGCAAGAATCAATCAATAGGGTCGGTTTGCGTTTAAAGAAGTAGAGAGAAACAGAACAGGGGGGCGTATGATATGCTGCAAAATAATCGTTTTTTTCGCCTGACTTTAGGAATCGTCATGCTATTGCTCATCATTTACTTGGGCACCAAAGTAAGCTTTATATTCAGTCCTCTTGTATCCTTGGTCAGCTTGCTGGTTGTACCGTTGATGCTATCTTTTTTCCTCTATTATTTATTGAGACCGATCGTAGATGTCATGGAACGGAGAAAAATCAAACGATCAATTTCCATATTGCTGATTTATTTGGTTATTGGCGTGTTACTGTTCCTCTTCTCATGGGGAGTGTGGCCTACGCTCCGTGATCAGGTAACCAATTTATTTGAGAACGCGCCGAAGCTTATTAAAAGTCTGGTTGATCAATTGAGCCAATGGCGGCATAATCAATCCTTGAGACAAGTACTGCCTCCGGGTGAAGACCCGCTGTCACAACTGTCAGATACGTTAAACGAAGCTTTTTCAACGCTGTCAGATTACTCGGTAAAGCTGGTATCGTTCGTATCCTACTTTTTTATCGTATTGGCTACCTTTCCCATATTGCTCTATTACATGTTGAAGGAAGGGAGCAAGTTTGGTCCCAAAATGCTTAACTTCTTTCCTAAAAAGTATCATAAGGACGCGCTGGAAGTTATGGAGGATATTGATAGTGCGCTCAGCAGCTTTATCGTCAGTCGAGTGCTGATCAATGTCGCGTTGGGCTTGATGATGTTCTTTGGATTTTTGATTATTGGTTTGCCTTATGCCTTGCTGCTTGCCGTTATTTCGATTTTCCTTAATTTTATTCCCTATGTGGGGGCAGTAGCTGCTTCTATACCTGTGGTTATCATTGGATTTCTCGAATCGCCTTCCATGGCGCTCTGGTCGCTGGTGGTGGTGATCGTTGCACAGCAAATTCAGGATAATTGGCTGTCGCCGATTGTCTTTGGCAAGCAGCTGGACATTCATCCGTTGACTGTCGTCATTTTATTGCTAGTTGGTGGCGACCTGCTCGGGATCTTGGGTATCATTTTGGTTATTCCATTATATATGTGCGGCAAAATCGTCATACGCAAGGTGTACCATTTATTTTTGGAACGCAGAGTGGAGGATATTATGGAGTGATTGGAGGATGTACTGGATATATAGGAGTATAAGCCGGCCCTATCCCGCTTCAGGTTGTAGGGAGGCTTGGCTGTCCTCTATGTCTTGGCTGAAACTGGATTGATTTTCATCCTCTGATTTATCTATAGCAGCTGGCGACTCTGCATCCATAGTTTGGTTCATTTGACTTGTGCCGTTCAGTACGCCGCCTTCAGAAATGACCAATGTAGGGGTCGCCGTATTTCCGTACAGTTCGCCTGTCGATGTAATGGTCAGCCGTCCTTCTGTGGTGATGCTGCCGAATACCTTGCCGGCAAGAATGACGTCCCGTGCAATAATGTCCGAACGTACAACTGCTGATTCTCCAATGACGACAGTGCGAGTGCTGTAGATATCGCCCTGAAAATGACCGTCAATGCGAATGTTGGCCTCTGCCTCAATCGTACCTTCAAAGCTGGTGCCGTTCGCGAGCAGTGTATCCGTCGCCGGGGTGGAGAGCTTTTTTTTGGATTCCTTGAACATGATCGTTTTCCTCCAATCCTTTATTGTCGGTATTTTGCAAAAACCTTATTGTACATACAGCAATGGATCGACAGGTTGGTTATGCTTGACGATCTGAAAATGAAGATGAGGTCCTGTGCTTCTCCCGGTACTTCCCAGCAGGCCAATGGTCTGTCCTTTGTGAACACGGTCCCCCGGAGCCACCTGCATACCGCTTAGGTGCATATACCAGCTTTGGAGTCCGTCAGGATGCTGAATGATGATGCACTTGCCGCGAGCTCCGCTGGAAGCGGCCTCCAGCACAGTGCCTGCCCCTGCTGCATAGACAGGATCACCGGATTGACCGGCAATGTCCACGCCTGAGTGAAAAGCGGATTTCCCTGTAAATGGGTCGCTGCGATAGCCGAAACTGGAGGTCATGCGCCGCGAACCAACAGGCCAAATGGAGGGCCTGCCTTGTTCAGCAAGTGCCAGTCTTCGGGTCTGGAGCAGCTGCGCGGCTTGTTGGCGCTCCAGGTTCTGCTGTACGGCGTTTGCCTGTTGAATAGAGCGCGGAACCGTGCGCTCCACTGTGTCCAGCAGAGCTTCTATTTCCTGAAAATCATCCATGGCCTGGCGGGCTAGAAGAGCTGTATTTTCATGCACTGCGATCAATTCACCGCCGGTATGGCCGGAAGCATCCCAGGAGAGGGGGGTGATGGTTGATTTATTGCTGCTTGCGCTGGAGGAATTTCCGTGTTTACGAATGAATTGCTGCATTTGCTGTTCCAGCTCTGTTACACGCTGGAGACGTTCGCGAATACTGGTGGCTTGATTCGTCAGCTCCATGACTTCCTGCCGCAGTCGCCCAATGGCTGCGTCTTTGTCTGCTACCGTGACCTCCATCTGCAAACTCTGGACAGCAAGATTGGTTTCCATTTGGGAAATAATATGGGAAGAACGGATTTGCAGCCCGATCACGAGCGTAGAGATTGATGCGATCACAAGGGTCGGGACGAGAATGACAGCGGCTGCGGAGCATTGTAGCTGCTTGGGCGGTTGCTGTGCATCCCGAATGACAAGCAGGGTCATCCGGCGATTTAGGCTTCCTTTTTTCATAATCGCTCCTTTCCGGACATCGCTCCTATAGTGCTTGGTTACTATCTATTCAGCTTAAGAGGCAAACATGTCAAAAAAATTGGAGCTTTGTATAAAACGTAGATATATAAGGAGGCTTAGACATGCTGTGGTTGCTGTTGGTTTTAATTATTTTTATTTTTCAGACCGGGACGATTCTGCTCTTTGAATTTCGCAAGCCGTCCAAAGCGGTAGCCTGGCTCTTTATTTTGTTTTGCTTCCCGCTTATTGGTTTTGTGGTGTACTATTTTGTTGCTCAGGATTACCAGAAGCGCAAAGTGGTTCGTAAAGCAGGATCGCAGCTATTTCGTGAATTCCGTGAACATCTGTGGGCGCAAACCAAGGTGATTGAAAATGTAGAGCAAATGCACAATCCCCATTTCAAGCATCAGGAGCGTCTGTTTAACCAGTTAATTCGTATGTCGGAAAACCCGTTGACTGGCTGCAACCGTACACGTGTGCTGACGAACGGGGAAGAGACTTTCGACGCCATGCTGAAAGCGATGGAACAGGCACAACATCATATCCATGTGGAGTTTTACATATTTCGGGCAGACGAAATCGGAAAAAAATTTCAGGAAGTCATGATCCGTAAGGCACGCGAGGGAGTTAAGGTACGATTCATTGTGGACGGCGTAGGGAGCTACCATTTACCTTATTCGTTTATTCGCACTTGTAATGAGGCTGGGATCGAATTTCATTATTTTCTACCGCCGTTTTTCGCCACGCTGGACCGCCGGATTAACTATCGCAATCACCGGAAAATCGTGGTGGTGGATGGCACGATCGGATTTGTGGGGGGAATCAATGTAGGCGACGATTATCTCGGAAAGTACCCCAAAGTGGGATTTTGGAGGGATACGCATTTGCAGATTGAAGGAGATGGCGTTTATTTTCTGCAAAATGTGTTTCTTAGCGATTGGAAGCTGGCTTCGGGAGAGAGGCTAATGGACGTGAATTTATTTCCTCCACATACCTGCACAGGGGATGAGGAAGTACAGATTTTGAGCAGTGGGCCCGATCAGGTATGGGATACGATTCAGGAATTGTGCTTTGGAGCGCTTACGGTTGCCAAAAAGCGGATTTGGATAACGACGCCGTATTTTATTCCCGATCCGGGAATTTATGAGGCACTGAAGCTGGCGGCCGTCAGCGGCATAGATGTGAAAATTATTATTCCCTACCAATCAGATTCGAAACTGGTCCACCTGGCGTCACTGTCCTATGTGCAAGAACTGCTGGAGGCAGGAGTGGAGTTCTACCAATATCGAAAAGGATTTATTCACGCTAAAGTGGTGATTGTGGACGATTTGCTCGGCTCGGTTGGGACCGCCAATATGGACATGCGTAGTTTTTTCTATAATTTTGAGTTGACCGCTGTACTTTTTGCAACTTCGGCGTTGGAACGGCTTTCGGCAGATTTTGTAGAGGACATTTCCAACTCTTCCAAAATAGATTTGAACGTGTTCCGCAGACGCCCTCGATCTCAAAAAATAGCTGAAATTCTAACTCGCATGCTCTCTCCCCTCCTTTAGAGGCGGTTTTCGCCGTTTTTATCAATATAATCCCGCTTTATTGTGATTTATGTGCTCTTTGCTAACTTTTTTGCGCAAAATCACAGTTTTATGATATACTAATCACATAACTAAGCGCCGTAAAGGAGAGGGGACTGCGGAGAGCAGCCCCTTTTTCGGTCCAATATACCATACTGTAACGGGGGGATTTATATATGAGTGTAGTGAGCAAGGAAGTCCAAAATCTGTCTGAGATCACAGATGTAACCGGAGAGTTGACCAAGATCAGCAAAATTCCAGCTAATCCAAAGAACAAAGTAAAACGCTTATTGCAGCGTGCAGCCATGATTGTGGTTGGTGCAGCGCTGATGGCCGTGGGATTGGAAATATTCTTGGTTCCTAACGGCGTTATTGACGGCGGCGTTACAGGTATTTCCATTATGGCCTCCAAGATTACTGGTTATCCGCTCGGTATTTTCCTGACCCTGTTGAACCTTCCATTTTTACTTATCGGCTACAAACAAATCGGTAAAACCTTCGCTTTATCCACATTATTCGGCATCGTCGTTATGTCCATCGGAACTGCGTTACTTCACAATGTAAGTGCATTGACGCCTGGGGAACCGCTGCTTGGCGCTATCTTCGGGGGTGTCATTCTCGGCGTGGGAGTGGGTCTTGTGATTCGGTCCGGCGGCTCGCTGGATGGGACAGAGATCGTGGCTATTCTCGTCAGCGAAAAAACTCCTTTTTCGGTCGGTGAGATCGTATTGTTCGTTAATATTTTCATTCTGGGAAGTGCGGGTTTTGTATTCGGTTGGCCGAATGCCCTGTATTCCATGATTGCTTATTATATTGCTATGAAAATGATTGATATTACAATTGAGGGTCTGGATCAGTCCAAATCGGTCTGGATTATTAGTGATAAATACCGTGATATCGGAGATGCTCTGACGGATCGTCTTGGACGGGGTGTAACTTACTTGGAAGGTGAAGGCGGCTTTACAGGCGAGAGCAAAAAAGTGATTTTCGTCGTCATTACCCGACTGGAGGAAGCGAAACTCAAGAGCATCGTTGAGGATTGGGACCCGCACGCCTTCATTGCAATTGGTAATATTCACGATGTGAAGGGCGGACGTTTTAAGAAAAAGGGAATACACTAGCGCAAGGGGACAATTTCTCAGCCTATGGCTGCGGGGTTCGTCCCCTTTTTTGTGCTTCAAAGCATGGATCAGGTTGGGTGTGTTTTGGAGCGCATATGTTTGAGGAGGTCCTCTACGGGCTGGGGAGGCACCTTGTCGATCAAGTCGCCTACCTGGTTTAACCGTTCCTCAATATTTAGCAAATGGTAATCAAGTGGTGACACATCTTGCCGTACCTCTTCCCAGGTTAGCGGAGTCGAGACCGTAGCACCGGGACGTGCCCGAGGAGTATAAGGAGCG
The DNA here is from genome assembly GCF_000307675.1 of Paenibacillus sp. ICGEB2008. Lineage (NCBI taxonomy): Bacteria > Bacillati > Bacillota > Bacilli > Caryophanales > Paenibacillaceae > Paenibacillus > Paenibacillus sp. ICGEB2008. Next base: position 551,512 of record NZ_AMQU01000007.1, read on the forward strand.
GCTAGGGTTTTTCCCTGATAATGCTGCAAGTAATCAAAATAGATGGCTGTTCCACGATCCTTCTTTAACCGTTCCAGTGTGAACAGATTCGGGTGCTTTTCCGTCACAAATTGTCCAACCAACAGTCCGATGCTGCGTAGCTCGTCAAAGGTGATGCCTGTACGGATCGGGACGATAATTTGTACACCTGTGGCCCCGGAGGTTTTGGGGACAGAGTCCAACCCAAGCGAAGCCAATACTTCGCCTACAATGGAGGCGGCCTCCATAATACGTGGCTCAACTTCTCTGGATGGATCCAGATCAATCATCCATTCACAGGGCAGTTGGCTTCCTGTTCTGTGCAGAGAGGGATGAAATTCCAACGCAGCTTGATTACCGAGCCAGAGTAGTTGGGGCAGCTTGCCAAGCACGATATACTCAATGCCATCATGCAGAGCGGTTTCAATATAGTCTGGCCGAGGATGTGGGGCATTTTTCTGATAAAAAAAATCTCCATGGATACCATGTGGCCAACGGATGACAGTCAATAGACGCTGATGACAATATTTGAGCAGGTAGGGGGCCAATACCGCAAGCTTGCGAAGATATAGCGCCTTAGTTACACCTGCTTCGGGCCACAGCGGTTTATCCGGGTTTGTGATCGCAATTTCATGACCTTCAATCGTAATCGTACCTTTAACAGCTCGTCCCATAGTGCTATGCTCCTTTGGTTAACATGCAGCAAGATCATTATTTACAGACAACTGGCAGCATTTCTACATCTACATAAGGTTTAACATGAGCGTGCAGCACAGAATTTATCCATCAAAGGGATTGACAAGATACATTATGTATCATAAATTATAATAAAAATACGATATGTATCTATTAAAACGTCTTGAGCAGAGGTAGAGGAGGAGCGTGCTTGATTGAAAAGCAGGGCGGAAAGCTAGTATTTCTGTTGAGTGTCCCTCGAAGTGGAAGCTCGCTGCTAACTGCCATTTTGCAAAACCATTCCCGTCTGTTTGCCACGCAGGAAATGTGGTTTCTGCTCAGTTTATATGATCTTCCTCAGTCACATGCACGGCCATATGGAGGAACAGGAATACTCCGGCAATTTTTTAAAGGTATGGTCCCTCCACATGTATTGGAGCAGGCCGCTCGTTCGTATGCACTTGAAATATATAATGGCCTGCTTCAAGGGACGACCGCTGATATGCTTATCGACAAATCACCGCGTTACTATACAGTGCTTGAATTTGTAGACCGTTTGTTCCCGGCTGCCCGTCGAGTGTGGCTTATCCGCAATCCTTTGTCCATCGTGGCCTCGTTTAAAAAGGTCAATCAGCTCCGAAATGGGAACTTTCACCTGTTGAAGGAACTGGGAAGTCCGCATTTTAATATGAAGATGACAGATATTACGGTTGGTTTGTTCCGTTATGCTCATTATTTTGCCACACCTCATCCACTTGCATACCCGCTGATGTATGAACAGCTCGTAGCCAATCCAAGGATGGAGATTGAGAAGCTGTGTCATTTTCTGGAGATCCATTATGAGCCGGGGATGGAAAGGTACGGGAACTTCGCGGATACGCCCCAATCCAATCTTTTTTATAGCATGGGAGCGGGTGATCCGTTTGTTATGGAGCATGAACAGGCGCATCAGAATTCGGTACATAGTTGGCAACATCTGTTGAGTACAATGGAAATTGAACTGTATTGCAGAAGTATTGGAGCTCGCTTGTTTAGGCAGCTTGGTTACGGAGAAGCGCTGGAACAGGCTGAGCAGTTGACGGGAGTCCGCTTTGAGGATGACCCTGATATAGAGCTGTTGAGTCGGCGTACACACCAGTTCCTCCAACAAAGTGGCTTTGAATGGAAGACAGCTTATCGGATGCTGGAAGAACAGGATGCAGATAACAAAGAATTCATGACAAATGCAACCTGTCATGCTGCACCTCACAACCCGGCAAGGATGGATATGGCACAGATCGTGAGTGATCGACGAATTCAATCACTGGAAAACAGACTGGCACATAGCTTTGAGGAACGGAACCGGCTGATCGCGAAGCTCCAAAGCTATCAGCGCCCAAGCCAAGGATTCCGGTCCCATTTATTGGCCCGTAAGTTCGGGCGCTGGGCGTCTGAAGTATTATCAAGTATCGGAAAAGAAAAGGAGGGAGAACGTGAGTGCAATTGCCGGAATCTATAGATTTGGGCATGAGTCTGTATATGCTGAAGAAGGCGAGAGAATGATGCAAACTCTGCAAAAATATCCCGCTGACCGCGTGTGCACTTGGTGTGAAGGTTCCATTTTTTTGGGATGTCATGCCCAGCATGTGACCCCCGAATCTGTTCATGAGCATCTTCCCTTTTATGATGAGCTAAGAGATTTGGCCATCACGGCCGATGCGATCATTGACAACCGTTCTGAGCTGTTTGAACGACTAGCAGTTGAGCAGAGGCGGCGGATAGATATCACGGACAGCGAGCTGATTTTACTGGCATACGACAAATGGGGTGTTGATGCAGCAGGTTATCTGATAGGTGATTTTGCCTTTGTCATTTGGGATGCTAAGAAACATCGGTTATATGGTGCTAGAGATATGACAGGCAATCGTACGCTGTATACCTACCAACATGACGGAGGATTTGCGTTTAGCACGGTAGTCGCTCCGCTATTGGTTCTGTCCTCTCTGCGAAAAGAACTGCATGAACCATGGCTGGCCGAATTCTTATCTATCCGTGCAATGCAGGAATCCGTCGATATCGGGACAACCGCCTACAAGCATATCAACCAGCTACCTCCTGCACATTGGTTCACTATGGAAGAGGGAAAGCAATCGCTCTGTAAATATGCATGTCTGGATGAGGTAGAGCCGTTGCGGCTCAAAACATGCGGCGAATACATAGAAGCTTTCCGCGAGGTATTCTCCCAGGCGGTAACTGCCCGATTACGGACGCATCGCGCTGTAGGGGCTGCCCTGAGTGGGGGATTGGATTCCGGAGCGGTTGCCAGCTTTGCCGCACCAGCGCTGCACTTACAACACAAGCCGCTACATGCCTACAGCTATGTACCTGTTCAAGATTTTACAGATTGGACACCGCCTACATTGCTGGCGAACGAACGCAGCTATATTCAGTCCACGGCTCGCTATGTGGGCAACATTCGTGAAAATTATATGGATTTTGAGGGGAAAAGTCCGTTTTCTGAAATTGATATGTGGCTGGAGTTGATGGAGGCTCCCTACAAATATTTTGAAAACTCCTTCTGGATTAGAGGTTTTTATGAGAAAGCACAGGAACATAATGTCGGAGTTCTGTTGACTGGGGCACGGGGCAATTTTACCGTATCGTGGGGGCCTGCACTGGACTATTATGCCCGTCAGTTTCGCCGTTTGCATTGGCTGCAATCTTGGCAGGGAGTGAGGCGGTATAGCAAGCTTACAGGCAGTCGTATGTCTCATTTACTGCCCGTGATGTTGAAAAAAGCCACCTCACTTGACGCTCGCACATGGTGGGGACGTGGCAAGCAAAGTCCGATTCCTTCACTGATTCATCCGGAGTTTGCCAAGCGGATGAATGTAGAAGATATTCCCGTATTGAGTGGAACTGGCTGGAGAAAAAATGCCGATCAGACAAGAAAAGAGAAGTTTTCAAATTTGGCGATTGCCAACAAAAATGGTGTCATGGCGACCAAACTTTCACTTCGTTATGGCCTGTGGGAACGTGATCCAACCGGAGACAGCCGTGTCATTCGCTTTTGCTTATCGGTACCTTTTGAACAATATGTACAAAATGGCCGGGACCGTGCCCTCATTCGTAAAGCTATGCGTGATCATCTCCCCGATGATGTTCGGCTGAACCAGCGAGTACGCGGCGTACAGCCTGCGGATTGGCTACATCGTATGCTTCCTTGCTGGGACACGTTTATGGGAGAGCTGCAAGTGATGTGTCATGATTTACGAGCTGCCGAATATCTCAATATGGACTACATTAAGACGGCTATGGCGAAATACCGACATCCCCGTCCGGACCAGGCATCCGATCCGAATATACGACTATTCATGCACAGCCTGATCGTGTACCGTTTTCTCTGTGGTTTGAACTGATTTGGATCTAACCGATCAGACGGTGTGCCATTCGTGGGAGGGGAGGTGATGAGATGAGTAAAAAAGAATGGCAGGAACCGACGATTGAGGTGCTGGATATTAACCAGACTATGGCGGGTAAAGGCTGGAAACAGATTGATTGGGTGTCAGACCATGATGCCGATCTGTATAATCCGAGCTAACGGAAGATAATTATACATGAGCCGATGTTGGGCTGAGATCCAGATAGCTTACTGATCACGAGCCGTCTTTATTTCATTCGGGTTAGGTTGGACCGGAAGAAATAAAGACGGAATTTTAAGAACAGGGAGTGAGTCCTATCGCGCATGACAGGAGTGCCCATAACAGTTGGGTGAAATATACAGCCTTTGGACTCAGGATTGCCAGTGAGCTGACTCTGCCTGAGCTGATCCCAGCAGAACCGGGATTGGTAGAGGATGTGGTCATCCGGCAGGTTGATCTGTCAGCATGGAGGGACCAACTGGAGCAGGCCAATTTTGTAATGCAGGGTGAACGCTTTATGTTCCTAATACCGGACACGGCCATTTATGCCATCAGGGGAGGCAAGGAAATCGAGGTAAGTATGTTGCCTGGGGCTGATCCTGACACCGTGCGGTTGTTTGTACTGGGCACATGCATGGGTGTTCTACTGTTACAAAAACGGGTTTTACCTATTCACGGAAGTGCGGTCGTCATCGGAGGTCGGGTCTATGCATTTGTAGGTGAATCCGGCACGGGAAAATCGACGCTGGCTGCTGCCTTTAGACAGGCTGGCTATCAGATGATCAGTGATGATGTGATTGCTATAAACGTGACAGCTTCCGCAGCCATCGTATATCCGGCATATCCGCAGCAGAAGCTGGGACTGGAAAGCTTGCTTCAATTGGAGGCATTACGGGAGAACAAGCATGTACGGCAAAGAAAGCATGTTCTTTCCCTAACTGACGGTAATCCTGTAAGGGCACAATACCAAGATTTGCGTAGGATTGCAGGTGAGCTCAATAAATATGCCGTGCCTGCTGTGGACGAATTTTATAACGATCCGCTTCCCCTGAGCGGTGTATTCGAGCTTGTGAGCGATTCTCCCAACCGTGAGTCGATGCGTGAAGGGGAGCCAGTGGTGGTTACGGAACAGCCCTTGAACAAACTGGAGTGCTTGCATACATTACTACAGCATACATATCGTAGGGCGATCATTTCGCGAATGGGTTTGGGTGAATGGTATTTTGATACAGCGGCCCGGATGGCTCGGAAAGTGGAAGGCTGGCGGCTGCTGAGGGATAGCTCCTTTTTTACGGCGTCCGAGGTTGTACAACGCGTACTTGAACTCATTCATAAGGAGGAAAAGAGTTATGGCAGCCATTAATCCAGCTAAGGATCATTATCGCATCACGTATGGTGAAGAGGTCTATGTAAGTGATATGGACGGAGAAAAAGTGATGATGAGTATTCATACGGGAAAGTATTATAATTTGGGCTTCACAGGAGGACGGATTTGGGAATTGGCAGAATTCAGCCCTTCAATTGAAGATATTGTAACTGTCCTGACGAATGAATATGAAGTGGACGAGGAACAGTGCAGACAGCAGGTGCATACCTTTGTAGCTGAATTGGAGCGGGAAGGATTGCTGAGGCTCCTACGGGAGTTGGACTAACATGCGGATACAACGGCTTCTTCTCTTGTCTCCAGAGGTCAGGAGATTGTTGCCGGAAGCCTGGCTGGAGCTGGGATGCGCGAGATTTCGCCAGCGTCGTTCTTTTGGAGATTACTCAGGGGCTTGGGGGACATGTATGGAAGAAACTTCTTGGCAGTGCGAGGTCGGGCAGGAGAAGTCTATCCGTCACATTTCACAAGCTGTGGATGTAGCCAGCCGTTATACTCCTTGGCGCAGTAGCTGTCTTGTACAAGCCGCTGCCGCTATGACGTTGCTGGTACGCAGAAAACTGGACTGTACACTGTATCTGGGCACAGCCAAAAATGCTGCGGGACAATTGGCAGCACATGCATGGGTACGGAGTGGGCCGATCTATGTTACGGGAGAACGGGAGATGGGAGCGTTTACCGTGGTGGGAATATTCGGGAGACGTGCTGGGACAGCTACAAATACGAGGACAGCGGATAAAGGCAGTTCTCTGTTTTAGTTTTAGTGCGATATAAAAGGAACAAAGAACGTTCAAAGAATCGAAGGAGAAGAATCCATGACCACCAAGTCTATTTTGGAACTTGCGAATTGGAATGAGGATCAAGAATTAACGTTGTTACTCTCTCTACTTCGTAAAGACGTCAATCTATGGCAGAATACGATGACTGCTTCCCAGTTGCAGGAGATCGATTGGTCCCGCTTGCTGCGTCTGACAGAACACCATCGTGTGATACCTACGGTGTATCTCCAGCTGAAAACGTTGAATCACCCGTTCATTCCCGCAGAATTGCTGCGAAACCTTCAGGCGCAATATCATCGAAACACGCTGCGCATGCTCCATCTTCAAGCAGAAGCCGAGCGTCTGACCAGGCTGCTCACAGCTCATGGAATTCGTGTGCTGATGTTGAAGGGTCCTGCTCTGGCGCAGCAATTGTACGGGGATGTTTCCCTGCGTACCTCTAAAGACATTGATTTACTTATTGCCCCGGATGACATGGATGAAGCGGAGCACTGGATGAAGGAAGCTGGGTATGCGTCCAAAAGCGGAGAAGTGCGCGTCCTTGGCAGCTGGAAGTGGAAGGATCATCATGCCTCCTTCTTACATCCGCAAAAGAGGGTCGAAGTCGAGTTGCACTGGCGGCTTCACCCGGATGGGGGGCGGGAGCCCTCCTTTGATGAGCTTTGGGGCTGCCGGCAAATGGGTAAAGCCCCAGCAGTTCGAGCCAGTCAGATGGCACCAGCGACTTCTGCCGACAGCAGGAATGTGACGACATCCTGCATGTATACGCTTGGCAGCCAGCATCAATTTCTGTACCTCAGCGCACACGGAGCGCGTCACGGCTGGTTCAGGCTGCGCTGGTTGGTTGACATCGACAGGCTTGCGGTACGCGCTGTCGATTGGGGGGCGCTACTGCCGCTAATGCGCCGTTACGGGGGCCTGCCTGCGGGCGGGCAGGCTTGGGCACTGGCCGCTGCGTTGTTCGGTACGCCGATCCCGGAGCCGGTGCGTCCGATATCGGCTACCCGGCAGGCGCACAGGCTTGCGCTGAGCGCGCTGGCCTTTATGCAGGCCAGCGTCCCTGCGCCGTACCCGGTTGCCAATGGGGCGGGTACAGGCAGACTCGTTCGGCCAGAGCTATTGCCTAACGTAGCTTTGACCGAGTCAATGAATACCGCCCCTTCAGATGGCGGTATTTCAGCTAACGGAACCTCGGGCGAAGCTGTTCTGTACGCCGTCAGTAGTGCTGCTGGCATATCGAAAGATGCCAGCAGCATCCTTGGTGACCCGGTGAATACAGTGAACACTGCTGTAAGTAGCCTTGCCAAGCCTGTAGGTGCTGCTACAGTCGCCTCCAGTCCAGCCATTGCTGGAGCTACAACAACAGCGTTTACTCCTCTGCCGGTTAGCCGCGCTTACCTGCTTTCCTTAAAGGAGCCAAGACACAGACTATGGTATCTCATCAGCCGTTTGTTTCCTTCTACGAGGGATTCAGTCATTTGCCCACTGCCTCGCCAGCTGCATTTTTTGTATATTCCTTTACGTCCATTTCTTTGGCTAAAACGTCGATTTTCAAAGCACTGACCTGATAAGGAGTGTACATGATGACACACCTGCGATTATATATAACCAAGCTGTATAGCGTGAACGGCGCGGCGTTATTTCTTAATATTGGATGTATGATGATCGTCAGCCTATTGGAGGGTGTCGGCATTTATATGCTTGTTCCTATGCTGGCGGCCATCGGCGTATTTGGCGGTCATTCAGAGATGCCATTTCTGTCGGATGGATTTGATTATTTTTTGCCGTACATTCCTAAAAGTTGGCTGTTGCCGGGAATGCTAATGTTTTTTGTAGTGCTGCTTACCGGGCAGGCTTGGCTTCAGCGTTACCAGTCCATTCTTAACTCACGGATTCAGCAGCGTTTTATGCGTTCCCTTCGAATAGACGTATACACTTCCTTTATGAAGGCGCAGTGGGCTTTTTATTTGCGTCAGCGTAAATCTGATTTTAGCCACGTGATGACGACCGAGCTGGCGCGTGTCAGTCAGGGAACGAATTTGCTTCTTCAACTGACCACGGCCGTCATGTTTACGCTAATCCAGATTGCGCTGGCTTTTTGGTTATCCCCTTCTTTAACCGGGCTGGTGTTTCTGAGTGGATTGGTGTTGTTTGTCGTGTTCCGTCGCTCTATCCGAAATGCCAAACAATTAGGTGACCGTACCACTGAGCTGTCACAGATTTATTTTGCCGGAATTACGGATCATATGAACGGGATGAAAGATATTAAAAGCAATCTGCTGGAAGCAGCGAATATTCATTGGTTTCGCTCCCTGACGCAGCGGATGGAGGATAATACGACTCAGTTTGTTCGGCAAAATGCGACCACACAGTTTTTTCATCGCATAGCGGCAGCTGTTTTTGTCGTTGGTGTTCTATTTGTGTCGCTCCAATGGCTGCATGTTACACCTGAAAAACTGATCGTGCTCATCCTTATATTTTCCCGCTTATGGCCCAGGTTTGCCCTTATTCAAGCGAGCCTGGAATATATCATGTCTATGATCTCTGCTTTTGAGAGTGTAACTAAAGTGCAACGGGAATGCGAGGCTTTCTCAGACCCCTCGTTGATCGGGCTTACATCTTCTGAGGCTCATGTTCCATTCGATTCATCCGTATATCATTTGTCATCTACATCTACATCTACATCTACATCTACATCTACATCTACATCTGCACGGCAACCTCTATCCCTTCGTAATGGAATAGAATGCTGCCATTTGGATTATTGCTACGAGGGTGCGGCAGAGCCTGCCCTACGTCATATTAATTTGTTGATACCTGCCCGGGGAATGACCGCCATTGTAGGGAAATCAGGAGCAGGCAAAAGCACAATGGTCGATGTTCTGATGGGTTTTTTACGCCCAACTGGAGGACAGATTAAAATCGATGGTCATGTACTGGACGACAAATTGCTGCCGCTGTGGCGGCAGTCGTTTGGCTATGTGTCACAGGACCCGTTTTTGTTCCATGCGACCGTCCGTGAAAATTTGAAGCTGGCCGATAAGGATGCTAGTGAACAACAGCTATGGGAGGCGTTACATTTTGCAGCTGCAGACAACTTTGTATCCAGACTGCCAGAAGGGCTGGACACAGTCATTGGTGATCGCGGGATTCGTCTGTCCGGGGGAGAGCGTCAACGGCTGGTATTAGCGCGGGCTATTTTGCATCATCCTCCTGTACTCATCCTGGATGAAGCGACAAGTGCGCTGGATGGTGAGCACGAGGCTGCAATTCAGGCAGCATTGGAACGGATGAAAGGTCAAATGACGTTGATCGTGATCGCTCACCGTCTGTCAACGATCAGACATGCAGATCAAATTGTTGTTCTGGATCAAGGCGAGGTCATACAGCAGGGGAACTACCACCAACTGGTAGAAGAGGAGCGGGGGGCGTTCAGTCAGCTACTTTCGTATCAAAGCACTGTCAGCGCCGCCCCTTAGTCATAAGAGAGTCACCCTCCATAAATATACTAAAAATTTTGCAACAAAAAGGCGCTAATATTTTATATTCTGATCCTTATGTTCCAGAATATAAAGTAATACAAAGCTTCAGTTTGAAGAGTACTGAAATTAATGAGGTCAAATCTTTATCCATTTTGGCATACCAATGTCTAATCCGTAAGCCTCACGGGGATCTTTTCGCACAAGAAATGAAGACGACTTATAAAGAATTGATAAATGATTTTAAAATACGGAAAATGACAAAAAGCTAAATAACAACCCCCCTTTTTTAACAAAAGGCGTGCATCGATATTAATATCGATGCACGCCTTTATTGATGGTACTGCTCCATACTAACCGCACAGCTGTCATCTCTGTCATCAACATGTCATCATTTTCTTTGTGACATGTTGGCGCTGATCAATACGTTAGCGAGCATTGCATGTCACATGAAATAGTGAAGATTTGTAACTAGCTTAAATGATAGCGAGTGAGTGACAATTGGATTACTGAAGACGACCCAATATGCTTGTATGCAGAAAGAGTCGTACTTCAAAAAAATCCATGAGGTGAATGCCGAATTTTAAATTGATGGTTAAAGGGGATTTTTAGGGAATTTAGAAAAATAATAAGTAAGTATTTCAGGAGGTTTTTATGAAAAAGAAAATGATTATTGCACTTGGTGCTTCTGCTATAATGCTGGCTAATTTTGTAGGAAGTACTTATGCAGATTCGAAAACAGTAGTTCCTGTTACAGCTCCCTACAATACAAATCAAATAGCAGAATGGTTAGAAGCGCATGCAAAGCCTTTAAAAACAACGAATCCAACTGCACCTCTTAATGATTTAAAACCACTTAAGAATATGGTAGGTTCAGCTTCAATTGTAGGTTTAGGTGAAGCTACACATGGGGCTCATGAAGTTTATACAATGAAACACCGCATTGTTAATTATTTAGTATCTGAAAAGGGCTTTACCAACTTAGTTTTAGAAGAGGGATGGGACAGAGCTTTGGAACTTGATCGATATGTTCTTACTGGTAAGGGAAACCCAAGCCAACATCTATCACCTGCATTTAAGACGAAAGAAATGTTACATCTACTTAGTTGGATTCGGCAATATAATGCTAATCCAAAACATAAATCTAAAGTGCGTGTCATTGGGATGGATATTCAATCAGTAAACGAGAATGTTTATAATAATATAGTAGAATATATAAAAAGAAACAATTCAGATCTTGTGCCTAGAGTCGAAAAGAAGATAAGAGGGCTTATTCCTGTAACAAAGGATATGGATACCTTTGACAGCCTTACGCAAAAGGAAAAAGAAAAGTATATTTCAGATGCTAAACAAATCAGTGCTTTATTAGAACAAAATAAAAGCTATCTAAATGGAAAATCCAGAGAGTTCGCATGGATAAAACAAAATGCCCGTATTATTGAACAATTTACTACAATGTTAGCGTCACCACCTGATAAACCATCCGACCTTTTTTTGAAACATGATATTGCAATGTATGAAAATGCGAAGTGGACTGAAGAACATTTAGGAAAAACCATTGTTTGGGGACATAACGGACACGTTTCGAAAACAAATATGATTCCTTTTATATACCCTAAAGTAGCTGGGCAGCATTTAGCGGAATATTATGGGGAACGGTATGTATCTATTGGAACATCAGTTTACGAAGGGCAATATAATGTCTACAATAATGACGGTGAATTTGGCCCATATGGAACATTAAAATCAGATGATCCAAACAGCTATAACTACATCTTTGGACAGGTCAAAAAAGATCAATTTTTTATAGATTTACGTAAGGCGAACGGAGTAACAAAAACTTGGTTAAACCAACAACATCCAATTTTCGCTGGAATAACTACGGAAGGCCCTGATATACCAAAAACTGTTGATATATCATTAGGTAAATCGTTTGATATACTTGTTCAAATTCAAAAAGTGAGTCCATCTCAACTACATCAATAAATTTGTAATAATGTGGCTCAACGAAGTGTAGTATTGATGGTAGTGTTAAGTGTCAATAGAGTTGATTAAAAATGTCAGTCATGTTATTCCATTAAAGGGGATGTAGGATAGAAACACTTCGCCATCCCCCTAAATGAAAATTTTCTGTCTCTACATTTAGTTATTTCCTTTCCTGTAAAGCTCACGTTTCTTTACGTTTAGCAGGGCTCCTTTTCTTTTTGACTGGAGCAGGAGAGATGGCGTCGCCTGCCACAGCTTGTTGTGTTGTCAGGGTTGCTGGTTTACGCGCAGGACGTTTTTTCGCAGCAGGACCAGGATCGGTAACGACAGGCTTCACTGCCTCAATACTGGCTTGGAGGGCAGCCATTAAATCAACCACATTGGTCTGAGGCTGTGTTGGGGCAATTCGCACCTCTTCGCCAGCTACTTTATGCTGGATAAGATCCAGCAGACGCTCGCGGTACTGATCCGTATACTTTGCTGCATCAAAAGGGGTAGATAGCTGCTCAATCAACATTTTTGCCATGGTCAGCTCTTTCTCTTTAACCTCCTCCTGTCCAGGTAAGTTGGGAACTTGAGAAATGGGACGGATTTCGTCCGGGTAAAACATGGTCTCCACCGCCAAGCATTCATCCAGCACGCGAATGGCTGCCAGACTGCTTTTCGAGCGGATGGAGATTTGGGCAATCCCGATTTTTCCGGTATCCTTCATTGCATTCATGAGCAGCTTATACGCATTGGAGCCGGCCTGATCCGGGGACAAATAATACGTTTTCTGAAAGTAGATCGGATCAATTTCCTGTAAATCCACAAAGTCCAAAATCACGATATTTTTATCGGCTTGCCCGCTAACTTGCTCCAGTTCCTCCTTGTCGAACATGACAAATTTTCCTTTTTCATATTCGTATCCTTTTCCAATTTCCTCCCATTCAACCTCCTTATCACAAACAGGGCACTTCCGTACATAGCTCAGTGGACTCCCACATTCCTTGTGAATATAACGCATGGAAATATCCTTGTCCTCAGTAGCTGAAAACATTTTAACTGGCACATGAACCAGCCCAAAGCTGATCGCGCCTTTCCAGACTGTATGCATACCGCCAGTCCTCCTTTTTTACCCGCATATTTCATATTTTGATTCCGGACACCCGGGCTGTGAGCATTTCCTTTTTCACTTAGTATGCTTCGCACAAAGGAATGTATGAGGTGCAAATGTAGGCTACGAATTGCTTTTACTTGCGCATGGTTTCGGTTTTATTGGTGAATGTTAAGTCATATCCGATTCAAAAGGAGGTACACCATTGATGCCTAGAAAACCTTATCCTCAGCAGATCAGTCATCGTGTGGGGCAAAGTCAGATTGCCTTTCGAGGGCCTGCTGCAGGCGAACAGGATGCATTGCCACCCGAGTTTGCTCTTTCACATGGAACGCCGCCGCCTTTTCCCGTAGCTGTCGCTCATGTGGATTTGGAGGCTGTAGTTTCAACTTCGCCTTCTCATAGCTTTCCTTCATTGGATGTGGAACGGATTATAGACGAAGACTAGGTGACCTATATTTCTAAATATTGCACAAAAACAAGGAGCAGGAGGAGAACAGTATGAATGTGGAACGAGCAAAAGCCATTTATGATTCAACCGAAACGATTGCCGTTCAATTGGATGGCAAACCGATTTGGATTGAGCATGTAGATGAAGCGAATGGTATGGCAACGATACAGATCGGAAGTAGACCCGGCAATACACAAACCGTTCGTGTGGATCGATTGGAAGAACAATAGGAGAGGGAATCCAACCTAAAAAGGCTCGCAATTGCTCAATGAGCAATTAGCGAACCTTATTTTATATAATAAGTGCGATTGTGGAGACAAGTTAAACGCCAAACAAGTTAATTTGAAGGTGGAACTGTTTTTTACACTGCAATGGTCTTCAAATGTGGAGAAACCATCAACTCAGCCTCTGTTGCCATTTGAACATCTTCCACCGACAAACCTGGAGCAATTTCCTTGAGCATCAGCCCTTTACCTGGAATAACATCGATGACACCCTTTTCGGTTACGATGGTCTTTACCACATTTACAGCGGTTAGGGGCAGCTTGCATTGTTTCAGTATTTTCGGCGCCCCATTTTTGTTCACATGCTCCATAGCTACAATCACTCTCTTGGCTCCAACCACCAAATCCATGGCTCCGCCCATGCCCGGCACCTTTTTCCCTGGGATCATCCAGTTTGCAAGGTTGCCTTTCTCATCGACCTCCAGAGCACCCAGAACGGTAACGTCCACATGCCCTCCACGTATAATGGAAAATGAAAGCGCACTGTCAATATAGCAGGCTCCTTTCACGGTTGTAACGTAGTTTCCGCCTGAATCGATACAATCAAGTCTTTCTTTTCCCGGAGCTGCTTTGGGACCAACGCCGACAATTCCGTTCTCCGCCTGCAGCATAATATTAATATTTTCCGGGATGTAGTCCACCGCCATGGTAGGTAATCCAATACCAAGATTGACCACTTCGCCATCTTTGAATTCCTGGGCTATTCTTCTAATAATCAATTCTCTATTATTCATTGTCTCCACCCACCTTTACAATCGCGTCGACAAATATTCCGGGAACATTGATATGATTGGGGTCAATTTCTCCCGCCTTTACGTATTCGTCTGTCTGAGCAACTACATACTCGGCTGCGGTAGCCATCACCATATTGAAGTTGCGTGAAGTGCCGTTGATGACAAGGTTCCCTGCTTCATCAGCTTTATGGGCTCTGATGAGCGCCACATCGGCTTTGAGCGGTAGTTCGAGCAAATATTCTCTTTCGTCAATTTTGATTTTCTGTTTTCCTTTCTCTACAATGGTTCCTACACCTACAGGTGTTAAAAATCCACCCAAACCGGCTCCGCCTGCGCGTATTTTTTCAGCGAGCGTCCCTTGTGGGAAGAGTTGAACCTCCGCTTCTTTTGTCATCAAGAGCCTTCCTGTTTCGGGATTGGAGCCAATATAGGATGCAAAAATCCGCTTGACTCTACCACTTTTTACAAGTCTATAAATAGATAATTCCGTTGTGCCTGTGTCATTGGAAATAATCGTAAGATTGTCAGCGGAATTTGTATCGACAAGCGCACGCACCAGTTCTTCTGGAATGCCTCCTTGCAGAAAACCTCCGACCATCACCGTATCTCCGTCTTTGATTCTCTTAACAGCTTCTTCAGCGGAGTTTACTTTTTTATTCATGGTTCCGTCTCCTTATCTATTTTTTAGGAAAGCATACTTTATTGGAGATAATCGTAGAGGACTCTTCCATATGGAAGTGTTAGGTCGGCAATAAAATGTTTTCCGCCAACATAAGCTCTAACCGGCAAATCTGCCACCGGAGCGTTGACATGGGGGATCAGGCTTAATCTAGCAGGTCCTGACCAGGCGCCTTTTACAGTAATATCTTCGAGATTATACGCCACTAACTGAGCAATTTTAGGGGTGCCGTCCACATTAGGGATTAATTTCAAATTAACTTGCGTTTTTGCAATGGCTTTAGCCGTTTCTTTTTCATCAAGAACGTTATATTTGAAAGGGGTGGTTCCCATGGCTACCAGGGCGTTATTATAATGCAAGGTACCCGTCAGCGTCTCTGTATCCTCAACGATCAGGCGAGGTTTCGCCCATTTTTTCGGAAATCCCCAGATTTCACGTCCCCCCAGAATAGCAGGTGCGTTATCCAGATACATTTGGGCAACAAAATTACACGGTTCTCCATTATAAGTACACGGAATGACAATGCCGCTTTCCTCATAGCTTCCTAAACCGGATGAATCGGGCATTTTGATCCATTCATAGGAAACCGTATTACTTCCATCTGGCTGGAGAGGTTCAGGGACCGCCTGTCTAATCGCGGCGGGATCGGATTCATAGGTAATAATAAAGAATTCCCGGTTGATGAACCGGCATGGCGGGCGTCCATAACTGCCGCTGGCCGCAGGCATGGATTGGAGTGAAAGTACATCTTTTTGATTCATAGCGATCTCCCTTCCTTTTTAAGAGGTATTTCAACAATTATCTTGAACAAGCACTTTAAATGAGAGCATTTTCAACCAGCATGGCTATTCCCATTCCCGTTCCAATGCATAACGAGACTACGCCATAACGTGAAGATCTGCGTACCATTTCATGAACCAACGTAACCAATACCCTAGCACCGCTTGCACCAACAGGGTGACCAATTGCGATCGCGCCGCCATTGACATTGACTTTCTCTGGATTAATTCCAAGCTCTTTTTGCACCGCTAGAGCTTGTGCAGCGAACGCTTCGTTAATTTCAAAGAGATCAATGTCATCTATAGACATTCCCTGTTTCTTCAGCAGTGACGAAATGGCTTTTACCGGTCCCATTCCCATATATGCAGGGTCAACACCAACAAGCGAGTAACCTTTGATATATGCCAACGGCTTTAACGCATGTTCCTTACATTTGTCTTCCGACACGACTAGCATAGCCGCCGCACCATCATTGATGCCCGAAGCGTTTCCCGCAGTAACCGTTCCGTTCTCTTTAAACGCAGGTTTTAACTGAGAAAGTTTTTCTTTCGTCGTATTTCCTCTTATGTGTTCGTCCTCTGTGAAATAAGTAGTTTCTTTTTTGTTTTTGATCATAACCGGAACAATTTGCTCTTCAAAAACCTTGTTGTTTTTTGCTTCGACAGCCTTTATCTGGCTTTCATAAGCAAATGCATCTTGCTCAAGTCTTGAAATTCCATATTTTTCGGCAACATTTTCGGCGGTAATTCCCATATGGTAATGGTTGATCGGGCATGTTAGGCCATCGGCCACCAAGGAGTCTACCAATTCACCGTTACCGAGCTTGTAGCCGTTTCTAGCATTTTTTAGCAGATAAGGGGCGTTCGACATGCTCTCCATGCCACCGGCCAAGACGATGTTTCCTTGTTCTGCCAATATGGAATCGTAAGCTAACGCGACGGCATGGAGTCCTGAACCGCAAACCGTGTTTATCGTTGATTCGGGTACATCAATGGGGATACCGGCTTTTAGTGCCGCCTGTCTGGCAGGATTTTGACCATTGCCCGCTTGAAGAACATTTCCCATAAAAATTTGATCAATCAAAGAAGGCTCTAATTTACTTTGCTGAAGGCATGCTGTCATCACGGTTGCTCCCAGTTCAGGAGCGCTCAGGGGGGCAAGAACTTTATTAAATGAACCGACCGCTGTTCTCAACGGGCTTACTATAGCTACTTTTTTCATAAAAACTCACATTCCTTTCGCTGTGTTCAAGGACACAATACATCCATGACTGCACTTCCATTCGTAATTCCGGTCCTAACCTACGAAACGTAAAAACTGCAAGATACATTTACATGCGGGCATATCATGGTGCCTAAGACAGTGAGTATGACGGTCCGATCGCCTTCTTTCCTTTCTGGAAATTAAAACCAGAATTATCATAGTTCTAATACAGATTTTGCTCAATGTTCAAATCTTTACATAGATCCAAATACAGATGTTTATAGAGCCATATCGTCCACAATAAGTAGGTCATTCTAATGTTTTCTGTTAATTTCTTGATTTTTCTGAAAATAGTGATCAAAAATTGAATTTTATGTTAAATACGAAAGTGCAAATCAATCTGTGAAAAAAAATTCTTGGTAAATTTCATTTAGCTCATCGCAGGGGAAAAACTCCCTCTATATGTAAATTCGCAACCGACTTATAGCATCTAAAAAAGCAAAGTAGGTTGCCAATCCAAATGAATACATTTGGAATTCGGATAAATATCAATTCATATATGTCTGGGCCACCTATAGCAATGACGTTATGACGTCAGTGTTTTTTTATTTGCTCGTGTGAACAAAAAAGAAGCCGACTGCTTGAGAGCAATCGGCTTGGAACGTAAAAATTTTACTTCAACAGCTCACGAAAAATGTACGTCTGCCGTCGTGAGCAAACGCGCAAAACGATTACCTAGCACTGCATTGTGATGAGCTACGATTTGTTCGCCGCTTAGTACCTTGCTATCAAATGTACTATGCGCATCCGATACGAGCACGTTGTTCTGGTATCCCAGACTATAGGCACTTCGGCAAGTCGTGTCGAGACAAAATTCAGTCTGCATTCCGGCAATAATCAGCTGGCTTGCCCCCAATCCCTGGAGCACATCACGCAATTCAGTTTGGTAGAAGCTGTCCCAGGATGATTTTCGGACAATTCGTTCCTGAGGAAGAGGACGCACCACGTCTGCGATGGCCCAGCCTAGACTGTTTTCCCGGAAATCCTCATCCGCTTCATCGGTATGCTGCACGAAAATGACCGGTGTACCAGAAGCTCTGGCTTCGGTTAAAAGCTGCTGCAAATGCGCTACAACTTCCTGTTCACGATACAGCTTCTCATCATACATGAACATAGCCTGCTGAACATCAATCAAGAGTAAAACGGTTTGTCCCATCAGTTCGATTCCCTCCCTATGTGTAACACTTAACTTACAATAGCATGTCTTCATGCCTTGCGGCGACATAAGGTGAACTATATAATAAAGAACAAGTTGGAACGGTCCGATTCGGACGAAAGGTGATTAAAAGAGATGACAATTTCGCAGGAACAGTTTGTATTCCGTTCTGTCTCAGAGGCACAGACCGGGACATTAGCAGGCTTTTTGGCAGCCCAAGCGGTTCCCGGAACCGTGATTGTGCTGGATGGAGATCTGGGAGCGGGCAAGACTGCTTTTTCCAAGGCTTTTGCCAGCCATTTAGGGGTGCCGGGTATCGTAAATAGTCCAACCTTCACCCTCATTAAGGAGTACGAGGGCCGATTGCCTTTGTATCATATGGATGTATACCGCATCTCTCAGGACGAGGCGGAGGATCTGGGGCTGGACGAATACTTTTACGGGACAGGAGTATGTCTGGTGGAATGGGGTAGTATTATACCGGATATGTTGCCGAATCAGCGGCTTCACATGTATATAGAAACAACGGATGTAGGGGAGCGCTTGATTCACCTGACCGGGTACGGCGAGCCTTATGAACAATGGTGCCGCAGCTTGCGGGAGAATGGAGTTTGAACCATGCAAAGAGAGCATACAGATGTAAATGAAAAGCCGCGTGAGCGGTTTTTGACGTTAGATACAGCGACGACTGTAATGGCGGCCGCCCTGATGAACGGAAAAGAGCTGCTGGGAGAAAGTAATGTTTATGGCGAACGCAATCACTCGGTGCATGTCATTACTGAGCTGGAACGGCTTTTGAGCGAAGCAGGACTGACACGCGATGATGTGGACGGTCTTGCAGTAGGTGTTGGACCGGGATCTTACACTGGCATCCGAATCGCGGTGACCGCAGCCAAGACACTAGCTTGGGCCTGGGGGGTTCCGGTGACATCCATTTCCACTTTGCAGGCTTTGGCTTGGGGTGGATGGAATCATGGTATCGAAATGAAGGGGCAAGAAGGTAAACATGAGTCTGGGAATAACGACTCGTCTGGGACGCAGGCAGCAGATTGGATTGTGCCTGTGCTGGATGCCCGCCGTGGTCAGGTGTACACGGGGCTGTTCACTGCGAATTCAGTTAACGACAGCGGTAGCCCGCAGCGGTTAGAGGCGGATGCTATCCGGTTGATGACTGCGTGGACCGATGATCTGCTGCAACGTTTGGAGGTTTTGTCTGTCGAAGAGCGTCCTGCGGTGATTTGGCTCGTCGGTGAAACGACGATTCACGCCGAAACAGCGGAGCGCTTGCGTGCATGGAGCGAGCTTCGTATTGTACCATATGAGCTGGAAGGAAAATGGGTTGGCCGCCTTGGGGCGGATAAGCTGCTTCGTCAGGAATATGACGAGCTACATACGCTGGTTCCGAATTATACCCAGCTGGCGGAGGCGGAAGCCAATCTGCTTCGTCAGCGCTGAAGAGGCGGTGAGCAACATGGCAAAGAACATACAGCGGGAAGAGAAACTTGAGTTTCGCTTAATGCAACTGGATGACATCCCCGATGTGCTGGAGATTGAGCATGAAGCGTTCACGCTGCCGTGGACGGAGGAAGCCTTCCGCAATGAGCTGACGATGAATCATTTCGCTAAATATATGATTATGGAGCTTAATGGACGAGCTATTGGTTACGCAGGCATGTGGACGATTATGGATGAGGCGCATATTACGAATATTGCGGTTCGTGAGGCTTATCGTGGACGCAAGCTTGGAGACAAGCTGTTGGATGAGCTGATGCAGACTGCCTCTTATTTAGGGATGGAGCGTATGACCCTAGAGGTCCGGGTAACGAACCGGATCGCTCAGGGCTTGTATGAGAAAAAGGGCTTTAAGCCTGCAGGTGTACGCAAGGGCTATTATTCGGATAATAACGAGGATGCCGTGATTATGTGGGCGGATATTCCCGCACACGGGGCATCCGGTGAACAGGAAGGAAGCGTGCAGAAGCAATGACGCAAGCGGAAAAAGCAGGTACAGGCTCTGTCTCTAGCGAGCCTTGCTATATACTGGCAGTGGAAACGAGTTGTGATGAAACAGCTGTTTCCGTCGTGAAAAATGGCACAGAGGTGCTTTCGAATCTGATCTCCAGTCAGATTGAAACACACAAAGCCTTTGGCGGTGTTGTGCCAGAGGTAGCGTCGCGCAAACATGTAGAAAGCATTACCTATATGCTGGACGAGGCTATGCAAACATCGGGAATCAGCCCCCGTGAGATTTCAGCGGTTGCCGTGACGCAAGGACCAGGACTGGTTGGCGCATTGCTGGTTGGTATAGTCGCCGCCAAGAGCGCTGCTATGGCGTTCGGCAAACCGTTAATCGGAACGCATCATATTGCGGGACATATTTATGCAAATCAGTTGGAGCATGATATTGTATATCCGTGCATTGCTCTCGTGGTGTCAGGAGGGCATACCGAGCTGGTGCTGATGGAATCCGAAGGCCATTTTCAACTTATTGGTCGTACAAGGGATGATGCGGTTGGAGAAGCCTACGACAAAGTAGCGCGAGCCATCGGATTTCCATATCCGGGCGGTCCGCATGTGGATCGTGTAGCCCATGAATCGGAGGAAGTGGTTACTTTGCCGCGTGCATGGCTGGAGCCGGATTCTTATGATTTTAGCTTTAGCGGCTTGAAATCGGCGGTGCTGAATGTAATTAACCAGACGAAAATGCGCGGAGAAACCGTTCATGCGGGAGCGATTGCAAGAGGCTTTCAAGAGTCGGTCGTAGAGGTGCTGGTGGAAAAAGCGATTCGTGCTATGCGTGAATACGGTGCGAAGCAGCTGCTGCTTTGCGGCGGTGTTGCTGCTAATCGTGGACTACGTACAGCATTGCGGGAACGCTGTGAGCGTGAAGGCATCGAACTGCTTGTACCCTCCATGAAATACTGTACAGATAACGCAGCGATGATCGGTGCCGCGGCATACGCCAAGTGGAAGCGCGGAGAATTCACCTCATTGGACATGAAAGCTGATCCAGGGCTGTCTCTGGAAGAGTGGTCTGTTCAAACTTAATTGAGCGAATAGGAAGGACACGACACATTCAGGGTCGTGTCTTTTTTATTCTGCGCTATACATATATATAAATAGAATTTCAAGAGGATAAAATACAGGAGTTTGAGCGTATGAATGCCGGTATCTTATTTCCTCGCATGATTCGTCACAATGGTTCACGATTTTTCATGTTCCACCAAAAAAATTATCAAAATTTTATACTGCCCGAATAATGATGTGATTTGTCAAGTTGTGAACAAAGTTATCCACATATACCATTAAAAATGTGGATAAATAGGCTCGAAGCAAGCAGGCTAAGACTTTTAGCAGATAGCTGGATGGGGGATATATCATAGCTATAGTGATTGTGAAATCTGTGGATAATGTGGATAAAAGGGTGGATAAATTTGGTTTTCATTTGAAGTTGGCGGTTTATCAATAAAAAAATGGCCTAAAAGGCCATTTTCCAATATCGTCCATGCACAAAATCTGTGGATATTCTTGTGTACAAAAAATAGAAGAGGGAAATGTGAAATTTTTATGGCTAAGATTTTATGCAGCAGCTTTTATGCCTCAAGCAGTTCCTCCCAGGATGCATAGGTTTCAGTCAATTCCTGTTTATGGGTGTCGAGTTGTGCCTGAATATTCTGAAGTGCTGTGTAATCCTGATAAATCTCGGGCAGGGTCATTTGTTCTTCCAATCCTACAATTTGTTCCTCCAGTGTTTTGATTTTGTTTTCCAATGCCTCCAGCTTGCGTTGACGGCTGCGTTCCTCGCTTTTGGCTTGTTTGTCTGCCGCATAGGTGGCTGCGCGTGATTTGGGAGTGGTCTCGTCTGTTACAGATGCAGAGGCAGACGATGTTTTGCCACGAGTGGACTGACTTGCCTCGAGAGCTTCCTGTGCGATTTCCTCCAACTCTTGTTTTTTAGCTACATAGTCATCATAATTCCCCAGGAAATGTTCTATCCCTTCAGGATGAAGTTCAATGACACGTTCAGCCATTTTGTTAAGGAAATAACGGTCATGGGAGATGAACAACAGTGTACCGTCATAGTCCATCAGAGCCGCTTCCAGCACTTCCTTGCTAAACAGATCCAGATGGTTGGTAGGCTCATCGAGAATTAATACGTTGGCTTCACGCAGCATTAGCTTGGCCAGTGATACGCGGGCTTTTTCTCCTCCGCTTAATGAAGCTACCTTTTTCAGTACATCGTCACCGCTAAATAGGAAATTACCCAGCACTGTCCGAATCCGTGCTTCTTCCATATGAGGGTACTCGCTCCATAACTCCTCCAGCACGGTATTGGCGGGGTTCAGGTTTGTCTGCTCCTGGTCATACAGACCGATTTTGATCTTCGTACCCCAGTGGATGGACCCAGCAGCAGGTTTAAGTGAGCCGGTCAGGCATTTGAGTAAAGTCGATTTTCCGATCCCGTTCGGACCAATCAGTGCCACCGTATCTCCTCGTTTTAAGTCAAAGGAGGCATGCTGAAATAAAGGCTTTTTCCCCTCATACGCTACGGAAAGGTCGCGCACCTCTAATACTTCCTTACCCGACATATAGGCGGTTTCAAAAGAAAAGTGGGCTTTTTTCAAATCGCCCATAGGTCGATCCATACGATCCATTTTATCTAGCTGCTTGCGGCGGCTTTGGGCACGTTTGGTTGTAGAGGCTCGCACGATGTTGCGTTGTATAAATGCCTCCATCCGTGCGATCTCCTCTTGCTGCTTTTCGTAATGCTTGAGGTTTGTTTCATACTCGGCAGCCTTTAGTTCCATATAGCGGCTGTAATTGCCTGTATAGCGAGTGGAGCGATGGCGTTCGATTTCAACAATCGTCGTCACCAGTCGATCCAGAAAATATCGGTCATGTGATACGACCAGCAGGGAGCCGGAGTAGCCACGCAAATAGTCTTCCAGCCAGGTCAATGTCTGAATATCCAGATAGTTGGTAGGCTCATCGAGCATAAGGACATCTGGAGCGAGCAGTAGGATGCGTGCTAGCGCAAGCCTGGTTTTTTGACCTCCGCTCAGGGTGACTACAGGCGTCTCGGGTGCAAATGAACCAAAGCCCATGCCGTGTAGCACACTGCGAACACGGGTCTCCATTTCATAACCGCCGTGATCCTTGAACCAGTCTGAGCGTCGTGCATAGCGTTCAAGCAGATCGGCATAACGCTTTTCGTTCTGCGCATTGGCCGGATCAGCGATTTCCTGCTCCATCTGCCGAAGTTCCCTTTCTGCTGCAATCAGCGGTTCGAACACCAGCATCATCTCATCCCAGATCGAACGATCAGAATCTAAACCGCTGTTTTGCGCCAAATAACCGATGCTGGTTTCCTTCGCTTTAAAGATTTGTCCACTGTCATAGGATATTTCACCAGCAATGATTTTGAGCAGGGTCGATTTGCCTGCACCGTTCACACCTACCAGCCCAATACGTTCACGTTCCAATATTTGAAGGTTAATCCCGTCCAGAACGGGCTCAATTCCATAGGATTTAGTAATTCCGGTTACTTGCAATAGCATAGCGTATCGTTCCTCCATTACATTTTGCACAGTTCTTCCTGCCTTTTTCGCAGGTACCTTCCTTCCAGTTTACATGAAATTACCCACTATTGCACTGCTTTCACCCCCTAAACCCTTGAGCCTCGTATAGTCAATTTGTATAAACAATGATAAACTTAAACGAGAAGTGAAAAAGAATGAAAAAAACTTGCAACGTACAGCACTTACTGACAAATGGGACAATTGCAACGTTTTGATGATTATCGACGATTGTGCGGGAGGGCGGATGTGTGGATGTCTGTAATGTGAAGAACGCGCTGCGTGTACAGCAACGGGAAGCGCGTGACTCCATGGACCCGCTGACAAGGCAGAAGGCATCGGCTGTGGCCTGTCGGCATGCAATCGAGGCATGGGAGCAGCTTAGAATAGACAGAAACGGGGATAAGCTAACATTATTTAGTTATCTCTCTTTTGGCAGCGAGATTTCTACGACTCCCCTCATTGAGCATTGCTGGTCACAGGGAGATCGTGTCTTGGCCCCGAGAGTGGATTCGGTAACCCGAACCATGGAGCTGAGGGAGATGGATCAGTATGAAAATATGGTGCCCGGCGTATGGAACATCCCTGAGCTGCATTGACATGCAAGGAATGGTTGCCTGAAATGTGGACGGGAATCGACTGGGTTGTTGTGCCCGGCTTGGCCTTTGATCGTCGTGGAGGCAGAATCGGCTATGGCGGAGGCTACTATGATCGCTTTACCGCACAGGTAGAGGCAGAGAAGCGTAATAACGGCTCTGTAGGTCCGCTTTATGTCTCGCTGCTGCTGCCGGGACAATTGTTGGCACAAGTACCCATGGAGCCAGGAGATTTGCGAGTGGACGTGCTGTTTACACCTGAAGGTCGCTTAGATTGTAACCATGCAAAATCGACAAATGATGAATGAAGTAAAGTTGGGTATGTGAAAGGAGCTGTGAGGGAGTCGTGGATTCCTTTACTCATTTTAACGAACAGGGACGAGCTCGTATGGTAGATATTTCGGGCAAAACGTCTACGGTTCGTACAGCAGTCGCCGTGACTCAGATTACGATGAACCCGGCTACATTGACGGCTGTAAAAGAAGGCAGAATCGGCAAGGGTGATGTTCTTGCTGTGGCCCAGGTCGCGGGGATTCAAGGCGCGAAAAAAACGTCAGACTGGATACCGATGTGTCATCCGCTGGCTCTGACAGGCGTGAACATTACTTTTTCCGATAATGGACATGATGTGCTTCATATTGAAGTTGAAGTGAAGACCGAGGGTAAGACGGGTGTAGAAATGGAAGCTTTGACAGCGGCTTCAGCCGCAGCGTTAACCGTGTATGATATGTGCAAGGCGCTGCAAAAAGATATGATCATCGGCCCTACCATGCTGCAATCCAAAACGGGTGGCAAGCATGGGGATTTTCAAAGGGAGGACCACCGGAAACCTTGACATAGACAACATTGTCGCCGAGAGGGTACTGTGATGTGATGGAGGATGCAGCGTGGCTGTTTCTGATTTTCAGAAGAGAAAGTATTCTTTCATGATAGGAGAAGGGTGATCTTATGGTGTGGAAAACGGCGATCCTAACAGCCAGTGATAAAGGGGCAAGGGGAGAGCGTGAGGATACAAGCGCACAGGTCATCCGGGAACTCGTCGAAGAAGAACTGGGCGGAGAGATTGTGGAATACCGGATCGTTCCCGATGAACCGGATGAGATTATTGCGGCTTTAATCGAAATGACCGATTATTTTCATGCAGACTTGGTGCTAACTACGGGCGGAACCGAACTGGCGATCCGTGATGTGACGCCTGAGGCGACCAGACGGGTCGTGGAACGGGAAGTGCCAGGTATGGCGGAAGCCATGAGAATGATCGTGATGCAGAAAAATCCGGCGGCCATGCTTTTTCGTGGAATCGTGGGGATACGCGGACGTACATTGATTGTTAATTTGCCTGGAACGCCCAAAGGCGTGCATGAAAACTTGGCAGCAATTATGGATCAGCTCCCGGAAGCGCTGCTCATGGTGACAGGTCAGTTCCGGTAGAAGGCAGCCCGTGTGTGTGGTATGATACCTGTAAGAATTTATATGGCCGTATATGGACAGAGGTTCTCATTTTGTCCGTCAACATAAGGAGGATTACTACACATGCCCAATATTGGAGCACCGGGTTATATTTTGTTAATTATTCTGGCGCTGCTGCTATTTGGTCCGAACAAGCTGCCTGAGCTGGGCCGAGCTGTAGGGCGTACATTCCGTGAATTTAAAAACGGGGCACGCGATATTTTATCTGAAGATGAACGGACTGGGCGTAAAGAAAGCAAAGATAGTGTGGTCCAAGCATCACAGACGACGTCAGAAGTTCAACCTCAGCCTGAGGATAAACGCTTGTCATAGATTTAGTTATTCATTTTTGCTGCTTGTATAATAAACATGAGCCTCTTCTTCAGTGAAGGGCTTTATTTTTTAGGAGGCGCTGCTGCGTTCCGTTCAGAAAGGAGGAATAGGCTTGACCCCATCAGAGCATGAAATGCCGCTAATGGAACATCTGGGTGAGCTTCGTCGACGAATAATTTATGTGCTGATTGTATTTGTATTGGCGCTGGTTGGTGGATTGTTCGCGGCGGGTTCTGTCTATAACTGGCTTATTCGCTCCGGTTCGGCGCAAGCTTTTCAGTTAAATGCATTTTCCTTTTGGGACGGAATCGGTATCTACATGAAGATCGCCATGATCATTGGGATTGCAGTGGCGTTACCATTTGCATGCTACCAATTGTGGAAGTTTGTCAGCCCGGGATTAAGGCCGCAAGAACGGAGTGCAACCTTGCGATATGTGCCTTATGTGCTGCTTTTGTTCATTATTGGCGCAGCTTTTGCTTATTTCATTATTTTCCCGATGGCGATTCAGTTTACATCGTCCGTCACCAAAAGTATGGGATTGCAGGAAACGTACGGTATTGCACAATATTTCACCTTTATGTTTAATATTGTGTTGCCTGTAGCGTTGCTGTTTGAACTCCCCCTGCTGATCATGTTTCTGACAGGGATTCGTGTATTAACCCCGATGAGGCTTCGCAAATGGCGGAAGATTTCTTATTTCCTGCTTGTTTTTGTCGCTGTTGTTATCACTCCGCCGGATTTTATATCCGATTTTTTGGTGGCGATTCCGTTGCTGGTGCTGTATGAAGCGAGTGTATATTTGTCATCAGTCGTGTACCGCAAGCAACTGCGTGCACAGGAGGAACGGGAGGCCCAATTGCGTGTAGCTGCGGAATAATAAGCAGGGCCTGAACGGCTCAATAACTAATTTCTCTAAAATTGATCAACATAGCTGTCTTAAAAATAACCATTAGCCTTGAGTTAACGGTTATTTTTAGGATAGGTGGATATAATCAAGAATGGCTGCCCATAAAAATTCCCATAAAAAATACATTAGGGACTTGAAATTCAATCTCAAGTTGAGTATCATAAAGTTGGTTGTTAGCACTGACGACTGTTGAGTGCTAATACATACAACATAACAACCAAATTACAGGATAAACACTTAATAAGGAGGCTATTTTTCATGATCAAACCTTTGGGTGAACGCGTATTGGTGGAAGCAATTGAGCAAGAAACAACGACTTCCTTCGGAATCGTACTTCCTGACTCTGCCAAGGAAAAGCCGCAAGAAGGCAAAATTATCGCGGTTGGCGCAGGCGCATTGAAAGACGGTGCCCGTATTCCTCTGGAAGTAAAAGAAGGCGACCGTGTCATTTTCTCCAAATACGCTGGAACGGAAATCAAATATGAAGGTAAAGAATATTTGATTATGAAAGAAAGCGATATCCACGCGATCATCGGTTAACCGGAACCCGGACAAGACCTAAATATAGGAATTGAAACAAATCATTCATAATCCATAGGGAGGTTTATCACAAATGGCTAAAGACATTAAATTCAGTGAAGACGCTCGCCGCTCCATGCTGCGCGGGGTAGATGCATTGGCTAACGCTGTTAAAGTAACACTCGGACCGAAAGGCCGTAACGTTGTACTGGAGAAAAAATTCGGTAGCCCGCTCATCACTAATGACGGTGTAACGATTGCAAAAGAAATCGAGCTGGAAGACGCGTTCGAAAACATGGGCGCTCAACTGGTTAAAGAAGTAGCAACCAAAACAAACGATGTAGCTGGTGACGGTACGACTACGGCTACTGTTTTGGCTCAAGCCCTCATCACTGAAGGTTTGAAAAACGTAACTGCTGGCGCAAGCCCAATCGGTATCCGTAAAGGGATCGACAAAGCGGTTAAAGCAGCAGTTGCTGAACTGCAAGCTATCTCCAAACCAATCGAAAGCAAGCAATCCATTGCTCAAGTAGCTGGTATTTCCGCTGCTGATGATGAAGTAGGCGAACTGATCGCTGAAGCTATGGAAAAAGTGGGCAAAGACGGTGTCATCACTGTTGAAGAATCCCGCGGTTTTGCAACAGAACTGGAAGTAGTTGAAGGTATGCAGTTTGACCGTGGCTACATTTCTCCGTACATGATTACAGATACGGACAAAATGGAAGCTGTACTGGACAATCCATATATCTTGATTACTGACAAGAAAATCACAAACACACAAGAAATCCTGCCATTGCTTGAAAAAATCGTACAACAAGGCAAGCCACTCGTTCTGATCGCTGAAGACATCGAAGGCGAAGCGCTGGCTATGCTCGTTGTCAACAAGCTGCGTGGTACATTCAATGCTGTAGCTGTTAAAGCTCCTGGCTTTGGTGACCGTCGTAAAGCAATGCTGCAAGATATCGCTGCCCTGACAGGCGGCCAAGTAATCACAGAAGAACTGGGTCTGGACCTGAAAACAGCTTCTGTGGACCAACTGGGTACAGCACGTCAAGTGCGTATTACAAAAGAAAACACGATTGTGGTTGACGGTGCTGGAAACAAAGCCGACATCGACGCTCGTGTTAGCCAAATCCGCACGCAACTGGAAGAAACTACTTCCGAGTTCGACAAAGAGAAACTGCAAGAGCGTCTGGCTAAATTGTCCGGCGGCGTAGCAGTAATCAAAGTCGGTGCGGCTACTGAAACAGAATTGAAAGAACGCAAACTGCGCATCGAAGATGCTCTGAACGCAACCCGTGCTGCGGTTGAAGAAGGTATCGTATCCGGTGGTGGTGTAGCGCTCCTGAATGTATA
Source organism: Paenibacillus sp. ICGEB2008 (assembly GCF_000307675.1). Taxonomy (NCBI): domain Bacteria; kingdom Bacillati; phylum Bacillota; class Bacilli; order Caryophanales; family Paenibacillaceae; genus Paenibacillus; species Paenibacillus sp. ICGEB2008. The sequence goes on from NZ_AMQU01000007.1 coordinate 580,413, forward strand.
CAAAGCAGTTGCAGCTGTTGAACTGCAAGGCGACGAGCAAACAGGCGTAAACATTGTGTTGCGTGCTCTGGAAGCTCCAATCCGTACCATCGCTGCTAACGCAGGTGAAGAAGGCTCTGTTATCGTTGAGCGTCTGAAACGCGAAGAAGTTGGCGTTGGTTTCAACGCAGCTACTGGCGACTGGGTAAATATGATTGAAGCTGGTATCGTAGACCCTGCGAAAGTAACTCGTTATGCATTGCAAAACGCTGCTTCCGTAGCGGCTATGTTCCTGACTACTGAAGCAGTTATCGCTGACAAGCCAGAACCAGAAAAGGCTGCAATGCCTGACATGGGCGGCATGGGCGGAATGGGCGGCATGATGTAATTAGGGCCTCAAAACCCTGTAATACCGCTATTTAAAGGGCTCCCGAGAGGGAGCCCTTTTCTATACCATTGCTACACCATGAGTGCTCATGTAGCTTACAGCAGAGTTTCTGTAATTCGGCAGTTTACATTCAATCATTTGCTCTAATAGCTTCTATACATATTGTGGTGTAGTATATATGCAAATTATCCAAAGGGGGAAGTTGTGTGGAGCTTCAAACTATATTAGCTTTTCTGGGAGCAGCAATTGTTCTCACCATTATGCCGGGTCCCGACAACGTGTTCACTCTGACACAGAGCATAGCAAAAGGTAGGAATGCAGGGATATTTACTACTTTAGGCCTTTGCACGGGATTGTTGGTTCATATTTTTGCAGCAACCTTCGGCCTCGCAGCAATAATTTATCAATCTTCCTTGGCATTTGCAGTAATCAAATACGCTGGAGCAGCTTATCTATTATTTTTGGCGTATAAGTCATTTAGAGCAAAAGATATGAGTTTTGAACTCAAGAGTGGTGATACCTTGAATTACAAATCATTGTATAAAAAAGGTGTCATCATGAATGTGTTGAATCCAAAGATATCACTCTTTTTCTTGGCTTTTCTTCCTCAGTTCGTAAACCAGGAAAGCGGTAATGTTTCTGTTCAAATGCTAGTTCTTGGAGTGGTATTTTTAATGCAAACTTTAGTGCTTTTTATTTTGATAAGTATTTTTGCTGGAAAAGTAGGCTCCTTTCTACGGAGAAATCCATCCTTTTCTAAAAAAATCAATTATATTCAAGGCTCGTTATTTACACTCATCGGCTTAAAAATCGCATTTACCCAAAAATAATAGAAGGTAGTACTTTTCAACCCAATCATTAAGGACTAGCTGTTGAGCTAGTCCTTTTTTTGTTGGAAAAGCATACAACACACGCCGAGAACAGGTGGGCGGTCACAGAGGTTTAAGATCATGACCAACGAGTTGGAGCATACGGACAGACCTATGCCTATCTTTTCCTAGATGAAGTCAACAGCCCAATCTTTTTGGTTAATTGCACAATAAGCTAATTTGACTAGACTTTGGAGGTGACCATTAATTATGTTTAGACATTATTGTTGGCAAAAGAAAATGCATCGGAGAAAATTTAGAAGATGTTCAGTTAAAAAATTCAAAGTTTTGCCGAAGGTCATTGTTAAAGGAATTCAAGGGCCTCAAGGACCTCAAGGACCTCAAGGACCTCAAGGACCTCAAGGACCGCAGGGACCCCAGGGACTGCCAGGTCCACAGGGAGTTCCAGGTGCTCAAGGTCAGCAAGGGCTACAAGGTTTCCAAGGAATTCCTGGCCCTGCAGGGCCAGTAGGAGCAACGGGACCGGCAGGAGCAGTAGGACCAGCAGGACCAGCAGGACCGGCAGGAGCAATAGGGCCAGCAGGACCAGCAGGAGCAACGGGGCCTGCAGGCGTCGGGATATCAGACTTCTTAAGTGTTTTCAGAGCAGATCCTGGTACGGGGACTGACACAGTTCCGGGTAACTCACCAATTACCTTTACTGGGGTTTTAGCTAATGTTGGAGGTGCATTTACTTTCACTCCTCCATCTCCAACGATAACAATTAACGAGACGGGGAGCTACTTCATCTCATTTTCTATCCACAACCAAGGTAATGCGGACTTCAATCTCACTGTTAACGGAACTCCTGTAACACCCTTACCTTTCTCAGGTAATGGTGGGGGACCTATCGCAGCTGAGGTTATAATAACCGTTACAACAGTTCCAACTACAATACAACTGGTAAATGCCAATGCAACTCCTGCTCAGTTGCACAATAATATTAATACAACTATGACAATATTAAAGTTGACGCCTTAATATTGTTGCTTAGTAGTAGCTTATTCAGTAAAAGGTTTAAGGTTTATGTCTTTTATCCGGTCAGTTTGTCTAATTATTCAGAGACCTGAGATATGGAAATACCTAGAGAGAGAATCCCTGAACGGGACAAAGCCAGACAGATGTGGTTGGAGAGCAGCGGGGCGATGCGACTTAAGGACATCGCCGCTGCTCTTTCTGTTCCTGAAAAGTCTGGTTCGCCAAGGGAAGTCTATGAACCGCTGGTAGGATACTTTGATTATTTTCTGTTTTCAAAAAAACATTATTTACAAAAAAATCTTATTTTCAGAAGATTCTTAAAATCGTACGAGTGGCGCATTAGCTTCAAAAGGATGAATGTTAGGTATTGAAATATAGCTGATAACGCGTTAGTATTGTGTATCTGAAATTTCATCTGGAGGCACATTATGAATGATATATTGGCATTTACGATACTGCTCATCTTTATTGTCATGTCACCAGGGATTGATTTTGCATTAATAACGAAAAGAACTCTCACTGATGGCAAGAAGGATGGTTTCAAAATTGCACTAGGTTTAACTAGCGGAGCTCTCGTTCATACATTGGCAGCCGCATTGGGGCTTTCTTTAATATTAATGAAGTCGGCTGTAGCATTTGAGGTAGTCAAATATGCAGGGGCAGTTTACTTGATATATATGGGACTGTCTTCCTTTGTAAAAAAAGGAAAGAGTAATTTGGTTCAAGAGAAGCAAGAGAATTCTAGAAAATCAGCGTTTACACAAGGATTGGTTTCCAATGCACTCAATCCAAAGGTTGCTATTTTTTTTCTCACGTTCTTACCGCAATTTGTTCTACCGGGCTATAATCCCAGTTTGCAGTTTTTACTGATGGGCTCTCTTTATGCTCTACTTTCGATTATATGGTTTACTACAATCGTATTATTGTTAAGTTACATAAGAAGATGGTTAATGTCACCTAAAGTTCAAAAAATGATCGATAAGGTCACGGGACTCGTGCTGATTGGTTTTGGTTTAAATATGATCTTCAAAGTTCAAAAAACAGGATCATAAATAAAGGAACGGGCTATGGAAGCTCGTTCTTTTTTGTTAGGGGAGACGACCAGAAAGAGATACCGAGCGGCATAAGGCAAAACAGATGTGGCTGGAGAGCTACGGGCATATGAAGCTAAAGGACATCGCCGCTAGTTGAGGGTTAAACGCCTTAAGTGAAAGCGTTGACATAAATTTCAACCCTCTATATACTTAGCTTAGTTAATTGAAAATGAATAGCACTGGGATTGTTACTGTTACGCAGGCAAAACCTAAGGAACCAAATGCTAAGATCCAAGAATCTTATGTATTTGGTTATCTTAGGTTTTTTTGTTTATAGAGACAGGAAGATTAAATATGGCGGTTTTGGCAACCTATTGAAGCCGTTTCTTCTATTATGATGTTCACATCTGAGAGGAGCGACAAACTTGGGATACAAATATGAGCTAGTCCAGGCAGACAATCATTTTCCATTAAAAATTATAGCTCATTCCTCCAATGAACCAGCATACATACCTAGGCATTGGCACGACAGCATCGAAATATCCTATGTACTCTCAGGAAAAATCGACAATATCTATATAGATGGCATGAATTATAGCTCCAGAGAAGGAGATATTGTGCTCATTAATTCGAATGCTATTCATTCCTTTTCTGTGGCTAAGGGCCAAGGTAGACAGGCTATAACTGTTCTGATTCCTTCTGGATTTATTCGAGAAAATATAAAGGATAGTAATCCCATTTTATTTGATTGTATATCCATTTTCGAAACCAACGAGCAGAGATTACAGCATTTTGAAGAGCTGCGTGATCTGTTAAACACATTATTTGTGGCTTACCTCAACCAGCACAATGACCCTTTAGTACATATTCACTTAACGTCTCTATCTTATAGATTGGTGTACCTTTTATTAATGCATTTTAAAATTGACAACGAATCGCTCCCTGGCTTTAGCACAAATAAATATTTGGAGCGGCTGACATTGATAACTGATTATATCAAAGAAAATTACGATCAGAGCCTATCCCTGGATTCCATAGCTCAGGTTTTTGGATTGTCTCCCGAATATTTGTCCCGTTTTTTTGTAAAGCATGTAGGGTTGACGCTCTTTCAATATATCAACGCCATCCGTCTGGAGAAATCTTTCCGTGTTCTTATGAATACAGACCATTCTATTATACAAATTGCGCTGGAACACGGATTTCCGAACGAGAAGTCTTTTGCCAGGGTATTTAAAAAGGTTTATCACGTGACGCCTCATCAATATCGTAAAAAGCACAAGAGGCTTTCTGAAGCAAGGAGTCAGTAATTGACCTGAATTAGGCTAATAAAAGGCAGGATGCAAATAAAAAAATCGTTAAAATTAATAATGTAAGCGTTTTATTAATGGATCTAGGAGGTAAGACATCATGTTTAAACAGTTTAAAAAGGTTGCTAAAACATCTATGTTATTCACTTTAGCTGTCAGTACGACCTTTGCTTTTAGCTCCGGTGCATGGGCCAAGGATGCCAAGGTACAGCCCACCTCATACCGGACGGTTGCGGAGGTGAAGGATTGGGGAGCAGCCATTACGAAGATCATTGTTAACCTGGGTAAGCCGGTACCCAAAGATGCGATAACAAACGATACATTTAAGGTACATGTGGAAAGAAGCGACAATAGGTTGGTAAATTCCTTTATTGAAAAAGGTAACAGGAAGGTCACCAAGGCCTATGTATCGGACAAAAGCGGCAACCCTGTAAAGAAAACCGGAAGCTACGTTGTGCTGGAAATGGAAATCGGTCCGTCCTTAACATTGGGTTCCGCTATTCATTATGATGCAGGTTCCGGGTTTAACGGATGGAATGATAACAAATATACGATCACGCAGCAAAAAGCTATAAGAACCAAATCAGGTACGATTTCCGGATTGAAGATTGATACTTCCTCAGGTGAAATCCGGAAGCTTGTTGATCAGTTTACAACTGGCAAAGCTATATTTGATGGGGTTACTTTAACTTACGCCGACTATGCACCAGCAAAAGACAAAGTGAAGAACCCTTTGGTGATCTGGCTGCATGGTATGGGAGAGGGAGGTACAGATCGGACGATTCCGATTTCAGGGAATAAGGCAGCGAATTTTGCTTCTAAAGATATTCAATCTTATTTTGGCGGGGCTTATGTGCTGGCACCTCAGACCCCAACCTATTGGATGGATGGTTTTACAGGCTTTGGAGACGGAACTTCGAAGTATGAGCAAGCATTGATGTCCTTAATTAAGGAGTACGTGGCCAAGAACAAAGACATTGATACAGATCGAATCTACATTGGCGGAGACTCCAACGGCGGATACATGACTATGCTGCTGATCCGTGATTATAAAGACTATTTTGCAGCAGCTGTGGTGGCGTGTGAAGCTTTGAAGGATAGCCTTATCACCGATGAACAAATTAATGACATGAAGAATCTGCCGATCTGGTTTGTCGCCGCCAAAACCGACACCGTAGTTCCACCCAACGATTACATGATTCCGACCTATAACCGTTTGGTGAATGCGGGAGCAAAGGATGTCCATATGTCGTTGTTTGATAATGTAGTGGATACTTCTGGTTTGTACAAAAAGAGCGACAAAACACCGTATGAATATAATGGTCACTGGTCCTGGATTTACGTATATAACAATGAAGTATCAAAGCTGATTAACGGAAAGAAAACAACGATGATGCAATGGCTGGCCTCCAAAACATTGGACTGAGAGGGCAGGTACAGCTTTGGAAAGCTGCTGAGGATAAGAACATGAGATTCTTGTATACCTCATATACAAGAATCTCATCCCCAGGCTACACAGTGGATAACCCTGTTATTCGAAGCTGTATTTAATTCCCCATTGCTCTCGTATCTGACTCATGATATCCATAACGTCGAGGGAGAGCGGTAGGGTATTCCGGTTACTTTTTCCGGAAATACGGCTCTCTATCTCTTCAATCTCATATTGCAGTGCTTTAGCACTATCTCCTATTTCAATCAGTTCTACAGTTCCGTCCAAATATTGAACAGTAGCGCTGGAGGCCCGAGGGAAATTATCCACGGTGATATATCCTAATTCCCCAGCCACAATGCCCCGCTTGGGCATTTTAGATCTCATCGCCAGAGAGATGACGGCCATTTCCTCTACATTGTTGTTCAGAATGATTCCAGATTGTTCATCGACACCTGTCTCAAAGCGTTTGACAGTCGATAGAATTTCTTGCGGCTGCTCCGAAAGAAAATAACGGCCAAATGATAGGGCATATGTTCCAATATCCAGCAGTGCCCCTCCCGCCAGATCCTTACTGAAAAAGCGGTTATTCACATCGTATTCTTTATGACTGCCGAAAGAGACTTGAATCATTTTCAAACGGCCGATGGCCCCGTCGTCCAGAAGCTGCCGTAGCTTTTTATAAAGTGGCATGTGGTAGATTGTCATCGCTTCAGCCACTACTAATTGTTTTTCTTCGGCAAGACGAGCAATCTCGCGTAACTGTGCGCTGTTTATCGTGATGGACTTTTCGCAGAGGACATGCTTTCCCATCGAAAGGCTGTCTATCACGTATTGGTAATGGTGGCTGTGCGGTGTGGCGATGTAGACTGCATCCAGCTCAGGGTCCTGCAGCATTTCGCTGTGTCCGCCGTAAGCCTTCAAGGCACCGTGTCGGCTGGCAAATTCCTCAGCTTTCTCTAGTGTGCGTGAGGATACTGCATACAGTGTTCCGCCAAGCTCATTTAGGGCGACTGCGAATTCTGCAGCGATCGATCCTGGTCCGATAATACCCCACTTCAAATGATCCATGGTTAAGCCCCCGTTCTTATTTTGGTGTGTCTATTTTTTTGGACATAAATCGGACTCCATGCTCGCTCCCAACGAGCACTCCTGTCACTTCCTCCGTGAACAATGATGTCTCGATTACTCCGCTAATCTTTTTTAGGCTGCTCTGAATCTTCTCGATATCTATCCTTTCCCGAAAATAAACATCCATTAATAAATGCCCGTAATCGCTAATGGTATACCCATCTTTAGTTGGACTGCTGCGGACCATTCCGTTGCCGCCCAGGCTGGTAACCGATTTTTGGACATAAGATAGCGCATCCTCAAGAATCTCAAGTACGACAGGATGACTAAAGGTCAGTTCCTTTACCACCTTGCTCTCATCAACCAGTAATATGTAGTGCTCCGCCATCGTTGCGACCAGTTTTTCCCTGGTATGAATGCCGCCGCCGCTCTTCAGCGCCCGTAGCTGTTCATCGACCTCATCGCAGCCGTCAAAAGCAACGGAAATCTGCTCCACAGACCATAACGGAAGCAGCGGCAGACCATGCTGGATACAAAGGGCGGCTGTAGCACCGGAAGGGGTTATTACCTTAACGCGCCGACCAGATTCTTTAATCTGCCTGATTAAATAGGAGATGGTGCTTCCACCTCCCAGTCCAATGACTGTATCATCTCGGATATAAGTTAGAGCTTCTTTGGCACATTTGTTTTTTATCGTATCCGTGCTCAAAGTAATCATCTCCCCGTATTATTTGATTCTCTGCACATTTGTGCATTATAATAAAATATGTGCAAAATGATCGCCTACAGTATATCGACGGTTTTTTTATCTGTCAAATGCAATATGCGCAAAGGGAGGGCGAGATGATGAATTTGCAGGAAGACCGAAAACTTTTAATTAAGGTTGCCCAAATGTATTATGAGCAGGATATGACGCAGAGCGAAATTTCTAAAGTGCTGGGCATTTACCGGACGACTATCAGCCGGATGTTGAAGCGGGTACGAGAAGAGGGGATTGTGAGTATTACAATTAATTATGGGACAGCCGACCAGCTTCCACTGGAGCAGAAGCTATGCGAATGTTTTGGACTTCAGGAAGCTATTGTTGTTATGACCGATCCAGCTCAGCCAAGCCATCTTAAGCGTAAAGCCATAGGCCGGGCTTGCTCAGATTGGCTACAGCATAAGGTTCAGTCTAAGGATGTTATCGGTTTTTCTTGGGGAAGCAGTCTAGCAAGTGTAGTGGATGAATTCTCCACCGACAACCGCCCTTTTGTAACGTTCATTCCTATGGTCGGCGGGCCCTCAGGAAAACTAGAGAGCCGCTATCATGTGAACACTATTTGTTATCAAGCAGCGGTTAAGTGGAACGCCCGTTCATTAATGATTGATGCACCGGCGATTACAGAGCAGAGGGAGACCAGAGAGCAATTGATAAATTCCCCTTACTTCAAGACAATCTCTGATTATTGGGATAAGTTGGATATTGCGTTATTTGGCATTGGCTCAGCCAAATTGCAGGGGCGTGAGAAGTGGAGAGGATTTTATGGCGATGCATTTATTACAGAATTGGAAGATGGGCGAGCGGCCGGAGATATTTGCTCGCGTTTCTTTGACGAAAGCGGTACTTCGATCATAACAAGTTTGGAAGATAGGACCCTTACCATTTCGCTGGAGCAAATCAAAAAGGCGAAGCTTTCTGTCGGTATAGCAGAATCATTAGAAAAGGTTCCAGGAATCCTGGGTGCATTGAATGGGGGTTACATGAATGTGCTCATCACAACGGAAGAAACAGCATTAAAACTGCTGGAACAAGCTACTGAAAACAAATCCCCATGACATGATATGAACGATTATTTGCGTACACATGATAACATGGGGCTAGTTTCTGATCCATCATCTTAGGTCACAAGTACAACATTGCTCTTTCACTTATTCACTTCAATCAGCCCATCCGGCTTTTCTCGATTAGAGAGTAATTCAGATACAGTGACGAAGGAATAACCTCTTTTCTTGAGCTCAGGGAGAATAATCTTCAAGGCATCAACGGTTTGTGTACTTTGATGTACATAATCGTGCATGAGGACAATATCACCGTTACGGGCATTGCGAAGCACCTTATCAGCGATACGGTGTACACCGGGCTTTCGCCAATCTAGGGTGTCCTGATGCCAGGACCATAAAATAATTTTCAGTCCCTTCTCTTTGGATAGCTTGACCAGTGTATCGTTATAGGAGCCGCCTGGTGGTCTAAATAGATGTGTCCCCGCACCAGTTGCTTGAACGATGCTCGCCTGACCTTGATTCAATTCGGACAAAGCTTTGTTACGGGAAATATATTGAAAGGATGAATGAAGGAAGGTATGGTTGCCAACTTCATGTCCTTCCTCTCGTTCCCGTTTTACAAGGTGTGGCAGCTTTTCTACACGGCTGCCGACGACAAAAAAGGTCGCTTTCGCATCATATTTCTGAAGTAAATCAAGAATGGCAGGAGTATTGCTTTCGTCCGGTCCGTCATCGAATGTGAGAGCGATAAGCTTACGATGGGTAGGAACTTCCCATACAATGTCGCCCCGTTCTTCGTAATAGGCTCTTCCCTTTGTAGGTGCGGGAGAGGCGTATGATGTGTCTTGTGCATTCGTATATGGAATGGGGCAAGGACTAATACTCAGCAAAGAAATAGCGATTCCAGCGCATAGCAAACGGTTATATTTCATCAGGCTTCTTCTCCGTTCTGACGTATTCTCACATTAGCTTGCCAAGAAGAAGCGCATACCATTCCTCATTTTTTAAAATTATCTTCAGCATATTAGCACTCATGAAGAGAAACATAGTATGGAAGGATATAAGCCCCAGAACAGGTCTTAAGGGTAAATATGGTAAATTAATGAGACTAAGTTCAAGAGTGTAGCATAATGTAACAACTTCTGCTTTTGCTCTCTCTGAATTAGTTCAAGACCTCTCATGAGTTAAAACTTGTGAGAGGTCTTGTTGGCGATTTTGTAATAAAAGGATTATTACATCCCTCAAGATTTTAAGTTAAACTTTTCAAGGTAGCTGAATAGCATCTAATATTAGTAACCCGTCTTGCATATTAATATTTTTTTTTTAAGCTGTTCTCTTAATATTTCTAAATGCTTACTGAGCAGCTCTATTTTTCTTTGAAATAATTTATTTGTTTTTCTTATTTTAAAGAGGTAGATCAACGCACATGAACATATAAAAATATGAATAAAGCAGAACCAGTAGATTATGGTTACAGATATAGTCCAGGTCCCTATCAGAATCCTCTCCTTACTTCGATTTTATTAGGTGGGTTGTTTCTGCCAAAATCTCATCCAAACGATGCATTGCTTTGTTTTGTTTAAAAGTGCAAATAATAAAAATAAGAGCAAAAGAGAAGAGCAATAATTCACTTCCTAAAAATAAAAATATAGACATTTCATGAAGAAATAAATTGTCAAACATAAATTTTCCTCCAAATTTTGATAATATTTGACGTATAAATCTATAATATGTTAATCTTCAATAGTATCATACCATATTATAGGAGGAACAACATGAAAAAAGTTGTAGCGTCTGCAATATTGTCCGTCTCTCTTTTACTTTCAATGGCACCCGCTAGTTTTGCAAGTGAGGTTTCTTCAGTTACATTTTCAAATCAAGATTTCGAAAAATTATCTAGTCATTTAAATGATTTGGGTCTTTCGGAAAAAGTGCAACAAAGCCTAATAGAAAAGATTAAGGCAGGAGAACTCCCTGATTCTGACAACCCAGAGAAAAAAGATACTGGTATTACAAGTGAAGTAGAATCATCAGATGGTATGAAAATTCAAAAAACTACGTTTCCTGATGGCTCCGTAATTCAATCAACCATAGATCTTACAAACGCGAAAATAAAGGAAGAACATGTTATAACTCCAAATGATGTTTCAGGGGGATATGCCTCAGGAGGAACTGGTTATAGAACATTTACAAATGTAACAGTGAGAGAAGAAACTTCTTTTGTTAAAGCGAGATTTTTTGCTGATTATACATTAGTTCAAGGTGGCTACAGCTACATTTCGGACGCTTATGATCCTTATATTGATATAATTGGGGGGTACTCAAGTGGAGAGAATTTGGTAGTCGACCAACCTAAACAGACTGATTCAAGACCCGCTCGTGCAACCTTGACATTTACTTGGGTTAAAATAAATGGTTACTTTAGCTCTACATACAAATTATTTCTATATGTTCACAACAGTTCAGCTAGCTCACAATTACAAACATATTAATTTAATAATTTGTTAGTGTTTTACCTAAATATTTTATTTACAAGCGAGATAGATAAAAGGGCTTCCTCCAAGTTAAATAAACTTGGGAAGCCTTTCTAGGAAATGATAAGCGAGTTTAATACAGGAAGCATGCGGAGGAGCAAGAGATTAGTTTTGCACTCGATCTTATACGATGCAGGCTTGGCACTGATCGATTCAGACAAAGCTTGTTTTTGCTCTCTCCATTCCGTCGTGTAAGAACAGGGTGATTATACCTAAATAGATTAAATTTTACATACTATATCTCTTCATTGTATCATTCTTCCAGGCAGGAGGAAGTTAATACGGCCTGCTATTAATAGTAAGTGAGGTAAAGGCTAGCATATAAAAGACGCACATAGCCGAATTTTGCTCAATAACAGTGCTCGCTTGCTTGTTGATAACATCCTGTGCCCATGCTAAGTTGTACATATCCATCCTTGGTTTTAATGTGCAGTGGAGATCAGTCATTGTCCAGTTCTTATTCTGACGAAAAATGGAAGAGGTCGACGGGGCAAGCCGCAAAAGCTGATTTGAGGTCATGGAGCTGCGACTCGTTCCTGAACTTCGAACAGGAGATGAGACGGGATGAAAACAGATGAAAAAGAGCTACGAGCCATTAATCTGACGTTAGAAGCCGGCGAACACATCCGATCCTTTATTAGGTGTACGTATGATTTGCAGCAAAGCTCCGAGAAGATACCGCTTTGTGGAATGCTGGCAGTAACGTCCCAACGAATCATCTTTTATTCCTGCACTATGGGTATTCCTTGGATCAAATTCATTAATTATCACCATATTTCGCTGGCTAAGCTGGAAAAGGAATTGTCGGATACTAAGGAGAGCATCCTGCTGATCAATCAGGGGGTAAATGAGGTGTTCTGCCACCTGCCGAATGAAGAACGTATAGAGCGTTTTATAGCTGTACTAGAGCAGGAAGCAGGCATCTCCTGTGAGAACTAATGATTATAAAAACACAAATAAATAAAACCTCCAACTTCGTAATGTGCCAAGGGTAGGCTCCTTACGGATTTGGAGGTTTTTTTTGTCTTTTAGTTAGACAGATTGCATGGATCGAGCGCTAGCTCAACAGGACTATAACCAACAAATTAAATAGCACCAGCGGCAGAATGACATTGTTGTAGGCATAGGAACGATCAGGGGTCGGGGTTCCTAAGGAGGATGAGTGATACTGCTGAGGCACTCTCAAATACAAATGATCCGCATCAATATGCGCAATCGTTCCTTCATATACCTGATGATCCATCGTTTGTACTCTAACCGTGTGGTTCATGTAGGGACTCAATTGATAATGCAAATGATCGTGGACTTTTTTGAGTTCTTGTTGGAATTCCGGTCTAGCTTGATATAAGGTTTGCGGACTGACGGTGTTGTACGACATTCGCCTCTGACCTCCGTACTCATATAATGATATATCGTATGCAGGAGCCTGTGCCCTTGTGCAAATACCCAAGTAAGACAGGTTTTACAAAGAGTCAAAACATTAACATTTTACTCCAGTTCACTTGATGTTCCCTTTACATCAAAACGATACACTTACTGAGGTTGGTTTGAAAAGAAAGGGGCGTTCCGTTTTGGGTGAACTTAACAAATCTTTGGGACTGGGGACGAGGAGCCAGCAACGGACATCGTCTAAAGCTCGCATACGCACGGGTTCGCTAAAAATTCAAAGACTGCGCGAAAACGCGCTGGCGTATACCTTTTTGGCTCCATCGCTTATTTTGTTTGCTGTATTTATGTTTTATCCGATGATAAAGTCCGTTTATCTCAGCTTGCATTCTACAGATCCCGCAGGAAACGTTGCAGATTATGTGGGGTTAGATAACTTTGCTATGCTGTTCAGCTCAGGTCAGTTTCTACAGGGGATTAAGGTCACGCTGCTTTTTGCACTATTGACGGTACCTGTGGGTATTTTACTGGCGCTGGTACTCGCTGCCCTTACACACAGTAAATTACGTGGAATGCGTATCTTCCAGTTTGCCTTCTCGCTACCGATGGTGTTATCGGTGGGTTCATCTGCGGTCATTTGGAAATTCCTTTTCCATCCTACACTGGGGATGTTCAACTATGTGCTTTCCCTATTACATATCAATCCAGTTCCGTGGTTGACCAGCCCAGATTGGGCGTTGTTCTCCGTAGCCATAATGACCATCTGGATGAATCTTGGCTTCAATTACATTATCTTATCAAGCGGACTTCAAGGGATTCCAGATGACATGTACGAAAGTGCCAAAATGGACGGAGCCGGACCGTTGGTCACGTTCTGGCGTATCTCTATGCCGCTGCTATCACCGACGATCTTTTTTGTGACCGTAGTTTCCATCATTGGTGCCTTCCAGTCTTTCGCTCAAATTAATATCTTGACCAAAGGTGGTCCGGTGAACAGTACGAATGTATTTGTATATTCCATTTATCAGGAAGCTTTCATTAATTTCCGGTTCGGAACAGGGAGTGCGCAGGCCATTGTCTTGTTTGCTGTCATTTTGCTGCTTACGATGATTCAGTTTAAGTGGGTGGAAAGAAAGGTGCATTACCAATGAAACAACACCTGAATTCAACATTATTGTATGTGCTGCTTACGATTGCAGCCGCTCTGATTTTGTACCCAGTTATTTATACATTTTTTATGGCGGTCATGTCACCGGAGGAAGCGAGCGCTTACCCACCAAGCTTTTTCCCGCATTCCTTTCATATGGCCAATTTTTCTGAAGTGTTTGAAATCGTTCCGATTGCAGCCTTTATCGGCAACACCTTTCTCATTTCGGGTCTGACAATGATCGGACAACTGATTACAGCCAGCTTGGCGGCCTATGCCTTTGCCAAAATGGAATTCAAGGGAAAAAACTTCATTTTTAGCATGTTTGTCGCGACGATGATGATCCCTTGGGAAGTTACTATTATTCCCAACTATCTGACGGTACGAAGCTGGAACTGGCTTGATACATATCAAGGGTTGACGGTTCCATTTCTGGCGACGGCGTTCGGAACGTTCCTGTTAAGACAATTTTTTCTCCAGCTTCCCAAGGAACTGTTCGAGGCTGCTCGTATGGATGGGTGCGGACATATCCGATATTTCCTGTTTCATGTGCTTCCGTTATCGCGCCCTGCGCTCGGAACACTGGCTGTGTATTCGTTCCTGAACATGTACAATTCATATCTCTGGCCTTTACTGGTCACAAATAGCGAGAATATGCGTACCGTGCAGATCGGCATATCTATGCTGGAGTTTCAGGAATCGACTTCATGGAATCTGGTGTTTGCGGGTACGGCACTTGTCATTTTACCGTCTCTACTCCTGCTGATCTTTGGATTAAAACAGCTGGTGCGTGGAATGGCAGCGGGTGCGCTTAAAGGCTAATTATAGAAGCAAAAGACAGCAACACCTGCGCAAGCAGCCTATATACAAAGCTTTAACACACAAGAGTACAAACATTTCATTCAAGAATCATTTAATCAAAGGGAGAGAAGAGAGATTATGAGATTTTTTCGTTTGAAAAGTGCTTTGACCCTGCTTATTCTGACTGCTATGGTCGTTGCAGCAGGCTGTAGCAACAATACAGCGGCGGAGAAGCCGAGTAATGGTAATGATACAGGGGCAGCAGCAACTTCACCTGTAAAGCTGACTTGGTGGCATTCAATGTCCGGCAACGGTGAAAAAGCGATCAAGCAGATTGCTGCTGACTTTAACGCTAGTCATAAGGACATTCAGGTAGAGCCAGTATATCAAGGTAAATATGATGACAGCTTGAACAAGCTGAAAGCGTCGCTTGGTTCTAATAGCGGACCAGACATCATTCAAGTATACGAAATCGGCAGTAAATTCATGATCGACTCCAAAATGATCACGCCTGTACAACAATTTATTGATGCGGATAAGTTCGATTTGTCGCAGCTTGAACCGAATATTACACGATACTACACGATTGATGGCAAATTGAACGCCATGCCGTTCAATACGTCAAACCCGATTTTGTATTACAACAAGGATGCTTTCAAAGCCGCAGGACTTGACCCAGCTAATCCTCCGAAAACGTATGATGAATTCGAAAAAGCTGCCAAAGCCTTAAGTAAGGATGGTAAATCTGGTGCATCCATTGCCATTTACGGCTGGTTTATGGAGCAACTGTTTGCCAATCAGAACGCGGACTATGTGAATAATGGCAATGGACGTGAGCAAGCAGCTACGGAATCGTTGCTGAATTCGGATGCCGGTGTAAAAACGCTGACATGGTGGAAGAAAATGATCGATGAAAAGGTCGTATCCAATTTGGGACGTAACTCGGACGATACAGCGAAAGCCTTTTCCGCAGGACAAATTGCGATGACGCTGGATTCTACCGCTTCGCTGCGTAATATTGTGGAGCAGGTTGGCGATAAATTCGAAGTAGGCACAGGGTTTCTGCCAAGAGCCAATGAAGCAAAAGAAGGCGGCGTAGTTGTAGGCGGCGCGAGCTTATGCATCATGAACAACAAACCTGAAGCCCAGCAAAAGGCAGCATGGGAGTTCATTAAATTCGTCGCCTCCCCAGCAGTACAGGCACAATGGAGTGTGAATACTGGGTACTTCCCAATCACGAAAGCGGCCTATGACGAGAAGGTACTCAAAGATAACATGGTAAAATATCCGCAATTCCAGACAGCTGTTGACCAATTGCATGCATCGGCACAATCTACTGCTACACAAGGCGCAGTGATGGGCGTATTCCCAGAAGCGCGTCAGATCGTCGAAGGTGCGATTGAGGCTGTTCTGAGTGGCCAGCAACAGCCAAAACAGGCTCTGGATCAAGCTGCACAAGAAATTACAGGCAAAATCGCGCAATACAATCAAACGGTGAAGAAATAGTCGGCCCTCCCTTAAAATCGGCTGATAATTCGTAGATGTGCCTCCTTATTAGCCGATTTTATGAAATAACGGATCGAATGAGTGACCCCCTCACTTATTCGATCCGTTTTTGCATTTTTATTTTAGAATAATCGTTTAGACGAAGTGTCTAAAATGGTCATTTTTGCACATTTCCTATTGCTGGATAACTGAAAATGGGCTTATAATAAATACATAATTTTTGTACTGGACGGTCAGTTCAAAAAAGGAGGAAGCATGAAACAGCAAACGAAGGAAATTATTTTTAACGGCGCACTCAAGGCTTTTTCCGAACGAGGATTTAATGATACAAATATGGAGGAAATTGCCAAGGTGTGTGGCATAGCCAAAGGAACCCTGTACTACAATTTTAAAAACAAGCAAGAATTGTACATTTACATTTTGAAGATGGGAATGGAACGTTTTGTCCAGGATATCCATGAAGCGATGGCTCAAATTCCTATGGATCAGGTAGAAGTGAGGGTTCGCAAGCTGATCCAAGTACATATTGAGTTCATTGGGAGAGAGCCGGATTTTTGCCGTCTACTGGTCAGTAAGGGATGGGTCTCGCAGGAACAGCATTTTAATATTAGGCAGGTGCTGGCAGACTATTTTGATTTTATGGAGGCAGAGATTGATTCCGGCAAGTTCTATGGAAAAATTTCGAGTAAGCTGGATGCAAAAACGACTGCAAATTGTTTATTCGGCATTTACATTTTTACTCCAATGCGGTCGATGGTATGGGGCGAAACGATGAATCTGCAGGAAGTTCGTGAAAGTACCGAAGTATTTGTATGTAACGCGCTGGGTATGCAACATTAAATAGACAAGTGGAGTGATGAGAACATGAAAGCCAAAAAATATGCGATTTACATCGTACTTATTATTTTAATCGCTGTAGGAATCTATGCTTTGACTGCTTTCCCACGAGGGAGCAGCAGCTTATCCGCAGATGAGTCTTCTTCTATCCCTACGGCTTATGTAGAATCCGATACGCTCAATGCCAGCTTTAAGATGGCGGGACGTATTGATCAGATGCTGGTGAATGAGGGCGACAAGGTAAAAAAAGGGCAGGTGAAGCTAGCCCATCTGGAAAGCCGTGAGCTGGAAGATAAGGTGAAGCAAGCACAGGCTGCTTTGCTGGCAGCCAAGAGCAATGTGTCCAAAGCGAAAGCCAGCGTATTGCAGGCTCAAGCAGGCGTAGGCCAGGCACAGGCTACCGTGAGCGCCGCTCAGGCCAAGAAGAGCCAAGGTACGACAGCGGTCAGTGTGACTGCTGAGGCTTCCTCCAGCCAGATAGAACAGGCCCAAGCGGCTGCGAACGCCGCCAAAGCGAAATTGGATGCCCTCAAAAGCGGGGCAAGACCGCAGGAGATTGAGCAATTGCAAGCATCTGTGAAGGTAGCGAAGGAAACGCTGGACCTGACTGTTAAAAATCTGGAGCGTGCCAAAAAGCTTCAAGAAGCCGGTGCAGCAACTCAGGCCTCACTGGATCAAGCGACATTGGAACATCAACAGGCAGTGGCCAAGTATAATGCTGAGTCGCAAAAATTGGATATGGCGCGGGAGGGAAGCCGTAAGGAGGAAATTACGGCGGCTGAAGCCCAATACCGTCAAGCCTTGGCTGCAGTGAAGGAAGCACAGGCAGGAGCGGGCAAAGTGGCTGTGCAACAGGAAGATGTCAAAGCTGCTCAGGCTTCGGTAGAGCAAGCGCAATCCGCTGTGAAGGCGGCGCAATCGACGGTAGAGCAGGCACAATCTGCGGTTGAAGGTGCCAATGCACAGGTAGCCCAAGCGGAAGCTGCACTTCAGGAGGCTCAGACCTATTTGGGCTATACTACGCTGCGTGCGCCTGAGGATGGGATCGTAAAATCCAAGTCGCTTAGCTTGGGTGAGATGGCTAGCGCAGGATTTCCTGTCTATACTATTGAAACATCCACACAGCGTTGGGCTAAATTCTATGTACCGGAAACGTCTCTGAACGGTCTTCAAGCAGGGGATACAGTTCAAGTTAAATTACTGTCAGGCGGTAAGGAGCTGAAGGGCAAAGTCATTTTGTTAGAATCGGCTGCGGACTTTGCCATTCAAAAACCGAGCCAAAGCTCAGGTGATAAGGATGTCCGTTCCTTTGGTGTGAAGGTAGCATTACCGGATCTTGCGGCTTCCGTTCCAACAGGCTCCACGGTTCTGTTTACAGGCAAAGGGGCGCAGTAATATGCAGGGTTCACAGGAAAGACTTCGTATCCGCGATGTGTTTCGAGAGGAATGGCTGAGTATCTTCCGGGACCGCCGCTTTATGGCTATTCTGCTGATTACGCCAATTGTGTATACGATACTGTTCGGCTTCCTGTATTCGCATCAGCGGATTACCGAGATGCCTGTTACGGTGTATGACGGAGATAATTCGCAGCTTAGTCGCCAAATCATTCAGGCGTTCGACGCGACTGATTCATTTGCCGTTACACGGCAAGTGACCAATCAGGAAGATGTAGTCCGCCAGGTGGAGACTGGGGAAGCCAAGGTCGGAATTGTCATTCCAGATAACTTTACCACTCGGCTTAAGCATGGGGAAAATCCACCTGTGCTTACGCTGATTGACGGCAGTAATATGATGTATTCCAATAGTGCCAGTCGGATTGCCAATCAGGTCATTAGTAGCGTGAGTGCCGGAGTATCGCTCAATTCCATGAAGCAAAAGGGAATGAACGCCGATCAGGCCGCCTCGACGCTGACTACCATCCCGTTCCGATCCAGAGTGCTATTTAACCCGGTATATGATTATAAGCTTTTCATGCCGTTGGGGGTAATTTCTGCGGCTCTCCAGCAGTGCTTGCTGCTAGGTATTGCGTTGTCTTGCACGCGTGATAAGGAAGCTGGGACTTGGGGAAGATTTGGCGCATGGAAAAACACCCCTTGGCGCTTGGCTATTGCCAAGCTAGCACCCTATTATGCGGCGGGAGCTTTTAATGTGCTGACTGTATTCAGTATTAGCGCTTTATGTTTCGATATTCCGTTTAGGGGACAGGTACTGCCATTGATTTTGGTTTCGCTGGTCTTTAACTTTGCTTTGTGTGGATTAGGGTTCCTGTTCAGTCTCTTTTCCAAGACCAGAGTGGATGCAACACAAACTCTGATGCTCATTGCTGTTCCTTCCTTTATGCTGTCAGGTTATACGTGGCCATTAGAAGCAATGCCCGGCTTCTTGCGAGGGCTTGCTGAAATATTGCCGCTGACGTATTATCTGGACGCAGTACGGAACATTACGCTCAAGGGTCTGGATATCACATACATCTTTAAGGATTTGATTGCTCTGGGCGTCATTGGTTGTGTGAGTCTGCTGGTGGCCTTCGTGATCTATCCGTTATTCTTTAGACAACATCAGACGACAGCACAGCATGCCGATGTGCCCGCTCAAGAAGGGTTCACAATCAAAGGCTGAGAGTAATTTTAAATTTGGATATTCAAAAGGCAGATCAGATGTAACCCTGATCTGCCTTTTATTTATTAGTATGGTTTAAAAGTGAAGTATTATTGCGTTTTGAGATCCTCAATAGAATCAATGGGTACATAGGATGGAACGACAAGTCCGGACATAACGCCAGTCATGCTGGTTCCGATGTCATCTACTTTATCCTTGTATTGAGTCCAATAATCAGCATGCGTCAATGGAAGCCAAGCGGCTGCGGTAGCATCTACACTTCCGCCAGCCACGCCTGTCCACATTGGGCCGATTTCCACTTGCAGCGCGGTTACTTTATAGCCCAATTTTTGTTCTAATACATATTTCAATACGTTCGTACTGGCAATTTCCGAATCCCAAGCAGCGTAGCTCAGCTTCAGAGGATCGCCATTGACGGGCTGCAAGCCCTTGATCCATTCCTGTACTTTATCAGGATGCTTATCAGCCCAGTTCTTGGCAGCCTGCTGTGGGGGAGTACCATCTTGAATTGCGATCATCACTTCACCCATATCTTCAGCAGTCCACTTGAAACGGCTTAGAAATGCATAAGCCACAGGAGCATCCTGTTTCAACCCTTTGCGGGCAATGGTATGAATTTCTTCTTTATCACCATAAGCCTTTTTTAGGATCTTTTAAGTATTTCAAATCATACTTGTTAAACATCCAGTGAGGAGTCCAACCGGTTACAACGATAGGCTGCTTGGCTTTGATAGCTTTATCCAGTGTAGCGGTCATTGCAGCTCCAGAGCTTTCAAGCAGTTTCCAGTCGGACAATCCATAGTCACTGATAGCTTTAGCAGTCAGCTTCATCAGTCCGGCACCAGGGTCGGTACCGACAATGCGGTAGCCGACCTCCTTGCCAAAGTCCCCAGTAGCGGCGGAGGCTGGAGCCGCTTCGGCTCCGTTCCCCTGCAACTCAGTAATTGATTTAACATTCATGTAAGCTGGAACGACCAACCCAGTTTTAACACCAGTCATATTTGCACCTAGGTCGTCGAGTTTATCTTTGTATTTAGCCCAGTAATCCGCATGCGTTAACGGCAGCCATGCAGCCGGTGAGGCATCTACATCGCCACTAGCGACACCCGTCCACATAGGACCTGCTTCAACTTGCAGTGCGGTTACTTTGTAACCCAGATTATTTTCCATAATATATTTCAGCAAATTTGTACTCGCAATTTCCGAATCCCAAGCTACATAGCTTAGCTTAAAGGTATCGCCATTGACAGGTTGCAGTCCTTGAGTCCATTCCTGAACCTTGTCGGCATGTTTCTCCGCCCAATCCTTGGCAGCTTGCTCAGGGCTGGTCCCTTCTTGGATAGCAACCATCATTTCACCCATATCTTCTGCTGTCCATTTGAAACGTTTTAGAAACTCATAAGCAGTAGGAGCGTCCTGCTGCAAACCTTTACGGGCAATCGTATGAATACCCTCAGCTTCACCATAAGACTTTTTAGGGTCTTCCAAATATTTGAGATCATACTTGTTGAACATCCAGTGAGGAGTCCAACCGGTAATAATGATCGGTTTTTTCGCTTTGATGGCTTTGTCCAATGTGGCCGTCATGGCCGCACCGGAACCCTCAACTAGCTTCCAATCAGACAAGTTGTAGTCTTGAATTGCTTTAGCCGTCGACTTCATAATGCCTGCCCCGGCATCAATACCAATAATTTTATAATCAACCTCTGCGCCAATCGGATTGGCAGCAGCACTACCTTTACCAGCAGCGGAATGATCTGTTCCAACAAAATATTGAGATGCGCCAGCGATCAGAATAACCGCTGTAACTGCAGAGGTGATCCATACTTTTTGCTTGCTGGATACACGACTTTTGCTTCTTTTCGTCGGTTTGAACAGGTTTTGTGTAAAGCGGTCAAGTACAATAGCCAGAACGACCACAGCCAAGCCGGCTTCAAAGCCTTTACCAATTTGCAGCTGGGTCACAGCACGATACACAACCGCACCGATACCTTCCGCACCGATCATGGAAGCAATAACAACCATGGACAGTGACAGCATAATCGTCTGATTAATACCAGCCATTAAGGTAGGCAATGCCAGTGGCAGCTGTACTTTAAACAGCTTTTGCGCCGATGTTGAACCAAAAGCATCAGAGGCTTCAATCAGTTCATCCGATACTTGCATAATCCCCAGGTTGGTCATGCGAATGGTTGGGGGAATCGCAAAGATTACAGAGGCGATAACACCTGGTACAACACCCAAGCTGAAAAAGGTAACCGCCGGGAGCAAGTACACGAACGCAGGCATCGTCTGCATAAAATCAAGTAAAGGCGTGATAATGCGTGATGCTGACTTACTGTATGCACACCAGATTCCGATCGGAATCCCGATAACAATGGATACAAGCGCAGACGTGATGACCAGTCCGAGCGTGTTCATCGTTTCACTCCAATAGCCGAGATTATCAATCAGCAGGAAGCCGATGACAGTGAACAGTGTAAGCTGCACCCGCCCGATCATAAAGGCGATAATCCCGATGATCACGATGAACACCAGAGGGTGCGGAAGCATGAACAAGCCAGAGAAAAAGCCTACTACCGCTTCAATTACCGAAGAAATAACATTAAACAATCCAGCCAGATGAATACCCATCCAGTCTACAATGGATTGAATCCACTCAGCGATTGGCAGTTTCGGTATCATGGGCATTCACCTCCTTTGTAGTAGGTACATCTCCACTTAGTGCACCCAATAAAGCTCCACGGACGATAACGCCCAGCAATTTCTGCTTGTCATCGACGACAGCCAGTGGCACCTTGGACGAGCTTGTAATTTCAAACAAATCATTAATAACGGTTTCAGCAGGAACCTGCGGTCCGTCCGTGATCAAAATATCTTCAATCTTCAAATTGTTGCGCAGTGCATGAACAGCATCCTCGGCATTAATAACACCCAATAGCTTTTTGGTGCGGTCAATGACGAATAGATTGGAAATCCCACGCTCCCGCATCAATTCCAGAGCTACACGCGGACCGCGGTCCATAGTGATGGTTTCTGGACGAAGCATGACATGAGCAGCCGTCAATACTTTGGACAGATCCACATCCTCGACGAAGCGGGCTACATAAGAGTTAGCTGGTTGGATCATAATTTCTTCCGGTGTACCAATTTGTACGACCACTCCGTCCCGCATCAATGCAATCCGGTCACCAATCCGCAGCGCTTCATCCAGATCATGGGTGATAAAGACAATCGTTTTCTTCATTTTATCTTGAAGCTCCAGCAGCTCATCTTGCATGTCACGGCGAATGAGAGGATCCAATGCGCTGAATGCTTCATCCATCAGGAGAACTTCAGGGTCATTCGCCAGTGCCCGTGCCAGGCCGACACGCTGCTGCATACCGCCACTCAGCTCATCGGGCATTTTATCGCCCCAGTTTTTAAGACCAACCAGTTCCAGCGCTGTTTGTGCCTTTTCCTGGCGTTGTGCTTTATCTACCTTTTGAATTTCAAGACCGTATTCTACATTTTCCAATACAGTCCGATGTGGGAACAGGGCGAACTTTTGAAAAACCATGCTGATGGTTTTACGACGAACTTCGCGGAGTTGTTCTTTGTTCATCTTACGGAGATCTTTGCCGTGGACCAGAATTTCACCGGAGGTAGGCTCAATCAAGCGATTTAGCATTCGCACCAAAGTGGACTTGCCGCTACCTGATAACCCCATAATTACGAAAATTTCACCTTGCTTAATTTGCATGTTGGCCTTGTTAACACCAACAGTAATCTGTTTTTCTTTGGCCAGCTTTTCTTTGCCCCAGCCTTGCTCCAGGAGCGGAACACCTTGCTCTGCGTGAGGACCAAAGAGTTTGCTGACATTTTTGACTTCCAAAATCGTCATACATACACCTCTTCTTTCTATACTTTGCTTGGTATTAACCCCATGTTGCATGATGGATTGAGTATAAAAATCATAATTCTGTACATCCTGAACGGTTAATGACAAAATTAATTGTAACAGAAGCATCACTTACATTTCAAACAAAAAAACTGTTCGTAAAGTACGTACAGAAAAAACTGTACAAACTTTCCTTCGATATGCTCCTTCGTTCTTTAGAATGCTCAAACATTCGGAACTTTACAACCGATAGTGCTTTTTTTAAAATAGACAATGAAATATGACCATAACAAAAAGATTTATGTATATCCATAATTTTAAAAGTTTACTATCATTAGCAATTTTGCGAATTATGATTTTGAACGATCATGCTGTTGTAATATAGACAGAAGCTTTGCTTTTGAAACATTTCATTCAGTATTGAAAGATTTCATATATTGCGTCAAAGCTAATCCTTTACGGGTAAGTCGTTCATACTAGGTTGTGCAAAATGCTCTAAAATTAGGAGGTTGCAAGCATGAGCTTGTACCAGTTAGGTGATGAGCAGCAGGCGTCGCTGCAAAAAATTCGCAAACGTGTCATAGAAGCTATAGGTAAAAACATGGACCTATATGGGATCACTCTGTCTGCGGGGCATTTGTACGGTTTGCTTTTTTTTTGCGGATAAACCGATGACGCTGGACGAGATGGGCCGTGAAATGGAAATGAGCAAAACGAGCATGAGTACAGGAGTTCGAACGTTGTTGGATCTGAAAATGGTGAACAAGGTATGGAGCAAAGGCTCACGCAAGGACTTGTATGAAGTCGAATATGACTGGTACCAAACTTTTACTGACTTCTTCGCTATTAAATGGAGAAAAGCAGTAGAAACAAATTTACTCGTACTGCGCAAAGCCATTGACGAACTGGACAAATTGATGGCGCAGGGTGAAGAATACGAGGAATTTAAGACCATTCTTCAGCAAGACCGTATGAAAATGAAGCAGGCCGTGGCTTATTACAAGTGGCTAGACCGATTGATTGATTCGATGGAAAGCGAAGAAATTTACAAGCTGATTCCGAAAGAAGAGGTTCAGGATTAAGCAAGATCCACTCATTCTGTCTACAAAATGCCGGAGCGCAAAAGCGCTTCCGGTATTTTTTGGTTTGGTCCTGCGCAAAGGGTATAATAGAGATATGTAAAGATTGATAGTATACCGTTATGTTGAACATACAAAATAAAGGAGGGTTCATGATGGAGAGTAATACAGTACATACTCGTCTAGGTCAATTACGTGGAGAAACGGGGAATGGATATCATGTGTGGAAAGGTATTCCATATGCGCAGCCTCCTGTTGGAAAACTTCGTTTTCACGGACCACAGCCTTTGGAGCCTTGGGAGGGTGTACGGGCTGCGACGAGTTTCGGACCCATCTGTCCGCAACCCATGCCCTCCGCTGAAAGTATGACCGGAAATCTGGTGGAACCGCCGCAGCAGTCCGAGGATTGCTTGTATCTGAACATTTGGACACCGGCTTCGAAGGCTCCTGAGAAGGGACGTCCGGTGCTGGTGTGGATTCATGGCGGTGCCTTTGTCACCGGGTCTGGGATTATACCTTTATATGACGGGGAACGCATGGCGAAGAATGGCAATGTTGTTGTAGTTACGATCAACTATCGGTTAGGACCGTTAGGATTTTTGCATTTGACTCCAAAGGGGAATGGGCTGACCTCAAATGCCGGACTGTTGGATCAAATCGCTGCGCTGGAATGGGTTCGGGATCATATTTCTGCCTTTGGCGGCAACCCGGACGAAGTAACGGTGTTCGGTGAATCGGCAGGCGCGATGAGTATTGCCGCTCTATTGGCGATGCCAGCCGCTGAGGGGCTGTTCCAGCGTGCAATTTTGCAAAGTGGAGCATCGCAGGTGTTGCCAGCTGCACAGGCTGAGCAAGTGGCGGCTGTGTATTTGCAGCAACTGGGTGTGGATGCTCAGCATCCTGAGCGATTGTTTACGCTGCCGACAGATGCGTTGATGCTCGCTATGGCCAAAACACATGAAGTCATCGGACCTGGGATGGCGATGATTTATCAACCCGTTGTGGACGGGGTGACCTTGCCGGATGTACCCCTGTCGGCAATCGCCCAAGGTTCAGCAAAACAGGTATCTGTTATGATTGGAACGAACTTGCATGAAGGGAACTATTTTATCCGCAAAGAATCCCATCTGATGAACAAGCTAACAGCACGTCAGGCATTGGAAATGATGACAGGTATGTCCGACATTGGCGACCTGATAGAACCTTTTCCAGTTACCATTGAGGGACAGGCACAAATGTTGACTGATCTCATTTTTTGGCGTCCTGCGTTGGCTCTTGCCGCTGCACAGTCGGTGTATGCGTCGGTATGGATGTACCGTTTTGATTGGACACTGCCGGGCCATCCTACCTTTGGACAAGCGGTTCACGGTGCAGAAATTGCTTTTGTTTTCGATAATCTGAAGCTGCTGGGTAAGCTGGGATTAGAGATTCAACCTTCGATGGAGAAGCTTGCTCATGATATGCAGCAGGCATGGGTTGCTTTTGCACGGGATGGGGAGCCTATGCTACCTGAGCGAGCATGGCCGATGTACGACAGGCAACAGCGAGCTACAGCCATTTTTCATCAGGATATTATGGTGGAACATGATCCAGAAGGGGATAGACGCCGCCAGCTAACGGGGCAGATGAGCATATAGGTAAGTACGAGGCATCGTCTAAAGGAATCAACGAAAAAGCCTTCGCCCGTATTTTGTATGCGGGCGAAGGCTTTTGTTAGTAAACAGATACAGTACTGCTGAGCTTTCGTTGGTGAAAATTTCAATAATAGCTGTGGAAGCTAAATCTTAAATCGCTTAACAAGCTCTTGCAGATCCTGTGCCATGTTGGACAACTCCTGTGAGGAAGAGGCGATTTCCTCCATGGCTGCCATTTGCTCTTGAGCGGCAGCAGAGGTTGTCTGCGAACTGTCCGCCGAATTGCGGGATAGGCTTGCCAAATGGGTGACAGTGGCGGAAACTTCCTCTGTACTGGCTGAGATTTGTTCAGCAGCAGCGGACACACTTTGAATTTGTTCCACGATATGAGAAGTAGAGCGTTCAATATTCGTAAAAGCACCTTCTGCATCTTGGCTGATTCGTAATCCTTCACCTACCTGATTACGAACATTACCGTTCATCGTAGCGGTAGAGCGTTGAATCAAATCGAGCATCTGCGTAATGATCTGACTGATGGAATCGGCGCTTTCCTTGGACTGTTCCGACAGCTTGCGTACCTCTATAGCGACTACAGCAAATCCACGTCCAGCTTCGCCTGCTCTGGAGGCTTCAATAGATGCGTTCAGGGACAATAAGTTAGTTTGCTTGGCAATGGCAGCTATAGCCGCATTCATTTGCTTCGCATCGTCCGAGAGCTGGGATAGCTCATCCATCAGGCTAGCCGTTTGGCTTACAGCTTCCAAAATGCGGTCCATTTGTGTCCGCACATGGCTGATCATTTGACTGCCTTGAGCTACGTCCTGCTCGGTTTGTCCTGCTGAATCCACGATGGAGCTTGCCGATTCGGCAATCGTGCTGACACCCTTCGCCATTTCTTCAACAGCATTGGCGGTTTGCTCGGATGCCTCGGCGCTGGTCACTGCATTTTCCGCGGATTCCATAACTGTTTCCGCTACGTGTTGTACGGACTCCGTCGTTTGCTCTGTGCTCTCCTTGATTATCAGGGAAGAGGAAGCAAGACGGGAGGAGGTTTGGTTGACTTCGGAGACCATTGAATGCAAGGAATGCGTCATCTGGTCAAAATTCTGTGCCAGCTCGCCGAACTCGTCCTTTCTAGACAGATTAACACGTTCGGTCAGATTTCCATCACGGACGATCCGTGTTCCTGCTTGCAGCTTTTTGAGTGGGATCAGGAATGAGCGGACCATAAGCACTATGATGATCGCAGCGGCCAGTATGGAAATAACAATTACAATCAGGCTTTGCTTCAGAATCGGTTGGGCTGCATCACTGTAATCCTCCAGATCCGATAGTGCAACAATGTTCCAGCCAGTGAGAGGGTCCTTAAGTGTAAAGGCCAGTACGTCCCGATTCATAAATTGAATTTGCGACACGGAAGGAGTATCATTTTCACCGGTTGCCGCCACTTCGGGAAGGCCCTCCATGGTGTCAGCCGGTTTTTTGCCTGTCTTGGTAAAGGCTGTTCCAGTCCCAGATACAACTTTATGATCAGAATCAACAATGATGAGTCCTCCGCGTTCACCTATCTTCACAGATTGGAGACTTTCACCCATCTTGTCCAGATTCAAAGCCAATGCAACAGCTCCTTCACCGTCCTTGAGCGTTGCCGATACATTAACCACTAAGTTTCCTGTCGTAACGCTGGCAACTGGAACGCCGACGAATACCTTGCCCTTATGTAGCATTGCGTTTTTGTACCATTTTCTCTCCCTAGGATCATAATCAGCCTCCTTTTTTATCGGAGAACGGATATATTGTCCTTCCATATTGCCAAGGAGCGCGGCATCTAACTCAGGATGAGCTTTGACGATGACGTCCAACTTTTTCTGAAGTGCTTCTTGGTTGGAACCAATGGAATCAGATTCGATCTCACTGGTAAGCACGTCTACGTCTTTTATAATCGGTGCTACATACTGATTAACATTGCTTCGGATCAGATACAGATTCGTGTTTACGGAAGCAGCCATCTGCTGACTGAGCTGTGTCGTGGCCCCCTGGTAAGAAAAGTATCCAATAAGTACGCTTGGAATCAATAACACAGCCAAAAAAGATATTATTAATTTTGTCCTCATTAAATAAAACTGCTTGAGAAACCTGTTCCACCACGGAACTGTTTGTTTTGCTTTAGTCATAGTTTTTTCTCCTCTGTGTCAGATGATCACTACATAGTTTTATTCGACATAAATCGACTAATTTTATAGATGTAATCTTTAAAAACAAGGAATAGTACACTTTTTTTTGAAAAAATAGGTCTTAGGAACTAATGTTAATATGAATATGAATACATAAAAAGCCAAATCAGAGATGCAAAAGCATCTTCACGATTTGGCTTGGATGAGCATGAAAGAAGATTAAGCTATTAATTTTTCTGCTGACGAGAAATCATAAAGAGTGTAATCCAGATCAGCATAAAACCAGTCAATTGCGCTACGGTAACGATTTGCTGGAAAGCGATCCAGTTAATTACGACACCAACCATGGGGAAGCTCAATTCTGCCATCGTAGCATAAGAAGCTTTGGTTGTACTTAAGCCTTTGTAATACAGTAATAAACTGAGAAGACCCGGAAGCAATGCTTGCAGCAGCAAGTTGATCATTACAGCTGCGCCCGCCCATGTACCTGTAGGCATATTCCACGGAGCATGCTCCACCGAGGTGAGAACAATGAGCAGAGGGAGCGCCACCATGAAGCGGAGGGAGGTTACTGTCTCATATTTCATCGAACGAAGCAAGTAGCTACCCATAACGGTCGAACCGCCCCACAGAACCGCTGCACCTAGTGCGAGCAGACTACCAATGTGAACAAAATCATGAACATGCCCAAAGGGAAGCGACCAACCGAAGGTTAGAAGATACGTTCCGAACAGAGCGATGACAATTAATATTCCAAAATGACGCGGTAGCATTTCCTTCAATATAACGCGGGCCAGAATAATGGCGACCAAAGGCTGAAGCTTCTGGAGCAAAAGAACTGCATTCAGATCACCGTTGCTGAGTGCCATGGTGAAAATCACACTGGCCAGTGCCGAGCCGCCCCACGAGACGAACAAAATAGCGAAAACCTGACGAAATCGTATCGTTTTGAGCTCCTCGCGATGCTTCCACAGCATCGGCGTCAGAGCGATAAAGAGCAGCACATGCTCCATCAGTACGATTTGTGCTGAGGTGAATGACTTTAACAAAATAATACGAAACAGCGGGTCTGCACCCCACAAGGCCGCTCCGATCGCGACTAGCCAAAAACCGCTTTTCATGTGGGAGCTACGATCAAAACCTTTGGATGATAGTACAGTTGATGATTGACTCATACTTATTTAGCTCCTTGCGAATACAGGACCGGTGGCACAAAAACCCCCGTCCATGGCGAAAGCCATGCAAGACGGGGGTTGATCAAATAAACTTGCCGTTTGATACAAGTTAAATGAAGTTACTGCAAAAACTATAGCGCAGCATTCATTCACTTTGCGGCATGTTCATACTTCGATCTTCTTCCATCCGGACTTTACCGTCGGCTTTGGCATCTCACCAAATCAGTCCGTATCCTGTTGCCAGATACAGAGTCGCGGGCTTAGCTCCATGAGCCATACCGCCGGTTGGGAATCTCACCCTACCCCGAAGATCCTTATTCCGTTTTTTAATTTCTCCTATAGGATATACCTGTTTTAGAATGAAGTCCAGTGAAAAATGTGTGTATATCTAACAAGGATTTTCATCTTTTTTTGAAAGCGTTTCACTAAAATCTATATTACTAAGCAATATCCTTATACTCAATGCGCCGAATTGCCGCATAAGCCACAATCATTCCCAGCACAGAGAAGCTGATTTGCACGGGGGCAATGGAACTAAGTGTAGCGCCGTTATTATTGGAGAAAAGCAAGGCTACAACCAGAATTGAGGTCACAATAGTCGTGGGTACTGAGTATCTTCGCATTCCCATATACAGCGGAACCAATCCCATAAAGCTGGCGGCCACGGCATTGATTAGCGTCCGCGCGGATTGTTCGGCCAGTATGGAAAGAGTAAGCTTATCCGGTACAATCATGACAAACTGGTTGAGCAAATGAATCGCAGCCGTAATGATGATTTCCGATATAACAACAGACAAGAACGTAAACAGCAGCACAATCAAGAGTTTGGCGATCATCAGCTTTTGACGATGAATCGGATACATGAACAAGATTGTAATCGATTTGGACTTAAATTCTCCTACAATAAAACGGCATAGCAGAACGGAGGCAAATACAATAAATGTGGCTCTCACCATATTGTCCATGAGATCAAGAAGCTGAGCGTACTGTGTAAATTCGGGTACTCCTTCATTTTGGCTATCCAGCGCAATAATACAGAGCAACCCCAAAATACAGGCGTTGGCGATCAGTGCTGAACGGATATAACCCGCCAGATGAAGCTTTTTCATCTCCAACTGTATTAATCTAAGCATGGGGCTCACCTCCATGTAACAGACGTAAAAAGTAGTCTTCCAGCGTACTGCTTTTCTGATGAATGGAATCGACTTCTACATCATTTAAAATGAGCGTTTTCGTAATTTGCTTCTGCGGTACACTCATATCGTAAATACGTATACTCTGTTCATTGAGTACCTTTATATTATTCAGACTCAGATGATGGGAGAGGACGTAGGCCGCTTTTTTACAATCGTTGGTCGTAAATTCGATGTATTCTGTATTGGTATCCCGTACCTGTTCCATCGAAACTTCCTCAATCAGCCGTCCGTGATTAATCACGCCTATTGTATCCGCAATCTGCTCTATTTCCGCTAAAATATGACTGGATACGAGCAGCGTCATCCCATATTCCTTGCATAACATGTGGAATAACTGCCGAATTTCCTTAATTCCCACTGGGTCCAGACCATTAATTGGTTCATCCAAAATGAGTAGCTCTGGCTTGGTCGCAATGGCCCGGGCAATCCCGAGACGCTGCTTCATTCCTAGTGAAAAGTCTTTTACTGGCTTGTCACTCGCATTCCGCAAGTTCACTAATTCTAGCGCATCCCGGACAGCCTGTTTATTATAATAGCCCATGTATTCACAATGAAGTTCGAGATTTTGCTGAGCCGTCAGTCTATCATAAAAAATTGGGTATTCAATAATCGAACCCATCCGTCCGAGCAGATGATAAGAGTTTGGCGTTAGCTTTTCACCGAACAGTTCAATCTCACCCGATGTCGGCTTGAGCAGGTTGGTAATCATTTTCATGATCGTTGTCTTGCCCGCCCCATTGGGACCGAGAAAGCCATAGGTTTCCCCCTTGCGCACATTCATACTGACCCCTGCTACAATTTCATTGCCCTTCATGGCTTTGGTCAGCTGATGTGTACGTAATATGTAAGTCATGGGTGTTCTCCCTTCGTGTGCTGTTGATAATTCAAGAATAAAGGGCGAAATGTTCATTTTTCTTTCGTAATCCTTACAAATTTATTAAGTTGAGCAGCTCGCTTAATAGTTGATCTTCTTCAAGGTAAAAGAGAAGACGGTCTGCTCATAAGGTTTGCTGGTCAATTGCATCTCTCCATTCATGCATTCAACCAGGCGCTTGGCAATCGTAAGACCCAGTCCACTGCCCTGTACCGCCTTATTACGGGAATCCTCAAGTGTGTACATGCGTTCAAAAACCTTATCCTGCTCCGGCTCCTGTATGCCTTTTCCACGATCCCACACTTCTATACGCACTGTATCCTGCTGTTCTGACAGCGTCAGGCCTAGCGTTCGACCCTCTGCCCCGTAGCGAATGGCATTTGAAATCAGATTGCTCAGCACCCGCCCAATGGCTCCTTCGTTCCCCAAGGCATAAATGGGATGCTCCGGAATGTCAATATGTACCGTAAAACCCTGAGCCGTCAGCAGATCATAAAACTCCAAAATGCTGCGTCTGCACAGTTCTCCTATCTCCAGTCGGGTCAGTGGAATATCCGTATCGTTGGCTTCCAGCTTCGCCAAACTAAAAAAACTTCCGATCAGCTCAATCGCTTCGCTTGTCTTTTGATGAATTCTGGATAGCAGCTTTATACGTTCTTCTGACGAAATATCTGGATCGCCATCCAGCATCTCGGCATAACCAAGCACAACGGTAAGCGGGGTCTTGAGATCGTGAGAAATATTTGAAATCATTTTGCGCATAGCGATTTGGCTCCGGTTGTAATCGGCTGATACCCTCAAATTTAAGTCTAGTAGCCGGTTGATCTCCGTCATGAGTCGCTGCAGTTCAACGTCACCTGTGACATATAGCAGCTTTTCCGCATGATTCACGGTCACGATCCGCTCAAGTAGGGTTCGGACATTCTTGATTTTGCGCTTATAGGCTACACGTTCCCGCCAAAGCCATATGATAACGACGGACATCATGAGGACGACAATCCATTCGAAAATGATTTCGATGCTCATATCAACCATTCTCCCATTTGTAGCCGATGCCCCACAGCGTCTTAATGTGGACAGGGTGAGAGGGATCTTCTTCAATTTTCTCACGTAGGCGGCGAATATGGACGTTAATCACATTCTCATCACCCATATAATCGTCTTTCCAAATAAATCCGTATAATTGAGCTTTCGTAAAAACCCGGTTCGGATTGGATGCAAACAGCTTCAGAATATCGGATTCTTTGGCTGTTAGCTGAATTTCATTTCCATCGCGTATGACTGTAAAATGATCAAAATCAATGCGCAAATTTCCATAGGTCAACACTTGTGCTTGCGGCTGTTCCTCCTGCTGTTGCAGACGAGCATAGGTAGTCGATCTGCGGATTGCGGATTGAATACGCGCCGTCATCTCAAGCATCGAAAAAGGTTTGGCAACATAATCATCTGCCCCGAAGCCCAGTCCAAGCGCTTTATCCACATCACTGTCCTTAGCCGACATAATCAAAATCGGCACGGCGCTGCGGGTACGAATTCGGCGGATTACCTCCATACCATCAACCTTTGGCATCATCAGATCCACGAGTACGAGGTCATAGTTATGCCGTTCAAAGGTATTAAGTCCTTCTTCTCCGTCATAGGCGGTGGTTAAATTGTAGCCCTCCTTGGTGAGTGCTTTGAGCAGCATTTCAGCAATGGATAGATCGTCTTCAATAAGTAAAATATGCTGTGACATAGGTGTGGAACACCCCTAATTTTTAGATTAAGCTCGTGTGACGAACTGTACCTGAATTATATAGAGCGGTGAAGGGGATTTCCATAAAAAATATCCACTAAGAAAACGAAAATGCCCTGGATTGTCCCGAAGGAGCTACGTTCAACAGTGTCAGGTAATTAATCATTCCCCTATTCTATACTGAAATAGTCTATAATCCGATGTTTGGAATACGGTGTTATAATTTCCGGGGCAAGCCTAGTGTGAGAGATTAGGGATGTCAGATCACGAGCTACGGTACAGAACCGTCAATAAAGGAGAGCAATGATGTTTGTTATACGGGGAACCCAAAAACTGCTGAAGGAATGGGAGACTGAACCACTTCAAGTTGATATTTATCCGCCTTTGAATAGTTGGCATGCCAGCTTGTTTTTACTGAACCGGAGAAAAAATATTGTGTTTATGCATGATATTTCCCGCTTAAGCGTCACGCTGTTTGGGATTAAAAAATCGCAGTACAAAAACCTGCCGTCTCTTTTTGTACAAACCTTGAAGGAATTAATGATCAGCGAAGGGTTTGATGAACAGATCGTTAAGGCATACATACAGGAAGGCGAGCAGATGCTGGCGACTACGACGAATAGACATAGTGTGATGGTAACCTTAGATGAGATTATATTTATTATGAAGGAACTGGACATGGAGCATGGGTGCGAGCTGGAAAAGAACCAGTGGAATAACCGGATTGTGTTCAAAACGGATCAATACAAGTACCCGATTGACGTTTTTAAAGAACTGCTGGAAAAGCATTATAAAGTGGAGAGTAGTTGAGAGTTTAATTGCTTACATATGGATGGTTTGTAGTCCCAAGCTGTCCTGATTTCTAAAGGATTTCTGCTGATTAGGACATGCCAAAAGAGTATCCTCAAAGTTCATGCAGGCAGGGGATGCTTTTTTTATAACTCACAGGATAGTCATGCTTGCGATGAAATGAATCATAGCGCAATAAACCGTACACTTTGGTAGAATAAAATGATAAAGGGTTCGACACCATGGGTCAGACTTATAAAACGGGGGGTACATAACGAAAGATGAAGAGGATTATTGATATAGCCAAAGAAGCAGGAATTGAAGAAGAGCATCTGGAGACGTATGGCAAATATAAAGCGAAGCTGAATCCATCTCTGTGGGAGGAACTGAAGGATCGCCCGAATGGAAAGCTGGTGCTGGTTACAGCGATGAATCCCACTCCGGCTGGAGAAGGAAAAACGCTGACAACCATCGGGCTGTCCCAGGCACTCAACGCGATGGGGCATAAAACCGTTGCTGCGCTGCGTGAGCCGTCCCTTGGACCTTGCTTTGGGATGAAAGGTGGAGCCACCGGGGGAGGACAGGCCCAGATTGTTCCGGCGGAAGACATTAATCTGCATTTTACAGGGGATATACATGCGATTTCGGCAGCACATAATTTGCTGGCAGCGATGATTGATAACCATTTGTTCCATGGAAATGCTTTGCGGCTGAAGCCAGACCGAATCGTGTGGAAACGGGCTGTCGATATGAATGACCGGAGCTTGCGAAGTATTGTGACTGGATTGGGAACGGGGAATGGAGCGGTAAGAGAAAGCGGCTTTCTGATTACCTCGGCATCGGAAGTCATGGCGGTGCTATGCTTAAGTGAAAATATGGACGATCTTAAAGTACGGTTGGGTCGGATGGTGATTGGATATAACGAATCCGGTGAAGCGGTAAAAGCAGAGGATCTGCACGCGGTGGAAGGAATGGCTGTGCTGCTTCGGGAAGCATTAAAGCCTAATCTAGTGCAGACGTTGGAAGGCACTCCGGTTATTGTGCATGGTGGACCTTTTGCTAATATTGCCCATGGATGTAGCAGTCTGATCGGTACAAAGCTGGCGTTGAAGCTGGGAGAGGTCGTCGTCACAGAGGCGGGATTTGGGGCTGAGCTGGGAGCGGAAAAGTTCTTTGACATCAAGTGCCGCCAGTCCGGCTTGCAGCCGGATGCGGCTGTGCTGGTTGTAACCGCCAAAGCGCTGAAATATAACGGCGGTGTAGCTAAACAGGAGCTGGATGCGGAAAATCTGGAGCAATTGCAACTCGGATTAGCCAATATGAGCCGGCATGTACGGAATTTGCAAAAGTTTGGTGTGCCTGTCTTGGTGGCGATTAACCATTTTGTAACAGATAGCGAAGCTGAGTTGGATTTGATTTTCTCAGAATGCCGCAAGCTGGGTGTACCCTCAGAGCTTTCACAAGTATGGGCGCAGGGAAGCCAAGGGGGAGAAAAATTGGCCCAAAGCCTGCTGAACTTACTTCAGAAGGATAAAGCCCATTTTGCGCCGCTATATGATCATACGCTTGATTTGCAAGCGAAAATTAGTGTCATTGCCAAGGAGATTTACGGTGCGGCAGAGGTGGCTTACACGCCTGCAGCCAAACGGGCGTTGGCTGGTATGGAGCAGCTTGGTTTTGGACAACTGCCTGTATGTATGGCCAAAACGCCGTATTCTTTCTCAGATCAACCTTCCTTGCTAGGTGCGCCGGAGGGGTTCACCATTCACGTGTCCAGCGTATCATTGTCCGCAGGCGCAGGCTTTGTAGTCGTGGAAACAGGTAATACCATGACGATGCCAGGATTGCCCAAATCTCCAGCAGCTGAGCATATGTCGCTGGAGGCAGATGGGACTATTCAAGGACTCATGTAGCTTTTGAAAAATAACAGCATTTCAGCATCAACGAACGAGCAGTTTGGGCAGTGCAGTGAGCAGCTTTTGCCGAGTCATAGCATCGCTCCAGTTCCAGCGGTCTGCTTCTACGAAATATACCTGGCCTTGACGCACAGCAGGGAGGCTATGCCAGAGAGGGCTGTTGAGCATGCATTCCAGCGTATGCTTGGAGTCTGGTGCCGTAGGGACGAGCATAAATATGCGATCGCCAGCGTAATCAGGCAATTCGTTTGGATTAATTTCTGCGAAGCCCAGTCCCTCATCAAGCATCTTTTGGATTGGCTCGACAGGCTGGAAGCCGTGCGGGTGGTAGAGGGCCGATGAGAATCCGGACATGCCCATGACAAAGAGCCGATCGCCATGGTCGTAGATAAAAACAGAGGCGGTTTCTCCGGCTGTGATATGCGTGCTGAGCTGCTGCCACATCGCCAGATTACGAGCGGTGAAGGTCGCTAACCAGCGTTCGGCCTCTTGTTCCTTATCGAGCCAGGCGCCAAGTGTACGCAGTCGTTCCTCCAGGGCGGCAAAGGAGTTGAAGGTGACGGTGGGCGCGATGCTTGCAATACGCTCATATTCCTGTTCATCCGAGTTGGCGATGATAATCAGATCAGGATCAAGAGCGCTGGTCAAGCGGGTATCCAGCGGAAGTCCCACGTCAGTTACGTTCTCAAGACGATGCTTATAGACGCTGTATTCACTGAGCCGCAGGCTTCCGCCTATGGCTGTGGCTCCTAACGCGAGCAAATCGCCCATCGTTTCTCCGTGATAGATGATGCGGCTCGCTCGACGAGGGATATGAATATGGTGGCCAGTCCAATCCTTAACGCACACAGAACCGGGAGTGGAAAGCGCATATTTACCCGGTGGAACCCCGGTCATTTGCCTAAAACGCCGATTAAAATAATATTCGTCAGAGAAACCCGCCTGACGGGCAATTTCACGTAAAGGCCGTTTGCATTCCAGCAGCAGCCGCTTGGCATGGTTCAAGCGCAGCTCAGTGAGGTAATGCAACGGCTTTTTGCCCGTTATTTTGCGAAACAGCTGGGAGTATTGCCATATGGAAACGTTGGCCTGTTCGGCAAGCTGCTTGACGGTAATAGGCTTTTCGTAGTGGTTTTCCATATATGCAAGGGTGCTTTCCACCGATGCAGGCAATGTCGGATTAAAGCCCTCGTTATGCTTAATAGGGACGTGGGCTTCCTGCCACAGTAAGAGCAGCTCTTGAAACATGATTTGCTGACGCAATGCAGTGGTTTGTCTATGAGGCTGT
Organism: Paenibacillus sp. ICGEB2008; assembly: GCF_000307675.1. Classification (NCBI taxonomy): domain Bacteria; kingdom Bacillati; phylum Bacillota; class Bacilli; order Caryophanales; family Paenibacillaceae; genus Paenibacillus; species Paenibacillus sp. ICGEB2008. Next base: position 617,803 of record NZ_AMQU01000007.1, read on the forward strand.
ATTGTTTGTTGGGTGCTATAAAATAACTCTTCGGCCAACTGAATAGGCTTGAAGGAAGAGGAAACGATGTATTCACGCGGGTCTGGCAGGACAGATCCGTGATATATGGATGGCATGCCCGTTGCGTTTTCAACCAAGGTCGCGTCCGATTGTGGCTCCAACGGCATGGTAATGACCTTGAACGTGATTTTGTAGTATTCAGGAACAGTTCCATCCAAGGGAGCGATGCGATAGGATTCGCCAGGAGTTAACCAATACCCATGACCTGAATGGAATACATATTGTTCTTGACCCACATCCACCCTACCAGCCCCGCCGATGAACATAAGCAGACAGTGATCGGAATTTGATTGAGATATTTGTCCAACGGTAGGCTCACTAACCAACACAATTCCTTTAAAATGAAAAAGCAGTGTGTTGGGTGGAGGTGAATTTACAGACGACGAAGGCTGATTCACGGTGTAAAGCTCCTTTTACTGAGAATGGTTATCATATATGCATAAGTATACCTCCTTTAGGTTCAACAAAAAAGAAGCCTATCAACAAGGACGATAGGCTTCTCCAATCTTATTTTATGAGCTTGGGCATTTCCTCCAGCAACCATTCCCGAGTAGATGCATCACTTTCGGTTTTGCCAATGTCCTGCATGTACACATGTCCCTGCTTGACAGCAGGGAGCTGAAGCCACAGCTTGCTTTTCATTAATTGTTCGGTGGATTGCTGGGCTTCTGAACTTGGAGTGCTTAGTATGAAAATCCGATCTCCAGCGTATTGTCCGATTACTTCCTGTGATAATTGCACGAATCCTTTGTCCTCATCCAGCGCTTTCTGAATAAGAGGAGTAGGCTTGAGACCATTCTCTTCATATAATATCTGTGACAGGCCTGTCCGTGCCATGACGAACAAACGATCACCGGGATAGTAGGTAAAGACCGAAGCTGTTTCACCCGACTTAACACCTTGCGCATGAAGTTTGGTCCACATCTCTGCTTCCTTGATTTTATATTGGGCAAGCCAGTCCTCAGCAGCCTTTTTCTTGTTCACAATGTCTCCGAGATGTAGCAAACGATCGTTCAGTGGAGCGAAGGTATCGAACATAATTGTAGGTGCAATTTTCGTTAACGCTGCGTATTGTTTTTCATCCGTATCGGCGGTGATGATTAGGTCTGGTTGTAGAGCCAATGTTTTTTCTAAATCAATGGGAAATCCTAGGTCCGATACATTCTGAACTTTTTTCTCATATATCTTTCCCTCGATCATAGAAGTCGATGTACCAACAGCCTGTACGCCTAAAACCAATAGATCCCCATAGTTTTCTCCGAAGTAAGCAATGCGCTCAGGAGTCGTGGGAATGTTTACTGTATGACCCTTATAGTCTGTGTAGGCACGAGTTGTGGCAGCTTCCGAGGTTGTAGATGCTGTTGTGTTGCTGCTTGCAGTCTGCTTATCAGATGCGCCGCATCCTAGCAGCAATGCCCCCATAAGAGAGAATAGACAGATCAGAGCAGTGTATTGTCGAGTAGATTTTTTGTTGGTCATAGCAGCCTCCGTATAATATGATAGTTCATAAATTTGCGAATGAGAATTATTATCACAAAAGCAATGATAAGTGCTGGAACCTCAATACTCAATGGACAAACTTGGTCAATGAATCCGATTTTGTACAAAATAAGTCTCATGTGTTTTAAGCTCATACAGGCTTCAACATTTTATTGATTTGTCATTTTTTATAATATAGAATAACGTTTTTATACATTTGAAAGGGGTTTTGAAATGGCATTGTTTATTACATATGTTTTACTAGGTTTCTCCATAGCATTACCTGTAGGTACCATTACGGTTGAAATGACGAAGCAAGGGCTAAAGAATGGATTTATGCATGGATGGATTGTGGGGCTCGGGGGGGATGACCATCGATTTGTTATTAATCATTGGTTTATATTTTGGTCTGGCCTCTGTTCTGTCCTTACCTGTTGTACAGGTGATCATGTGGCTCGTTGGAGCCATATTTCTGTGCTACGTGGGGTACGACAGCATTAAAAATGCGGATCATGATATTGCACTAGAAGGAGAGAAAAAGACGAAATCATTATTTTCTTCCTATAAAAATGGGCTGCTTGTAGCTGTTTCACCAGGGAATTTAGTGTTCTGGGTAAGTGTTTTTGGGACTGTGCTGGCAAGTTCATTTGATCGGTCAAATACAAGTCAATTTTTGATTGTTGGCTTAGGTATTTTGTTTGGTATTCTTATTCATGATTTAGGTTTGATGACCCTCGTAGCGACAACACGAAAAGCCATGAACCGAACCGCCATCAAGTGGGTTACAATCTGTGCCGGTGTGGTTTTGATTGGTTTTTCAGTTTATTTCTTGTATGAATTTATGATCAGTCTCCAAAAGATTTTATAGCATGACACAAGGATACGCTCAAGCTTGTCATGCCAGTCTGCATAAATCGAACAAGTCCTTCATAGACATGTACTAATTCATTTAAAACATGTGCTGAAGGGGTTGATGACATGCGCCGGATTTCATGGATGCTTGCCATGGTCATGTGTGTAACGTTGCTGCTGGCCGGGTGCGGCAAGAAGAGCGCAGACGATGTGGTTAAAGATTTGAGTGACGTGGTGAGCGACCTGAACAGCTACCACGGTACAGCTTTGATGACGCTGCATACCGGCGACACGCCGCAGGAATACAAGGTGGATATTTCCTATCGCAAGCCGTCCTATTACCGAATTGCCATGACGAACGAGAAAAAAGATGTTACGCAAATTGTGCTTCGTAATGATGAGGGTGTATTTGTACTGACCCCCAGCCTGAACAAAAGCTTCCGTTTCAAGAGCGACTGGCCAAACAATCAGGGTCAGGTATATTTATATGAGACGCTGGTTCGCAGCATTATCGGTGATGCTTCCCGTCAGTTGGCTACCGACGATAAATCCTATGTGTTTGATGTGGCCGCGAACTACAATAGCCATGCGCTGGTAAGGCAAAAGATTTGGCTATCCAAAAACAACTATGCCCCTACTCAGGTACAAGTATCTGATGCGAATGCCAAGGTGGTTGTCGATCTGAAATTCGATCAATTTGCTTTTGATACGAAGTTTGACAAGGATTCCTTTGATATGGAGCGGAATATGGCTTCCGGAAAAACGAATGCAGGTAACGAGGGATCGCCATCTTCAGGGGCAGTGGATTCCAGCGGTCCGCTTGATACGACCGGTACGTTAGAAGGGACGACTGGCGTGACGTCCAGTGAAGCCGGACAAGAGCAGGGAACCGTAGGGGGCGATGTCCAGCAACCGTCTGGTGAAGCAAAGAGCGACGGAGCTGTCACTGGCGATACGTCCAAGCCGCAAGCAGCAGCTAACGCAGAGGAGCAGCAACAGACACCGGGCACAGCGGATGCTGCAACTGGAACGTCAGCGGGAACGGATGCCGCAGAAGCTGTGTTGGGTGAGTTCGGCTTGATTGAACCGTCCTACACGCCAGCCGGAGTACAAATCAAGGATACGCCGGAGCTGGAGGATAATGGTACACATGCAGTGATGCTGCGGTACAGCGGAACGTATAACTATACCATTGTGGAGGCGCGTCCAAAAGATCGGGCGGTCGCATTGACGGCAGGCGAACTGGTTGATATTGGAGGAAGTTTTGCCGTGCTGACAGGAAGTGAACAGCAGACGATGACCTGGATGAATGATGGAATAGAGTTCAGAATCACCAGTGCTGACTTGCCTGTGAGCGAAATGATACAAATTGCCGCTTCTATACAGGAACAATCGGGTAAATAAAATTTTATAGACGGATGCAGACGGTCTAGAGTGTAAAATGCTCTGCTACCGCCCGTATCCGTCTTTTGTTCATTCGCAGTCTAAGATGTGCATCGCTTGTATATCTTGTTCTATTGTAAAGATGGTAGAGGAGGCTGGCAGAGCCCCCTGCCATTGACAGCCACGTCTCTGAACATTACCATTAACCTTTGGAAGCAAGGATTTTGCTATATCCAAAATGGTAAAAGGTTACGTTACAGGCTAACAATTGAAGAAGGTGACTGGATTTTGCAAGCACAATACAGATCGACCCGGGCCGAAATCAACCTGGATCACCTTGGCGCCAACTATGAGGCCTTTCGCAAGGCATTGCCTGCGGATAAGCTGATGCTGGTCTGTGTCAAGGCTAATGCCTACGGTCACGGTGCCGTAGAAATTTCAAAGGAAATGGAACGCCTTGGTGCGGATTATTTGAGCGTCGCTTTTCTGGATGAGGCTCTGGAGCTTCGTCATGCGGGGGTTGGACTGCCGATCCTTGTACTCGGCTATACCTCACCTGAAGCTGTCCAAACAGCTTGGGAGCATGATATCTCATTGACTGTGTTTAGTGAGGAAGTGCTGGAGGGTATCTGCAGATTGGATCGCCAAGGAAGCGAACGCAAGCTGAAGGTGCACATCAAAATAGACAGCGGTATGGGAAGACTCGGTTTGCTGCCTGGAGAAACGGCTTTGGCTTTTGTCCGGCAGGTTCACGAATTAGAGCAGGTGCTGCTGGAAGGCATGTACACCCATTTTGCCCGTGCGGATGAAGAAGATAAAAGCTATACACTGCTACAATATGATCGGTTTCGGGGCGTGGCGGATGCGCTAAGGGAACAAGGTATTTCTATTCCCATTATACATACGGGCAACAGCGCGGCCACCATTGATACCCCTTCCCTTTCCCCCAATATGGTGCGGATTGGCATCAGTATATACGGTCTGTATCCGTCTGATGAGGTTAACCGGCAAGTCATTGAACTGTTGCCTGTATTGTCATTAAAGACGGCGGTGGTTTATACCAAGACGCTTCCTCCCGGCTGGGGGGTTAGCTACGGCACCCGGTATGTAACCTCTGATGAAGAGCGGATCGGCACACTGCCAATTGGTTATGCGGATGGATACTCCCGCATGCTAAGTGGGAAGGTCGAAGTGTTGATACGCGGTCGTCGCGTCCCTGTACTCGGTACGATCTGCATGGACCAGTGTATGGTATCCTTACAATCTTTCGCAGAGGATGCGGAAGAAATCCAAACCGGCGAAGAGGTTGTTCTCATCGGCCAGCAGTCCGGCGAAATCATTGCGGCGGATGAGCTGGCATCCAAGCTTGGTACAATCCACTACGAGGTGATCTGCATGATCGCAGACAGGGTACCGCGTGTTTACATGCGAGATCATGTTCCTGTCGTTCGGGTGAACTCGCTTCTTCCAACCCGCTGGAATTAATTTCATAACGCAAATTACCGGATAAAAGCAGGAGTTTTCGTAGAACGTCCCGAAATATGTACAAAGGAAAGAAAAGAGCGCTATAACTGTCAAAAGACGCACTAGGCTCCGCTGACACTTGTATTTCGGGGATCAAACGCCTGTACGAAAACGAACTGCGTAGTTTATAATGGAATGCAGCATAGATGATATACGCATATCATATACATTCTCTTATATTCCGTTTGAATAAATTACCGGGAATAACGTTATAATGGTACAATGGCGACAAGGTTTTGGGGGTGGAAGAGAAGTTGGCCAATTTGCAGAACACCAAAAGAATAATGATCAGTTTGCCAGATCATCTCTTGCAGGAAGTGGACGGGATCGTAGCTATGGAGAATTCCAACCGCAGTGAATTTATCAGGCAGGCAATGAAGCTTTATGTAGGTGAACGTAAAAAAACGTTACATTCGTGAAGCTATGCAGCGTGGATACATGGAAATGGCTAAAATTAACCTGACCATGGCATCTGAAGCCTTTCACGCGGAGGAAGATGCAAACAGCACCTTGGGCCGTACAGTTAGCGGGGTGTAATCCATATTGATCGTAAAGCGCGGCGACGTTTTTTTTTGCAGACCTTTCACCCGTAGTCGGTTCCGAGCAAGGTGGCGTCAGACCTGTGCTGATCATTCAAAATGATATCGGCAACCGGTTTAGCCCTACCGTGATCGTAGCAGCCATCACAGCACAGATTCAGAAGGCAAAGCTGCCTACACACGTGGAAATCGACGCGGCGACGCATGGCTTTGATCGTGATTCTGTTGTTCTTCTGGAGCAAATCCGGACGATCGACAAGCAAAGGCTTACCGACAAAATCACCCATTTGGATGAAGAAACCATGCGCAAAGTGAGCGATTCGCTACAGATCAGTCTCGGTTTGATTGATTTTTAGTATGATGGAACGACGAGTGAAACGGGAAAGGACAGCGCTCTAGCGCTGTCCTTTTGCATGTCCGAAGAAAAATACAGGTAGGGCTTGCTTTTACGTCACCTGCTGGCGCTTTGAATCATTTTTTGTGATAATAAAAGACATGATGTATGACAAGAGCTGTGAGGAAGAAGGGATAGGTTTGTCTAACGAGGAAATGAAGACGGAAATTGGGCAGGAGCCGAACGAAGCAGAACGCCAAGAACGGATTGTCAAACAAGTGGCGAGAGAGCTGTCGCTGGCACTCAAGCAAATCCGGACAACGATCAGTTTATTGGATGAAGGAAATACAATTCCTTTTATCGCGCGTTATCGTAAGGAAATGACAGGAGAGCTGGATGAAAATCAGCTGCGTGAAATTGAAGATCGTGTGCTGTATTTACGTAATCTGGAGGATCGTAAGGTAGAGGTCATCCGCATTATTGATGAACAGGGCAAGCTGACTGAAGAGCTGCAGGCTGCTATCACCTCTGCGGTTAAACTTCAGGAAGTGGAAGATCTATACCGTCCATATCGGCAAAAGCGCAAGACTCGCGCCAGTGTGGCAAAGGAACGGGGGTTGGAGCCGCTATCCATCTGGATTTGGGGTCAGCCGAAGCAGGGTGATGTTTTGAAAGAAGCTGAATCCTATGTGAATGCTGAGCTGGGAGTCGAAACCCCTGAGGCAGCTATCCAAGGAGCTATGGATATTTTGGCCGAAAATATAGCTGATGATGCGGCTATTCGCCAATGGGTGCGCCGTTATACACTGGATCATGGAATGCTGACCTCTGAAGCGAAGGATACCGAGCAAGAGTCTGTGTATGAGAATTACTACAGCTATCGTGAGCTGGCTAAGAAAATGCCACCTCACCGTATTCTGGCGATTAATCGCGGAGAGCGGGAGGGCATTCTCAAGGTTGGTTTGGAGGTAGCACCGGATTCCATCTACAATTATGTGGCAGGTCAAGTGATTAAAGGATCGTCTGTGGTGGAAGACCTGCTACGCAGTGTCATTGAGGATGCGTATAAAAGACTTATCGCGCCATCTATCGAACGTGAAGTGCGCGCTGAAATGACAGAGAAGGGCGAACAGCAGGCCATCTCTATCTTTGCAGGCAATTTGCGCAGCCTGTTGCTACAGGCTCCGATCAAGGGGCGTCGTGTGCTTGGAGTCGATCCGGCCTATCGGACAGGCTGCAAGCTGGCAGTTGTCGATGACACAGGCAAGCTGCTGGAAGTGGCTGTGACATATCCAACACCGCCGAACAACAAGAAACGTGAGGCTGCCGAAACGTTCAAGCAGCTGATTGCTAAATACGACATCGAGTTGATTGTCATTGGTAACGGAACCGCATCACGCGAGACAGAGCAATTCGTAGCCGAAGTTATCGCGGATATTGGTGACAACAGCCTCGCGTATCTGATCGTCAATGAGGCAGGTGCGAGCGTATACTCTGCCTCCAAGCTGGCACAGGAAGAATTTCCTGATTTGGACGTAGCTGAGCGCAGTGCGGCGTCCATCGCGCGTCGTGTGCAGGACCCGCTGGCTGAGCTGGTCAAAATTGAGCCGAAGGCCATTGGTGTAGGTCAATACCAGCATGATGTGTCGCAGAAACATCTGGATGAGAGCTTGAAGGACGTTGTGGAATCGGCTGTTAACCACGTCGGTGTGGATGTGAACACGGCTTCCTCGGCGCTGTTGTCCTACGTAGCAGGGATCAACGCTACTATTGCTAAAAACATCGTGAAGTATCGTGAGGAAAACGGTAAATTCAGCAACCGTCGTCAGTTGCAGAAGGTGCCGCGACTTGGCGCAAAAACCTACGAGCAATCCGTTGGCTTTATCCGTATACCGGGTGGAGAAAATCCACTGGATCGCACACCGATTCACCCTGAATCGTATGCTGTCGTAGACCGTCTGTTGGCGGAGCTAGGTATCAGTGCCCATGATCTGGGTTCGAAAGTTGCAACAGAAGCGCTGAATGTGTCTAATATTGATCAGCTGGCTGCGAAGCTGGAAGTTGGTGTACCAACATTGCGGGATATTTTGGACAGCCTCCAGCGACCAGGTCGTGACCCGCGCGACGAGTTGCCATTGCCTGTATTCCGCAAGGATGTGTTGAAGATCGAGGATCTGGCACCGGGTATGGAACTTCAGGGAACGGTCCGCAATGTCATTGATTTCGGTGCATTTGTGGATATCGGTATTAAAAGTGACGGGTTGGTTCATATTTCACAGCTGCGCAGTGGTTTTGTTAAGCATCCGATGGATGTTGTATCTGTTGGTGATAACGTAACCGTGTGGGTGTTGAATGTTGATTTGAAAAAAGGCAGGGTAGGTCTGACTATGAAACCTCCCGCAGATGCGCAGTCACAGGCATAGTGCTTTAAATAAAGCTGTATAACCTTTTGTGAGAGTAAAAAAAGCCGGAATCTCCGAATCATATTGGAGACTCCGGTTTTTCATTTCTGGAACTTTTCTGCTTCTACCCGTTGTTGGCGTCAAATTCTATACCAGGTGCTTTATGATAAAAAAACCAACAATCGTTCAACAGTTTAATTTGGCGTCGGTCCTTCTTGTAAAAGGCCCGCATGAGCTGGTTGCTGAGCCATTGAGGCAAGCCGATCTCCTCCTCTGCGTTACATCTGTATGTTTAGCATATGGGGTGGATACCTAAAGTGTGCTTATGAACCAGGGTTAGACTTCGGCCGTCATTTTATAATATGCTTGTCAGTATGAAGCAAAGGAGGGAAACCATAAGGATGGAGTCCAAGTCTCTGAGCAATTCAATGAACCCTTCCATGAGTAATAAAGAACTTCAAGAATGGGTAGAGCGCATCTCGCTGGAGAGCTTTGGCGTGCCGTTTCAACATCAAGCCACCTTTAATGCGCGCCTGTCTTCTACAGGCGGTCGATATTTTATGAAAAGTCACCATATTGAAATTAATCCACATCAACTCGCAGCTTATGGGCGTTCTGAGGTGGAAAAAATTATAAAGCATGAGCTGTGCCATTATCATCTACATCTGCGCGGAATGGGCTACCAGCATCGTGATGCTGATTTCAAAGCATGGCTGGCTCGCGTAGGAGGAAGCAGGCATTGTCAGACCCTACCGGGAAGAGTGGGAAGAAAGCCTCAGCCTTATCGTTACAAGCTTGTGTGTGTTTCCTGTCAACAGGAGTATATGCGTAAGCGTAAAATGAATCCACAGCGATATCGCTGTGGGAAATGTGGAGGTAAACTTCGCTTGTTGGCACTTGACGAGGCCCCCTGATTCATGGTAAATTAACCATACTGTATGATAATCTACAGTAATATTCCCTGATAGCTCAGTTGGTAGAGCACTCGACTGTTAATCGAGTTGTCACAGGTTCGAGTCCTGTTCGGGGAGCCATGGAGAGATACCCAAGTGGCTATAAGGGGACCCTCTGCTAAGGGGTTAGACTGCGTAAGCGGTGCGAGGGTTCGAATCCCTCTCTCTCCGTTGGTATTTCAAACAGAAAAGGACGCTCGTATGCATGGTAACCATGCTTGCGAGCGTCTTTTTCGTCTAGATCTGCTTTTTAAGAATTGTTATATGTAAGACGGACATGTTGCGTACAGCATGAAACAGCGTTAGCCTGAGTTGTACGCAGTACGCAACTAATCCCTTCTATTTTACAGTGTCAGCCTCGACGGTGTTGAGGAGGTTCAACAGAGCATGAGCAACGCCATCTTCCACATTGGTCAGGGTAACTTCAGAGCAGACAGCCTTAATGTCGTCATTTGCATTGCCCATGGCAATACCTCTTCCGGCCGTCGTCAGCATGGAAATATCGTTATAGCTGTCACCGATCGCTACGGCTTCCTGCATTGGGATGTTCAGATAATTCGCGAGATAAAGCAATGCATTACCTTTAGACGCATCCTTATGCTCGACTTCAAAGTTGCGATCTGAGGAGATGACCATGTTTAGACCTTGAAAATCTCGGTAACGTTTACGCCCCCGTTCCAATTTGGCATGATCAAAGGAGAAACAGAGCACATTATATATCTCTACATCCAGTGGAATCTGCTCATATGAAGCGATGCGGGTATGCCCGGTCTGTTCATATTGTTTTTCAGCTGCATGTAATAAAGTATCCAGCGAAATATCTGGGTTGGCGCTCAGCAAGCGGTCCATTTCAACAGCAAGTAGCTGATGCCCCTTTTGTGGAGAATAAATAGCCCGGTCTGTCATGACCTCATAGTAGAAGTCGTTACCCTCAAGCCAGCTCAGCACTTCAAATGTTTCGCTCCGGCCCATAGGAGTAGAGGTTAGCTGGCGCCGATGCACATCGTGCACAGTGGCGCCGTTTGCCCCGATGACGGGAGTAACCAGCTCTGCTTCCTCTAGCTTTGTCCAGGCATCATAAGCGGCTCTGCCAGTGGCAATCGTCACTTGAACACCTTGCTGCTGTGCCTTGCGGATTGCCTCTGCGTTGGCTTTGCTTATTTTTCCTTCCTCGTTCAATAGCGTTCCATCCATATCAATTGCAAACAGTTTCATTTCTCTCCAGCTCCTGTCTTCTGATATCTCTGTTATACATATTGCGTCTAGTTAGAGCGATTGGCTTCAAGTTTATGAGGGGACAACAACTTCGATATCATGGTGTTGCAAAATTTCCAGCATCGCCGGTTCTGGTAAGCGATCGGTGATCACGATATTAACCTCAGACAAATCAGCAAAACGATACGGGAAATTGATTCCGAATTTCGAATGGTCCGCAAGGATGATCACCTGATCTGCCTGTTTCATCATCTGATGCTTCAGCATACCGTCTTCTTCATGAATCAGGCTTAGTCCGTGAGCTGATATGCCTCCAATCCCGATAAAAGCTTTGTCTACAAAATAGTGAGACAAAGTGGCGATTACGGACGAACCGTATACATATCGGTGTTCTTTTTGGAGGCGGCCCCCCAATAGATGAATGGAGACACCGTCTTTTCCAGATAGTACGTCAGCCTGATTGATTGAATTGGTGATAACCGAACATTCCTGCACATTCAGTCTTTCTGCACACGCCTGTACGGTGGTAGAGGAATCCAATATAATACGATCCCTATCTCGTACCATACTGGCAGCCAATTGTCCGATCACTTGTTTCTCCTCAGATACAGTAAGCAGTCTTTCGTTATAATTTCCAATTGGATCGTGATGCAGTTTAGGGAGAAGGGCACCGCCGCGGGTACGAATAATTTTTTGGTGCTCCTCAAGTTTTACCAGGTCTCGGCGGGCCGTATCCCGTGAAACATTAAAAATTTCGCAAATATCATCCACCGAAATACGCTTGTGAAGCTGTAAGTAATCAACGATTTTTAACATTCGTTCTTCCTGATACATAGAAAGCTCCTCTAATATATAATCATTTCGGTATCTCGTAAGTGATTATAAGTAAATATAAGTGATTTTGCAATCATTTATCGTGATTTTTCAGGGTTTAGATGATAATAAATAAGTTAATGTAAGTAAATATGCATTTTACAATTATATAAAATAGCTTTTTTGAAAATTTTAAAAATAAGTATTGCCATTTACTATTCTATTTGATATACTCTTTCTTGTCGCCAAGTTGGTGTACATTCATAAGGCCCGTTGGTCAAGGGGTTAAGACACCTCCCTTTCACGGAGGTAACAGGGGTTCGAATCCCCTACGGGTCATTGTTGTCTTTACAGACTACATGTTGCATGCTTAAGGGGAATTCCTGAGGTCTGATCTAATGGCGGACAGCTAGGATGAACAGCATGAGCCATTAGCTCAGTTGGTAGAGCACCTGACTTTTAATCAGGGTGTCGAAGGTTCGAGTCCTTCATGGCTCACCATTTATATTTTGTTATGCGGTCGTGGTGGAATGGCAGACACGCTATCTTGAGGGGGTAGTGAGCGTACGCTCGTGGAGGTTCGAGTCCTCTCGACCGCATCAATGGAATAAACGGAAAAGTCTCTCGCGTTAGAGGCTTTTTTTATTTGTGCATGGATGCAATTAAACAATGATTATGATGAAATAATGATTCCATAGTATAATATAACGCCATAATGTTATAGAATAATAAATATATAAACTTATGAAGTGACGGTGAAAAATATGGACACTCAACTGTTAGGAAATATATCAGAAAATATTTTGGGCTTGTTTCCGATTGTGAAGAAGAAATTTTTCACCTACGGTCCGCTTGATTTTCCGTTGCATTTGTCACCTAATAACTTTCAGGTACTCTTGCTTCTGCGTGAAGTGCGTTCGTCTACGGTATCCGATTTGTCCAAACAACTAAATGTCTCTCGTCCAAACATGACTCCTCTTCTGGATAAGCTGGTGGAGCATGGGTTGGCTGACCGTCAATCGTGCGACTCGGATCGTAGAGTCGTGAACGTAGCCATTACAGAAGAAGGCGACGCTTTTTGTGAACAGGTGTTTCATACCTTCTCTAATAAAATTCAAGAGAGACTGGTGTATCTGCCGGAAGAAGATTTATTGCACTTAAGTGAAACGTTGAACGAATTGAAGCGGATTTTACTTAAAATCGACAACTCTGCTACGTGATTGGCGTAAGCGAACTGACTTAAAGACCGCCCTTTCTTCGGAAAACAGGCGGTTTTTGTTGCATATTGTGGTATAATGAAAACCAACATACATAATTCGGTAATTTTAGCACACGCGATCTTTGAAAAGGGAACAAGGGACATGATATCGTTATTTGGAGAGCCTGCTAGGGAGGAAGGAACTTCTATGCAATCTATTTACCAACGCATTGAGGAGCTCATTAAGGAACGAGGTATGACCAAAAAGGCGTTTTGCCAGCAGTTGGGCATTAGTACAGGGAACTTTGGAGATTGGAAAAGAGGAAAAACGACACCAGGCACGAATAAACTCATAGAAATCGCTTCTTTTTTTGACGCTAGTCTGGATTGGATTATGCTGGGTCGAGACGTGCAGAGTAAGGTGCTGAAGGAGTCGCAGGACCCTTATTTTTTTGGAGCTTCAGGGCAACTGAATTGCCAGGGGGGATCGCTAAGTGAGGCGGAAAGAGATTTTATACTTGAGTATATTGAATTTACCCGCTTTCGTAAAGAGAAAAACCAGCCCAATTCAACTACTGATTAATGTTTGCTGTGGGATTTGATAAGGACATTCTAATGTGTACAATTGAAAATTAATTAGAAAAAGCTACAGTGTCGGAGGGGAAACGTTGTGGGAGATCAAACTATTTATCAGCGGATTGAAGCTTTAATTAAGGATCGAGGAATGACCAAGAAGGCATTTTGTGAAAAGCTTAAAATTAGCTCAGGGAATCTCGGTGATTGGAGAAGGGGAAAAACAACGCCAGGTACCGCCCATTTGATTCAGATTTCGGACTTTTTTAATGTATCGCTCGACTGGTTGATGAAAGGGATTAAGCCAGGGGAAGGCGTGCTTCAGGAGCAGAAGGCTGCTTATTTTTTTGGGGTGATGGGGCCACTGAATTGCCAGGCTGAAGATCTTGAGACAGAAGAACAGAACTTTATTTTAGAATACGTTGAATTTGCGAAGTACCGTAAGCAAAAAAGAGAGAAGGACAAAACAAAACTTGAATAATCTATGGCTAAACGCCTGGGTGATAACCCGTAAAACGAACTGAGGGTTCGGTTTACGGGTTTATTTGGTTTCCTGATAATATGGCGACGCGATGGATGCTGAAATGCTTGTTGGATTTAGTGTGGTGTTGCCTCCTTATAATCGTTATCGTCGATATTCAGAATTGCAGCAACTTGTTTTCTGTACCTTTGTGCTTTGCGGGTGCCGTGAATCAGATTGGACAAGCGTGAAGGCGGAATATTATGTGTCTCGCAAAATGTTTTCTGATCCAGCCGAAGCTCGACAAGCCTTTGTTTGATGGCCCACCCGAAGGAGGTGACAGGCATTTTGTTGTTCAAGAGAAATCGCCCCTTACGGATTCTTACGGAATAATTGGTGTGATATAATAATCATCAGTAAACATGTTAGAATTAACCATCTAAAACTATGATACACTTTTATACGTGTTTATACAATCTTAAATACGGCATTTCGTTAAAATAATTACTTAATTAAGTGCAAAAAGTGAAAATAATCCGACTATGGTCTGTTATTGGTGTGAATTTGGGATACATGAAATACTCTGCCGCTTGAGAAAAGGGCAGAGTATTTTTATTGTGACTGCTAGATTGGTAAACGACGCATCAGAGGGATGCTGGAAGGCGTTTAAATAGGACGGAGGAGGAAAAGGGTCTGGATGCATTCAATTGGCTGCTATGGCTCATATAGGGTGGCTGAGTGATGTAGGAGCTGGTCCGATGGCTGTGGAAAAGATGGCGCTGATATGAGCTTGGCGTAGGTTTGTTAATCGTCTTCCAGGTGGTAAGCAACTCGCTGGTCATATGATCGATAAGAGGACTTTTTTCCTCATAAGGAGGATTGAGTAGTCTGAAGGCATCTTCGATACAGAAGGATACCGCTGTGGCAAAATAGCCGTGAATGGTCTGTTCTATATCGCTTCCGAGGAGGGAGTTAATCCAAGTGTGGACAGTAGCGAGTGTGCCAATTGCATTGTATTGAGTGAGTGTGTCTTCCAGTTGGTCAAATGCGAGCCAAGGATAAAGAGCCTTGGTGAGCTTGAGCAGTCGCTGGCCAGAAAGTCGCGACTCTTTTACATGCTGCGAGGAAGGATGTTGGGCGTGCAGCATTTTATCAATAAGGGCGATCCGCCAACCGTCATTCTGCTGGATGGCTGCATACAGACTTTTAATGGCCATGCCGTCAAGGGTTGTGATTTGAGGATACCAATCGTCTCGCATGTAATGTTTCAGATCCTGTAGACTGTTCAGGTGTCCAGCGCGGAAACGCTCCTCCAATCCGTAGAAACGGGTGAAACCACCAATAGGTAGGGAAGGGTCCAACAATAATGCGTAGTTTAGCAACCGGTTACCTTTATACAGGACGGTTCGCCTCCTTGAAGTGAATATTTGTGTGATGTTATTTGACTCAAATCTTATTTTTATAATAATAATTCAAATATTTATGTAATATATATTTACACTTCGAACTCAATTATGTCAAATTAAATAATTTTATTGCTTATATATGTTATGTAAAGTTACATTAAAATAATTATAATATTCTTGTTTACAAATTGTTGCTGAGAGAGTATAATAAATCTGTTGCCTCAATACATTATGACATGCGGTCGTGGTGGAATGGCAGACACGCTATCTTGAGGGGGTAGTGGGCGTACGCCCGTGGAGGTTCGAGTCCTCTCGACCGCATTATATGCAGTACCCAGTTGAAAAAGCATCCTGACACGTTTTACGTGAAGGGATGCTTTTTTGTTAAATACTTTTCGTCATATCCTCCCGTCACAGAAGCGGTCGTATGGACAACGGACCGCTCGTTGACTGTAGTGCATAAAGATTGTCAGTTTTTCTGCAAAAGCTTCTTAATATCTCCTACAAGCTTGTCTGGAGTGGTTTGCGGCGCATAACGCTTAAATACGTTACCTTCTCGTGTAATTAAAAATTTAGTAAAATTCCATTTGATCGCTTTGGAGCCTAATACGCCTGGAGCAGTGTGGGTCAGGTAGTGAAATAGAGGATGTGCCTGATCACCGTTAACATTTGTCTTGGCGAACATGGGAAAGGTCACTCCGTAATTGAGTTGGCAAAACCCGGAGATCTCCTCGCTGGAACCCGGCTCTTGTTTGGCGAACTGGTTGCTGGGAAATCCCAAAATTTCGAGCCCCTGTTCATGATACTGGTCATATAGCTCTTGTAGCGCCTTGTACTGGGGGGTTAACCCACATTTGCTGGCAGTATTCACGATAAGAAGAACTTTCCCTTCGTATGTGGATAACGGAATTTGTGCCCCTTGTAGGGTCTGTGCATCATATTTATATACGCTCATGATATCCCTCCTAATTCAATATTCTACAATTAAATTGTGAACAATTCAACAAGGGGTTGCAAGTCCAGAAGAGTCTACAAACATTGTGCATTGTAAAATCGTCTTTTGTTCAAAACGGTAAATCGCACTTCAAATGGAGCAAATTGAGGTGTTTCTTCTCATAAAAAAGGCTTCATTCGATAATTATCTAGTACATATAGCGCATTTTCTTTCTTTTTTATAATAAAGGGCAACCGTACCATACCCTACGCCAATATTGACATGCCTTTCATTTTCAAAAAGGGGTGAAATACAGAGTTTTAGAGAGATACGAGAAGCATAGGTTGGTTGTAAGCGTTATCCTTAATCTTCTATGCTCTAAAGGGTGATTTATAGCCTTGCCGTTGAGCTTTACAGTCTTCCTTGCACGGGTGTATGATTCAAGACGTAATTTCAAATTAACAACAATGAAGCAACAACGAATTGTCTAAAGCGCTGAATTTTGCAGTTGCAAAAGCGGGGGAACCAACGAGTATATACGGCTTTGCAAGCCGTGTGTCTCATGGGGTGAATTTTCCGGCCAAGTGCCGTAAATAGGGCGACTCTCACGTCCGAATCCGACAGCTAACCTCGTAAGCGTACAGGGAGAGGCAACAAACCGCCGTGTGCAGCCATGGTTTATTTTATCATGGAATGTATGAAGCCGGAGGAAGCCTTTTTCCTTCGGCTTCTTTTTGTTGTCTTTTTATACCGGGAGAGGAGCTACTGATGGAAGGTCGGTTAATTATTGTCACTGCACCGAATGAAGCGGGCAGAAGTTTTGTGAAATTGCTTATGTTCAAAAAATTGGCGTTTGCAGTTCTCACAAATAGCACCCAGGAGGAACGACAACTCAAAAAAATGGGTGTGGAGCACATTGTGCGCATCAATACGATGCAAGCGGGAAAATGGAATTTTCCTAAAAAAGAAATTGGTAGTGTGTATTTGTTCGAAAACAGCTTGAATCTAACTTGCCGTTTCCTGCAAATATGTCGGCCACTAACATCAGAATTGATCTATGTTATTACGCACGGCTGTAATCCACAAGGAATTTATCGGGGATTGGGAGCGGACCATGTGATCTACACATTGAACGGAGAGGTGGGTTTCCTGCTGAACGGATAAGCACTTATAACATAGCTGGTTTATGATTTTATGATGGAATCAAAAGGGCAATCTGAAAAGCGATACGGAGGGTATGAACATGATGGATTTATACATGCTGCTCGTAATGGCTGTGAGTTATGGAGTGATACTGCTGTTTGTACGCTGGTGTGATGCGCAGACCTCAAAAGGAGGGCGAAGAGGATGATCGTTGTGCTAGGACTTACGGCTATTGTGTTCGTGTATTTAATCTACGCACTCCTGAATCCTGAAAAATTCTAGTCAACTATAGGATCGAGCAGGCGGGAACAGCAGATCAAGAATGCAGCATCAGAGATGCAGATTTTCGCAAACGTGTGCACTCAATGGATGGTCTGAATCAGGTCTGTTGTTCCAAATGCAGGAGCATTTTAAGGAGGAATAGAGGATGGAGCTACTGCAAATTGGGATTGTGATCATCATATTGTTGCTCTTGGTAAAGCCGATGGGCACCTATATGTATCACGTATTCTCGAATGAACCGAATCGGACGGATCGTATTTTTGGTGGAACGGAAAAGCTGATTTATAAGGCTGTAGGCTTGAAGAAACAGGACAGCATGCGCTGGACCACGTATGCTATGAGTTTCATTGCAACCAATGTGGTGCTTGTGGGGATCAGCTACCTGCTATTGCGCTTGCAGGCTATACTTCCGGGCAATCCGGTTGGGAACAGTAATATGGAAGCATCATTGGCCTTTAATACAGTAATCAGCTTTATGACCAATACGAATCTCCAACATTACAGCGGAGAAAGCGGGCTTACGTATCTGACACAGATGGCGTTCGTCACGATGATGATGTTTACTTCGGCTGCTTCGGGGTTTTCGGTTGCTGCGGCTTTTATGAGGGGATTGACGCGGCGCGGTGAAGGGCTGGGTAATTTTTTTCAAGATTTTATTAAAGCCAACATACGGATTTTCCTACCGCTTGCCTTTGTACTTACGCTGGTGCTGGTGGGATTAAAAGTACCACAGACGCTACAGTCCACGGCGGATATTACGACTTTAAGTGGTACACAGCAGCAGATTGCTATGGGACCCATTGCCTCATTGGAATCCATCAAGCATTTGGGCACGAACGGGGGCGGTTTTGCGGGAGCTAATTCTGCGCATCCTTTTGAGAATCCAAGTCCTTGGACGAACGTACTGGAAATTTTGGCAATGTGGGTAATGCCGGCTTCGCTGCCGTATACATTTGGATTGTTTGCCCGTAATCGCAAGCAGGGCTGGATTATTTTCAGCTCGATGATGGTCTTGTTCCTTATTTTTCTAACCATAACGTATGTGTCGGAGAAAACAGGTAATCCGTTAATTCAGGCACTGGGTATGGATGCATCTCAGGGAAGCATGGAAGGGAAAGAGGTTCGTTTCGGCATTGGACAATCGGCATTATTCACTGCGGTCACAACGGCGGCAACGACAGGTTCGGTCAATAATATGCATGATACATTGACCCCGCTAGGTGGTATGGCTGCTTTGGGAGAAATGATGCTAAACGTCATTTTTGGCGGCAAGGGCGTCGGGCTGATGAATATGCTGATGTATGCGATTCTGGGAGTGTTTATATGCGGACTGATGGTCGGAAGAACCCCGGAATTTATGGGTAGGAAAATTGAAGGCAAGGAAATGAAGCTGATTGCAATTGCCATTTTGGTACATCCGTTTCTTATTCTTGCTCCCACTGCGCTTGCGTTTATGAGTCATTGGGGATATGATGCGGTCTCTAACCCCGGATATCACGGGTTGACTCAGGTGCTCTATGAATATGCATCATCTGCGGCAAATAACGGCTCGGGATTTGAAGGTCTTTCGGATAACAACGTGTTTTGGAATGTTACAACAGGTGCGGTTATGTTCTTTGGACGATATGTATCCATGATTGCATTGCTGGCTGTGGCGGCTTCGTTGAATGCCAAAGCGCCGACCCCGGTGACGATGGGTACACTGCGCACGGACAACAAGCTGTTTGGAGCCATCCTAATCGGAGTGGTCCTGTTGATTGGTGCGTTAACCTTTTTGCCGGTGATCGTACTGGGTCCTGTAGCTGAATTTTTGACCATGTGATGAAGAATGAGCATAGAAGGAAAATGAGAATGGATGAACGGGGTGCTTGATCATGAAGGAACAACGCAAACGCATGCTGGATAGAAGCATCTTGAAGCAGGCGGTCAAGGATAGCTTTATCAAATTAAATCCGATGATCATGATGAAAAATCCTGTCATGTTCGTCGTGGAGATCGGTACATTGGTCGTACTGCTCATGCTACTGCTTCCCGGTTATTTTGGAACCGGCAAGGAAATGGGCTTTAACTTGGCTGTATTTATTATTTTGTTGTTCACGCTGCTTTTTGCTAACTTTGCTGAAGCGCTCGCGGAGGGACGGGGGAAAGCACAAGCTGCTTCCTTGAAAAAATCCAAGCAGGACTCACAAGCTAATAAGCTCGTCGGGAATGAGATTCAGGTGGTCAGCTCAACAGCATTGCGTAAAGGTGACGTGGTAATCGTCTCTCAGGGCGAAATGATTCCAAGCGATGGTGAGGTTATTGAAGGCCTAGCCTCGGTAGACGAATCTGCAATTACGGGAGAATCAGCTCCGGTCATTAAGGAATCGGGCGGTGATTTTTGCTCGGTAACTGGCGGGACGCGGGTAGTCAGTGACCGCATTAAGGTGCGGATTACGACTGAGCCGGGTGAAACGTTTATTGATAAAATGATTTCGCTCGTGGAAGGTGCACAGCGGCAAAAAACGCCAAATGAAATTGCGCTGAATACATTACTGATTAGCTTGACGATTATTTTTCTCATTGTGGTGGTGACGCTGGCCCCGATAGCCCGTCATTTTAAGATTGATTTGCCTGTTCCCGTGCTGATTTCGTTGCTGGTCTGTCTGATTCCGACCACGATTGGCGGACTTTTGTCGGCGATTGGGATTGCCGGTATGGACCGGGTTACCCAGTTTAACGTGCTGGCCATGTCAGGCAAGGCGGTAGAAGCCTCCGGGGACATCAATACGATGATTCTAGATAAAACGGGTACCATCACCTTCGGTAACCGGATGGCGAGTGAATTCGTGGTTGTAGATGGTATAGAAAAGGCAGAGCTAGCGAAATGGGCAGCGATGAGTTCACTAAAGGATGAGACGCCTGAGGGACGCTCGGTACTGGAATTGATGCGTAAGCAGGAATACACGCTGGATGAATCCTTGGCAGCAGGTGGAACCTTTATCGAGTTCAAGGCAGAAACCCGGATGAGTGGTCTGGATCTCGCTGATGGACGAAGAGTACGCAAAGGCGCCGTGGACTCTGTCCGGCAGTGGGTTGTATCGCAAAAAGGCAGTGTTCCGACCGATTTGGAGGAAAAAGCGAATCAGGTAGCCGCAGAAGGGGGGACACCGCTAGCAGTGGCGCTGGATGATCGGATATACGGCATTATTTATTTGAAGGATACGGTGAAGCCGGGCATGAAGGAGCGTTTTGATCAGCTCCGGGAAATGGGTATCCGCACGATTATGTGTACCGGTGATAATCCGCTGACCGCTGCTACCATTGCACGTGAAGCAGGGGTGGACGATTTTGTAGCTGAAAGCAAGCCGGAAGATAAAATTGCGGTTATCCGCCGGGAGCAGGAGCAGGGTAAGCTGGTGGCTATGACCGGAGATGGTACCAATGATGCGCCTGCGCTGGCGCAGGCAGATGTCGGTCTTGCCATGAATAGCGGCACAGTCGCGGCCAAGGAAGCTGCTAATATGGTGGACCTGGATTCTGATCCGTCCAAAATTATTGAGGTGGTCGCTATTGGCAAGCAGCTGCTTATGACACGTGGGGCATTGACAACGTTCAGTATTGCGAACGATGTGGCTAAATATTTTGCCATTATCCCGGCGATGTTCATGCTGGCTATTCCGCAAATGGGTGCATTGAACGTCATGAGGCTGGGCTCCCCGTTATCGGCTATTTTATCGGCGCTTATTTTTAATGCAGTCATTATTCCACTTCTGATTCCGCTGGCAATGAAGGGTGTAAAGTATAAGCCAATGAGCTCGGATCGGCTATTGGGACGGAATTTACTGATTTATGGTCTGGGCGGTATGGTGGTACCGTTTGTCGGCATTAAGGCCATTGATTTGCTGGTACATTTGTGGATTTAGTGCAGAAAGGGTGAGCGACATGAGTGGTTTTTATCGGATGTTGTCTGGACGCAGGTTTGCTGCACATGAGAAAGCCGGATCTGGCGGACAAGATCATAACAAGCGTACAGGAACGGAGGCGGTGCCGGAAAATCAACCGGAGAGACAAGAGATGCGAGGAAGCACGGTTATTGGAGTGGCTTTGCGAACTTCTGTGCTAATGATCCTATTGTGCGGTTTGGCATACCCGCTGGTCAGCACAGGAGTGGCGCAAGTCCTGTTTCCACGGCAAGCAAACGGCAGTATGCTTCGTGACACGGGGGGGCGGGTGGTCGGCTCTGAGCTGATTGGACAGTCCTTTGCCAATCCGGCGTTTTTTCAAGGTCGGGTATCAAGTATCGATTATAATGGGGCTGGTTCAGGCTCAAGTAACTACGCACCCTCGAACCCGGCATTGGTGCAGCGGATCAAGGAATCTATTGCGGATTGGCAGAAGCATAACCCGGATGTACCCGTTAGTCAGGTTCCATTGGACCTGATTACGAACTCCGGCTCTGGTCTGGACCCGCACATCTCGCCACAGGCGGCACAGGCTCAAATTCCACGTATTAGCGGCTTGACGGGGATTAGTCAGGACCAGCTGAAGGCGCTGGTGCAGGAGCAGACAGAAGGCCGCAGCGCCGGTGTTTTCGGCGAACCGCGTGTGAACGTGCTCAAGCTGAATCTTGCGCTTGAAGCGCTAATGAAGGTTAAGCCAGTTAAGCCATAGATGAATGAAAAAGGTATCCCTGAGCGATAAGCTTGGAGGATACCTTTTTCTATGGATAGGATGCTCTGGGATGGATAGCTGCAAAGGAAGTATTTTATTTCTTATAGGTGATATGAATTTGTTGTTCACTTATTTACTTAGCTTTACATTGTTTGATGAATTTTTGGTTTTCCTTAAGGCTGAAGCGAGTACCAACATGTATATTAATACAATCATACCAATGACTAAGTAAGATAATTGAATATTCATTAAATCGGTGAGAGTACTGCTCAAAATAGGGCCGATCATTAGACCAATCGAGTATGCCGTGTTATAGAGAGCAAAAGTAATTCCATAAGAATGAATGCCACTTCGTTGAGAAATATCAGCAAGTTGAGGTAAGCAGGGAGCAAGAACCATACCCATGCTAACCCCTAAAACAGCTAGAATAACAGCTTGAAGCGATAATATTGCTGGAAGTGCTGTCAGAGGAAGAGCAATGGATATCATAAGTAGACCGAGGAGAATTCCAATTTTATAGCCGATCTTGCTGGAGAACTGACCTATAAAGGGTGTTGCCAGGCCATAAGCAAGTGTGGGAATAGCAAATAACAATCCGATAACTCCTGGATTAGCGCTAAAATTGTGCTGCAGGTGTAACGGTAATGTTGGCTCAAGTACGCTTGGGACAGATGCCCCGATAATTACAACCCCGATAACCAAAAGCAAATCTTTATTTTTCATGAACGAAAAAGGAGATACGTACTTTTCATTTTTCTCTTCCGGAATATCGTGCAGGAGTACTAATCGAAGTATAGCATCAATGACAGCCAATGCGATGGCAAAGTAAAAAGGGAGTTGGTAACTTCCCCATTGATACAACCAACCGCCAATTGTCGGTCCGAGAAGGGTTCCAGCGGCTTGCCCAGATAACGCCAAGCCCATGGCTTTGCCGCGTTCTTCAGATGGGTATAGCTCAGCCAGCAGAGCGAGCCCTGCTGTCCAGGTCATTGCGGTTGCGACCCCTTGAAGAGCACGTGCCAGTACAAGCAGCCAGAAGGTGTGGGCTATGGCGAACATTAAAGTGGAAGCTATGAGTCCAATTAACCCCCATAACAGAGGAGTCTTTCTCCCAATTCGATCCGTTAACAGACCAAAAATAGGAGTAGCTATAAATAGTGCAATTGCATAACTACTGAACAAAAATCCGATTTCGGTTTGAGTGGCTCCGAGAGAATCTGCGTATCTTGGCAAAATGGGTACGACTAATCCATAGATTAACATGTCAATGAATACAGCTAATCCGACAACCGTTAGAGCAGCTTTTTGTTTATTGTGTGCTCCTTTACTCATTTTCATCATTACATCCTCCCTATAAATTTTTTCTGATTTCCTCTTTAATTTGCTTAACAAATTTTAATTGCAGCTCGCATTGATCATAAATATTTTTGAAAATTAGCATGACGTTTACAGGGATATCCATAAGTTCAGCTTTTTGCTCTTGCCCTAGTTTCATTTCTTTATAGATTTTTTCAATGGCTTGATGCTGAAAACTTAAAGCTTCTTCTATTTCATGGAGGCCAGCCTCATCCATAAAAGTCAAAGCTGTGTACAGGGCTGTTGGAAACACAACAGAAGTTTCTTTAAATGATTCGATTAAAAGCCGACTAAACTCGCTTTTCCCAGCCTCCGTAATAGCATATATAGCTTTAGACCGATTCCCTGTCTGTTCCAATGTTTCTAAACGCACAATACCTTCTGAGTCCAGTTTTTTTAAGGCGTGATATATGGAAGCTGGTTGCACATAAGCCCATTTATCCGTTTGTGCTGATTGCATTTTCTGTTGTATTTCATATCCAGACATTGCTCCGTATTGTAGCAAGAGCCCAAGAACCATTACACGTGTCGTACTCATGATGATATCTCCTCCATAACTTTATTGCTAAATGTTTTATACTAAATATTTAGTAAAGGATTATAGTCGGATTATATCATTACAGTCCAATGATGTAAAGGTTTACAAAAACAGAGAGCCGTAAATATACGAAAGAAACAGTAGGTATTATGTTTTTTGTTGAACAGAATGCAGCGTTGATTCTAAGCATATTGGAAAAATAAATGAATAAAAAGAGGTATTCCATGGCTATTTTGGACTCCAGGAATACCTCTTTTTTTATTGGTTACTTGCAAACAGTCTGTCAACCTGTAATTGTCTGAATAATGAGGACTACATTCAAGATAATGATGACAGCAGTCACGATCCAGGTTATTACTTTTTGCCACATTTTATTTACAAATTCACCCATAATCTTTTTGTCACTGGTAAAGAGCAGTAATGGAATGATGGCAAAAGGGAGCTGGATGGATAAAATAACCTGACTTAGCACAAGCAGCTCTTCTGCACCTTTTTCACCTGCAATCGCAGTGACGATGACTGCCGGAATAATTGCAATAAGGCGGGTCACCAAACGACGCAACCAAGGTGAGAGACGAAGGTTCAAGAAGCCCTCCATCACGATTTGTCCGGCTAAAGTACCTGTCACGGTCGAGTTTTGACCTGAGGCGAGTAATGCCACTCCAAACAGTATGCTCGCAAGTGTGGTTCCCAGTAATGGCGAAAGCAGATAATAGGCATCACTAATCTCTGCTACATCTGTTCTTCCTGCTGTATGGAACACGGCAGCTGCTACGATCAAGATGGCTGCATTAATGAATAGAGCGAACATGAGCGCTATACTGGAATCCCAAGTTGCAAATGTAATAGCTTCCCGTTTACCTGCTGATGTCTGCTCATATTTGCGAGTTTGTACAATAGAAGAATGCAGATACAGGTTATGTGGCATTACAGTAGCTCCCATAATACCGATGGCAATATACAGCATGCTTGGATTCGTCAATATTTGTGAGTCCGGTACAAAGCCACCCAATACACCGCCCCATTCCGGTTGTGCCAAAATGAGATTAATGCCAAAACAGCCGGCAATCGTGGCCATTAATACAATGACGAGTGTTTCCAATGCACGGAAACCTTTATTTTGCAGCAGCAAAATGAGCATAACATCAAATGCGGTAATGATGACTCCGTATAGCAACGGGAGACCGAACAGCAGCTTCAGTGCAATGGCTGAACCGATGACCTCGGCCAAATCCATGGCTGCAATGGCAATTTCGCATAAAAGCCATAAGCCGATCGCGACAGGACGACTGTAAGCATCACGCACATTTGAGCCAAATCTTTACCTGTAGCAATACCGAGCTTGCCAGATAAGGCTTGCAGCAGAATGGCCATCAGGTTGGAGATAAGAATGACACTAAGCAGTGTATAGCCGAATTTTGATCCCCCAGCGATGTCTGTAGCCCAGTTGCCAGGGTCCATATAGCCGACAGCGACCATATAGCCTGGTCCAGCAAAGGCAAGAAACTTCCGAAACCAGGTGCCATCCTTCGGGACGCTCAAAGAACGATTCACTTCCGACAGTGAAGCGATTTCCGCGAAGTTGCCCTTTGAATTTTTCATACGCTTCACCTTCTTTGTTCATATTGAAATATATTATTAGTGACATAGCGATTGCGTTATCCCTATTGTACACCCACAATAGTTTTTGTCTAGTGCAACTTTTATGTGGTTAAGCAAATTTATCGTATTTTTGAAGCAATTGGCCATCTTAATTAAAACTAAACAATGGAAAAAACCAAGCTATATTGCTCTCAAGGGGCAGCTTGGTCGTTTTGAATTTTCTAAGTGTAGGCGGCTCATCAAGTTAGGGGCTTATAACATATAGTGTAAACATAAAAGAAGTGGAACTAAACGGTAAATAAAAGGGTTATTATCCCTTTTGAAATGATTCATTTTGCGTGGCTCGTTTAAAGTACATACGAGAAGGAAATCATGTATTAACATGACGAGGATTCCTGCGGAATGCAAATAAGATGGATGAAGGAGAGATGAAATCATGGAAGCGTTATACACAGCATCAGCAACGGTACATGGTGGAAGAGACGGTTCAGTGGCTTCTTCAGACGGAGTATTAAAGCATAAGCTGAGCACACCGAAGGAATTGGGTGGCGCAGGTGGAGACGCTACGAATCCGGAGCAATTGTTTGCAGCAGGCTATGGCGCATGCTATGAGAGTGCGTTGGCGAATGTGGCCCGCAAAGCCAAGGTAAAGGTGGACAATGTAGAAGTCACCAGCCACGTATCGATCGGTAAGGACCCAAGCGACGGCGGCTTCCAGTTGGCAGTGCGTCTGGATGTAAAAATACCAGGGATTGAGCGTTCTCAGGCGGAAGATTTGGCACGCCAAGCACATGATTTTTGTCCGTACTCCAAAGCCACTCGCGGTAATATTGATGTTGAACTCAACGTCATTTGACCGCATTTTTTAAAGATTTCACACACGGCCGCCGATGGATCGGCGGCTTTTGCACCTAAATCTTGATCCGCTGATATGTGCAACCATTTGACATCACCGCCAAAATTCATTAAGATGTCATAGGTGATTCTGGTCATCAGGTACGAAACAAATTTGAAAAATACGGGTGATATGATGTCTTACAGACCGAATATTGTTAATTTCACGCTGGCTGGTAGCAACGAAAAGGAAGGGCTTTATGAGTTTAAAATGAGTTTGGCCGATGGAACGGAGTGCCGCGTTTTTTCTCAACGTAATCCGGAGTGGACTTTGACGAATATTAGTCGACTGCTAACGACACCTTGCCCGGTATGCCATAAGGATTTTATCTGCAAGTGTATGGATCAGTTCCATGAAGAGTTTTTAGAGCAAATTAATGCTAAACAGCTGTTTGAGAAAGCATTGAGCTAGTTTTTCGAACAGGTAAGGATTATACAGTTCTAGACAAGCGTCGGATATTTTCGACGTTTTTTTTGTTTATAATTGAATCGTTGCGTTTTCATGCCGTTGATTTCTCTGTGGAGGTGAAGTACGTTGATGAACCAGTCTAGTCATATCCATATCAAACATTCCATTGTATTGGTGGATGGGGTATGCCACTTTTGTCAGGGAGCAACCCGCTTCATTATCAAACGTGATCCTAAGGGAATATTCCATTTTGGTTCCCTGCAATCCGAGGCAGGACAAGAACTTTTACGTGCAGGTGGACTGTCTACAGATCAACTGGATACATTCGTGCTGATTGAAGACGGTACGTATTATACAAGGTCAACCGCAGCTTTACGGATTGCCAAACGCCTTCGTTTTCCATATCCGCTGGCTTATGTATTCATCTTGATTCCCCGCTTTGTGCGCAACGCAGTCTATAACTGGGTAGCTCGTAACCGATATCGTTGGTTTGGCAAGGATGAAGAGGATCAATGTCAGATCCCCCCACCAGAAATTAGGAAACGATTTTTTTAGTTGCTTCTTTTGTGTTTATTTTTGCGGCGATCATTACGAATCAGTAATATTACAGCTACTGCGATCAGTAGAAGCCCCGTAACCGATACATACACGATATGGCGTACATTGGGTACGTTGACCGACAATTTTAGCTCGTTAGACTCTAATGGAGCAATGTCCCAATAGAGTGTCTTTCCGTCATCCGACACACGGTCCGCATTACTGGAAGCAGGCTGGATGGGTAGGGATAGGCTGAAGTTAAGATCCAGTTGCCGCTCTAGTAATTTGCGTGCGAACACATTCATTTGTTCTAATTTATCACTCAGGCCACGAGCTTCTTCAGGAAGCATCCGAGGTAGATCGAGCTTAAGCGTAAGATCCATATTGGTTGTGAAAAAATGCTGGCTCACTGCGCGATTTATTTCTAATCCCTCAGGCAGATTTAAACCCTGATCGGGATTTTTTTGGTTTGTACTCCAATCCCCTTGATAATGCCCCTTTATTTGATAACCCTTTCTCCCCTGCTCCGATAGCGGCTGTACGTCTACATTGTTGCTTTGTATACGTTGAATTAATCGATCGAGCAGCCCCGGATTGTCCAACATCATCAGTGTCTGGTTGTTTACGCTGAACGTTGCATCCATATCTACACTTTGATCCAGATGAACATCTACATGAATGTCACCCCGAGCACAGGAAGTTAGGGTAAGCAGACAACATACCAGCATAAATATGAGCATTATTGTTCGTAACTGTATTTGCCGACGTTTGTTCCGATAAGGGCTGTATCCTGTTGGGTCCATGACCTGCACCTTCTTTGTATGGTTTCTTTGGTATAGCGACTGGATATCTTCTATATATTACACATTCGGAGAGCCAAAATCGAACGATATAAAAGAATAGTTAAGATTTATATCTCAAAAATGTTTCCTTAGGTAAAAACTTTAGTGTATACTCTAAAATATAGCGTAGTTAAAAAATAATTGTCTCAAGGAAATAGTTTGTCCCAAAACAAATATTAAGAGGAGGATTTTAAAACATGAACAAGCAGTTTAAGAAGGCTTTGCCGCAATGGGTAGCGACGGTTGGAGTGTTGTCTCTGGTTCTGGTTCTAGCGACGGCATGTACAGATGCCAAGAAGACAGAGCAGGGAGCTGCGAAGGAGGCTGGGCAAAAAATAAAGGCTACAACTACCATCGGTATGATCTCTGACATTGTCGGGAAGGTCGGCGGTGCTCATGTGGAGGTCACGGGAATTATGAAGTCAGGTGTTGACCCACATTTGTACAAGGCGTCTCAGGGAGATATGCGCAAACTGGATGAAGCCGACATCATTTTTTATAACGGGTTGCATCTGGAAGGAAAAATGCAGGACATTCTGGAGAAAATCAGCAAGCAAAAGCCCGTTATTCCCGTGTCCAAAAACATTGCTCAAAATCTATTGCGTGCAGCTAGCCCAGAAATGGGGTCTGAGTATGATCCGCATATCTGGTTTGATGTACAAAACTGGGTGTCTGCGGTAGAAACCGTCAGAGATGAATTGTCGGAACTGGATGCTGCTCATGCGGAGGATTACAAGGCCAATGCCGAAGCTTATCTCGCTGAGCTACGAGAACTGGACGATTACACGAGAGAGCAGATTGCCAGTATACCGAAGGCTCAGCGCGTACTTGTCACAGCACATGATGCCTTTGGCTATTTCGGAGACGCTTACCAGATTCAAGTAAGAGGCCTTCAAGGTATGAGTACCGAGTCAGAGGCAGGCTCACAAGATGTGACCAAGCTGAGAGATTATCTGGTGGAGCATAAAATTAAAGCCATATTTGTAGAATCAAGTGTGCCGAGAAAGGCCATCGATGCCGTTATCCAGGGTGCAGCTCAGCAAGGTCATACCATAAAGGTTGGCGGCGAGCTGTATTCGGATGCTATGGGTGAAGAGGGTACAGAAGATGGAACATATATTGGAATGGTCAAGCATAACGTGAATACGATCGTTAGAGCTCTTAAATAAGGAGGCGTAGACACATGGGACATTCACCACTTGTTGTTCGTAATTTATCGGTAGCATATCAAAAAAAGCCCGTTTTGTTCGATGTTTCCTTTGAGGTGCCGGAAGGCAAGCTGATTGGTATTATTGGTCCCAACGGAGCTGGCAAATCTACACTGATCAAGGCCGTGCTTGGGCTAATTCCAAAGCTCAGGGGTGAGGTGCTGGTCTACGGCAAGCCCTATAAGCAACAGCTACTCAAGGTTGGATATGTACCGCAGCGGGAGTCGGTGGATTGGGATTTTCCGACGAATGCCCTGGATGTGGTTATGATGGGACGGTACGGCAGACTGGGCTGGTTTAAGCGTCCGGGAGCAGCAGATCGTCAGGCTGCGATGGAGAGTTTGGACAAGGTTGGAATGAGCAAATTTGCAGACCGGCAGATTAGTCAATTGTCAGGCGGGCAGCAGCAACGTGTTTTTTTGGCGAGAGCACTTGCGCAGGACGCTCAGCTTTATTTTATGGATGAACCGTTTGTCGGTGTGGACGCTGCAACAGAAAAAGCTATTATTTCATTACTTAACGATCTAAAACAGCAGGGGAAAACCGTGCTTGTCGTCCATCATGATTTATCTACAGTTACGGATTATTTTGACCAGGTTATGCTGTTGAACGGGCATCTGATGGCGTTTGGAGA
This sequence comes from Paenibacillus sp. ICGEB2008, assembly GCF_000307675.1. NCBI lineage: Bacteria > Bacillati > Bacillota > Bacilli > Caryophanales > Paenibacillaceae > Paenibacillus > Paenibacillus sp. ICGEB2008. Next base: position 648,026 of record NZ_AMQU01000007.1, read on the forward strand.
GACCGCAGATATTTTTACCGAGGGAAATCTGCAACGTACGTATGGTGGACGTCTGAGTATACTCAAAAAAGGCTCGGAATCCGGCACGATACTCGGAGTGAGGTGAGCAGTATGACAAGCTTGGTGGCGCTTTTGACAGACCCGAACATGCAGTGGATTCTGCTAGGATGCATTTTACTCGGTTTAAGCAGCGGGGTGATTGGCAGTTTCATGTATTTGCGTAAGCAATCGCTTATGGGAGATGCTTTGGCCCATGCGGCTTTGCCGGGGGTATGTGTGGCTTTTATGATCACAGGCACAAAATCCATATTTGGATTTATGATTGGGGCAGCCATTGCAGGGATTGTTGCTACCTTTGCCATCAGTGCGTTAACCCGGTATTCGCGAGTTAAAAGCGATTCGGCGATTGCAGCGGTGCTGTCCGTGTTTTTTGGCTTCGGCATTATGTTGTTGACCGAAATTCAGCATAGTGGTGCAGGCAACCAAAGTGGGTTGGATAAATTTTTATTTGGCCAGGCTGCGGCAATGGTGTTGTCTGATGTCTATACGATGGCGGTAATTTCGGTGGTGCTCATCGGAATATGTATATTATTTTTCAAGGAATTTAAGCTGCTTAGCTTTGATCCCGGCTTTGCCCGTGGACTTGGTTTTCCGGCAGGTTTACTGGATAAGTTATTGATGCTGTTGATTGTTATTGCGGTGGTGGCTGGTATTCAAGCTGTGGGCGTCATTATGATGGCTGCTCTGCTAATTACCCCGGCCGTGTCGGCAAGATACTGGACAGAGAAGCTGGGTGTTATGGTATGCCTCTCAGGCTTGTTTGGTGCTATAGCGGGGCTGGGTGGGACCGTTATTAGCTCTCTGGGACAAAACCTGCCTACAGGACCATTGTGCGTGTTGTGTGCGACTGTGGTATTTGGTGTAAGTCTGATCTTTGCACCACAGCGCGGAATGATTTCCAAGGCTATCGTTCGGTTGAACGCCAGAAAAAGTCTGGAGCAGGGAGTCGGAGCACAGCCAAGGGAGGAGCGTGCCCTATGAGTTCATTTTATGTGATTCTGACGGGAATGTTAGTGGCAGGGGGATGTAGTATCGTCGGATGCTTTCTCGTGCTTCGGAAAATGGCTATGATTGGTGATGCAATCAGTCATGCGGTACTGCCTGGTATTGTCATTGCCTTTCTAATCAGTGGATCGAGGGATTCGGTGTGGATGATGTTTGGTGCAGCGGTGCTGGGGCTTCTAACAGTGTATCTGATTCAGCTATTCCAACAAAGCGGTCTGCAAAGTGATGCTGCCATTGGCGTGGTGTTTACGACATTGTTTGCTATCGGTGTACTGCTGATCAGCGTGTTTGCTTCCAATGCCCATCTGGATATGGACCACGTTTTGTATGGGGAAATTGCTTATGTCCCGTGGAATACGATAGAGATTGCTGGCTTCGATATAGGTCCGAGGGCTGTGTGGATTACGGGCGCGATGTTTTTGATCAATCTGCTCGTGGTAGGGGGCTTTTTCAAGCAATTTAAAGTCACTTCCTTTGATCCTGCATTGGCAGCTTCATTAGGCATTCCGGTTATTTTTTTTCATTATCTGCTAATGAGTCTCGTATCGCTAACAACAGTGGCGTCATTTGAGAGCGTGGGTGCGATTCTAGTGGTTGGCATGCTCGTTGTACCGCCTCTTACCGCTTATTTGCTGACGGAGAAGCTGTCCCGTATGATTGCATACAGCGTCGGAGTTGGAGCCATTAGCTCGATCGTAGGCTTTTATACAGCAACTGTATTGGATGCTTCTATTGCGGCATGTATGCTGTGTGTGTCGGGTGTGTTGCTGCTTTTGGCTTTTCTATTTTCCCCGTCTCATGGTGTAGTATGGCGAAAGTTATTTCAACAGCGAGGAATCGTTGGCGAAAATAGCAAGTGAGTCTCGTAGGAAGTGATTCTTATGAATTACTCAAAATAGCGTGCAGACGGGCATAAAGTGCCTGAATGCACGCTTTTTTACGCTTATGCTAAATTGTGCTGCTTTTTTTGAAGCAAGCTTGTTGGGTCATCTTGAATTAACCGGGACACGGGAGTACATTCTTTACAACCACACAAAAGGGTTCGGAACGAGCTGTTACGCTGCGGGGAGGAACGAAATTGGAGAGCTTCAAACGTAAATCACCAGAGGAAATACTGGATTCCATTAACAAACTGCATCGAGGCAGACTCAAAATATACATTGGTGCGGTCAGTGGCTCGGGCAAAACGTATCATATGCTGCAGGAGGGACAATCGCTGCAGCATGAAGGGATTGATGTTGTAATTTGTGCGGTATCGACTCTGCAGCGGCGTGAGACCGTGGAACAGGTCGGTTCCCTAGAGCGAGTACCCAGTATTCATTGGATGAAGGATGGCGAGGAGCAAAAGGATCTGAATGTGGAAGCTTTGGTGGCACGAAATCCTGAGGTGGTGCTGGTGGATCATTTGGCACATCATAACCGAAAAGACGCCTCATTTCCAACAAGGTTGGAGGATATACGCTATTTGCTGGAGATGGGAATTAGCGTCATTACGACGGTCAATGTTTATGAACTCGAAGGGATCACGGAGTGGGTATATCAGCTGACAGGCTTTGAAGCGGAGTATACGGTTCCGGTTGATACATTGGAGCTAGCGGATGAAATTCGTTTAATTGATGCCACCCCGGAGATGATTCTGGAACGGCTGGCGAAAGGTTACATGCATACGCCCAATCCTGAGATGTTTCACCGGGGAAATCTGGGTAAATTGCGTGAGCTCGCTCTGCGATTGGTGGCAGAGGATGTGAATGATTCGCTGGAACGTCACCGGGAGGAGCTAGGCTTACACGGGGCGTCAGGAGCAGCAGAGCGTATTTTGGTGCCTGTCCAGTATCATTGGAATGGGTCCATTTATGTACGCAGGGGGGAACAGGTGGCCAAGCGGTTGGGTGGAGATATGCTGGTGGTCTCCTTTGTCAGCTCGAAAAGCAAGTTGTCCAAGGAATCAGCAGCCTTCAAGCGCTCCATTGAGCAGTTGGCTGACAAGATCGGATCGACATTTGAAGAAATCCCGCTCCTTTCCCGTAGAAGGCTACCACGTCAACTTATCCATTATGCGGTGACTCACAATGTTACCCGAATTGTTATGGGTCATTCTCGTCAGACTCCATGGCAGGAACTGGTTAGAGGATCACTGGTGAACGGAATTTTAAAACGAATGAAAAATATGGACCTGCTGTTGATTGCGGACCGAGCCGAGCAGGAGGGTGAACGGATTTTGCCAACGATGAGACAGGAGGAAGGAGATACTGACCCGTATCATCGTTTGAGTGTTGAGGAAGTACAGGCTGAGGAAGCCAAAATCCTGAGGGGCAAGCTCAAAGTATACATTGGTGCTGCTCCGGGGGTCGGCAAAACATACACCATGCTGAGAGAGGGAAATGATCTGCTGGAAAGCGGGATTGATGTGGTGATCGGATTGCTGGAAACGCACGGAAGAGCAGAAACACTAGCCCAGGTAGGCTCTCTGGAGATGATACCCCGCCAGTCCATCGAGCGTCATGGTGCACATTTGGAAGAGATGGACACTGAAGCCATTCTCAGGCGTAATCCTGAGGTAGTGCTAATTGACGAGCTGGCACATACCAATGTTCCGGGAAGTCTGAAATCTAAACGTTATGAGGATGTACTGGCCATTTTGGAGCAAGGTATTTCTGTTATATCCACAATGAATGTGCAGCACCTGGAGAGCTTGAATGACGCCGTAGAACAAATTACTGGCATTCGGGTGAGAGAGACTGTCCCTGACCATATGATGCGTCTGGCCGATGAAGTACAGCTTGTGGATGTGGCTCCCAAATCGTTACAGCAGCGTATGCGTGAAGGCAAAATTTACGATCGTGCAAAGGTGGAGCAGGCACTTAGCCACTTTTTTTAAGCTGGGTAATCTAATTGCGCTGCGTGAACTTGCTTTGCGGGAATTGGCAGATGATGTAGATGAGCGGCTGGAATCCTGGGATCGGCATGAGTCACTTCGGGGACCGTGGCGCAGGGAGGAAGTGATTTTTGTAGGCGTGACGCTAAGCGAAAATGCTGAAAGGTTGATTCGCCGCGGTTTTCGGATCGCCTTTCGCCTAAAGGCTGTATGGATTGTGACTTATGTTCATGTTGGTGAGCGTATACCGGAGAGGTTACTCCCTCGTCTGGAACAACTAAAGTTGCTGACCCACCGACTGGGGGGGACCTTTGAAATTCGGCTTGTTTCCAGCCGCCACGAGATTGCCGACATTTTGATTGCTCCAGTGGAAGGATATTCAGGCACGCAGCTCATCGTGGGGCAGTCTTCCCGAAGTAGCTGTTGGGGGAAGAGTGCGGTCGTGCCGAGGATTCTCCGTCAAGCACGTCATATGGATGTTCTTATCGTGGCGGATTATGATCCGGATATTAAGCTGGAGACAGATTATTAAAATGCCCAATCCATTCATAAATAGTCATATGCTGGTTACCGGTTGTTCACTGCTTCCATAGTATATTCTATCTCAAAGAAATGGAGGCGAGTTTGAATGTATAAACATCGTAAACATGATTGTCATTTTCCAAAGCCAAAAAAAACGTGTTTTTAAGAAAATCATTAAGGTGACTGTCATTAAGTTTAAACCAAAATTTAAACGTGATCACTGGAAACATGAAGACTTTGATAAGAAATGTCATTGCCGGAAACGTCGTCATCATCGTCATCATCGCCATCATGACTGTCATCGTCGTCACCACAAATTCTACTAAGTTGAAGATCGTAGGAGGCGGGGCTAGACTTGCCCGCCTTCTCCTAGTACCAGGATTCTAGGAAAATACGTGCGCAAAAAATACTTGCTCTAACATAGGTGCTATGCTATTCTACCAGTAAATAGATTGCACGTGACGGAAGCACCGTTCACCAACCGTATGTACTTACGGATGGATGAACGGTGCTTTTTTGCGTTGTTGTGTTGGGAAAGGGGATGAGCGTATTGGTTCCGGTAAAAGTGGTATTGGCCGTAGAAGGCCGGGATTATATTGAGCCTCTGCTGAATTATGTTCATGGAAGCGAGTACGCCAGAAGGCTCAGAATAACAGCTTTTTCGCAGCCGGAGGCATTTCATCAATACATGATGGAAACCAGCGGAATGAAAAGACCAGATGTGGTAGTAGGTGAAATGTCTTTTCTGAGTCTATGGACAGCTCGGGAAGATGCAGATATTCCTTGTTTGGTATTACATGAGGGAGAACAAGTAAGCGAATATGGGCAGCCTGTATTAAAATATCAGCCTTTATCTGAACTGGTCGGTTTTATTTTGGAAACGGCGAGACGGAGGTCGAATGGTCGGAAAAGCGTAAACAGTCGGGAAGGTGGAATGATTATCGGCATGGTGGCAGCTTCAGGCGGATTGGGCAAGACAACGGCCGCGCTCAATCTGTCCAAGCAACTGGGGAATGAGGGATATTCGGTATTTTATTTGAATCTGGAAACGGTGGATTCAAGCTCGTTGTTTACTGGTTCAGACAGTTCTAGCGGAGCACAAGGAGAAAGAGAAGGACTGTCCAGACTACTGTATGATCTCAAGTCGGAGGGAAATGAGGGTACTTCGTTATCTGTGGCTTCCTATTGTGTACGTCGTCCTGAAATTCAGGCTGATACGTTTCAACCTGTCTATAATCGCAAGGAATTGACGGATATGACTTGTGATGAAGCGAAAGAGCTCATTCGAACGATTGGAGAAAGCGGGCAGTATGATGTAGTGATCGTAGATAGCGATTCTGAACATGGTGAGCGGGCTCAAGCCGTGCTTGAAGCTAGTCATAAGCTAATCTGGTTGCTCGCTGACGATTTAATGAGTATGCACAAGTGCGGATTATGGCTGGATATTTTAGAAACTACGCAGCCTGAGGGGCTTGAAGCCATGATATGCAAAACCAGCTTTGTGGTGAACCGCTACATGGGAACTATGATCAACTCGTTACCTCGTGACTTTATGGAGCTGAACGGTGCGTTACCCTATATACCTTCATGGAAACAGATGCAGCATCGTGAACTGCTGCTAAGTTCACCGATTTATCAGCGGGAAATCCGCCATTTGTGCCGCGAGCTGCTGGATATGGAGAGCGCTGCACAGTCGACGGCTGCTTGGTCTTAAGGGGATGATGAACATGAATGAGGAACAATTTAAGGCATTGCGCGCAGATATTCGTAACGGGCTGGACGTAACGTCCTCAGTAAAGGATACAGATCTAGTACGGCATATCGAAAAGCGAATTTTACACGACGTAGAGTTAGCGAGCTTAACTTCCCGAGAGAAGCATGCGCTTGTCCGCAAAATTTTCAACTCTTTCCGTGGGCTGGATGTGCTCCAGCCATTGATTGACGACCCGACCGTTACGGAAATTATGATCAACAGTCATCGGGAAATATTTGTGGAGCGGGCAGGTGAGGTGATTCAGGTGCCCGATCAATTCGAATCCCGCGAACGACTGGAGGATTTGATCCAGACGATTGTAGCCGGGGTGAACCGAATTGTGAATGAGGCTTCTCCCATTGTGGATGCCCGATTAAAGGACGGATCACGTGTGAATATTGTGCTGCCGCCAGTTGCTCTCAAGGGGCCGACAATGACCATACGGAAGTTCCCCGAGCGCCCCATGACGATGGATGATTTGATACGAATAGGTGCGCTCAATACAGAAGCCGCCGCTATGCTCAAAGACTTGGTACGTAGCAAGTACAACATTTTTATAAGCGGTGGAACGGGTTCTGGTAAAACAACTTTTCTGAATGCATTATCCCAGTTCATCCCTTCGTCTGAACGGATTATTACGATTGAAGATTCGGCAGAGTTGCAAATTGTGACTGTCCCCAACCTGGTTTCCATGGAAACACGGAACGCGAACACCGAGGGGAAGGGAGAAATCACGATTCGTGATCTGATCCGTTCCTCCCTGCGTATGCGGCCCAATCGCATCGTGGTGGGTGAGGTCAGAGGGAGTGAGGCGTTGGATATGCTGCAAGCGATGAACACAGGACACGATGGAAGCTTATCAACTGGGCACGCGAATAATATCCGCGATATGGTCAGCCGGCTGGAAACGATGGTACTCGGAGGAGCAGAGCTTCCGCTTGGAGTAGTACGGCAACAGATCAGCTCGGCCATTGATATATTCGTTCATCTGTCACGACTACGTGACAAATCCAGAAGGGTGCTGGAAATTAGCGAAGTGATTGGCTTTGAGAATGGTGAGGTAAGATTGAATCCCCTTTATCGATTCCAGGAACGCGGAGAAAGTAAAGGACAAATCGTAGGGGAACTGGAGCGTTGTGGTGTGGGGCTGCAACATACATTGAAGCTGCAAATGGCCGGAATCAAGCCGGAAAGCTGGCACAGAGAAGGAGTATCGGCATGAGAACAGAAAAGGCGACTGGCAAGCAAGTGTCGCGTGAGGTCCCTTCTCTGCCGAATTATACGGTGTATACCTTATCGACTGTACAAAAAAGTATGTGCATTCTCTTTAGTGGAGTGTTGTTCGCGATGATCGGATATCTATTTTATCACCAATGGATATTATCGTTGCTGTGTGCTGCTGGAGCTGTGGTGATGCCTCGTTATTTTAGAAAGTTTTTGCTGCAACGACGTAGGTCTGCTTTAAGCATTCAATTCAAGCAGGCTTTATACTCGCTTTCTTCTTCTCTTTCAGCGGGAAGGTCGGTGGAGAATGGGTTTCGTGAGGCTGTAGAGGATTTGAGGTTGCTTAGTCCAGATGGAGATCACGATCTGATTTTTGAATTTAACATTATTACAGCCTGCCTTGAAATCGGACAGCCTGTAGAGGCTGCTTTGCAGGATTTGGCTCGTCGGGCCCAGATGGAGGATATTACGAATTTTGCGGACGTATTTGCGGCTTGCAAACGAACCGGAGGTGATCTGGTGGAAGTCGTACGACGGGCTTCAAGTGTCATTGGGGAGAAGCTGGAAATTCAGCAGGAGATCGGTGTAATGATTGCGCAGAAGCGCTTTGAATCAAGGGTTATGTTTGCAGCACCTTTTTTGTTTGTTTTGTTTATGACAGTGACAGCGGGAGACTACATGATGCCGTTATACAGCGGTACAGGTAGGATTTTATCAACCTTTTGTCTTCTGGTGCTTGGTGGTTGTCTCGTGTGGATCAACCACATTATGAAGATTGAGGTGTAAGGAGTGATGGGTGTGGTGATGTTGGTTTGTCTGGTCATGCTGGTTCTGCAAGTGGGAGGTTGGGTGGTGCTGAACCAAATGTACGCTGCTAAGTATGCACATTTTCGCCATATGAAACTGGAAGGAATGCGGCTGCAAAAACTTTCGGTGCCTTTTGTACACATGCTTCATGTTTCACGTGCCACTCATAGGCTGCCTTTGCTGATGTTCAAGCTACAGCGTTCGATACAGAAGCTGTATGGTATGCGCCACAGCGGAGAAAAAACGATGCTTTTTCTGGCAGAAATGTTGGGTTACGGATATATGGTGGCTGCTGGTGGAGCTTTAATATCGCTTATGATGGGCGGAGAAGCGACTGGGCTGGTGCTTGGATTGGGGCTCGGTATTCTGGTGCCAGTTGCGCTGGTCAAGGATTTACATGGGAAAGTACAGAAGCGGGATCAGCAAATCTTAATGGAATTGCCTGAATTGTTGAGTAAAATGATGCTTCTAGTTGGTGCGGGAGAGACGGTACAACGGGCTTTGCTTCATTGCGTGGAACGTAAAGGGGCGGATACGGTACATCCATTGTATCGGGAATTGCGGCAGACAGTGGGGGAATGGGAAAGTGGCTATTCCTTTCAACAGGCATTTGAACATCTGAGCAAACGTTGTGGTATTCAAGAAGTGACGATATTTACAACGACAGTTTTATTGAATATGAGGCGTGGTGGGAGCGATTTTGTAATGGCTTTACGTGAGTTATCTCAGACGTTATGGAGCAAGCGGACTTCAATTAGCCGCACAAGAGGGGAACAGGCTTCTTCAAAGTTAGTCTTCCCGATGGCACTAATTTTGCTAACGGTCATTGTGCTGGTGGGTGCTCCGGCTTTAATGATGATGAATATGTAGGAGGAATAAAATGATGATGACAATTGTAGCAGGTAGTATTCGTAAATTGTACAAGAATGAGGATGGTTTGGGGACGTTAGAAATGATCTTGATCATTGCGATTCTGATTGCGGTGGCGATTATCTTTAAAGATCAAATTAAGAAAATTGTAGAAGGGCTGTTGAAAAAGGCAGATAAAAAAAAGTAACGACTTTATGGATTCATAATGCTGCGCAAATTGGTACAAAAAGAGGACGGGAGCTTCTCCTTGGAGGCTTCCCTCGTTTTTCCCATTCTGCTGTTGGTCATTTTTATAATGTTATTTTTTTGCCTGTATATATATCAAAAATCTATATTGGTGCAGGTTGCTTCTACTGCTTCGGAAAGAGCCGCTTACAGTTGGGATAACAGTTTTAAGGACCCACGTACGGGAGCATTTGCGCAAGGGCAACGGGATTCTCTCAATTGGCGCTTGAAGGATGATGTTATGTTAGGCGCCCTGTTTGGCTGGGCCGGAGCCAATAATCAGGAAACTGTACAGGTACCGGGCGGCAATGAAGGAGGCTCGTTACCTGCTCAGAAGTTGTCCAATGCAGAAAATAGAATGCCTGCGGGCATGCATGGGCAGATGACATATGAGAACAGTATGATTCACCGTAAGGTGACCACAGAGCTAAATAAAATCGTGGAGGTACCTTTGTTGAATCAGTTTTTAGATCATACAGATTTACAAGGAAAAATGAGCTCGGGTGTGGTGGAACCTGTGGAATGGATTCGTACAGTGGAATTGGTCCGTTATTATGGTGCGAAGTTTATGGGGAGAGGCTCAGGTGAAAAGGTAGATCCGGCAATTGTAGGGAAAGTATTGATGCAATATGGGCAAAACGGTCAGTAAGGAGTAGGTAACGGGAATGTAACTGGAAAGGAGGAAGCGGGTGTTTGGTAAGGGACGTAATACAAAGGACGGGGAATCAGGGGCTGTCACGGTTTTCCTCATTCTGATTTTGGCGGTCATGTTTGGTTTTATTGCTGTATTTATTGATTATGCGAGAATTGCTGCACTGCATGTACAGACTGAACGTCTGACCCATGCGGCGGTTCGGTCTGTGATGTCTGCTTATGAACCGGCATTACAGCAGGAATACGGTTTGTTTGCTTATGGTGAAGGTGGCGGAGAACAAATTATGGTCAAAGTGCTGAATGACAGTACACGGCGTACGGCGCGCGCGGAAACGCTGCCTCTAATGAATATGAAGCTGGATTCCAGTTCACTGCAAATGGAAAGGGAGCTTGGTAAATATGCCATATTTAACGAGCAAATCCGTGAAGAGATGAAGTATAAAGCACCTGTCGATTTTACGATGGAAGTGCTAGAAAAGCTAAAGCCGCTCTCTCAAAATATGAAAGAGGCTTCACACACGGTAGATTTGCTGAAACGGCTGCAAAAGCTGTACGACAGACGAGAGGCCAAACTGGATGACATGCTGGAGAAACAGCGTAAGGCAGGAGCTTATATGGAAGAGGTTCGCAAACGGATTATTAAACAGAGTGGGACATATATGCCCAATCAGTATATATGGGACCCACTTGAAGTTGTAGCCGACATTGCTGCTCAATATAAGCATTACGTGCATGTATATGAGGACAACAAGAAGAGTGTGGACGATGTTAAAATCATGCAGATGGAGAAATATGCAAGAAGGGCAAGGATAGCGCTGGATCGCCTGCGACAGGTCATGGTTCAGACTGGAGAGGAGCATGATAAGCTGCTTCTGGAAGCCAAGGAACCTTTGAATGAAGCTCGGCAAATTAATGAAGAAATGCGCAAAGTCATTGTCCAATATAAACAGAGAGCGGCCAATGCAGGTTATGACGAGGTTTCCGCAGCCCCCACCCCAAGCGGAGCGGGCTCCAACGCCGATCCGTCTGTAGGAAGTGCCCGGCAAAGGGCAGAGGATTTGTTGGTTCCGAACAATGAATTTGAGCAATGGGAAGCAGAAATCGAAAAGCAACGGACTGCAATAAATGCTTCTAACAATAGATTAACGAGTATTATGCGTACGCTATCTTTCTATACAGATCCATTTTTGAATGCAGACATGCTCAAGCAAGAAGTTGCTTCAACGCTCAAGGAGATAGATAAATACTTAAATACGTATGCTTGGGCGGGACCCGCCAATGTTCTCGACGGTGAGGCTAGAACGATGGATACGCGACGCGGACCGGACAAAGAACGCAAGAAAATGGAAAAAGAGGCGAAAAACAAGATCAAGCAAGCTTATCGGATCATTGAGGTTCTTTCTAAAGGTAAACAAAGTGCTGAGCAATTCCGAGTGGTGGAGCAGTATTACAATGAAAGTATTTCTTTTAATCAGTCTTCATCCAGTCCATCTGTATCCGCTGATTTGTCCTATGACACCTATGATGCAGCGGGGGATTCCATGGATAGTATGGATGGTCTATACGAGGCGGCATCCAACTTACTGACTCAACTGGGAGACGAGTTTTACCAGAATGAATATGCGCTTTCTTACTTCCATCATGTGGATTTCAGCCGATTTGGCAATTTGGCTGGATCAGGTGGAAATGTGGGTAATGCTGCACAGATTTTAGGGGACCAGTTGGAGGTGAATAATCAGGAAGTTGAGTACATTTTGTATGGGTTTCATAATCCGACAGGTAACCTGGCATCTGCCTATGGGGAAATTTTTGCTATGAGGCTTGCCATTCGAACGATGGAGGGACTGGTCAAAAACAGTTCAAAGGGTAACCCGTTGGTCGTTTTGGCGGCAGCTTTGTTATATGGAGTAGAGAAGGCGATTGAAGATATGATCATGCTGGCACAAAAAGGGGATGTGCCTTTGTCTGACTTTCTGAAATTTCGAATGACTTACAAGGATCATTTGCGATTGTTCCTGATGCTTCATAGCAATAATGAACGAAAAATGTCTCGTATGCTTGCTTTGATTCGCTTGAATACAGATGTGAATCCCGCTGAGCGACGGACGTATGCAAAGGGTGAGGTCAAGAATGGGATGAGGCTGTGGTTTCTACCTGGAGTAATGAAGATGCTCGGAACCGCCTCCAAAGAAGGCGAGAGTATTAAGGGAAGTGTGTACTATGTCACGAAAACAGCGCATTTTTCCTACTAATCAGTATCTACAACAGGTGTGTGGACAGAAGCAGCGTGAACAAGGAAGTATTGTTTTAGAAGCGTCATTGGTGCTGCCATTGTTTTTGTTTTTTATTATTTTTCTCATTTATATGGTCCAAATGACACTGGTCTCCACAGCTTTGCAGACTACTGCTTCAGAAACAGTTAAGCAGGTTTCGGCTAAAATCTACCCAGTGTCTCTAGCCGTGGAGGCGACGTCCGCGAAAATAGATGCAGTCCGCGAACCGCTGGATGAACTGCCCAAGTTATCTGTGAGTGAATATGCAAGCCAATTCACTGCCCAACTGCCACCTCCAATCGGTGATTGGGTAGAAACTGCTATTCAAGGCGGCAAAAAGCCGCTGGAGGAGTTACAGGGACGCTTGACGGAGGCTGCACTTGATCCTGTTCTGAAGCCGATGCTAAAGCCTTTTATGGAGAAAAGTATTCTGGAGTATGACCGTATTCACATAACGAGCGTACATGTACCCTCTCTTACAGAAACTAAGGACCCTTATTTTAGAGTAGAGCTATCGTATGAACTGCCGATGAAGGTTCCCTTTTTGTATCGCAACATTGTGCTCCAAGCGGCAGCTGAGGAACGTCTTTGGATTGGTGATACAGGAGAGGGAGCAGGTACAGGTGATGCAACAGGGGAGAAGGATGCGCAGCATTCCATACAGTTGCTCGTCAAGCCTGAACCTGCTGTGAAGGGTGTATACAATTTGATCAAGGCCAAGGTTGAACCTGGGACGAATGCTGCCCTTTCTGTACTCTATAAGTCAGGTGAAAGCACAGCTCAGCACTTGGGCTGGACCTCGGCCGATGCAGACGGGATTGTTGAATGGAACTGGTTTGTGGGAACAAACACAACACCAGGTCAATGGAGCTTTGTAATTGAAACGGAGGATGGCCAACGTATTGAGGTTCCGTTTTCTGTGCAGAAGACAACTGATGGATAGGCTAGATATAGATGTATAGAGATAACTACAATGAAAAATGATTTAGCAGGCCTGTTAATTTTCATTGTTATAAGGGGGAAGATCGCATTGACGTGGATGTATATTGTGTGCGGAGTTCTGCTGGCGATCGCGCTAGTGACAGATTTACGAAGCATGAAAATACCTAATAAGCTTACATTGCCCGGCATAGCGGTAGGCTTGCTGTTCAATACTCTGTTCGGAGGTTGGCACGGTTTTTTATTTGCTATTGCTGGTCTTGGCACCGGCTTTGGATTCATGCAGATTTTGTACTGGATGGGAGCAATTGGTGCAGGAGATGTAAAGCTGTTCGGCTTAATTGGAGCCTGGACAGGAGCTGCTTTTGCATGGCAATCGGCTCTATATTCGATTTTTTTTGCAGGCATTATTGGTATAGGGATTTTGCTATGGAGGAGGGAAACCATCATGAGATTGCGACGCGTGGCGTTTAATTTGGGAGGGTTTTTCCTGTTTCGCAGCGGCAAAGCGCTGACAAGCGGGAGAGAAGCACACCTCAGATTTCCTTTTATGACAGCAGTTATTCCGGGAGCGGTCAGTGCTTATCTTTACTTCTTGTCATGACGTGTCCGATTCGTGAGATCATGCTACCTCAGGGAATAAGAATTTGTAAGGAGGTCATGAATTGTTTGGTTTAAGTAGGGATTTTGTTCGTAATGGCGGAACGTTTATGATACTAAACAAGGAAGGCGGGCTCAAGACCGATGATTTAAATTCTGTACAGACCCGAATGATGACTGGCAATCGGATTCCCGGTCTACTGGAACTTAGAATCAAAGAAGTCGATTTTCAGATCGAGTTACATTACGATATTTCGGCGCGACGTATGCTTTCCCAAGTATGGAAAGGTGGGAATGTGTCGATTTCTGATTTCTACCGGATTCTTTTTGAAATAGTAGATGCTCTTCATCGTAGCCCACAATATATGTTAAATATCCGCCAGTTTATTTTGCACGAGGATTACATTTTTATAAGCGGTTTAGGTACAAGGGAAAGCGTCAGTTTGACCTATGTTCCTTTGTGCAGTGTACAGTATACGGAACAAACAGGTAGTTATTTTAAGCAGATGGTTATTCGCTTGATGACTCGTGTGGCTCACCCTCAGGGAGAATCTATACAGCGCATACTCGATCTATGCGAGAGAAATGAATTTGAGTTGGGCGCGTTGAAGGAACTACTGTTGCAAGGGATGACGGCCAGTGAACAGAGCGTCGGGGGTCTGGATAAAGGTAGATCATCTGTTCATTCCTCTCATACCATACAGGGTAACGATACAGATCGTGGAGGAAGAATGTACGGGCAAGAACATCGGGAGACTCTGCAGGAAATTCAGGAGCTTAAGCGAGTCAATCGACTCAAGCAGTCCACAAAATCAGAGGAGAATGTCGAGTTAGGAGCCGACAACGAAATGGAAGATGAACAGGCGGAGCCTAAATTACAAAAATATAAAACATACATTGCTCTCGGATGTCTGCTCGCTTCGGCCATTGTTTGGCGTTATATTTATTTGGATCATCCTGAGACGGTGTCCTTGCTTATTTCAATTGTGCTGACTTCGGTACTTGTCGCTGTTGCTTATATAAGCTGGACGGGGAAATTAGAGCGCAATCGAGCTTCATCTCATTTTTATAGTGAAGCAGTACCTGTATTGGATTCGGAATGGTTAGGAACTACTCCTCCAGCACAACGAAAAAATGACCGTTATCAGGTAGATAAGCTGACTGGGTTTGTAGCGGGACGCCATCATCAAGACAAGCCATCAACTGATTCAAGTGATCAAGCACAGGAGAGCTGGCGTTGGACTTTTCCAGACTTAGAACCTAAAAGCATGGGAAGCCGAACGACGGAGGATAGAGGGAAAGTAAGTACAAATTATGACTTGCACGAGCCTTCGAGGAAAGGTTCCGCGCCGGGAAATGAATTGGACGACAGCGATACCAGCGAGGCTTATTATAAGTCCTTGTCCGGGGTAACGGAGCTACTCAATACGGTATCCAAGCAGGAAACCGTGCTGCTTCGTCCAGATCAAGACATACAGAGTCCAACTGTTCAGCACTCGCCAATTGCTTGCTTGGATCGTAAGTTACCTGGGAGTGGAGAAACCGAGCGCATACGGTTGCAGCCCGACCAATTCGTTGGAGGCAGCTTTATCATCGGTAGAGATCCGCAATTGGTCCAGTTTGTAGAGCATACGGATGGAGTTTCTCGTTCTCATATTGAGATTTGTATAGTTACAGGAGGGAAAAGCCACATTGTAAAGGATTTATCCTCGACGAACGGAACTGTGCTGAATGGAGAGCCTATGGTGCCTTATAAGGAGTATACCATGCAGGATGGAGACACTTTTAAAATCGCTGGAGTCTCTTATACTTATCGATTGGACTCTTTTAAATCCTCTAATGCATCTTGAGTAAACGTTAAATGGATATATGTTAAGAAGAGGCCTGTTATATTCTGGGCTTCTTTTTTATAAATAGAAGATTATTCATAGGCCTGAAGCAAGGCAACTCAAAGATCTCAAGTTTAATTGATAAATTATGTCTAAATCAAAAATGAACCCTAAGCTGGTAGAGATACAAAGATATTATCTATCCTCCATAGAGTTCATTTTTTAATTCAACGCTGCTTGTGAGGAGAATGAAGTTCCTCTAGCGCCTCCTTCAGTGAAGAATACTTAAACTTAAATCCGTGCTCCAGCGCTTTACGCGGTATTACCTTTTGGCCGTCTAATACAAGCGTACTCATCTCACCCAATAGCTTTTGAACTAGAAAGCCAGGAACGGGAAACCAGTGTGGACGACGATATACCTTAGCTACTGTTTTCCCAAATTGGTCGTTCGTCATAGGGTGTGGTGATGAAGCGTTCACTGCCCCGGAAATCTCTGGTGTATGAATGCAATACGAGATCAGACGAACGATATCGGCAATATGAATCCAACTCATCCATTGATGGCCGCTCCCTATTTTTCCACCGAATCCGAAGACGTAAGGCATCTTCATGAGTGAGAATGCTCCTTTTTTTCTGTCCAGCACTAGGCTGATGCGTAACTTAATTAGACGGACATCGGCAGGGTAGGCATTGGCAGCTTCCTCCCATTGCTCAACCACCTGAGACAGAAAATCTTCCGAACGGCGCGGACTTTTTTCGTCAAATGTTTCGGTCAAGGAGGTACCATAGGCGGCAACAGCCGAAGCCTGAATGATAACTTCCGGTTTCTTTTGCAGAGCATTCAACGCTTGAGCCAACCGGGCAACGGAAAGCAGTCGTGATTGAAGAATTCTTTGTTTGGACTTGTCTGTCCAGCGCTGATTCAGCGTCTCACCTGCTAAATTAACGACCGCATCTGTACCTTCTAGTAATTCAGGCTTTTGTTTTAATTCGTTCCAGCTCATATACTGCAAGCGGGGGCTCGCTTCGTGTCCAACCAGCGGCTTGCGGGTAATGACTTTCACCGTATATCCGTCATCTAGCAAGCTTTTGACCAGCGCACTCCCCACCAATCCAGTTCCTCCGCATACGATGATGTTCATGGAGTCAGTTCTCCTTCCAATTCGAAAAAATAGTTCTGTTATAAAATATAACCCTTTTTGATACAAAAGCTTCATATTGAACATATCTGTGTACGCTGAGAAGGTCCATTCACGCTTTATTCTACCTACATTTCAATAACATATATTCTGATGGGCACTATGTCTGTATGTTCCATAAAGGGAGTCATTTAAAAAAAAGTTGCCATAAACGCTATGTTGTTTGATTTCAATAATCACGTTAAAATGATTAAATTAAAATAAGACAAGCATAACAGGATAGGGGGATGAATCAAAATCATGCTGAAAATTGGTTCTCATGTGTCCTTCTCGGACAAGGGTCTGCTCAGCGCTACAAAAGAAGCGTCTTCTTACGGGTCCAGCTCGTTTATGATATACACGGGGGCACCTCAAAACACGCGCCGTAAGCCGATGGAGTCCATGTATTTGGAGGAAGGCAAGCAGCTAATGGCGGAAAAGGGAATGGAAGATATCGTGGTGCACGCTCCATATATCATCAATCTCGGTTCCTACAAAGAAAATACCTATGAGCTTGCAGTCAGTTTTCTACAGGAGGAAATTCGGCGCACACATGCGATTGGTGTGAAAAATATTGTGCTGCATCCGGGGGCTTTTACAGATAAAGATGCAGAGTACGGAATTGGACGCATTGCTGATGGTTTGAACGAGGTACTGAACGGTGTGAAGGAGACAGATGTCAATATTGCACTTGAAACGATGGCAGGCAAGGGCACAGAAATGGGTCGTAGCTTTGAGGAAATTGCCTCCATTATAGATAAAGTAGAGCGCAACGAGCGTCTAACGGTTTGTATGGATACCTGTCACATTCATGATGCGGGTTATGACATTGTCAATGATTTGGACGGTGTACTGGAGCAATTTGACCGTATTGTCGGCTTGGATCGCATCGCAGTTGTCCACATTAATGACAGCAAAAATCCAGTTGGTGCGCATAAAGACCGCCATACACCGATTGGATCGGGCTGGATTGGTTATCAGACTATTCATAATGTGGTACATCATGAAGCACTTCAAGGACGTCCGTTTATTCTGGAGACGCCGTGGATCGGAAAAGAAGCCAAAACTCAACGACCAATGTATGAGGTTGAGATTGCCTTGCTTCGCGGAAATGTAAAGGAACGCTTTGGAGATGAGTTTTTGAGTCAGGTGGAACAGCTGCATTCGTTTTTCAAAAAACAGGATGTGGATGTCCGTGAATTTGTACTGGATACCTGGACTCTGCTGAAAAATGATGCTAAAGCAAGAAAAGCAGATCCACGTGAGCCGCTGGAGCGTCTGTATGACATGATAATGGAAGCAGCACTCTTTCCAGAGATGAGCGAAGAACACATTAATCAACGGTTGATTGCCTGGTTAGCCGGTAGTCATCTGCCTGTGACGGTATAAGATAAGGGGGACTAATAGCCACATGGAAATTCACGTAAAACATCAGCCAAACAGCACTGTATCTACACATGAAAACCGTGCACGCATGCTTGTATCTTGTCCAGATGGGCCAGGTATTGTAGCGACCGTGTCCCGCTTTTTGTACGAGCATGGGGCCAATATCGTCCAATCTGACCAATATACAATGGACCCGTCCGGCGGTATGTTTTTTATGCGGATTGAATTTGATTTGCCTAATTTGAGTGCAGCTCAGTCGCAATTGGAGCAGGACTTTGTCGCTGTTGCCGAGCAATTCCGTATGGAGTGGACGATTTCTGCGGTCAGCCGCAAGAAAAAATTGGCTATTTTCGTTTCCAAAGAAGATCACTGTTTGGTAGAATTGCTGTGGCAGTGGCAGGCAGGGGACCTGGATGCGGATATTTCACTGGTGGTTAGTAATCATCCTGATATGAAGGAGTATGTGGAATCCTTTGGCATTCCGTATCACCATATACCAGTGACAGCCGACACGAAGCCAGAGGCAGAGCGTCGTCAGCTAGAGGTCATTGGCGAAGAGATTGACGTGATCATTTTGGCCCGGTATATGCAGATTATTTCGCCTAAGTTTATTGAGCATTATCGCAACCGGATTATCAATATCCATCATTCCTTTTTACCTGCATTCGTGGGTGGCAAGCCGTATGCCCAAGCTTATAATCGCGGTGTGAAAATTATTGGTGCTACTGCGCATTATGTAACCGAAGAATTGGACGGTGGTCCGATCATTGAGCAGGACGTGCAGCGGGTGAGCCACGGAGATGATGTAAATGAGCTAAAACGGATCGGTCGCATGATTGAACGGGTCGTGTTGGCAAGAGCCGTGAAGTGGCATACAGAGGATCGTATATTGGTTCATGAGAACAAAACGGTCGTTTTTAATTGAACTTAACAATTTCAAATTCATGAAAACTTGTGAGTTTACATGTCAGATTAAACAAAGCCCAGTGCATAATGGGCTTTGTTTTTTTGTGTGGGGTAGGTATTTGCATTATATCTGGAACCTATAAAAATTTTTTTGCGATTTCTTTATTTTTTAAATGATGTTAATACATAACGGGTATATTGATATGAGGGCTGTACTACAATTCGACCATTTCGACAATCATCTTTATAAACGATCTGGCAAACTTTCACGGCAAATGGTACAATACTTAAGAATGTATAAGTCATATTGAAACATTCAAGCAGATTCACTCACTTCGATAGCCCTGTTTCTATATCGGACGGGAGCATTGGAGAGTATGACGGAATGCAATTGACATACTTTATACAATATGAGGAGGCAAACCATGACTGACCAGAATCAAGCGATTCAAAAGGATGAAAACTCCACCATTGACAATTTGTCCATCACAACGATCCGTACGTTGGCAATTGATGCCATCGAGAAAGCGAATTCGGGACACCCTGGTATGCCGATGGGCTCCGCGCCAATGGGCTACCAACTTTTTGCTAAAACAATGAACCATAACCCAAATCACCCAACATGGGTGAACCGTGACCGTTTTGTACTGTCTGCAGGACACGGTTCTATGTTGCTATACAGCCTTCTTCACCTGAGCGGATATGATCTACCTATGGAAGAGCTAAAGCAATTCCGTCAATGGGGCAGCCTTACACCGGGTCACCCTGAGTTTGGACACACTGCTGGTGTAGATGCTACAACTGGACCTCTGGGACAAGGCTTGGCAATGTCCGTAGGTATGGCTATGGCAGAAGCACAACTGGGTGCAACATATAATAAAGATGACTTTAAAGTTGTGGATCACTTCACATATGCTATTTGCGGCGATGGCGATCTAATGGAAGGTATTTCGCATGAAGCCGCTTCGTTGGCTGGTCGCCTTCAACTGGGTAAGCTGATCGTATTGTTCGATTCCAATGATATTACACTGGATGGCAAGCTTAATCTGTCCTCTTCCGAAAGTGTTGCCAAACGCTTTGAAGCATACAACTGGCAAGTGTTGCGCGTAGAAGATGGTAATGATCTTCCAGCGATCCAAAAAGCAATTGAAGAAGCACAAGCCGATTCGACACGTCCTACGTTGATTGAAGTAAAAACAGTCATTGGTTACGGAAGCCCGAACAAACAAGGTAAAGGCGGACACGGTGGTACTCATGGTTCCCCGCTGGGATCAGAAGAAGCTAAACTGACTAAAGAATTCTACAAATGGGTATACGAAGAGGATTTCCATGTACCACAAGAGGTTCGCGAGCACTTTGCTAAAGTAAAAGAGCGCGGTATCGCAGCTAACAAAGCATGGGATGAACAATTTGCGAAATACAAAGCGGCTCACCCTGATTTGGCAACTCAGTTTGAAACTGCTGTAAACGGCGATCTTCCAGAAGGTTGGGATCGTGACCTTCCGAAATACTCTACAGAAGACAAAGCGGTTTCAACTCGTGTAGCTTCTGGGAATGCACTGAACGGATTGGCTCCAAACGTTCCTTTCCTGACAGGCGGATCTGCTGACTTGGAAAGCTCCACAATGACACACTTGAACAACCTGACGAACTTTACGCCAGAGGACTACGCTGGCCGTAATATTTACTTCGGTATCCGCGAGTTCGGTATGGCTGCTGCGATGAACGGTATGGCGTTGCACCAAGGCGTAAAAGTATTCGGCGGTACATTCTTCGTATTTACAGATTATCTGCGTCCAGCCGTTCGTCTGGCAGCTCTGATGGGATTGCCTGTAACCTACGTTCTGACTCACGACAGTATTGCTGTTGGTGAAGATGGCCCGACTCATGAGCCGATCGAACAATTGGCTTCTCTGCGTATTATCCCGAACCTGACGGTCATTCGTCCGGCTGATGGTAATGAAACTTCTGCTGCTTGGGCTTACACGCTGGAAAACAAGAAAAACCCGGTTGCACTGGTATTGACTCGTCAAAACCTGCCAATCCTGGCTGCTACTGCTGAGCATGCACGCGAAGGTATCAAACGCGGTGCTTATGTGGTTGCAGATGCAGCAGACGGCAAACCGGTTGCTCAAATTCTGGCTACAGGCTCCGAAGTACAACTGGCTGTTAAAGCACAGGAAGCACTGGCAGAAGAAGGTATTCAAGTACGCGTTATCAGCTTCCCAAGCTGGGATCTGTTCGAAAAACAAGACAAAGCTTACAAAGATTCCGTTCTGCTGCCTGAAGTTAAAGCTCGTTTGGCTGTAGAAATGGCGTATCCACTGGGATGGGAAAAATATGTTGGCGACCAAGGCGACATTCTCGGTATCAGCACATTTGGCGCATCCGCACCTGGTGACCGTGTAATTAAGGAATACGGCTTTACAGTAGAGAATGTTGTTAGCCGTGTCAAAGCTTTGTTGAAATAAAACATTGGAGCATCAGCAATTAGGAAGAGTTTGTCCATAAATCCATGATCGTGTATTGCTGGCAAACGACTTACCTGCTGTGGCAATCCATGTATCACAAACAGTCGTAACCTGAGTAAGGCTTACGGCTGTTTGTTTCATACATTTGTCTTTTGCGATAAAATGTCTTTGAATTATCAGTGGATAGAGTACGCAGATACAGTGTGTATTTTCATACTGAAGCTGGAATCCAAATTATGTTATGATGCACCATATTCATTCACCATTGAGAGCAGATGAGGGGATAACGAATGACACAGTTCGATGGAGTAAGCGTAGTTAAAAAAGCAAATGTTTATTACGATGGTCAGGTTACAAGCCGCACAGTTATCCTAGGTGATGGTAGTAAGGTAACACTGGGGATTATGTTGCCGGGAACATACGAGTTCGGTACGGATTCCCGTGAGATTATGGAGATTTTGGCAGGGGACCTGAGAGTGATGCTTCCAGGTACTGAGGAATGGCTGGAGATACATGGCACATTGACCTTCCATGTACCTGCGAAGTCTTCCTTCAAGCTGGAAGTACGAAGTGTAACGGATTATTGCTGTTCTTATCCGGAATAATGAGCTGAAAAGGGTAAGAGCACTCAAGCTACTAGCCGAGTGTTCTTACCCTAAAGCTGTGTTATAAATACAAACACACAGCAGCATGGTTACAAAGAAAAGTACAGCTTACTCAAGAGGCTGACCACCAATGGTGCGGCCAATCCATGCTTCGTATGTCTTTACAACAGCAGATAGATCCTCGTCGCCATAGCCTTGTGTTTGTCCGGCTTGAAACAAGCTTTTGGCAATGGACAACATAGGCGTAGGGATGGACAGGCTGTCTGTTAGTGAGGCAGCGAGCTTCAAATCCTTGAGCATCAGGGCAAGTGAGAATTGGTTGCTAAAATCATGCTCGATGATTTTGCGCCCTTTCAGGTCAGCGGCCTTGCTACCTGCCGATCCGAGCTGTACCAATTCTAGGAAGCTGTCTGCTGGAATGCCGGATTTAGCCGCGATGGCAAAGCCTTCAGCCAGAGCGAGGTTATTTATACCGACCATCGTATTGTGAGCGAGCTTGGCCACGGCCCCGCTACCATTTGGTCCCATATGGAGCACCTTTTTGCCCAAGGTATCAAAAACATCTGATTGTGCCGCAATCGTTTCTGCATGACCGCCGACCATGAACACGAGTGTTCCATCTACAGCGGCAGGCTTGCTGCCTGTTACGGGGGCATCAATGAAGGAGCAGCCCAGCTTGTCCGCTTCGACGGCCAATTGTTTGACCAGCTCAGGTGAAATTGTGCTGTTGTCCATCACGGTCATACCAGCCGTAAGACCAGCAAACACACCGTCCTGACCGTAATACACGTCACGTATTGATTGATCATCGCTGACCATGGTAATGACCAGGTGCTGCCCTTCGGCCGCTTCACGAGGGGTCGAAGCTGCACGTGCGCCTTGCTCTACCAAGGGCTCGCAGCGCGAAGCGGTACGATTATAAACTGTGACTCCGAATCCCTGCTTTAGCAGATTGGATGCCATCGGGGCGCCCATCGTGCCCAGTCCGATAAATCCGATGTTTTTCATTGCTAATCACCTTTCTTGTTGGAAGTTGCCGTCCGATGCAGATGCGAGTTCGGCTTGAATTGAATATTGAAACAGATTGCTCTCAGTTCATTGTAGCATGGGCATGCTACCCTATCTACAGCAGGGTCTGTCGAGGCACAGGACACACAGGTAACGCAAGCTTGTCAGGCTCAGCAAATTAAAGTATCCTATTCCTAAGTCCTTATGTTCGTATTCATGGTCTTAGTAATACCAAACAGGAGGTTCCAAACATGTCTAAAAAAGTTATTTTTGATTACACTAAAGCGCTCTCCTTTGTAGGGCAGCACGAAATTGATTATTTTGCAGAGCCCATCAAGTTGGCTCATGAGCAACTGCACAATCAAACAGGTGTAGGTTCCGATTTCTTGGGTTGGATTGACCTGCCTACCAATTATGATAAAGAAGAATTTGCGCGCATCCAAAAGGCTGCTGCTAAAATTCAAAGCGATTCCGAGGTATTGATTGTAATCGGTATTGGCGGTTCTTACCTTGGAGCACGTGCTGCGATTGAAATGCTGTCGCATTCTTTCTACAATGCGCTGCCTAAAGACCAACGCAAGGGTCCAGCTATCTATTTTGCAGGCAACAACATCAGCTCTACATATGTGAATCATCTGTTGGAACTGATTGAAGGAAAAGACTTCTCTGTGAATGTCATCTCCAAATCAGGTACAACAACCGAGCCAGCTATCGCTTTCCGCGTATTCCGTGCGGCTCTGGAGAAAAAATATGGTAAAGAAGAAGCGCGCAAACGTATTTACGCTACAACGGATAAAGAACGTGGCGCTCTGAAAAAGCTCGCTAACGAGGAAGGCTATGAATCCTTCATTATTCCTGATGATGTGGGTGGCCGTTACTCCGTGCTGACAGCAGTAGGCTTGTTGCCGATTGCTACAGCAGGCATCAACATCGAAGAAATGATGCAAGGTGCAGCAGACGCTTCCAAAGAATACAGCAACCCGAATGTAGCTGAGAACGAGGCTTACCAATATGCAGCCGTTCGTAATGCTTTGTACCGCAAAGGTAAAGCAATTGAAATTCTCGTAAACTATGAGCCGTCTTTGCATTTCGTATCCGAGTGGTGGAAACAGCTGTACGGAGAAAGCGAAGGCAAGGATTATAAAGGTATTTATCCAGCTTCTGTTGACTTCTCGACAGATCTTCACTCTATGGGACAATTCATTCAGGAAGGCAGCCGTAACATTTTCGAAACGGTAATCCAAGTAGAAAATGTACCTAGTCACATCACCATCGAAGCAGATGAGGATGATCTGGATGGACTGAATTTCCTGGCAGGCAAAACAGTGGATTTTGTAAACAAAAAAGCATTCCAAGGTACATTGCTGGCTCACACAGACGGACAAGTACCAAACCTGATTGTAAATATTCCTGACTTGAGCCCTTACTCCTTTGGCTACCTTGCTTATTTCTTCGAAAAGGCTTGCGGTATCAGCGGCTACCTGTTGGGCGTAAATCCGTTCGATCAACCGGGCGTAGAAGCTTACAAAAAGAACATGTTTGCGCTGCTCGGCAAACCGGGCTTCGAAAAAGAAAAAGCTGAGCTTGAAGCGAGATTGTCTGAATAAGGGAACTATAATTTCTGATTCGAAACAGGCTTTCGGTCTGAAGCGTTATAGTGTATAGCATCAATTAAGTACAGGAAAGCAGTTCGCCAGCTGCCAGAAGCGGGGAACTGCTTTCTTGTAAAATGAAGTAAGGAAGGTTATACGTGTATGTTGGAACAATACCGAACTGTACGCGGTGCCGGCAACAAGGAAATTGTAATCCGAAAATCGCGTTTTATCGGCCATATTCAGCCTGTTCAAACTGAGGAAGAAGCAGTTGCTTTTATAGAGCGCATCAAAAAAGAGCATTGGAATGCTACCCATAATTGTTCGGCTTATATGATTGGGGAAAGAGATGAAATCCAAAAGCAATCGGATGACGGAGAACCGAGTGGGACGGCTGGTAAGCCTATTTTGGAGGTAATCCGTAATCAGAAGCTGAAAAATGTCGCTATTGTGGTTACTCGATACTTTGGCGGAATTTTGCTGGGAGCAGGCGGACTGATTCGTGCATACTCAGATGGTGCTGTTGCAGCTATTGAAGCAGGGGATGCGATTACGCGTGTGCTGCATCGTGAAGTTTTTGTGGAGTTGGATTATACTTGGTTGGGCAAAGTGGAAAATGAATTACGTAATCGCAGTATCCGTACTGGAGAAACGATGTTTACGGATAAAGTTACCTTAACCTGTCTGCCGCTGGCTGGTGATGCGGAATCCTTCTGCAACTGGATAACCGACTTGACACAAGGACAATCGCTTGTGTCGGAGGGAGAGCAGCTTTACTTTATTGAAGGGGAATAAATAATATGGCTAGAAGAGCAGTAGAACAGGAGTTGTCAAGAGGGCGGATTCTGGAAGCGGCCAGGCACTTGTTTATCACCAAGGGCTACCGTGCGATTTCAATGCGCAGCATTGGCCAGCATCTGGGTTACAGTCATGGTTCGTTATACTATCATTTTAAAGAGAAGGCTGAACTGTTCTACGCCATTGTGATTGAAGATTTCAATACATTGCGAGGGATTCTACTGCAAGCAGCAACAGGCACGCCTGATGATGGCTTGAGCAGATTGGAGTACCTGATGCTGGAATATATCCGTTTTGGCTTGGAAAATCCATATCAGTACGAAATTATGTTCATGATGCACGATGAAGAACTATTTGCATACTGTCGTACAGAGCAAAACCGTTGTGTGGAATTATTTGCGTCTATGATTCGCCAGGAATTGGATGGTCAGGGACATTCGGAGGAAGAATGCTCAAGAGTACCGAAAAGTCTGTTTTTATCCATGCATGGCTTTGTGTCATTTTATATTCAGGACGGTTTAACATTTGAAGAGATCAGGCCCGCTGCTTTAGCACATGTAAAGCTGCTGTGCAGACACCTATGAGCGTACCTGCATTCATACGCTTCAGCCATGAACATGTAGGGCGCTTTTTTGGGTGTTTGCACTTCATGACGGTGACTTATCATTACGGTACTTTGCGAAAGCGACTAAGAATTTAACAGACGATGATGTATCCAGAGGGAGAACATCATCGTCTGTTTTTTTGCATGCCTCCGTCAGCCCTTCATAATTTTCACATGGTATTGGCGTCTGCGTGGGCCGTCGAATTCACAAAAATAAAGACCCTGCCATCGTCCAAGCAACAGCTTTCCATCATGAATAATAACTGTTTGTGATGGGCCTGTTGTAATGGATTTTAGGTGGGACGCCGTATTTCCCTCCATATGGCGATATTGGGGATGTTCCCAGGGATAAACCTCATCCAGCCTCAAAATGACATCATGTTTGACGTCTGGGTCGGCATTTTCATTAATGGCGATGCCGGCAGTCGTGTGTGGACAATAAATCAGAGCTGTTCCTTGCTGCACCCCGCTTTTTTCAATGAGTGCTGCAACTTCGCGTGTAATATCACGCATTTCATCTCGCCGTGTCGTAGATAATTCAAAAGTATGCAACATAAATCCATCTCCTTTCTATGTATTACTTTACCCTTTTCATTCTTTAGATAATATATAGAGTTGACGAAAATTACTTTCCTTTGATAAAGTATCACATAAGAAAAACAAAGTAAGTTTATTGGAATAATTGAATGTTTTCAAATGAGGTGCGTGCTTTGCGATAAGCAAGGCTGCTGCTGTTCCTGAACTGGTCCAGAAGCGGAAAGGAAGTGTACGGATATGCATGTGGAAGTAAGAGGATTAAACAAGCATTTCGGTAATTTTCATGCGGTAAAGGACGTATCTTTTGATATTCAGACGGGCCATCTTATTGGTTTGCTCGGTCCAAGCGGCGGAGGGAAAACCTCCATTCTTCGCATTTTGGCGGGGCTGGAGCAACCGGATGCAGGAGAGATCCGCTTTCACGGAAAAAGGGTAAACGAGCTGACACCACAGGAGCGTGGAATCGGATTTGTATTTCAAAACTATGCTTTGTTCAAGCATATGAGCGTGTACGACAATATTGCCTTTGGTTTGAAAGTGAAAAAAAGCTCCAAAGCCCGCATCAAGGAAAGGGTCACTGAGCTGGTCGAACTCACGGGGCTCAAAGGCTTTGAGCATCGTTATCCGCATCAGTTGTCAGGTGGACAGCGACAGCGGGTTGCTTTTGCGCGTGCTTTGGCACCGGAGCCTCAACTACTGCTGCTGGATGAGCCATTTGCGGCTATTGACGCCAAGATTCGTCAGGAGCTGCGCACCTGGTTGCGAGAGTTGATTGAGCGGGTAGGTATTACCTCCATTTTCGTCACCCATGATCAGGACGAGGCGATTGAAGTAGCGGATGAGATTATGGTGATTAATCAAGGACGGCTGGAGCAGAAGGGAACGCCTTGGGATATTTATAAAAAACCGGGGACTCCGTTTGTAGCTTCCTTTATTGGGGAATCCACGGTGATTGAACAGGCGAGTAGTCTCAAGGGCTTTGAGGAAGCTGCCGGAGTGGGAACACGTGCCTTGATTCGTCCGGAGTACATTGATGTCGGACCGAGTGAGGAATTTGCGCTCCTGTCGGCAACCGAGGAAGGCATTGTGAAGCATTTACATTTTCGTGGGAGTGAATGGATGGTTGAAGTCCAGGTCGGGGATCAGCGTCTCATGACATACCGTTCATTGGAAAAGTCTACGCTGGAACCTGGTCAGCAGGTGCGAGTGTTGGTGCATCGGGCCTATCTATATAATGAGGAGTCCAGCTGGATGGTGGAAAACCGACTGAAGGAAGACCCGATGCCTATTATCATTTGAAAATAAAAAGATCACATATAAGGGGGGTGTCTGGCCTGTTTTACGGCTTTGGACATGCTCCTTTTGTCGTTGGTCGCTGGGGTGATTTACGCAGGCTTGATATGTTCGTTATAATAGGAGTAAAAACACCCAGATAGATAGGAGTTAAATCATGAATCGGCTTATTTTTCTTGGCACAGGGGATGCAATGGGGGTTCCGCGTGTATATTGTGATTGTCTCGTGTGCACAGAGGCCCGCACGATAGGAACGAATGTAAGGTTGAGATCGTCTGTGCTGATCGAAAGCGAGACAGAGGATTTTATGATTGATTGTGGCCCCGACTGGCGTAGACAGTTAGAATTGCGCAGTTTGCGTTTTATTCCTACGATCCTCGTGACACATGCACATTTTGATCATATTGGAGGATTGCCAGAATGGGCGGATGCCTGTCGCTGGACCGGTAATAGAGGGCGCTTGTTCGCTCCACAGGAAGTGATCGATACGATCTTACGTCAATTTTCCTGGATTCCTGGAAACCTGGATCTTATTCCAGTAGATCAGGGAGTCCAACTTGGCGGGTGGAATATCCGAGGATGGCGTGTGAATCATGGGAAGAACGGATATGCTTACGCTTATCGTTTGGAAAAAGACGGCTTCTCATGGGCCTACTGTTCGGATTCGATTGGACTGAATGAGGCGGAAATTTTACCTTTACATAATCTGAATTTACTCGTGCTGGGGACGAGCTTTTACCATGAGGAAGCGGAGTATACCACCCGCTCGGTATATGACATGCTGGAGGCTCAGGAACTTGTAGGAAGACTGAAGCCCGGAAGCACGGTATTTACACATATGTCCCATGATGTGGATATCACACACAACTACGGGCTGCTGGAAGGGATCAGTTTGGCACATACAGGTATGAGTTTGCCGTTAGAATAACGATGGTTTTACCTTTACATCGTTCGACTGATGCGTAGAAGTGTGGAGATCCCTTCTTTGATTTGCAGCTCATTGGCGTATGAATAGGACAACCGTATATGCGTTTTACCCTCTGCACCGATGGGATCAAATACATTGCCTGGGACAAAGGAAACGGACTCTTGTATACTTTTGGCAAGCAGCTCATTAGGTTGTATCGTAGAAGGTAGCTGGAGCCACAGGTTGAGTCCTCCCGCCGGGCTGGTCCATGTCCAGCCGGAATCGCGGAGACTGGTCTCCATCGTTTCCTTACGAATCTGGAGCGCAATACATAGCTTTTTAATATGCTGCTGCATACGTGGGGATTGAAAGTATTGTAAAAACAGCTTTTGATTCAGCAGCGGCGATCCGTTGTCCACTAGCGCTTTGACGCTCAGTAGACTGTCCATGAGCTGAGGCCTACAGGTTACGGCTGCGATTCGCAGACCGGGTGCGACATATTTGCTGTAGCTGCGAATATAGACGACGCTCCCCGAGATATCATAGGAGAAAATCGGAGAAGGCGGCTTTTGCCCAAAGCTGATATCATAGGTGCTGTCATCCTCGACAATAAGACAGCCGTAGCGCTCGGCCAGTTCGGGCAGACGTTTGCGCTGCTCATCGGGGATCGTAAAGCCGGTCGGATTGTGAAAGGTCGGATTCACATAAAAGAGACGCGGTTTTTCCGTTTTCAAGCACCATTCAATCTGATCCATATCATAACCTTCCGGCCGTATATCAGTTACAGTTAGGCGGGCGCCTTGTCTACGGAATATTTCCATGGCGGGACCATAGACCGGCCGTTCGATTAATACACGGTCTCCTGTACGGATCAGAGATCGGGAAACCAAATCGATGGCTTGCTGTGCGCCGGAGGTAATCAGTACTTCGTCCGTTGATACTGCAAAATGCTTATCTGTGCTAAAATGCTGCGCCATGGCATCACGAAGCTCAGCGTCTCCTTGTACAGAAGAATAGGTAGCTGCGATTTTTGGATGCTTTTCAAACACCTGCATCATTAATTCTCTCCAGTATCGGTTAGGCAGGAGAGAGGGATCAATCAGGGCCTTGGAAAATTGGAAGTCTGCGTTCACAGCATGAACCTGGGTGAGTCCATCCAGCCCCCTCCAGACGGAAACAGACGGATCGTCTGCCATGTAAGTGGATTCCGATTGGAAGATCCGCTTTGTGGATGATCGTTCCGAATAGGCAGTACATATTCCCAATTCTGCTGCATGGGAAGCATGAGCGTAATATCCCGATTTATCTTTTACATAGATGCGTCCTTGTTGCTTTAACTCCTGATATGCCCGGAATACGGTTAACCGATGCACACCCAGCTCCTGAGCCAGACTTCGCACCGACGGCAATTTAACGTCTGCTGGCCAGTCCCCGCGCTCAATCCGCACATTTACGTAATGGACGACCTGCTCATACAGCTTTAAGCTCGGATCGGCCGAGTTATTTTCTGTTGAAAACAATAATTCGCTGTTAACCTTGCCCATGCTGTCCACGCTCCTTTGTGTGTATTGTACTATACAGCACTTCAAAAACGTATACAACTGTTCTGTGGTTGCCCATCTGTTCTGTCTGTCTCCTTGTATGCTTGTGAGTAACAGAAGGGAGTGGGAAGTATCATGATTGGCATCGCCTTTACAGTTATGTGTCTTATTTTTGGCACCACATTTTTGGCTATCAAAGTGGGAGTGGAGGCCGGACTTCCGCCGTTCTTATCGGCAGGAGCACGTTTTATGACAGCAGGGGCGATCTTGTTTATTGCGATGAGGCTGTCGGGAAAGGTTCGGTGGTCGTTATTATGGCGTAAGGAAATGCTGCTGATTGGGACGGGAACGACCTTCGGCACATTCTCAACACTGTATTGGGCAGAGCAATATGTCAGCTCGGGGATCGGCGCTATTTTGTCAGCCACCGGACCGATGATGATTGTGCTGATGCAGTCTGCAATACTGCGGCAAAAAACGACGAGAATTACGCTCATGGGCTGTATGATCAGCTTTCTCGGGGTCGTGCTGGTGGTATTGCCCGGCTTAGCGGTTCAAATCAGCGGCCTGTGGTTGGCAGGTTGCATAGCCATTTTGCTGGGTGAGCTATGCTATTCGGGTGGAGCCCTGTATTCCAAGCGAGTCATGGATGCATTTCGTGATACGAATCCGATTGCCTTAAATGCAGCTCAAATGTTCCATGGTGGTTGGATGCTGCTAGTACTGTCGGCTTTCACTGAGCCTTGGAATTCTGAGGGATGGAATCTGCTGCCTGCCATAGGCTCTCTGTTTTATTTGATCCTGTTTGGCTCCATGATTGCGCAAACACTATTTTACTGGCTTATGGCGCGTACGAATCCATTGTTTCCGACCACATGGCTCTATATTTCACCACCGATTGCTGTAGGCCTGGGTGCTTTTTTATATGGAGAACATGTAAGCTGGTGGATGCTGGCAGGGGTGCTGCTCATTGTGACTGGGTTGATGTGTATGAATAACGGAATCATCCGTCTGGTGAACAGACGCAAAGTACGCTCTGCTGCCTGATATTTCGAAGTTGTTAGAATATGATGTAATATGATAGAAAAAGCCTCCAAACTGCCGTATATTACTAAACATGCGGCGTTTGGAGGCTTTGTTGTTGTAATACTTTATTTAAGTATTATGGGTACAGTCAGTTTCTGCTTATTCAACATTGAGTACAAATTTGTCGATGGCATGCTTTACACCGTCTTCGTTATTACTGCGAGTAATGTAATCAGCCAGCTTTTTTAAATCAGGAATCGCATTCTCCATCGCTATGCCAAGACCGGCACATTCCAGCATTTCATGGTCATTCCAAGAGTCGCCGATCGCAATGGTCTCCGACAGATCACAGCCAAAATGGTTTGCAAGGAAGGCAAGAGCGTGGCCCTTGGTGCCTTCATGATGCATAATTTCCAGGAAATGAGGCTTGGATTTTGTAATATGCACTTCACTGCCAAGCAATTCGCGAAGTTCGGGAATTAATTCGTCCAACACTTCCGGCTCGTCGATAATCAGCAATTTAGGAGCTGGTTGCTCTATAACTTTACTGAACACAGGCTCTACAAAATATTCCGTGTTGTTCAGCTCGGTGTAATCTTTAATTTTTTGATTATCTTCACGAGTGTACAATTTGTCATCTATATACGTTTGCAAATGCAGATTGCGTTCCACGCAGAATTCATACAGACGACGTGCAGCTACGAGTGGAACATAACGCTCATACAGCACGTTTTCGTCCAGCAGGTTTTTAACCAAAGCTCCTTGGTACGTAATGATCGGTACGTTCAACCCCGTCTGGCGTGCAATTTTGTGCGCGGAGGCATAAGCTCGTCCAGTAGCGAGAGTAACCACCACACCTTTAGCTACAGCAGCTTCCAATGCCTGTTGTGTCGCTGGAGTAACTTCTTTCTGGTCATTAATGAGAGTATCATCAATATCAATGGCAATTAATTTATACATATCGGTATTCTCTCCTTTATCTCTATCATGGGGCAATATTAAAATTGTATCTTATAATATTCAAAATGACAATATCGCATTGAAAAAGGGACGACGCCCATAAGAGCCTGTCCCCTTATAACCACTGAAGTATTGGCTTGAAACCATGGAAAAAAGTAACGCTTAGTCTTCCAGAAATACAAGTCCAACAAAGTCGTCCAGCTCAATATTACCAAAGTAATGCTTCAAATCGAGAGAGGATAAGGCTTGACGGACCTCACCTTCATCATAACGCTTGCCACGCAGGATATTTTCAATATCAGCGACATCACCTACACCGAAGAAATCCCCGTAGATTTTAATATCACGGATGTAGCCTTCCTTCAGATCCATGCGGATATCTATAATACCGACCGGGAATTTACGTGTGTGCTTGATATTGCTCTCAGGGGATAGACCATAGTTCCAATCCCACGATTGATAGCGTTCTTTGGAAATTTCATGGATTTTAGCCCAATCCGCATCGGTGAGCTTATATTGAGGCACCTGATCCAATTCTGAACCAAAGATGGACCGCAGCAGTTCCTCGCGAAATTGTTCTATGGTCATCTCACGGTCCATCAGTTCGCTGATGTTAGCCACGCGGCTACGGACGGATTTTGTGCTTTTGGATTTGAATTTTTCGGGATTGGCGTGCAGCGATGCAGCCACATTGTCCAGATTCAGGTTGAACATCAATGTACCATGGCTGAACATACGTCCACGTGTGGCAAATTGAGCATTTCCTGAAATTTTACGTTCTCCGACTTGCAGATCGTTGCGTCCCGTCATTTCGGCTTCTACTCCCATTTGGTGGAGGGCGTCAATCACAGGTTGCGTAAATTTGAGGAAATTATGAAAGGACTCCCCGTTATCCTTGGTAATGAAGCTGAAATTTAAGTTACCGAGATCATGATATACAGCCCCGCCGCCGGACAGGCGACGAACGACTTGAATATTGTTGTCTCTCACAAACTCAGCATTGATTTCTTCAACGGTGTTTTGATGCTTGCCTATAATAATAGAAGGCTGATTAATGTAAAACAGCAGATAGCTGTCGTCCAGCGGTAAATGCTTGAGCGCGTATTCCTCAATAGCAAGATTAATGGCTGGATCGTGTATGCCCTGGTTGTCGATGAACAGCATGTCCATTCCTCCGTATATACAAACTGTGTATTTTATGTGTGCCTCCCCCTATTGTAACCCAAGTGAGCCATGTACAAAAGCTCATTTGCATTGACGGGACGCGAAAAGCAGCCTCATAATGGAGCTAAATGATTGAAAACGGGCGGAAAGGATATGAGGCAATGATAGAGGTTTACGGTCATGGCGGGGACAGGGAAACGGCTGCCGCGACATTTGGCGGAGCTGCGGCGGATTTTGTGGATTTTAGTGCGAATATTAATCCGCTCGGCCCGCCACCGGAGGTGCTTGAGGCACTGCGAAGCTCATTGGACACGGTGATTCGCTATCCAGACCCTGGACACCGCCACTTTAAAAATATGCTGGCACGGCGGCTGCACGTTCCACCGGAGTCGCTGAGCATCGGTAACGGCGCGGCTGAAAGCATGGCGCTGCTGCTATTGGGCCTGGCTCCCAAGCGTGTGGGCACAGTGGAGCCGTGTTTTTCGGAATATGCCGAGCTGGCTGGCAAATTTGGAGCCGAGATCCACCGGGTATACGGGAAGGCTTCGCTTCAATGGAAGGCAGACGTGGAGGACATCCTTCAGCTCATGGAGCAGGTAGATGTATTGTTCCTTGGGCAACCGAATAATCCGAACGGTGTGCAATATGGTGAGCAGGAGCTATATGAACTGGCAGAGGCGGCTGGCAGAACGGGTACCGTGCTGGTGGTGGATGAGGCCTTTATTGATTTTATCCCACTGGAACGGCAAATCTCACTATTGCCTGTGCTGGATCGCTATCCTCATGTGATTTTGATCCGATCGATGACCAAATTTTATGCCATTCCTGGCTTGCGATTGGGCTATGCGATTGCTCATCCGGACTATATCCGGCAAATGACGGCCAAACAGGTGACCTGGAGTGTTAATGGATTGGCGTTGCTGGCTGGAGAGGCGTGTCTGAGAAGTGGGCAAGCTTATGAGCGCCGCACACAGGAACTGATTGCGACGGAGCGCAGTCGCTTGCTGACTGCCTTAGCGGAATGGGGCTGCGGTGTCGTTCCCGGCGAAGCCAATTACGTGCTAGCAAGGGCGCCGGGAACGTGGAGTTCATCGGCTATTCAGCAGGCGCTTGGACAACGTGGGATTCTTATACGTAGCTGTGCCATGTATCCGGGGCTGTCGGCGAGCCATTTTCGAATTGCAGTCAAGGACGCCGAAGCCAATAATATGCTGCTGTCTGCACTCAGTGAAGTGTTGGAGGAGGAGCGGCGTGATCGTTAGCTTGGTAATCATGGCAGCCTATCTGCTGGACAGGCTAATCGGCGATCCGAGATGGTTGCCACATCCAGTCATCGGGATGGGACATGCCATTTCAGCATTGGAAAAAGCGATTCGTCGTAAGGTCCGCAGTGACCGGGGATTGAAACGTGCGGGTATACTGCTTCCACTCATTGTGGCAGGAGGCTCCTTTGGGCTTGCTTGGGAGCTATTGCGTGTGCTTGCCTGGATTCACCCATGGTTGTCTGTCGTCGTAGAAATTGTTCTGGTTGCAACCACAATTGCTTCCAAAGGACTAAAGGACGCAGGGATGGCCGTATACCGAGCGTTGCAGGCGAATGACCTGACTGTGGCACGTCGGGAGTTAGGCATGATTGTCGGGAGGGATACGCAGCAGCTTGACGAGCCTGAAATTGTACGCGGTACCGTCGAAACAGTCGCTGAAAATATCGTGGACGCCATTATTTCCCCGCTTTTTTATGCCCTGATCGGGGGAGCCCCCTTGGCACTGGCATATCGTGCCGTAAATACGCTCGACTCAATGGTTGGCTACAAAAATGAAAAGTACCTGCATTTAGGCTGGGCCTCGGCACGTCTGGACGATGTAGCTAACTACATTCCGGCTCGCCTGACAGCAGTTATGCTTGTGATAGCGGCGTGGTTGTATCGGCTGGATGCTGCAAGAAGCTGGCGCACAGTCAAGCAGGATGCCCGTCTGCACCCAAGCCCGAACAGCGGCTTCCCCGAATCAGCAGTGGCAGGTGCCTTGGGGATTCGTCTCGGTGGCTATAACGTGTATCACGGCGTACGCTCCTTTCGGGCATATATGGGCGAAGAGATACGACCACTGGAGTCGAAGGATATCCGGCATACCATCCGGCTGATGTTCGCCGTATCCACTATGTTTGTAGGGTTGTGTTTGTTGGGAGCTGCGGGGTGTTTTGCCTTGGGATGGATGCGGTGAGGAGTGACATTATTTTGAAACAAAATACAGAAGGGAAAAGAGTGCGAGAATGTGCACTAAGTCCGAGCCCACAACAGGATAGTGAGCCGAATGATGCTAAAGAAGATCTGCAGTGGGACATGGAGCTCGTGCTAGTTCGTCATGGCACAACCTCATGGAATAAGGAACGTCGATATCTGGGACATGCCGATTTGAGTTTGCTGTCTGGAGCAGAGCAGGAATTAAAGCCTTTACGGGAAAAATTACAGGGCCAGTCCTTTGCTCAAATCTATTGCAGTGACTTGATGCGATGTCGCCAGACCTTGCAGATCATTTTGCCGGAGTCAGCATTGACGACTGAACGTTCCCTATCTGCTATGCCTCCTATCATGGAGCCACGTCTGCGAGAACTTCACTTTGGCGAGTGGGATGGAAAAACGTATGACATGCTTAAGGATGTGGCGTTGTATCGCGCTTGGATTGATGAGCCACAGCGAATCACCCCGCCTGGAGGAGAGTCCTGGGTACATTTTGTGAACCGTCTGCGCGAATTCCGTGACTCTCTGTTTGCGTGGCGCATTGCTTTGGAGGTTCAGCCAATAGAGTTGAATGCTGCACCTCCCTCTGTTTTGGTTGTCACGCATGGTGGTGTAATTCGCCAATTGGTTTGTATGCTGATACCAGGTCATGATTTTTGGAGGCTGAATCCAAAACCGGGAGAAGCGATTAGGCTTCAGTTAAGGCTGGCAGGACTGCACAATTGTATAGCAAAATTGCTTTTTCACTAGGGTAGTTGTGGCGAATCAAGCAGCTGTTTGGGTTGTAAGCTAACTCTTTTTAACCTATAATCATCAAGTAAAAGAACGGCTTGACTACACTACATCAAATATCCAGCAGACGAGGTCGGCGCCGTGTGAGGGAACTTGCTTTTCTTCATTGCGCTGTTAAAAGGGAAGTCGGTGTGAGTCCGACGCGGTCCCGCCACTGTAAATGGAAACATGCTCATTAGCCCTGTTACATGTGCCGCCAAGCATATGAAAGAATATCAGGGCATGCCTCTTCCATAAGTCAGGATACCTGCCCGTCCGCCTGTCACCATAATCCTTCGAGGAAAGGATGACGTGTTCGCAGTGACTGTCCATGCGGAAGGAAGCTGCCCGCCTGCGCACAATCTGTGCTAACGTGACCCCTGTGTCCTGAAATGAGGATGCGGGGGTTTTTGATAGGAAAAGAAGGCTGGAATGAGGAAATACGGATGATGTTCAAGTAACGCTCTTAACGATTTTTGTATGAAGGGGTGCAAATCATGGCAGGAAAGAAAATAAAGGTATGGACAACAGGTCTATTGGCGCTGATATTGGCAGTTGTACTGAGTGCATGTGGCGCGAATGGAAAAAATGTAGAAAATAAAGAGGGCCAAGTTTCTTCACAGCAGCCGGGACAGACTGTAACCGCACAAGAGCCTCCGGGCAAAACGGTTTACCCGCTAACGGTTAAGGATGCAACAGGACAGGAATTTACATTCAAAAAAGCACCGGACAAGATTGTTTCCGTCTCCCCGGCAGAAACTGAAGCGCTGTTCGCTATCGGATTGGATAAGGAAATTGTTGGTGTATCCGACTACTCTGATTACCCAGAGGCAGCTACGAAAAAGCCTAAAGTGGGCGGTATTATGAAACCGAACGAAGAGGCGATTATTGCTGCGAACCCTGATGTCGTTTTTGCAGGGATTTCACTTAGTGAACAGGCTACGACTAAGCTGCGTGACATGGGAATTATGATTTTTAAAACGGAACCGAAGACCGTTGAAGATGTCATAGCTAACATCGAATTGTATGGGAAAATCACCGATCATCAGAAAGAAGCGAGAGCGGTGACCGACAAGATGAGAGCAGATGTAGCGGAAGTGAAAGAAGGAGTTAAAAATATCGGCAAAGGGCAGAAGCTGCGGGTATACGTCGAGTTTTCACCAGGCTGGACAGTGGGTAAAGGCGAGTTTATGGACGAACTGATTACATTGGCAGGCGGCGAAAACGTGGGTGCCACGCAGAAGGGCTGGTACCAAATCAGTGAGGAAAATATTATAGCTGCCAACCCTGACGTGATTTTGTACAGCAAAAGTGTGAAGGATGACAAAACAGGCCAGACCCTCAGCGATATCATAAAAGCTCGCAGTGGATGGGATCAAATATCGGCTGTTCGTAACAATCGTGTATTTGCCGTGGATGATAATTTGATTAGCCGTCCAGGTCCACGCGTAACAGAAGGGCTCAAGGAAGTAGCCAAGGGCGTGTACCCTGAAATTTTCAAATGAACCGTAGACTGATCGGTTTTGGGGGGACTGGTCTTGTCTTGCTGCTGCTGACGCTGCTGCTCTGTCTTGGCATCGGCTCGGTCAGTCTTCCGGTCAGCCAGATCACAGGTATTTTGATCAACCACCTACCGTGGTTAAGTGATACGTTTACACCGGATTGGAATACATCTGCAGAGCAGATTATTTTGAAGGTCAGACTGCCACGGGTGTTACTGGGAATGTTGGTTGGAGCAGCGCTGGCGCTGGCGGGAGCCGGATTTCAGGGTGTGTTGCGTAATCCCTTGGCTGATCCCTATACCCTTGGGGTATCCTCGGGAGCTTCGGTAGGAGCGGCAGTGCTGATTTATTGGGGGCTTCAATTTTCATTTGTGGGTATATGGACGCTTCCGCTAGTCGCATTTATAACCGGCATGCTGACGCTGTGGATGGTGTTGACGTTGGCGCGTGAAGGTGGGAAAATTCCGACCCAAAGCCTCATTTTATCAGGTGTGGTGATGCAATTTTTTGGGGGAGCCATTGTTTCTTTTCTGACAGCCATGTCGAAGGAAACAGTCAATGAAATATTGTACTGGACGTTGGGAAGTCTTAGTCTGCGAGGTTGGTCATATACGGGAATTCTTTTACCTTACGTGATCGTTGGGCTGGTGTTTCTATGGAACCGGGCACGGGTGCTGAATATTCTGGCTTTGGGTGAACGTCAAGCGGCTCATATGGGGGTTCATGTAGATGCGACGAAGCTATCTGTCCTGATCATATCTACCTTGCTGACAGCTGCCGCTGTCTCAGTATGCGGAGTCATTGGCTTTGTCGGACTCGTTGTACCACATATCATTCGTCTGGTGACAGGTCCTGATTACCGGATGATCGTTCCGTTATCTGCAGTGGGTGGAGCTATTTTTATGGCTTGGGCAGATACGGCAGCTCGTACGCTGTTAGCCCCGACGGAAATTCCTTTGGGCGTGATGACAGCCTTTGTGGGAGCACCGTTCTTCGCATATCTCCTGTACCGGAACAAGAAGCTGCGCAGGGGGGATCTGCTGTGACCGAACCAAGTGAATTACTAAAGGTGCGTGCTCGAGCATTAGAGGTAGCGGGCCTGAGCCGTGCTTATGGGGATTTCCATGTGCTAAAGAATGTTAGCTGGAACGTAGACGAAGGAGCTTGGTGGGGGATCATTGGTCCGAACGGGAGTGGAAAATCCACGTTGCTGCATCTGCTTTCTGGTGTAGACCAGCCGACCTCTGGAAGTGTTCATATCTATGGCAAAAAGGTCGGTAGCTACAGCAGAAAAGAGCTTTCCCGACTTGTAGCTGTACTCCAACAGGAGGGGATTCCTCCAGTAAGATACACGGTCAGGGAAGTTATAGAAATGGGACGGTTCCCTCATCAGGACTGGCTGGGCAGGGAAAAGGGAGTCGACGTAGAGGCGATCACGGATCGGGTTCTAGCGCGATTGAGTCTAACTTCACTAGCTGACAGAACATTGGATCGCTTGAGTGGGGGACAGCGACAGCGTGTAGCTTTGGCGAAAGTGATGGCGCAGGAGCCACAAATATTGCTGCTGGATGAACCTACGACCTATTTGGATTTGCGCTATCAGCTTGAATTTATGGAATTGCTGGCAGAATGGCGTCAAGAAACGGGCGTGACAATCATTGCTGTCTTGCATGATCTGAATTTGGCGGCACAGTTTTGCGATAATTTGCTTGTACTTAAGGATGGAATGGTTGAAGGATTGGGTAGTTCATCGGATTTGCTAACAGAGGACCGGATTCGGCGTGTATATGGTGTGGAGCCTGTGATGCTTCCGCATCCCGATAGCGGTGTGCCGCAGCTCTTGCTGCGCAGAAGCGCTGCGTCTACAGCAGATCAATAGGAGATTGGGAACATACTAAAAAGAGCAGGGAGTGGAAGGTATGAACGACAAGCTGCGTCAGCTGATCGATAGCATAGCCCAGCCGGATGGAGTGGCGGCTTCGGCAGCGTCAGCACATTTGGACCAATTAACAAAGCCACCTGGAAGTCTTGGAAAGCTGGAGAGCTTGGCCATCCAGCTAGCAGGAATTACTGGCGTGGACAAGCCTGAATTTGATCGTAAAACGGTGATGGTCATGGCTGCGGATCATGGGGTGTGTGAAGAGGGAGTTAGCGCCTTTCCAGCTGAGGTTACGCAGCAAATGCTGTATAACATGCTGTCAGGCGGCGCAGCAATTAATGTGCTGGCACGTCATGCAGGCGCTGATGTCCAGGTAATAGATGTTGGCGTGAATGCGGACGTTGCTCACCCAGATTTAGTGAATCGTAAGGTGCGTATGGGCACTTCGAATATGGCTAAAGGGCCAGCCATGCTGCGTACGGAAGCGGAACAAGCGGTTTTGGCCGGAGCTGAAGCCGTAGCAGAAGCGGTTAAAGGTGGCACACGGCTATTTGTTACCGGAGAGCTAGGGATCGGGAATACGACAGCCAGCGCTGCGGTTGTATGTGCGCTCACCGGACTTGATCCGGAAGTGATCGTGGGCCGGGGAACGGGGGTAGATGTGGCGGGACTTACCCGTAAAATAGCCGTTGTCTGCCGCGCATTGGATGTGAATCAGCCGGATGCCAATGACGCACTGGACGTGCTGACCAAGGTCGGCGGTCTGGAGATTGCCGCTCTGGCAGGCGTCATCCTCGGCGCAGCCGCGCATCGCTGTCCAGTGGTGCTGGACGGCTTTATTTCCGGCGCGGCAGCCCTTGCTGCACGCGCGCTTGCGCCTGCGAGCGCGGCGTACATGCTTGCTTCGCACGCCTCGGACGAGCGTGGACACGCGGCGGTGCTTCGCCAGCTTAAGCTGGAGCCCATGCTCCATCTGGACATGCGGCTCGGTGAGGGCACGGGCGGTGCGCTGAGCTTGCACCTGATTGATGCGGCGTGCCGCATTATGCGCGATATGGCGACCTTTGCCGATGCAGGCGTATCGGACGGTCAGGGAGCCGCGCAGCGATGAAGGCGCTCGTGACCGGCGGGGCACGCAGCGGAAAAAGCGGCTTTGCCGAGCGATTATGCATGGCGCGCGCTCCGCGCGCCTGCTATATTGCAACGGCCCAAGCCTATGACGTGGAGATGAAGGAGCGTATCGCTCTTCATCGGCTCCAGCGCGATTCTGCCGGGTATGACTGGCAGACGCTGGAGGAAGCGCAGGCGCTGCCGGAGCTGCTGCGGCGGCTTGGCGACGATCAAGCGTCGCAGCCTGCGCCTATGGTGCTGGTCGACTGCCTGACCCTGTGGCTGTCGAACGTGCTGCTGGCCGCAGGTGAGGACGGCGAAGCTGCGGCCAGAGCCGCCATGGATGAACTGGCGGCAGCTGTGGAGCAGTATCCGGGATCGCTCGTCATCGTAACCAACGAGGTCGGTGACGGTATTGTACCAGAATATCCGCTTGGAAGGCTGTACCGGGATTTGAGCGGGATTATGAATCAGCGGATAGCCCGTGTTTGTGGCGAAGTTTTTTTAGTGACGGCGGGCATTCCCGTAGAACTTAAACAGTTGGAATATAAGCTATGAGCCGCGAACGTCAGGCTGTTGCTGCGGCTTTTCAATTTTTAACCCGTCTACCGGTCAAGGCGGAGCTGGATTTTTCCCCGGAGCTGCTGAAACGCAGTGCAAGCTATTATCCGCTGGTTGGAGTCATTATTGGTATTATCGTCTGGGGCATTGCGGCGCTTACGGCTATGGTGCTGCCACCGCTGCCGTGTGCGATTCTTACCCTTGCAGTCTGGGTCTGGTTGACGGGCGGACTGCATCTGGACGGGTGGATGGATGCTGCGGATGCCTTATTCAGCTACCGGTCCCGTGAACGGATGCTGGAGATTATGAAAGATAGCCGTGTAGGAGCAATGGGGGTTATTGCTTGTGTGCTGCTACTCATGCTCAAGGCTGCTTTGGTGTATACCGTGCTGGTTGAACAAAATGTGTCTGGCTTGTTGTTGCTTCCGATGGTTTGGAGCCGCTGGTTTATGGTACATGCAATGAAGCGCTGGCCTAAAGCCCGTAACGATGATGGACTGGCTGCGCGTTTTGCTGATATGAGTGGTGGACGTGCCGGACTGGCCGTATTTTGGGCTGTAGTCGTGACTCTAGGTGCTGCCGCAGGCCAGTATATACTTGCAGGACCAGCTACAGCAACAGAGGGATCAGGAAACCTGTCGTTAGCAGGATCACACTTACAGACGCTCCTTTCGTATTCTGAAAGCCTTCCAATCTGGATAGGCTTTGCGTTGCTTCCGCTCTTGGCTTACGGAGTTGGAACCTTTACAGCAAACCGTATTAATCGCCGTCTTGGGGGACTTACGGGAGATATATACGGAGCTTTGAACGAATTGCTGGAGACTGTTTTGTTGCTGTTTATTGTCATTTTGTACGGGTTGTGATCAAATTTGAAATGAATTCGTTAAAGGGGAAGAGGCAATTGTCAACTTTCGAACCGTCCCGCACGAACCCGGCAGCTATATTAATGCTTCAAGGAACAGCGTCGGATGTGGGTAAAAGCGTGGTGACGACCGCGCTGTGCCGGATCTTTCTGCAGGACGGCTACCGTCCCGCACCGTTTAAGTCACAAAATATGGCGTTAAACTCTTATGTTACCGAGGACGGCAAGGAAATTGGACGTGCACAGGGAGTACAGGCCGAAGCTTGTGGTATTGAGGCGACGACCGACATGAATCCGATTCTGATTAAGCCGGTCAAGGATATGCACTCACAAATTGTTGTACACGGTGTACCTTATGCCTATATGAGCGCTTCCGATTACCGAAAGGACTTTTTGCCACAAGCCAAGCACACCGTTATGGATGCGCTGAATCGGCTGCGTGATACCTATAATATTGTGCTTAT
Source organism: Paenibacillus sp. ICGEB2008 (assembly GCF_000307675.1). NCBI lineage: Bacteria > Bacillati > Bacillota > Bacilli > Caryophanales > Paenibacillaceae > Paenibacillus > Paenibacillus sp. ICGEB2008. The sequence continues at coordinate 691,027 of NZ_AMQU01000007.1, forward strand.
GGAAGGGGCAGGCAGCCCGGCAGAAATTAATTTAAAGGACCGCGATATTGTAAATATGAACCTTGCAGGCTGGGCGGATGCTCCAGTATTGCTGATTTCGGATATTGACCGGGGTGGTGTCTTTGCCTCTCTGGTAGGGACTATTGAGTTGCTGGAACCCCATGAAGTACAGCGTATCCGTGGATTTATCATTAACAAATTCAGAGGCGATTTGTCCCTGCTTCAACCAGGATTAGACTGGCTGGAAGAACGGACAGGCATTCCTGTACTCGGTGTACTGCCCTATTTACCGGACATTCGCATTGAAGCAGAAGATTCGGTCGTACTGGACAAGAAGCCTAAGCGGTCAGCAAAGGATAAAGAATTGGACATTGCGGTGATACGTTATCCGCGTATTTCCAATTTTACGGACACGGATGCTTTGGCCGCAGAGCCGGATGTGAGCGTGCGTTATGTCACAGAGGCCGGACAATTGGGCGTACCGGATGCCATTATCTTACCGGGAACCAAAGACACCATCGGAGATCTGCTGGAATTGCGTGAAAGAGGGCTAGAGGATGACATTCGAGAGGCCATGAAGATAGGACGCACGCAACTGGTTGGTATTTGTGGGGGCTATCAAATGCTGGGTACAGCGTTATTTGATCCCGATGCCGTCGAATCTGGGTTGCCGCAGCAGGCAGATGGGTTAGGTTGGCTAGCTCTATCCACGACCTTCTTAAAGGAAAAGCAAACCGTGCGCGTTCAAGGAACCCTGTCTAATCATTGCCCACTTTTGCTAAGCACTGCACTTGATTCGGGTTCTACCTCCAAGCCAGTCATTGAAGGATATGAAATACATATGGGTGTTACAGAGTATGTCACGGAACCACATGTATCTATAGACAGGACTCCAGACTCAACGAAAATGAAAACATTATTCCAGATTCAGCGTGGGGAAGGGACTGCCTTTGAGGAAGGTTGGGGTACGACAGACGGTAAGGTATGGGGAACCTACTTGCATGGTGTGTTTGATAATGACCGTTTTCGCCGGTCCTGGTTGGATGGACTGAGACAAGCCAAGGGCTTGCCAGCTTTGGATAGCACTTTTACTGTACGTGAAGCCAAGGAACAAGAATTTGACCGTGTCGCAGAGGTGGTACGCGCTCATTTGGATATGGGACAAATTTATCGCATTCTCGGGATGGATTCATAAACTTCTTCTTCATGGAAGATCCTTTAAAAAGCTTTTAAAAAATAAAGAGGTATCTCTACAGTCATTTTTGTGACTGAGAGATACCTTTTTTAGCAGATCAGCTTACTTAATTTTAAATTTTTGAACCGCCTTTTGCAGCTCAGTTGCTTGTTGGCTTAATTGACGAACAACCTCACTGTGGCTTTCCATTTCATTCAGTTGCTCATCGGCATTTAAACCGATCTCCTGAATCATATGTTGTGCGTTTGCAGCAATGAGAGCTGTCTCCTCCACGGAAGCAGATACTTCCTCCGAGCTGGCGGATACTTGCTCCGTTGCTGCGGATACGGTTTGAATCGTAGCGTTGATCTTTTGCATGAGCTCACTTAACTGGTTAAAAGCAAAACTCGCCTGTTGAACCATTTCCGTTCCTGAGTGAATCTCACGACTAACCTGAGTCACTGAGTCCACAGATTGCTGAGATACTTCCTGAATGGTAACCAAATAGTCCGAAATTTCCTGTGTTGCTGCTTTGGATTGCTCTGCGAGCTTGCGAACTTCCCCGGCAACTACAGCGAAGCCCCGTCCATGCTCGCCCGCGCGGGCAGCCTCAATGGAGGCATTCAGGGACAACATTTGAATCTGCTTTGTAATATCGAAAATTGCAGAAACGATGCTACCAATAGCTTCTGAGCGTTCATTCATACTATGTATGTATCGAAGCGACTCATCAGCAGCATGTCCTACCTGTGACATTTGAGCTACAGCTTTTTGAGCAAGCGTATTCCCGTTAACCGTTTCTTTCGTTGCTTCACTGATTTGGTCAGATACATCATTGGCAGAGGAAGCGATATGCTGCACACCTTGAGCAATCTCCTCCATAGCCTGTGCATTTTCAGCAGCAGCAGAAGCGATGCTGTTGCTGCCCTTGGCTACTTCTTCAGCGGCAGCTGTAGAGTCCTGGACTTTTACACTCATAGCCTCAGTTCGACGAAGCAGCTCGTCCGACCCTTTAACAACTGCACCTGATGTAGTAAGCACATGGCCGATCATTTCTTTCAAGTTAAGAGACATAGATTGGAAGCTGCGGGCAAGTTGAGCAATTTCATTAACTCCTTGAATCTTTGTTTCTTGCGAAAGATCACCTTGGGCAATTTTTTCGCTATGACGAACCAATTCAGCAATGGGCTGTACAACTTTACGAATGACAAGGGTAGAAATAACTCCGCCCAGTATAAGTGTTACCAGTGTAATACCAATGCAAATCCATAGGATTTGTTGGGATTTTTCCTGTACGAATCCAACATCTTCGTTCACGCCAAGAATCAGATTACTGCCTGATATTGCAAAGAAGGCGGTTTTGTGTACTCCATGCGAGTCGCTGTAAATGTCACTGATATTCATCTCGCCTTGTTTGGCTTTTTTAATATCCTCAACAGGAACGAGGGTATCCTTGACCTTATATGCTGATTTTACGTTTCGTGCGACAACTTCGGCCTTACCATCATCCTTCAGCACCGCAATATATGCGGATTCTAATTTGAGGGTGTCAACCTTGTCCTGAAGATAAGCTTCCATCTGCATAGCAGAGCTGGAACCAGACCCACTTCCTTGCCCAGCTTGAACGGCTAAGGAAATATTGAGATCCTGATACACATTTTTAGCCCCAGTTTCTAGCAATTGGTCTACTTGAGGCATGACACTGCTATTAATGATACTCATGGAAACTGCATAAAAACTGATGCTGAACAGAAGAGACGCAAAGAGCTGAATCAGCAAAAACATAATTCGTAGCTTTGCGCCAAGGGAACGATTAAAACGCTTCATGAAAATTCTCCTCTCACATGATGGTGATAAAACAGACGAATTGCCCTGCTTGATGTAGGCCGCTTGTCCAATGAGATACTAGACACGCCATGATCTACTTGTTTTCCTTTCTTTGCTTGAAGAAAAGACTGAAAATGTTCGGATTCTATGTATATTTCAGCTGTATTCAAGGACACAAGATATGAGAAAGGGAAGTAATCCATGATTTACTAAAAAGTAGGTTAGACCTATTTTACATAATTAACAGACGGTTGAATAGTCATATTTGCCCAAAAACAAACAAAAAATATATAACTATGGTCTTGGGTGTTTAGATGTAAGTTTGATGTAAATTATCAGGAGTAGGAAATTAAAAAGCTTTACCCGTGCTTTTATAACTATTGTAAAAAAGAAGGAATATAAGTAGTATAAGGAATACCACTTTTTACAAGCTTCTTTTAAGCTTGCTTTAATAAGTTCGAATGTGGTCTTCAATATACATATAAAAGGGGAAAAGGCAGTTATGGATCGGGAATTGCTTTCTAAGGAAATAAATTTGGAGGTAGAGGGAGAAGATAACCAGGAACCGACTATAGATCAAGATCAAGATAAAGCGAATAGAGGAGGGAATCCGTTCAGCCGCCTGTTTGATTTTATCTCAGGCGTATTCACTCCGCTCTTGCCATTGCTAATTGCTGGAGGAATCTTTCAGGGGATTGCGACTGTTTTCTTGTTCTTAGATTTTTTTGATACTCAAGTCTTTACCGCTTTAGGGTACATTGGTGGTGTCGTATTTTATTTTTTGCCCATTTTGATAGCGGTAAATGCGGCAAGAAAGCTTGGTAGCAATTTATTTATTGCGGCGGCAATTGGGGCCTGCTCATTTCATCCTGGTATTATGGAACTACTGCAATCCGGCCTAAAAATGAATTCAGACGATTTACCCGTGGTGGAGCCACAGTATGTTGCTTCTTTTATACTGATTCTTATTGTTGTCTGGCTTGCATCGAAGATTGAAAAAGGATTGAGTAGGTTCGACCGTTATTCAATTCAACTACTGGTCGTTCCGACATTGACGCTTATCTTGATTGTGCCTTTATTGTTGTTTGTTTTTGGTCCGCTGTGGACGACCCTGGCACATCATTTGTCGGGTGGTTTTGCTTCACTGTTTGACGATGCGGACGTATTTGCAGGTCTGCTGTTTGGTGGGACAATACCTGTGCTCCACTTTGCGGGCATGCAATATATGATGTCGATGAACATAATAGAATCCATGGCTACGAATGGCTATGATTCTATTACCCCTGTTGTTGCGGCGGCAGTCATGGCTCAGGCAGGCGCGGCCTTCGGTGTATGTGTTAAATCCAAAAATGCCAAAGTCAAAATACTTGCTGCTTCCACAGGCCTGTTGGCTATGTTTGGAATCATTGAACCAGCATTATACGGCGTTAATGTGCGCTTCAAAAAACCGCTTATCGCGGGACTGGTTGGCGGGGCTATTGGTGGGGCGTGTATGTGTCTGTTTGAAGTGAAGTTGACTGCTTTTGCAGCCTTATCTGGCTTGCTTAGCTTACCCCTGTTTTCCGACACTACATTTGTTTACGCCATTTTGAGCATGTTGATTTCGTTTGTTACGGCTGGTGTAATTACGTATTTTATGGGCTTTGTGGACGATAAAGAGGAGCCATCAAAAATTGCATCCGCATCCCGTATTCGTGCTTCCTCGGAATTGAATGTGGAAAAGAGCTCTAACAATTAAGGTGCAACGCAACGGCTAATTACCTCATGTAAGTGTTTACAAAAAAATCTTGTCAGCTCAGTGTTTATATGATACTATGATGACAGTTAATCAAAACTGCACAATCATGGATTGTTACCATATCGGGCAAAACCATAAACAGGCACTATGTGTCAGTTTTGGTATTGCCTTTTTTTTACTACTCCAAGCGGCTTAAGGTGATGGAATGAAGATAGCAAAGGTGCTGAATAATAACGTCGTAACGGTCATTGATGAACAGCAGAAAGAATTAGTCATTATGGGAAGAGGAATTGCTTTTAAAAAAAACACAGGCGATGAGATTGAAGAGGGGAAAATTGAGAAAATTTTCAAGCTTGAAAGTACCGAGGTTTCCCGTAAATTGATGACCCTGATGTCTGATATCCCTATTGAGTATGTTGAACTTTCTGATGAAATCATCCAGTATGCCAAAACGATACTTGGTGTAGAGTTGCATGACAGCATCTATATTTCGCTGACAGATCATATCCATTTTGCCATAGAGCGTTATCGTTTGGGTATGGACATCAAGAATGCACTTTACTGGGAAATCAAACGAATGTACCGCAAGGAGTTCGCGATTGGGACCAAAGCATTGCACATGATTCAGGACAAGCTGGGGGTTACACTCCCAGATGATGAAGGGGCGTTTATTGCCTTACATTTGGTGAATGCACAGCTGAACAGTGAAATGCGCGAAACGATAACCCTGACTAATATCGTCAAGGATATCATAAACATTGTAAGCCGCTTTTTTGTAATGGAGCTGGATGAAGAGTCGTTAAGCTATTACCGCTTTATTACACATCTCAAATTTTTTGCCCAACGGGTTATGAACGGAACTCCTGTACAAAATACAGATAATTCGCTTCATGATATGGTTAAGGTACAATATAAGGACGCTTATGCTTGTGCGGAAAAAATAAGAGATTATACGTCTAAGATCTATGGTCGAAGCTTATCCCAGGATGAGATGCTGTATCTCACGATTCACATCGAACGCATCATTAAGAATCAATGATTTTACGGATGATCAGGGATTTAGGATTGCTACTTCTAAACAAGAAGGCAAAACCTGAATGCTGAAAGAAGATTGGCTTTTATAAAGCTGTCTGCTTTCTGTATTCAGGTTTTTTTTATTCCCAAATTTCACACTATATACCTTAAATAGAAAAGAGGAATGCCTCATGGATCGAAATCAATTATCCAAAGAGATACTTACATTGGTCGGTGGAGAAGAAAATGTAGAGCAGGTCATTCACTGCATGACGCGCTTGCGCTTCAACCTTCATGATGATAAGAAAGCTCAAAAAGAGCAGTTGCAAAAAACGGATGGTGTCATGGGAGTCATGGAGAGTGGCGGCCAGTTTCAGGTGATTATCGGAAATGATGTAGCTAATGTATATAAATCATTGGTGAGTAACATGTCCAAGGCACCGCAAAGTGAAACAGGCGCAAGCACTGCATCCAAGAAAAAACAAAACCCGATCAGCCAACTGTTCGACTTTATTGCAGGTATGTTTACACCTATTTTGCCGGCGATCACCGGGGCAGGTATGATCAAAGGGATTATTGCCCTACTGGTAGCTATGCACTGGATGTCTGACAAGAGTCAAACCTATACGATTTTAGCCGCAATAGGTGACGGTGCGTTCTACTTCCTGCCGATTATTTTGGCTGTGAGTGCGGCTAGAAAACTCGGTAGCAATATGTTTATTGGTGCGGCGATTGGTGCTTCAATTTTACATCCAGACATTACAGCATTACTGGCTTCGAATGTGAAGGTTAGCTTTATTGGCCTTCCGGTGACAGCGGCCACGTATTCGTCGACCGTTATTCCAATTGTTATCGCGATCTGGCTGGCATCCTATGTTGAAAAATTCATTGATAAGTATACTCATGCATCACTGAAGTTGCTTGTTGTTCCAACACTGACTCTATTGATTATCGTACCTTTGACGTTGATTGCTGTAGGGCCGCTCGGCTCCATTATTGGTAATGGCCTGTCAGGAGGGATATCTTGGTTGTTTGAAAATACAGGTGCGCTTGCAGGTCTGCTGCTGGGCGGTACCTTCTCCCTGATCATTATGACAGGTATGCACTACGCGTTGGTTCCTATTATGATCGGATCGATTGCAACGTTGGGCTATGATTACATGATTCCAATTATGGGAGCAGCTAACTTGGCTCAGGCTGGTGCAACACTCGGCGTATTCTTGAAATCCAAAAATGCCAAAGTCAAAACAGTGGCCTTCTCCACGAGCTTGACAGCTATTATGGGTGTAACCGAGCCTGCAATGTATGGTGTGAATATGCGGTTTAAAAAACCGTTTACGGCAGCGTTGATCGGGGGAGCTGTCGGTGGGGGCTTCATGAGTTTGTTTGGCACAAAAGCGTACGTCGTTGGGGGACTCGTTGGTTTGCCTGGTCTGGCTATGTTTATTGGACCGACTTTCTTGTACGCAATTCTTGGTCTTATTATTGCATTTGTGGTTGCTGCGATTGTTACCTATGTGATCGGTTTTACAGATGAAAAGAACGAAGAAACGACACAAGCAGCAGATGCTGCTGGCGAGATCTCTACTGAGGAAGTAGCACAATCTGCGATGAGCTCACTGCCAAAAGGTGAGAAAATCCCGGTATTCAGCCCAATTGTGGGTGAAGTTAAACCGCTCAGTGAAGTCAATGATCCTGCATTTTCTCAAGAAATTATGGGTAGAGGATGGGCTATTGAACCCTCCGAAGGTCGGGTTGTTTCCCCAGTTGAGGGCACAGTGTTCTCCATTTCCAAAAGTGGGCACGCTGTAGGTTTGGTGAGTGATTCAGGACTTGAAATGCTCATTCACGTAGGGATGGACACTGTTAAACTAAAAGGACTTCATTTTACACCTCATCTTAAAGCAGGAGATCGCGTAAAGGTAGGCGATCTTATACTGGAGTTTGATCTGGTGGAAATCCGCAAGGCTGGATACGAAACGATAACGCCTGTTATTGTTACAAATGTAGATCAGTTTAGCGAATTGGAGCCCGCAGGGAATCAGCATAAAGTCGTTAAGGAACAGGAACTGTTATATACAGTGATCGTCTGACAGTCGAAAAATCTACGTATACATTGAATACGAATCGTTGTGTTCAGGATAACAAACAGCAAGCCTTCATCTTACGAAGGCTTGCTGTTTGTCGTTTTCATAAAATCTAAGGCTGAAGCAGTTTTATTATTTTTATTTCAATAAAACCTACAAAAATAGTTGGCTTTGTGATATAGTAATCTTCGGATTGAAGGGTCACTTTAGAAAACATCTTACGTTTAAGTTTGGAGGAAAAGATATATGGATACCTTCTTTATTATTTTAAATGTTATCGTGCTGCTTGCACTGCTCGGCGTGTTGGTCTGGATGCAGAAAAAGCGCATCTCTTTTACAAAAAGAGTTTTTACCGGGCTCGGCTTCGGACTGATCTACGGGGCTATTCTTCAGTACGCTTATGGGGCTGGCTCAGAGGTCATTACCAAATCGGTCGATTGGTTCAACCTTGCAGGTAATGGTTATGTCCGTTTGCTGCAAATGGTCGTTATTCCGCTTATCATGGTGTCGATTATTTCGGCTATTATGAATTTGAAGGGAAGACAGAATCTAGGCAAAATAAGCGTGTCCATTATTGCAGTGCTACTGATTACAACGGCGATTGCAGCTTCAGTAAGTATTGTAACCAGCCTGTCTTTTGATCTAAAAGCAATTGAGATTCAAAGTGGTGAAAAGGAGCAAGCGCAGGGACTGAAGATGGAAGAACGCCTGGGAACAGTTCAGGATATGACTATTCCACAGCAGGTGCTGGAATTTATTCCTTCGAATCCTTTTGAAGATATGACAGGGGCACGCCGTACATCGACGTTGGCAGTGGTTATCTTCTCAGCCTTTATCGGGGTGGCAGTACTCGGATTGGATCGTAAAAAACCGGAGCAGGCGCAAACCTTCCGCAAAGTGATCGACGCAGTGTACGCTGTAGTGATGCGGATTGTAACGCTGGTGCTAAGATTGACGCCTTACGGTATTTTAGCACTGATCACGAAAGTTGTAGCTACAACAAATCCGGATGAAATCTTGAAGCTGATCAAGTTTGTACTTGCTTCTTATGTGGCTTTATTGGTCATGTTCGTTATTCATCTTATTTTGCTGGCCTTGTTCGGTTATAATCCAGTGACATATGTGAAAAAGGTATTGCCTACGCTGGTTTTTGCTTTTACGTCTCGTTCCAGTGCAGCGACCATTCCATTAAATGTTGAAACACAAACGAAAAAGCTTGGTGTGTCCGACGGCATCGCAAATCTGTCCGCGACCCTGGGTGCAACCATTGGGCAAAACGGCTGTGCGGGTATTTATCCTGCCATGCTGGCGGTCATGATTGCTCCAACGGTGGGCATAGATCCTACAAGCTGGGATTTTATCCTCACACTTATTCTGGTTGTTACGGTGAGCTCGTTCGGTGTGGCAGGTGTAGGCGGGGGCGCCACTTTCGCTTCCCTGATCGTGCTTTCTACCCTGAACCTTCCCGTGGCCTTGGCAGGATTGCTCATTTCGGTTGAACCGTTAATTGATATGGGCCGTACCGCGTTGAATGTTAATGATTCTATTACCGCAGGTCTTATCTCTGGCAAAGTACTCAAGGAGAACGATCAAGACGTGTTCAACAACCATGGCACGGATCTGGATGCAGCGGCACACTCTTAAGTAAAAGATAGACGAATGGTATACACTGCAGCCTCATATCGCATATGTATATGTAACACATGCAGTGTGCACCTCCATACTCAGAGCCGACCCTAAGGTCGGCTCTTTATTTTGGGCTGGTGGCAGTGTAAATTATAGCTGTTCACAAATCCTAATCTATGATACATTAAAATAATGTTTTTCCGGCTTGTTCGGATGAACCGCGGTTCGCAACCATCCCGCGCTATCAAAACTAGGAGGATTTCATGTTTAATCTGTTATGGGGGGCAGCATTTGTCCTCGTCAATTTTATGTTCTTTTTGCTATGTTATCGGTTGTTTGGTAAAAAAGGGCTATACGCCTGGATTGGCGTTGCTACTGTATTGGCCAATATTCAGGTAACCAAAACCATTGATCTGCTCGGCATTACCACGACATTGGGAAATACAATGTATGTTTCTATGTATATGGCCAGCGATTTACTAAATGAAAAATATGGGCCTAAAGAGGCGCGAAAAGCTGTGTGGTTTGGCTTCTTCACTCTGATTATGACGACGATCACGATGCAGATGGTGCTGTTATTTGAGCCTACTGCAACCGATTTTGCCCAGACACCGATGCAACAGCTCTTCGGATTGTTGCCAAGGCTTGCGCTTGCCAGCTTGACAGCCTATGCGGTCAGTCAATTGCTGGACGTGCGTCTATATGCCTGGATTCGCAAGTTTTTCCCGGAGCGTCATCAGCTCTGGATTCGCGGCAATGGCAGCACGATGATCAGCTCGTTTATAGACACCCTCATTTTCTGTAGTATTGCCTTTTACGGCTATGCGTGGGGGATATGGATCGAACTGCTGTTCACCACCTACATCTTAAAATTTGTACTGACTGCGGCAGGTACACCGATTTTATACATCGCACGTAATTTCCGTTTGATAGAAGAGGAGGGGCAAACCCTCAAGCCTTAATTGGCTTGGGGTCGCCCCTCTTTTTTTTCGTACTTTTAACATATCAATATAAAGAATAGCACTAGATTACCCCAGCACGGTCAGTTCCTTCGGAAAAGAAGTCAGCACTTCAACACCCTCAGAGGTGACCAGAACGTCATCTTCAATCCGCACACCCCCAAGACCTGGTACGTAGATGCCGGGTTCGATCGTGAACACAAACCCTTCATGAAGCAGATCGTTATTGCCTCCGTGTACAGATGGATATTCATGAACACTCATACCAAGACCATGTCCAACCCGATGGTTAAAAGCAGGGCCATATCCAGCGGCTTCAACAACGGCTCGTGCTGCCTGATCTACGGATGCGCAGGAAACTCCCGGGCGAATGGCGGCAATTCCGGCTTCATTTGAGCGAAGAACCGTATTATATATCGTTTCCAGCTCAGTCGAAAGCTTGCCAAAGGCAAAAGTGCGTGTAATATCCGAAGCATAACCATCGGAATATACACCCATATCAAACATGAGCAGATCACCGTGTTGCAGCTTGCGGGTCCCTGGGACACCATGTGGCAAGGCTGTTTTGGGTCCAGACAACACTGTAGTGTCAAAGGATGGACCATCTGCACCGAGTTTTTTCATCTGGTATTCGATTTCGGCTACCAGCTCGACTTCGGTCACCCCTTCGCGAACATGGGTTAGGCCGTGACGAAGAGCATCTTCCACCAAACGAGCTGCATGCTTCAAACGTTGTACTTCCTCAGGAGTTTTTCTCACGCGCATGTCTTGAAGCACCGGACCCAAGTCAACATATTGAGCAGCGCCAATGGCAGTATGTAGTTGTTCGTAACGGAGGACGGAGACGTGTTCCTTTTCCAGTGCGAATGCTTTCACTCCGGTACCTGTGCGTTGGCGTAACAGATCATACGGATTGTCCGTATCGGTGTGGGTGGATATACGCGTCACCGAGGAAGCAGCTTGGGCAGCTTCTGCGTCCAGGGCTGGCACAATTAGTTCTGGTTCTTGGTCACGAAGCAGCACGAGCCCTAGAAAACGCTCATGCGGATCACTGGCGAAGCCTGTCAGGTAGTAAATATGTTTGGGATCGGTCACAAGTAGGCCATCCCAAGCTTGTGACTTCAGTTCATCATACAATCTGGTAATTTTATCATTCATAGAGTCTCATTCCTTTCTGTCCATTTATTCATTATAGCTCTTATTACATCATAATTTATATGGCTTATTCTCTTGACTGACTTAATGCTTGCAGACGTGCCTGCACATTCTGATCATAGTAACCACCATGGTAGCAGAGTACCTTATCTACATCCAATACGGTCAGTTTATCGAGGCTCTTCAGAGCCAACGGCATATCCGGCGTAGCCGACTCAGCGGGACCGACCAGCTCACCCTCGACTACACGCAGTTCATCTGCTGCCAACAGCAGCTTGTGTGCAGGCACATACAAGCTGATATGTCCGGGCGTGTGACCAGGTGTATGAATAATCTGTATGCCTCCACCATAAGGCAGATGTTCACCGTCCTCAAGCATATGAGCAAAGCGCAAATCTGGCAGGCGGCGAATCATATCCTCTGCTTGTTGCTTGAGTGCAGGCTCCATCAGATTGATGCGTTCCGGCGTCAGCTTTATAAATGGTCGTTCTCCTGTCATATATGGAATGTCATCCTTATGGGCCAGCAGGGCAGTGTTCGGTAGCAAGTCCAGCAGTGCTTGAACATTTCCGATATGGTCAATATCCTGATGCGTTATAATAATTCTTTTCAGACGGCTTATATCCTCACCCACATCTGAAATAGCCTTGCGCAGAGGCTCCAATTGGCCGAGCATGCCCGAGTCTATCAATGTAAGTCCATCCTCGTCCTTGAGCAGTACAGGATGAATGATCGAGTGTCCAAAAAAAGGTCCCATAGACACTTCCAAAATCAAAATTTGAGTTCCAATATTCATATTAAGCTGCTTCGGATTCCTTTGACTCCGAAGCATACCTCCCGTCTCATGTTGTTAAATTGGTTAATGTAGTGCTGGCTTATCTTCAAATTCTATTATAAGACCCTTTGGGGTTAATCCGCAAAACAACTCGATATGGCTGTTCCGGCGCTTGTCCTGTACAATAAATAAATCACCACAATAGGGGGCAGATACGATAATGAACAAGGACCAATCTTTTTCCATTGAATTTGCATGCAGGGAGGATCTCCCCGATATTGTGGATATTTATAATTCTACGATTGCAGGACGAATGGTCACGGCAGACCTGGAGCCTGTGACAGTGGAGAGCCGCATTCCATGGTTTGAAGCTCATCAGGAAAACCACCGCCCTTTGTGGGTACTAAGACAAAAGGGGAACATTGCCGGATGGGCCAGCCTTCAGTCCTTTTATGGCCGTCCAGCTTATAACGGTACAGCAGAAATTAGCATTTATGTCCATGAGGATTCTCGTGGAACCGGCACTGGAAGCCGTCTGGTACAGCATTTGCTAAATGAATGTCCTAGACTAGGAATTACAACGTTGTTGGGGTTTGTATTTGGTCATAATGAACCGAGTATTGCGCTGCTGCGGAAGTTTGGCTTTGAGCAGTGGGGATACTATCCACGTGTTGCCGTGCTGGACAGCATAGAGCGAGATCTGGCTATATTAGGTAAGCGAGTAGATTAATATTGAGCTACACAAAAAGGCTGTCCCCACCATCGTCTCATACACTGTCAGTGTGGCGATTTTGGGAGCAGCCTTTTTTTACTTTGTTATTTCTTCGTTTTTAACGCTGAGGTTTAAAACGTACGTTGTGAAAGATTTGATTAAGCACCTCAGAGATCACCAAACCGACTGCTATTGCCCCGGCGATCATGAGTGTGCTCATGGCCAGCTCCAGTGCCTGAGGATAATGTTGTTGTACGAACTGGCGCATGGCATTATAAGCCATTCCTCCTGGCACCAGGGGAATCATGCCTGCCACGCTGAAAATAATCACAGGCATTTTGTACAGTCTAGCAAAACCTTGACTGACGATGCCGATAAGGATCGTGGCTAAAAGGCTGGCGCTCACAGGTCCCATGCTATCCGTGGTTGAGTAATAGACAAGCCAGCCCAGCATACCGACAAAACCACATTGCAGCAGCGAACGCCGAGGAGCGTGGAACAGTATACCGAAAGCAGCGGTGGCAATAAAGCTTGTGAATAATTGTGCAAGCATAAGCTTGAATCTCCTCCAAATTACATATAAGAAATGATAACTGCAACACCAGCACCAATGGCGAAAGACGTCAAGCAAGCATCTGCACCTTTGGAAAGCCCTGAGACTAGGTGCCCGGACATTAAATCCCGAAGGCATTTGTAATTAACAAGCCCGGCACCAGTGGCATAACGGAGCCAATGATAATTTTATCCATCATCTGACCCCCGCCAACAATCACTAACAGAGCCGCCAGCAAGCCGATTAGAAAAGATGCAGAAAATTCTGAGAAAAACTTAACCTTAACGAGCCTGTGGAAATATTGTAAGGCTGCAAATCCGATACCGCCGCACAACACAGCTCCGGGGAAATCTCGCCACACTCCACCAAACATGATCATAAAGCAACCGCTGGCCAACGCTGCAGCGATCAGTTGTACACGATTGGAATAGCGGAGGGGACCACGTTCAATTTCCGAAAGCTCTTTTACGGCTGCGCTGGGAGACAAAGTGCCTGCGCTGATTTTACGTGAAATGGAGTTCACCTCGGTCACCTTGTGCAAATCTGTAGTCCGCTCTACGATCCGGATTAGCTTGGCAGGTTCCGAATCATTAATGGCAAAAAAAATTCCAGTGGGTGTTACATAGCTATGGGACTGGGATATGCCATAGGCTGAAGCAATGCGGGACATCGTGTCTTCAACACGATAGGTCTCGGCTCCATTTTGCATCATCAGTTTGCCTGCTAGCAGACAAACCTCAACGATTTCAGGAGTAGGATAGGAATGATTATTCATGCTCGCTCTCTTTCATGCGCCCCAGGTCGTTCGACCCTGTTGTTTTCATTTATTGTAGCACAAAAAGCCGCCTTTTCAGAGGCGGTTAAATTGGGGGAATCTATGGAGTTTATCGAGATTCTATCGTATCGGGAATAACGGTATAGTAGGACTCCTCTAGGTATGTTGCGGCCTCAGACAAGCCCATCAGCCTAAGCTGTCCTGTTACAAAAGCTCGAAGGGCTGAATGGGTGAACAGATGCCGTGTCTGAGCATCCCGAATAAAAGCTAGTCTGGCTTCACGCGAACCGCTGCGGAACAAATCACGTACAGCTTCACCTTGTTGTTCCCAAAGGAATGGCTCCGTTACGTTCAAGAAGTCGCTCTCAATAGAAGAGCTACGCTTTAAAGAAGAAGGTGCCTGAATACCCAAGCCATTCAGTGTAGGAGCAACTTCATTTTGCTTACGCTCTGTTCGCAAGCTGTCGATGTAGGCGGCCATATCTTGAATCGGCAGAATGCCAAAGCGCTCCCGAAAGCATTTGCGTACAAACGCGGTACGTTCATCCACAGCCTGCGGAGGACGCTGACCAGCATGTCCAGAATAGTCTGCTCCACTGGCATAGTATCGTTTTAATGAACTGTTTTCTGTATAAACAACACTTAAAAAATCCTGCAAATGGCGGGCAACCACCCATACCCCTGTCCAATCGACGGGAGAGACGCATACAATCGGAGCCTGTGAAAGGTCCTTTTCAAGACCAAAATCGGTTAAAAAGCCATAATGTATCCCGTCCACTCCAGCGTGGGCAAAAGGAATAACATCAGGCGGTGTAGCCATATATCGCGGAGCGCGGCCTTGTTCCATAATCAATCCCAAATCAAAACTCAGAGAATGCCGGTTCGCTTCAAGCTCCTGTTCAAACTCTATAAGTGCCTCAATCAAAGGTGTGGCTGATCCATAGGCTAGGTTAGAACCGGAATCCATTGTGTATACCTCCCTTATCCAAGTACATCTGTAAAGCGTTCATCCCTAAAAGGTACGTGATTTTACACGAAATGTAAACCTGTATGACGAATATTTTCAAAAATGTGACCTTTTACCCGTGTGCTATCAAAATAAAACGCTTTCGTTCAAATTAGGACAAGATGCCTATGTTAGCGCAGTAGTGAAGTAAAGTGAGTTTGCCAAAATGCAGTCTTTTCAGTGTATGTTATTATCTGAGAAGGGTGAATGACAGATACGGGCTGGGTAGGTCAGGGTGCAACGTAATAGGTCAACGGGTATAATATCAGGACAAGGTATAGAGAAGTGTCATCCAAAGATTTAACAGAAAGAAGTGGGCATATGAACTTGCAAAAGAAGGCTGTTTTTTTTGATGTAGATGATACGATGTACGATCATCTGCACCCTACACGTGATGCATTACGTACAGTATTAGGATTAAGTGAGCGTTTTCCATATGAGGAAGTCTACCACCGTATTCGCTATTACAGCGATTTACTATCGGCTAAAGGAGGACTATTGGAGGGGAAAGCAGGGCAGGAAGAACTGGATGAGATGAGGGAAGGTCGTTTTATTCTGGCTCTACAAGAATTCGGGGTAGATATTACCCGTGAGCAGGCAGTGCATGTCCAACAAGAATACTTGGATCGTCAGTACCGAATTGAGTCTTTTGAGGGGGCTACTTCGTTAATTGATGAATTGAGCTCGGCTGGCTATGTGGTTGGTTTAATTACGAACGGTCTTGAAGAACACCAGATGAGCAAAATTAAAGCCATGACACTGGAAAATCATGTTGCAGCAGAGCATATTTTTGTGTCTGGGACCGTTGGTTATGCTAAACCTGATCCGCGCATTTTCGAAATAGTGAACGAACGGACAGGAACTTTAGCAGAGCATTGCTGCTACATTGGGGATTCCTGGCGTAATGATGTGGCGGGAGCTATAGCTGCAAATTGGCAGGTCATTTGGTTCAATCACAGGAACGCTTTCCCGGAATCTGATGTGTCGGGGGCTTATAAAACCGCGGCAAGTTACACAGAGTTAAGAAAGCTGCTCCTGCCAGACGCACGTTAGACACGGTACATATCGTGTTATCCAAAAGAATCTAACCTATTTTGAAGCTATTTCAAAAGCTGGTCCGTAATACTATTTATCTGTTATAAATCTAACTTCATTTGAAATGGGTAGAACAGAGAAGGAGGGACCCGCGCATGGTAGAACCATGGAGGCAGGCAGACGACATCATAAGTCAAGTGACCGTATATAGTACGGAGGATAATGACCCAGTTACCATTAAAACAGCCACCCAAGGCGTACGCTGTATTGGCATTGGGACAGATGCGGCTGTATTTACACTCGATACGTTGCCAGGCTACGCGTTCAAGGTGTATTCAGACATGGCGATCGAAAAAAAAGATGCAGAAGCCGATGTATATGAGCGTTTGCAAGGGTCTGATTTTTTTCCTCATTATTACGGAAAAGGCGATAAGTATATTGTCATTAGTTACGAATCTGGTGTTACGTTGCTAGATTGCCTGCTGCAAGGAATTCCGGTGCCGGAGCAGGTCATTTTGGACGTGGAAAAGGCGAGGGAATTTGTTCGGTCCAGGGGACTGAATCCCCGTGATATTCATCTCAAGAATGTACTCATGCAAGACGGACGCGCCAAGGTATTAGACGTATCTGAATATGTAAAAGAAGGCGATGACAAGCGTTGGGAGCATTTGGTGTGGGCGTATCATACGTTCTATTCCGGTTTCTCCGAGGTTAAGGTTCCTTCATGGATTTTGGATACGATCAAAAAATGGTATTACAAGCTGGACAACTCCAGCATCAACCTGGAGGAGTTTGCCCAGCGTGCCAGTCAATTGTTTTCTAAATGGAAGTCATAACTGCTGTGAAGAGTATCGAAATACAGACCTAGCCTTCTATACAAAAGGATTGCACCCATTTTACGGGAGCAATCCTTTTCTTTTATCTGAAATCTCTAGGTACTCTTCTGGCCGTACCACTCGCAATCGCGGCTTGAATCACCTTTTTACGCACCTGCTGTACAGCGCCTTCGTTAAAAACACCCGGGATAATATATAGCTTGTTTAATTCATCGGGACGGATTGTGCTTGCGATGGCCTCTGCGGCCGCCAGCTTCATTTCTTCATTAATTTCACGGGCGCGGCAGTCCAGTGCTGCTCGGAATATGCCGGGGAAGCAAAGCACGTTGTTAATCTGGTTAGGATAGTCCGAACGCCCAGTGGCGATGACTCCTGCAATATCCTCGACATCCTCTGGGTTAATTTCCGGAACCGGGTTAGCCATGGTGAACAGGACAGGAGCTTCCTTCATACGCTTCACGTCTTCTCGTTGCAATATTCCGCCTGCCGACAGACCGATAAACACATCTGCGTCCTTCAGAACCTCAGATAGCGTGCCGGACAGCCGCTCAGGGTTGGTATGCTGCGCATACCAGTTCCACATCGGGTGCTCATAGGTTTCATCAGCTGTAAGCGCACCGTGACGGTCTACACCAATAATGTTCACTGCCCCTGCAGATAGCAAAATTTTGGTACAGGCGACACCTGCAGCCCCGATACCGCAGACGACAATTTTGACGTCAGACAGAGCTTTGCCGACCACCTTGAGCGCATTAATCAGCCCTGCGTACAAAACAACAGCTGTGCCATGCTGATCGTCATGAAAAACAGGGATGTCCAGCTCGTCACGTAATCGCTGTTCAATTTCAAAGCATCGTGGCGATGAAATATCCTCCAGATTAATACCGCCAAAGGCTGGGGCCAGTTGCTTAATAGCCTTAATGATTTCTTCCGTGTCCTGCGTATCCAGGCAGATTGGGAAGGCATCGACGGACCCAAGCTGCTTGAACAGCATGGCTTTGCCTTCCATAACCGGCATGGCTGCATACGGGCCGATGTTGCCGAGTCCGAGGACAGCGCTTCCGTCAGAGACGACAGCGACGGTGTTACGCTTAATTGTTAATCGGAAAGCCTTGTCCTGCTCCTCATGAATTGCCATGCATACGCGCGCCACATCAGGAGTGTATACCCGGGATAAGTCGTCGCGGTTTTGAATTGGGACCTTGGGCTGCATTTCAATCTTGCCCCCGAGATGTAAGAGGAAGGTGCGATCAGAGATGGACAGTACCTTTACACCTTGTGCTTTTTTAATCCGGGCGATCATTCGGTCGATTTCTGCTGGATCAGCAATGGTGACTGTAATATCTCTCACAGTGGCCTTCTCAGAGGTGCGGATGACGTCAATGGCGATGACATCTCCGCCATGTTCGTTTACCAACGTAATCAATTGACCAAACTGGATGTGCTCGGTGGAAATTTCCAGTCGTAAAATAATATTTTTACCGCCAATACCGCCTTGCATGCAAATTCCTCCTTTGTCTTTTAAAACAAAATAGTGATCAATTGATTGCGCTTACAATCGGGAGCAAGTCTAAGATCTAGGCTGATAGTTTAAATTAGTGGTTTCTTCCCCTATCATAGTGAACATTCTTCCACTTGTACAGATCAAGCTGAGTAATATATATGATCTTGTATCCAAAAAAGACGAAAGCCCGGCTGAATTCCAGTCTAAGCAATCGTCCTTTGTATAACGAAATGATCCATTTTTGGTTTACGTCATATTTTTGCCGTAGTAAATTTCGTCCATTTCGATTTTGAGTCGTGTTGATATATTTTGTTGCTCTTTTTCACTCAGACTTTCTTTTGTGTAGCCGAACAGGTAGTTGTCCAGATCAAATTGTTTTAGCTTGCATTTGGTATGGAAAATATTTTCCTGATACACGTTTACGTCGATCATGTCATACTGATTGCGCACTTCGTCGGGAATATAGTTTTGAATCGAGGCAATGTCGTGGTCGATAAAAAGCTTATGACCATTCGTATCACGTGTAAAGCCGCGTACCCGGTAATCAATCGTCATAATGTCAGTGTCAAAAGAATGAGTCAGATAGTGAAGTGCCTTGAGCGGGGAGATTTCCCCACAGGTAGAAACATCAATATCTGCACGAAACGTACTGATCCCCTCGTCTGGATGATATTCAGGGTAGGTGTGAACCGTAATATGACTTTTATCCAGCTGTATCACGACAGACTCAGGTAGGGGACCTGGTGATTCTGCATACGAATCATTCGGTACCTCCACAATCGGCCCTTCTGATATAAGCACTGTCACGCTCGCTCCTTGAGGGACATAATCCTGCTGAGCAACATTGAGTACATGGGCGCCGATAATATCGGATACATTTTTTAAAATAGCTGTCAGTCGATCCGAGTTATATTGTTCATCAATATATTCAATATAGGCCTCGCGTTCTTCTTTGGTTTTGGTGTAACAAATATCGTACATATTAAAGCTCAATGATTTGGTCAAATTGTTAAATCCGTGCAGGGTAATCCGCTGTTCCGGTGTTATGGTCATAGGCTATTTCCCCTTATAGTCGCAGTATTCATACATAATATTCCCAACACGCCTTTTCATATACCGATTCATAAAATCAGCTTTGTAGCGGATAAAATAAAGACTTGAACATGTATGTTTTACCCATTTGGTATCATTAAAAACAGCCAGATTCACTTGAGATCCTCTCGATTTTACATGTATGGGAATTAAACGTTAATATACTTTATTTCTTACTCAGCAATTTTTAAGTAACAGAGCTTATAATGTGGACTATGTATATATGTATACAGGAAGGGAACGGAATTGGCAGAAGGTTCGTAGTACAACAAAAGATCTAGGTTCGTAATTCATGAATTTAATGTATGTTACCTTCATAATGCTGAAAGCTTAACCGAATATGATTATAGGCCCTGAAAAATAGTGATTTTGTACATTGCATAAAATGAGAAAAGCAACTTCAGCCACTGTTATGCGTATAATGAAATAAACGTAACAAGCTAAGAATTATGAAGTTAAAATGAATTTTGATCGCAAACTCATTTTATAAACCTATCTCATGACTGTAAGAAAAACGGTGGAAGGAGTATAAAGATGCTGGCTTTGTCCGATCCGGCCTGGACTCTGCTCCAAGGCCCCTACGGTTCTTCTCAATACGTTCCAGAAATGTTAAAACAGCTCCAAGCCGGATATGATGGCGAAATGGCTGACACCTTGTATTGGGAGGAATTGTATCACCAAAATACGTTGTATACTTGTACTTTTGCTGCTGTACCTTACCTAGTAGACATTGCGCTAAAAAGTTCTGATATAGAGATTCGGGCAGATATATATACCATTTGTGGAATATTTGAAGCGAAAAATAATAATCCCTTACATACCAAAATCCCGTTGGAATTTGCAAGGGATCAGGTGGAAGTGGATTCTAGCCTGGCAGAATATATTTATACGCAATATCGAAGTGCCATCGTTCGCCTTGCAGAATTGACGGAAGAAATGGTGCTCTATGCGAAAGAACACGAAGAAGATGTCGGCAAGCGCTATGTTCTCGCTGCGGCTGCCGCCTTTGAGGGGGATCATTGCGTAGCCTATATGCTACAAACTTTTGATACAGGTGACGAATATATGCTGGATTGTCCCCATTGCGGTACCCCGCTCTATATTTGGCCTGATGAACAGGGTGACACTCTCGTTATCTATGATAAAGACCCTGTCAGTTCAGGCAATCTAATCCCCTATCCGATTCGCCCCCGTTCATTGGACCATAGAGGTGCCGATATACAGTGGCTATACGAATATGCTCAAAAAATAGATGAGAAATTACTTCTTGCCCAGTTACCTTACTTAAACGGTTGGGTAGAATGTCCAGTGTGTAATTCACCCATATACATATGGGATGAGTTGATGAAAATGGCTGATGGTGTTCGGAGGCATACCGCTTAACCAACAAAAAAGGGGCTGTTTTTTTACAGCCCCCTAATTTCTCTTTGTATTTTTACACTCTTCTTCGTGTGCTTTGCTCCAGTCTACTCCCGAAACGGATTCAAAAAGCTTTTAGGAATGTCGGATTCAAAACGCAGCAATACTCCGGTGACGGGATGAATAAACGACAATACCTGTGCATGCAGACCAAGGCGCCCAATCGACTTGCTCTTGGAACCGTATTTTTTATCTCCAACAATCGGATGACCGATATCCTCCATATGCACGCGAATTTGATTTTTGCGTCCGGTCTCTAAACGTACTTCCAGCAAAGAAAAATGCCGATTGGCCTGAAGCCGCTTGTAGTGAGTGATTGCATGCTGGCCGTCATTCGGATAAGGACTGGAGTACATTTTCAGCGTCTTGCTTTCTTTCAGCCATGAGGTGATTGTGCCCGCGTCTTTTTTAACCTGCCCTTCTACGAGAGCAATGTATGTTCGTTCATACACAACTTCCTTCCACGCTTGTTGCATTTCCTGCTGTATGGCTTCGCTTTTCGCAAACATCATCACTCCTGATGTATCACGATCCAAACGATGCAGTACAAAAATACGGTTGTACGGATGCTCGCGTCGTACGTGGGCTGTAAGCTGGCGATAGGCTGTGACTTCCTGTTCCTGCGCAGAAGCGACAGAAAGTAGCCCAGCATCTTTATGAATAACGATAATAGCTTCGTCCTCATGCAAAATACGCAGCCCGGTTAGCGGCACCACAGGAGCTACCTTTTCCTTGGAGAGCGCGACAGTCTGTCCTTGCTCCAGCGGAAAATTATGCACAGTACGAGGAGTACCGTTGACGGAAACTTGCCCACGCGCCAATGCCGATTTAATGGAATTACGACCCATGCCAGTCACATGCTCAACTAAAAAGCTCAATAGCTCTGCAGGTTCCTGAACGATGTATGTTTTGGCAGGGGATTTATCCAAAGTATGGGTTTTTCGTTGAGCTTCCGGTCTATAGGAGCCAGATTTTCCGGCGGGTTTGTGATTGCGTCTGGAGTGGCTTGTGTTTGAAGTTGATTTTGTATGATTTTTCCTTTGAGGTTTCCGATTATTCATGGGTTCTTTCTCCTTCTTGGAGCCGTATCTCTTCATATTGTGGACCATTTGCGGCACCGTGTTCACTATATCATGAGAAAACAGCGAATGCCATAAGAGACTAAAACCCGATGGACAGACTTCCAGCGGTTGAACATTGCCCTTAACCCCGGTAAACTATAAGGTAACGAAAGAAAAGCCGATATGCGTCGAGGACGCTAGAAATATGAGGAGTTTTGAAACTATGAGTGTACAAGCACCAACATTGGAACGGGCGCAGGACTTGCTGCAAAAATTTTATGGCTATCCCGATTTCCGGGAGGGACAAAAGAAAATTGTGGCCAGTATGCTGGAAGGCAACGATACGCTGGGCATCATGCCGACAGGTGGCGGAAAATCGATATGCTACCAGATTCCCGCGTTGTTGCATGAGGGGCTGACCATTGTTGTGTCACCACTGATCTCGTTAATGAAAGACCAGGTGGATGCGCTGACCACGATGGGGATTGCAGCTGCCTACATTAATAGCACGTTGAGCGGTCGAGAAGTCAATGACCGTATACGCGCCGCACGGAACGGAGATTTGAAGTTGCTGTATGTCGCCCCTGAACGACTGGAACTGGATTGGTTCCGTGATGAGATGGCTCAGTTACCGATTTCCTGCGTTGCGGTAGATGAGGCTCACTGCGTATCCCAGTGGGGTCATGATTTTCGTACCAGCTATCTGGCTGTGGCTCCATTCGTGGACGGGCTATATGAACGTCCAATCGTAGCTGCGTTTACGGCGACGGCTACACCACAGGTTATGGATGACATCGTACGCCTGCTTCGTTTGCGCTCACCGGAAACGTTCGTTACGGGGCTTGGGAGGCCGAATTTGGCGTTCAGTGTGCTGCGAGGGGAGGACAAACGCAGCTTTTTACTGAATTATGCCCGTGAACATGAGGGTGAATCGGGCATTATTTATGCGGCGACACGTAAGGACGTGGATGATTTATATCAACGCCTGCGCGACGCTGGCATGGCAGCCGGACGTTATCATGCAGGAATGACAGATCAGGAACGTGCAGATAGCCAGGAAGGGTTTCTGTACGACGATATCCGTGTCATTGTCGCAACCAATGCCTTCGGTATGGGGATAGATAAATCAAACGTACGCTATGTCATTCATTACAATATGCCTAAAAATATGGAGGCGTACGTACAAGAAGCGGGACGCGCAGGACGTGATGGCGACCCGAGTCAATGTATTTTGCTGTTCGGACCGCAAGATATTGTGACCCAGAAGTTCCTGATTGAGCAAAATCCACAGGATGAAGACCGCAAGCGCAACGACTACCGTAAGCTCCAGCAGATGGTTGACTATTGTTACACGACTCGCTGTCTACGTTCAGCACAGCTGGAGTATTTCGGAGAAGCGGAGGAGCATGAAGCCTGCGGCATATGCAGTTCATGTACTGACGAGCGGGAACTGGTCGATATGACCATAGATGCGCAAAAGATTTTTTCGTGCATTCATCGTATGCGGGAGAGGTATGGGGTTTCCATGGTGGCCTCAGTGTTGAAAGGCTCGCGTAACAAAAAAGTGCTGCAGTATGGTTTTGACAGCCTGCCAACCTATGGCGTGATGGGCAACCGAACGGAGAAAGAAATTGCTGAGATTATCAATGTTCTTGTGTCGGAAGGCTATCTGATGCTGTCCGAGGGGCAGTATCCGGTCGTACGCTTGCAACAGCTTGCTGCTGAAGTGCTGAGAGGTCAGCGAGAAGTCATGCAGCGTGTGGTGCGGCATGCCACTGCTTTAGCAGGGGGAGCGGGATCACGTGGACGAAAGGGACGCGACACCTATCCTGCTGCGGTCAACGAAACTGTGTTTGAGCAATTGCGCTTAATCCGTCGCGATCTGGCCGCTCAGGAGCATGTACCGTCTTATATCATCTTCAATGATGCCACGCTGCGAGAGATGAGCGTAGCGAGTCCGCAATCCGAAGCAGACATGCTGCGGATCAAGGGTGTTGGTGAAGTGAAGTTCCGCAAGTATGGCAAGCCGTTTCTTGATTTCTTTCAAAATCAGGGGAATACCGGCGGAATGGTGAGCGAGGATGAGATTTTTGCAGACGATGTGTACGAGGATTTTGAATAGCTATACTAAGGATATAAGAGTCCATGCAAACTTATAGAAGGTTGTGACCTATGAAAGTCATTTTATCAACATTAAACGCAAAATATATTCATACCTCACTGGCCATCCGATGCCTCAAAGCCTACAGTGAAAAGGATTTTGATATCGAGCTGGCGGAGTATACAATTAAGGACCCGGTGATGAACATCGTATCTGATCTGTTTCAACGGGGAGCAGATGTCATCGGTTTTTCCTGTTATATTTGGAACATTGAAGAGACGATTAAAGTCATTGATGTGTTGAAAAAGATTATGCCCGAGGTCAAAATTGTTTTGGGTGGCCCGGAGGTATCTTACGATACGGAGCACTGGATGAAGCGCTTGGCGAATGTGGATTTTATTGTTGTTGGTGAGGGAGAGGAAACCTTCCATCAACTGCTGCAGGAACTGGAAGGAGATCGCAAGTTTCATTTTGTATATGGACTGGCTTACCGTAAGGGAGAAGAGGTTATTATCATGCCGGGTCGCCCTAAAGCGGACTTGAACGAGCTGCCGTCTCCATATCGTTTTGCAGAGGATATCCCGGAGCTCGGGAAACGGGTTGTCTATTTTGAAACGAGCCGGGGCTGTCCGTTCAGTTGCCAATTTTGTTTGTCCAGCATTGAGGTCGGGGTGCGTTATTACGATATTGAGCGCACTAAGTCGGATATTCTGTATCTGATTGACAATGGGGCTAAATTGATTAAATTTGTGGACCGAACCTTTAATATTAAACGCGATTATGCACTGGAAATGTTCAAGTTTTTGATTGAAAATCACCGTGGCTGTGTCTTCCAGTTTGAGATTACGGCAGATATTATGCGTCCCGAGGTGTTGGATTATTTGGCGGAGAATGCACCACCGGGGGTATTTCGCTTTGAGATCGGTGTCCAATCAACGAATGATCCCACCAATGAACTGGTTAAGCGCCGCCAGAACTTTGCCAAGCTTTCACGCACCGTTACAAAGGTCAAGCAAAGCGGTAAAATCGACCAGCATCTGGATCTGATCGCCGGATTGCCATTGGAGGACTACAATACATTCCGTAAAACGTTTAATGACGTTTTTGCGCTTGGTCCAGAAGAGCTTCAGCTTGGCTTTCTCAAAATGCTGCGTGGTACAGGTCTGCGCATTGACGCCGATAAGTATAACTATACCTATATGGATGTTGCGCCGTATGAAATGTTGAGCAATGACGTCCTTTCCTTTGCCGATATTGTGAGGCTCAAACGCTTGGAAGATGTATTGGAGAAATACTGGAACTCTCATCGTATGGACCATACGGTGAGCTACCTGATTGAGCGTGAATTCTCGTCCGCCTTTGATTTCTTTCAGGAATTTGGAGACTACTGGGAAGGACAGGGCTGGCAAAAAATCGGACATCAGCTCGAAGACCTGTTTACGCGTCTCCAGTCCTTTTTGGAATCGCGGGGAACCAAGCGAATGGAAATGGTACTTGGGCTGATGAAGCTTGATTATTTCTTAAACCATAAATATAAGCCGCGTAAAATCTGGTGGGAACATACCCTGAAGAAGGACGATTGGTCCAGCTATATGAAAATGGCCCTTCAGCACCCGGATGCGCTGTTGTCACCTGCGGTGGCAGATGTGGGCGAGGAAAGCACGGGTGAGATGGATGTGGCTAGCCAACAGCCGCAGCCATACCGCGAGATGATCCCAGCCTTTGCTTCCTTGAAGCTGGGTGAAAAGGAACTGCAAAAGCACGCTGTGCTGGATGTCCTGCCGTTCAGTCTGGATCATATCCTGAGTGGTGGTAGCCCATTAACAGCCGAAGGCCGCACACTGTTGCTTGTAGTTTATCAGCAAAACGGACAGCAAAAACCGCTATACTACACCATGCCCATCGGCAAAAATATCGCCGCGATTTAATATAAACACCAGAAGACATCAACTCTTGGAATATCAGGAGTCGATGTCTTCTTTTTTTATAAAATATAGATGACCACTTCAATTTTTTACATTCGGGAAACCTAGTGCTTTACGATTTTTTACAAAACCAATATATGATGAATTTATCATATATGAATATTAAATTTATTGGAGTGTGACCTTGTGAAAAAGCGTTCCATGAAAAAGAGTATCCTTGCGTTGAGTGCTGTGACTGTTTTGACTGTACCCTTATTATCTGCTGATATCCCTAAAGCTTTTGCAGCCGCGGCTCCTACGAAGTCCACTGTCGCAGAGTCCAAGGCACAGAAGGCTGTATCAGCTAAAGCGGATACTCCTAAAAACGTCATTCTTTTTATCGGTGATGGTATGGGAGAAGCCAGTCGTAACGCGATTCGCTTAGCAACGGTTGGAAAATCGGGATTGCTTGAAATGGACAAGATGCCTGTAACAGGCCTGGTTAGCACGAGTTCAGGGGACAACCTGGTTACAGATTCTGCCGCCGCTGCGACTGCCATTGCAACAGGTGTGAAAACGTATAACGGCGCGATCGGAATGGATTTGAATAAAAAACCAGTGACAACCATTATGGAGCTGGCTAAAAAAGCAGGCATATCTACAGGAGTAGTGACGACAAGCCAAGTGACAGATGCGACGGGCGCTGCCTTTGGTGCGCATGTTGAGAAGCGTTCTGCTCAAAGCGAGATTGCCAAGCAGTATATTGAGAAAAGCAAGCTGGATGTGATTCTGGGCGGGGGTGAGGATTTCTGGTACCCTGCAGGAACAGCAGGCAAACATCCAGATGCACCGACAGAAGATCCTGAGGAAGCTAGTAAGGGAACTCAAGGAAATTTGGTGGAACAAGCGAAGAAGTTGGGCTATAGCTATGTGACAGACCAGGCTGAAATGAAAGCAGCCAAAGGCTCTAAATTACTAGGGCTGTTCGCCAATGAAGAAATGTTCCAAGCTCACAACAAACTAGGCAATTCTTACAACCCAACGGTTTCTTTACCGGATATGACAGCGAAAGCGATTGATGTTCTATCCAAAAACAAAAAAGGCTTTTTCCTGATGGTAGAGGAAGAAGGAACGGATGAGATGGCGCACGACAATGAAGGTGAATTAACCATTAAAGCCGGGCAGCAGCTGGATAAGGCTGTCAAAGTAGCTAAGGACTATGCCAAAGCGCATCCAGATACTTTGGTGTTAGTGACGGCAGACCATGAAACGGGCGGTTTGGCCATTGAAGGCGAAGATGCAGAGGATGAATCCGGTGAAGGTATTTCCAAAGAAGACGGTCCTTTTACCGTAAAAGGCTCTGATGAGAAGTTTTATATCGACTGGACCACAGGAGGGCATACATCCGTTGATGTAGCGCTAACTGCAATGGGTCCGGGTTCCTCCCAATTTAGCGGGAATTACCCGAATACGGCCATTCATGATAAGCTGGTTAAGCTGCTTCAATTAAAAAAATAGCCTAGGGTGAGAGGGCTTATTCATCGCAGTATGAACCCTTAATTAATCCATTAATTTAGAAATTCGAGTAACAAAGACATGTAATTACGTAATAAAATCGGTTATAATAAGGTAAGAATAAATAAGGAGCCGTGCGCTAACACGACTCCACCATACAATAACTGCATAAAGAGCAGTCGGCCGCGTAAGATATGGTCGAGAATAGACCGTTTACCTTTGGTCAGGGCGGTCTATTTCTTTTTCATGTAGGTAAGTAACGCCAAAATGAACATACCAAACATGATCATTAAGGAGATAGCATCTTTGACCTCCATGGGCATCACCTCCCTTCTGGGAGACTAGCCGACCGCCCTTTATAGCCGCATATTGTATTAGAAAAGTATACCATAAATAAGGAATAATCAAAGTGATAAAATACTTAAAAACGTCTTTTTGACTTTGGTGAGCTTTATCTCAGCTAATCCTCCGTTGTTTTCTTCCCCCACACGAATTTCATTATAAAAAATATAATTGTCAGCATGATGAGAAGCAGTGCCACCTGCAAGCCATAACGATGAATCAATTCTCCTGCTGCTTGTACATGATCGCCAAAGAGACGTCCGAGCAAAAAGAAGATCAGCGTCCAAATCAAGCCCGTTGAATAAGAGAATAGAGCGTAGCGCTTAAAACTCATTTTATTGATCCCCACAATATAAGGGACAATGTGGCGAACGATCGGTAGCAAGTAGCTGATGCATATCGTGAAGTTTCCATACTTATGTACTAAATTTTCTGAAAAAGTAATGTACTTGTCCATTTTCTTCTTCCGGCGCAAACGATCCAAAATGGGTGTACCCAAGCTTCTCCCCAACACATAACCTAAGGATAGGCCTGATACAACCCCGAGATATACAATTAAAAAAGCAGGTAACGGATGAAGTATCCCCATGCTTGTTACGGCCCCGCCAGTCATCACTATAACTTCGTCTGGAATGGGCAGTCCCACAATTCCGAGCCATAGAGAGAAGAATAATGCTGCATAGCCATATTGTTCGATAATGGAAATCAAATATTCAACATCCATCCCCATACTCCTTTCTTAAGCTTTCTTTCGGCATACATACACGAATGCGGGTGGAACATTCATAGGTACAAACTTGATTTCTTCAATATCAAACCATTCACCTAACTGCTGTTTCATCTGTTTAGAGTATTGAAAGGCGACAAACATCCCTCCATCCCTGAGTGACCGATGAATTTGTTCTACGATTTGATCTCGCATCGCTTGTGGAAAGTTGAAGAATGGCAGCCCGCTGATTATACAGTCAAGCTGTTCAATTTGAGCATTTTTCATAGCAAGCTGAAGCTCACGCGAGTCGGAATAGCACAGATAATTCGGGAATCTTCTTTTTAAACTCTGCTGCATGGTCGGGTCCTTCTCAAAGAGCAAAACCTTAGGTTGAATTTTTGTCGTAGACGGGATGTATTGGGTAATTGCGCCTGTTCCAGCCCCAAGCTCAGCCACGGCATGAACATCACTCCATGGAATGGATTCTATCATATTTTTAGCTAAAAATCTGGAACTGGGTGTTACGCTACCCACATATGCAGGCGAGTACAAAAATTTGAATAGGAACATAAGTCTCTCGTGAACTAAATGACTAATACGGATCATACTTCTTTCCCCTACCTTCAATTTTCAAAATGCGTTCATTTATTCTCTGCTAAGAGTAACAAATTATCCCTTTACTTGCTCCTGTCTGGAGTAGGGCTCGGTTCCCCGTCCTGCGGAGGGGATTTTCCTTGACTATAGTCTAGGAAGAAGGAAAAGGAGTACAGTATGGGACAGTCCGAATTCATTCAGTTATCATTCAGCATTCTCTCAGGCTGCCTTCAGTTTTACAACCGATGAAAGAGAGGTGGGCAGCTAAAAACATTATGTACACTGAGAGGGGATCTACTTTGTCATTATCCATCAACAGGCATCTCATCACGACTTCGACTTCCTACGATAACTCGAATACGCTGAAGTCAAATGAGAATGGACTAAATAACGCGGGGCATACCACACACAAGAAATCCAGCGATTCACTCGAATTAAGTGCGGAATTTATGGAATACGCCGGAGGTATGCAGGCTCCGCTTCCTACGGAAAACTACAGTTATGGCTACAAATACGACCAGAATACTGTGGCGCTGACTATGGACGAACAGAAAGCGTTATTGTCAGATTTACAAAGTTACTTGACGTCTTCAAGTGCTTTATCTGAAACGAATGAAATCAATAACAGTACAAACAATCCTTTGGCTACAGTCAGCGACTTGTTATCCGGGGTGGATCTTTCGACAGCAACAGATGAGGAAGTATCAGATTTATTCGATAAAGTAGCTGAAACGATCCAGAATAACCGCCCTACACCGCCGCCTGAAGGTGACTCATTCCGACCTGACGGTCTGCCTCCAATGATGCAGGCGATGGGTGGAATTATGCCCCCATTTGCATGGAATATTCAGGAGATTACTCATCAAGAGGATAACACCACTACATCTGAAGAAGAGCATACCGTAGATGAAAAAAGATCCTTACTGAATGATTTGCAAAACGTCCTGAGTTCCGATCTTCTATCTGGCTCCATATCTTTAGAAACAGATGAGCAAACAGACCTGATTTCTGCATTAAAAAACGCTTGGGGAAACACAGATGAATCGAATGCAACAGATGAAGAAGTATCAGTTTTATTCGATAAAATCGCTAAGATTTTTGAACAATCTGTATCGTCTTCGTCATAATCTTTAGAGCGCAATAGCATACCTTAAAAACGCTTAGCCCACACTTGTAACTCAAACTTAGCTTTTAAAAAGGAGAATCCTTCTGTGAATATTTCAACCACATCTAGTAGCTCTATATCTATTGCCAATACTTCAACTTCATCTTCATCCAGTACCAACGATACAGCCAGTTTGGAAAAGCAAAAAGCCCAGCTTGAAGCAGAGTACAATAAGGTCCAGCAAAGCAAAGATAATAAGGATACAAAAGAAACGAAAATGAAGCAGCTTCAGCAGCAAATTAAGCAAATTGAAGCTCAGATTGCACAGCAAAGTTCTCAATCCAGCAGCACGTCAACACCAAAAATGGAAAAGTCCGCTCCAAGTAATATGGAAATGACTCGTACCAGCAGCTCGAATGGCAGTGATATCACGGGGGTTGGAAAATCACTGGATATTTCTATTTAGTCATCCTATCTTTTCTCCTGCAAGACAGACGATGGATACAAAAGAAAGCAGGCTCTCTGTTACATAGGGAGCCTGCTTTTCACGTTTTAATTTAATTCAAAATGAATCATGTGACTAAACATAAAAAAGTATTACAATAAATAACAGTGGCCAGATGGAAGGCTCTTAACTTTAGTATTTTATAGATTGTATCAGTAAGTGTTAGTATACATTCTAATTGGAGGATTTAAGCCATGACATTGGAACCTCAATGGAGTCGAAGTAGTAGGGATGAAGCTCGTTTCGTCAGAAACAAGTTGATTGAGTTTAATGCAATACACGTCCCGGCAGATATTCAAACCCAATATGAAGAGATTAATCTTACGCTCAAAAATGGAGAAGGTCAGGTCATCGGTGGTCTTCTAAGTGTACTTTGTTGGAACTGGGTGGAGGTTGATATTTTGTGGGTAGATCAGGGCCATAGAGGAAAGGGCTACGGTTCGCAATTACTTAGTGAAATTGAACAAATCGCTAGAGATAAAGGATGTACTTTGATACAACTGAATACCTTTTCTTTTCAAGCACCTGAATTCTATGAAAAGCAGGGGTATGAAGTAGTCGGTGTCATTGATGAGGCTCCTAGAGGCTTTAAACATTATTATTATAAGAAAAATATCTACTGAGGACTTCATAAATGCGCGTACAGATCAAGGAAGTAAATCAAGATGAAAAGGTCATCATTCGTAGTACTGGCGAGGAAAAGGTATACGGTTACTGGACATCTTTTCGGTGTGAACTGACCTCGGGATATGCGTATGTTGTTCCGTATAAACAAAGCTTGGACAAGTTAATTCCTGGCTGTGTCATTTCGGTTGAGATTTCTCCATCCAGTATAGAAGGGTTCAGAAGACTGAGGCCTACGGAAAAGACAGGCGTTGTTCGCCCTCAACCAAAGCTAGGCGACTATTGGATTCAAGGAATGATACAACAAGTGATGCAAGGCGAAGCAGGCGGGATAGACTGTCTGGAGATTGTTGTAGGAGAGGCTACGTTTGTTTTGGATTCTGACGAATTGAATGGTGATATCCACGTTAAAGCGGGTGACGGTGTCGCCTTTGAAATCATAGGTCTACAGTTGTTTGACGAGGGACTGTAATCGTTCTATGGTGAATACCATATTCAACCAAGATATGTCGGTGAGAAAGTTAAAAGCTAGATCATAGAGCATGTGAATAAAGAAAGGTATGATCGGATTGAGTACAGAAGTGACACACAAAATATATACCATGTGCATGATTCAAGATGGAAACAAGGTATTGCTAATGAACAGACCCAATCGAAAGGGGTTTCCGGGTTATATTGCTCCAGGAGGAAAAGTAGAGTTCCCAGAGAGCATTGTGAATGGAGCCATTCGCGAAGTAAAAGAGGAAACAGGCTTAACGGTTACGGAAATTGTTTTTAAAGGAATCGACGAATATTGTGATCCAAACCAAGGGTTGAGATATATGGTCTTTAATTATTTGGCTACAGCAACGGAAGGTGAGCTATTAAAAAATCCTCCTGAGGGAGAACTACTGTGGGTGGATATGAAGGAAGCACTACATTTGCCGATGCAGGATTGGTTTAAGCGGAGATTCCCATTGTTTTTCGAGCCAGGGACGTTTGAGGTTAGCTCCGTGTGGCTGGCGGATACGGATGAAACATTGGAAGCAACGATGAAGAACTATGGGGTGTAGAGATGACGAGACCATTAGTAGATACATGGAGTGCTTAATGAGGGGGCGGTGAGTAGGATGCAGGCCATCAGATTGGTTGAGCCGGATCGGCGCTGGAAGGATGCTTATCTTTCATTTTATGAGGAATGGAAAAAGAGCCAGGAGCATATGGTGCCTTGGGTGATTTCTATAGAACCGTATGATTTTGAAGGTATGCTGACGCTTTTAAGTCACCAGAAAAATGGAATTGGCTTGTCTGAAGGCTGGGTTAAAAGTTCGACCTACTGGCTGGTGGATGCAGATGATCAGGTCGTCGGAGCAGTGAATATCCGTCATGATCTTAATGAGCATCTGTTAAACGCTGGCGGTCATATCGGTTATGGTATCCGTCCTTCTGCACGAGGGAATAGGTACGCTGTGACTATGCTGGCCTTAGCATTGGGCAAAGCAAAAGAGTTGGGTATTTCCAAAGCCCTCGTCGTATGCGACTCCGATAATATCAGTTCCAAAAGAACGATTCTGCGAAACGGCGGAATACCGGACAAGGATTACATAGAGGAAGATGGAAACCGTGTAAACCGGTTTTGGATCGAGCTGTAAGTGAGGGAGGGGAACGCAAAAGCTCATGAAAATATGGCCAGAATATGCGAAAAATATCATTGTCGGTGTCATGTTTCAGGGACAATGGAATTGGTATGTGACGGAAAGAGAGTATTGGTTTTTGAATACCGAGATGGAGGAACGGTTTGGCATCACTATTTTGGATGAGACCACAGCCGGAGCATTTTTGGAACACATCTGTGAGTATAAGGTGGCTGCGGGAGAACTCACTACAATGCTCCAAACGCTAGATGAAGCAATCCAGCATAAGGATGAAGTGTTGGAATTCTGTCCTGCTTTGTATGTTGATTTTGACCAGAAAGTTCTCTACTCCCTATTTCCAGAGCCAGCTTCTTTCGAACACTATGTCCCGGTGGGATGGAAAGGGAAATATCTGAACTTTTTGGAAGAGGTCCCTCCTGCTGAACGATATTGGATAATCCGCGGAAGTGACTTTTTCAAAAAATACACCTGAAAAGATAAAGGAGGAAATGAACATATGAATTCTTCCATGCATAAATTTAAGATCATATCCAAGCACAGAATGTACGATCAATACTTGGTTAAGCTGCGGGCATGCATCCAGCTTTTGGATGAAACCATGTTATGGGGCACTGGTGAAGCGGAACAGAACAATATTGGAGGAATTGTCCACCATATAATGGTGCATGTGCGTAGAAATGCAGTCAAACTCATGGATCCGACGATTACATACAAGCAAGGGATGGAGGATAGCTTCAGGCCTTCAGTGCAAAACAAAGAACAGCTTATGGATGAAGTTGAAGATGCTTTTTCTTCCTTCTGTGCAGCATTGGACAACACAGGCGATATAAATATGTATGACGTTTACCATGTGGTGGAGCATACGGCTTATCATCTGGGTCAGATCATAGATCGAGTTCAGAGGCTGGCAGGTCACCGTTTTCAATTTGTACAGACTGGGCTGAATGAAAAAGCATTGCATGCAATAGTGCAGCAATCCCTGCCTAATCCACAAGATTAACGAAAGCAGTAGCCAAATAACTGTATAAACGTAGTTCCAAAGTCACTAATACCTCTGTCACAGATATGTTTTTATTTCTTAATTGATATTGATAATTATTATCACTTATAATAGAAGCAGACATAATACGCTATGATAGGGAGAGTTGCAGAGTGACAGAGTCCTTGGAATTATATGATGTAACGATCATCGGCGGCGGTCCTGCCGGTATGTATACTGCGTTTTACAGTGGCATGAGAGATATGAAAACCAAGCTGATCGAAGCCAAGCATGAGCTAGGCGGACGGATGCGCATATACCCGGAGAAGATGATATGGGATGTTGGAGGGGTAACTCCGATTTTATGTGAAAAGCTGATTGACCAGTTGGAGCAGCAGGCACGGACGTTCGAGCCTACCATTGTATTGGGACAACAGATTACAGGTTTGGAGCGGCAAGAAGATGGTACGTTCCTGCTGACTTCAGCCACAGGGGAACAGCACTGGACGCGTACGATCGTTCTGGCCGTAGGCTATGGTATTCTCAAAATGGCTAAACTGGAGATTGAAGGCGCTGACCGTTACGAGGTTACAAACCTGCATTATACCGTACAAGAGCTGGAGCCGTTCCGGGACAAGCATGTCCTGATTTCCGGTGGAGGCAACTCGGCGGTAGATTGGGCGAATGAGCTGGAATCTATTGCGGCGAGTGTGACAGTTGTACATCGTCGGGATCATTTTGGCGGACATGAGAAAAATGTAGCCCGTATGAAGTCCTCTTCGGTCCGTGTTCTCACACCTTATGCGGTAAGTCAGTTACATAGCAACAACGGAGAAACGATTGAGCAGGTGACGATCAATCATGTAGATACGGGCGAAATAGAGATGCTGAATGTTGATGCAGTTATCGTAAATCATGGCCTAAAATCCGATTTCGGCCCCCTGCGAGATTGGGGACTGGATATGGGAGAGTGGCATGCCCGCGTGAGCGACAAGCTGGAAACGAATCTACCGGGGATTTTTGCTGCAGGCGATTTTGTCGAGTATGGAAGCAAGCTGTATCTGATTGCAGGTACGTTCACAGATGCTGCTCTTGCCCTCAACAGCGCCAAGTTGTACATTGATCCGACAGCTGATAAAGCCGCATATGTATCTTCTCACAACAGCCGCTTCAAGGAAAAAAACCGCGAGCTTGGTGTCGTGGAATAAAATAAGGGAATCAGTTTAAAAAAAGAACTTCCGTTAACTACAGCTGATGTGGTTAAGGGGGTTCTTTTTTTGCATAGTTACGGACTTGTCGACCTAAGGTTGGATACCATACATATAGAATAAAATGGAGATAGCCTGTCCCTTTCAGGGATTAGATAATAGATTTGGAGTAGAAAAGATTAGGAGTGTGGAAAAATGAGCTTACAAGAGGTGCTTGAACGCCAAGCGATTGATCTACCTGACGATACGCTGGAAGCTTTACTAATCCATAGCAAGAAGCAGGAAGGGCGGAAGGTTCAGCTACGATTGCTAAGTGAACAGGAACTTGCTGAGAGTATCGAGTGGATGGCGCAGATCGAGGTATTCAAATATATCATTCCTCTATGGACGGATGATCATTCTAATTATGTAGGTCTATATGTAGAGGGGCCACTAGCATATAAATTATGTTACATCAATCACGAGGAAACAGATTTGTCACCGAGGTACCGAAGTACAGCTTCGCTGATTGCAGAGTTGGAGCAAAACCCAGAGCTGGATTGGGAACAGCTGCGTCAGGATTACCCGTCTGACAACGACATAAGCACCGAACAACTAGCAGAAGATATTCGCTGTATGCATGAATTGCAGGCTATACTGGAAAAGGATTCATCAATGGAGGATGATGTGAGGTGCCAGCTTCTTTACAGCTTAATGGCGATTACACCTGTTAGTGAGGCGGATTCATTGCTTCCTTATGTGGATGATGAAGATATGTATGTACAGGAACGTGCATGTATTCTATTGGGATATCATGGGTATGAACCCGCGACCGAATTGTTAAAAGAAGTGATGAAGCATGGTAGCCTAATGGGAAGCTAGCAGCCCGTAAGGCGCTCTCGATGATTCGCGCTAAGCAAATGGACAAGCATATAAAAAAATAAACCAACCTCACATAGCAAATATGGACGGGATTGAAAGGTGACTTATGAAGAGACGAACAGAGCAGCAGGAAGCGATGATGGAAGATATTATTCAAAAGGCAGAGCCGTATGTGCAGCAGCAGTTGGAGCATGACCACAGTGGTCATGATTGGTGGCATATTGACCGGGTGAGGAAGCTGTCTGTTGAAATTGCTGCAAAAGAAGGTGCAGATCCGTTCGTGTGCGAGCTGTCAGCACTGCTGCATGATGTAGCGGATGAAAAATTAAATGAATCCAAACAAGCGGGGCTGGATAAAGTTGAGCAGTGGCTGCATCTGCATGTAAACGATGCGGATGTGATCACACACGTGATGACCATTATTGCTACAATGTCCTACAATGGTGGACAAAATCCGCCTATGGAAACGCTGGAAGGTCAGGTTGTACAGGATGCAGATCGGTTGGATGCTCTGGGAGCGATTGGGATTGCAAGAACCTTTATGTATGCAGGCTCAAAAGGCAGTATCATGCACGATCCGGATCAAGACTATTCACAATATGATTATCGCGCCGCAGGTAAAAGTGCCATATATCATTTTTACGAAAAGCTGCTCAAGCTCAAGGATTTAATGAATACCCCTTATGCCCGAGAACTGGCGGAGGTTCGGCATCAATGGATGGAAATGTATTTGGAGCAGTTTTATAAAGAATGGAATGTGAATGATATCCAACAAAACAGGGAAGGCTGATGCTTCCTAATTGCAATGATTCCAGGGGGAAGAAAGCCCTCTTTTTAATAAATATTAGAAAAAATATTGCAATACGCCGATTTCTCTCCTACTATTGATAATAGTTATCAATGATAATGATAATTATTATCTGTAAATTCAAGTAGATAGAGGGGAGTCTTTCAGATTATGAAGAAGTTTGCAATATGGATGTGTACCTTATTATCGGCAAGTTTGCTGTTGACGGCATGTGGTGGAAAGGTGCAGGAGGTGGATAGCTCAGCTCAAAAGAATACCAATGCATCGACACAAACGTCTGTTTCTGACGTAGAAAGTGCCAAGACGATTACATATCTAGATAAGACTTATAAGCTGGCCAAGACGGATCATATTATTATAGCTAGTCTGGAAGCGATGGAAGATGCAGCTGTCCTGGGAGTGAAACCAACTGGGGCGGTTACTTCGGGCGGAAAATTTCCTGAGTTCATGGAAAAAGCGATGGAAGGAGCCGCAGACGTTGGTGACCGAATGCAGCCTAGCGCTGAAACGATCCTGAAACTGAAGGCAGATGTGATTCTTGGGAGTTCTAAATTTCGGCCTGCGGTGGCAGAACAGCTAGGGAAGGTCGCTCCATTGGTTCCAGTATCCCATATTTCAACGAACTGGGAAGCGAATCTATTAATGTTGGGACAGCTTACAGGCAAAGAGGCGAAGGCGAAGGAGATCCTGGACAAGTACAAGCAAGATGCGGAGGAGGCCCAACAGAAGCTCAAACCAATATGGGGAAATAAAAAGGTACTCATGGTACGGATTCGTACAGGCAATCTGTATGTATACCCTGCGGATGTATATTTCAATCCTTCGCTGTATGCTGATCTAGGAGCTAAGGTACCGGAAGAGTTAAATACAGTTAAAGCACAAGAGGCGGTTTCTCTGGAGAAATTGGCTGATATGAACCCCGATTATCTGTTCGTGCAATTCTCCGAAGGAGAGAACAAGGACCAGCCGCAGGCATTGGCAGATTTGGAGAAGAATCCGATTTGGAGCAGCATCAATGCCGTCAAGAATGGGAAAACCTTCGTCAACATTGTAGATCCCAATGCTCAAGGTGGTACTTCATGGAGCAAACTTGCCTTTTTGGAAGCGGTTATGAACCGGCTTTCGCAGTAAAGGTAGGAACATGGGAAAAAAGTTGATCTCTCCTTACCTTATCATCTTCGTTTCTCCCTTGTTTATCGTTTTAACGTTACTGCTGTCCGTGATGTACGGAGCTAAGACGATAGAATGGGAGACGATAACGGCTACCTTTTTTCATTTTGATGCTGGGAACGTGGATCATCAGGTCGTTTTAAACTCGCGTCTGCCTAGAGCGGTCGGCTCTATATTAATCGGTGCTTTTCTCGCAATTTCAGGAGCCATTATGCAAGGAATGACGCGGAATTTCTTGGCTTCACCCTCAATTATGGGGGTGTCGGATGGGGCGGCGTTTGTGATCACCTTAATGATGATCCTTGCACCGAACTCCACTTCGATGGGCCTGATTGGAAGTTCTTTTGTGGGATCGGCTCTGGGGGTGGCTATTGTATTCGGTTTAGCCTGGATGATTCCCGGCGGTCTTGCCCCGGTTCGTATGGCCATTTTGGGAACGATCATTGGCACGTTTTTAAGCAGCCTGTCGGCCGTTCTCTCCATTTATTTTAATGTATCGCAAAATGTAAGCTTTTGGTTTAACGCTCGTCTGCACCAAATGGACCCCGGGATGATTCAATTGGCAATTCCCTTTGCTCTTGTGGCAATTGTAGGAGCAATGCTGCTGGCCAAGCCAATAACACTACTGTCTTTGGGCGACGACGTGGCCACAGGTCTGGGACAGCGGGCATTACCAGTCAAGTTGGGGGCGATGCTCTGTGTAGCATTGCTAACAGGTGTTTCTGTTGCGCTGGCAGGGAAAATTGCTTTTGTTGGCTTGTTGATTCCGCACATTACCCGATATTTAATCGGGGTAGATTACCGTTGGGTCATTCCATGCTCTGGTTTGATCGGTGGTGTTTTTTTGGGCATGTCTGATGTGTTGAGCCGTTTTCTTAATTATCCGTTTGAAACGCCTATTGGAGTGGTTACCTCGGTCATTGGCATCCCTTTCTTTCTGTACTTAATACGTAGAAAAGGAGGGGGAGAGCATGCGTAAAATCAGTGTGAAACGGCTGTGGTTCGTACTTTCAGGTGGGGCTGCACTTATATTAGCAGCCTCCTATGTTAGTCTGACCCATGGAGAGTTCGATATGACCCTTCAGGAAGTAATTCAGACATTGTTCCGTATCCACCCTACTCCGCAGCTGGATTTGGTGATTTTTGATTTTCGGCTACCGCGTATTGTGATTGCGGCCTTGGTCGGCTTAGGTCTGGGGATAGCTGGGGCGGCGGTACAGGGAGTTACACGGAATGGTTTGGCCGATCCCGGCATTTTAGGCATTAACGCAGGGGCGGGAGCAGCAATCGTCATATTTATGTTCTTTTACCAGGGACAAATGGAAACGACAGGCTGGACTGCGGCGCTGGCTATGCCCTTTTTTGGCTTGATTGGAGGTTTGTTGGCTGCGCTGCTGATCTATTCATTTGCTTGGAAAGCAGGTCGTCTGGATTCGCAGCGACTGCTACTTGTAGGTATCGCGATTGGCTCTGGCTTCGGTTCCTTAAGCTTATATCTGTCGCTGAAAATGAAAGCCTCGGATTTCGAGATGGCGACAGTATGGATGTCGGGCAGTATTTGGAGTGCTGATTGGAAGCTGGTTGCTGCCGTAATTCCATGGCTTGTCATATTAATTCCTGTTATTTGGTTGAAATCGTATGTGCTGGATCTATTTCAATTACATGAACATACAGCTAAAAGTCTTGGCGTTGCGACCGAAAAGGAAAAGTCTATTCTCTTGCTGTCCAGCATTGGACTGGTGAGTGCCTGTGTGTCTGTTTCTGGAGGAATAGGCTTTGTAGGATTATTGTCTCCTCATATCGCCAGAAGGCTTGTTGGCCTTCATCATCGTTTTGTGATTCCCGTATGCGGTATGGTCGGTATGGTACTGGTGCTGTTGTCTGATTTTGTTGCCAAAACGGTGGTTGCGCCTGCGGAAATTCCCGTTGGACTGATTATTGCGGTGATCGGGGTCCCTTATTTTGTAGTCTTGCTTATGAAAAAAACGGCCTAATTTCATTCGAATTCGGGCTCTAAAGGAGGTTGTTCCCATTAAAGATCTATCTACGCAAGCTTATCATTCCAGCGATGCACATGGAGCTGTGTATGTTCCTCGCAGTCAGCATCGAGTAATGTACTCGCAGGCTGAAAACCGTGAGTATCATATTTATATTGCCATTCCTGCCGAGGAACCTCCTGTATCTGGCTATCCCGTTATTTATGTGCTGGATGCCAATTCTGTTTTTGGAACCATGGTGGAAGCGGTGCGCGTTCAGGGGAGACGACCTGACAAAATGGGGGTTGTTCCAGCTATCATTGTAGGAATAGGCTATCCAACAGAGGCTCCCTTTCATCCTTCACGATATTACGATCTTACACTGCCTGGGACGGCTGTGGAGCTTCCGGTAAAGCCAAATGAAGATGCCTCCAAAGAAAGCGGGGGCGCCGAGCATTTCTTGTCATTTATTGAAGATGAGCTTAAGCCAATGATCGAGCGTGATTTTCTTATCGACCGCAACCGACAGACGATCTTCGGGCATTCGCTTGGAGGACTGTTCGTATTACATACCCTGTTTACAAGACCAAACTCTTTTCAGGTGTATGTGGCGGGAAGTCCGTCTATACACTGGGGCGGACAAGTTATTATGGATGAAGAGAAACAGTTTGTAGCTTCTATAGCTCAGAAGCATTGGAATAAAAAGCTGTTGATTGCTGTAGGGGAGTTAGAGGCCGGACATTTTACTGGCATGCAGGAAAAGGCCAGGGACTTAGCTACGCGTTTAACGACTAGGGACGATCTAGGACTACACGTAGAGTACGTAGAATTTACAGATGAAGGTCATATATCCGTGCTGCCTGTTTTAGTTAGCAGAGCGGTTCGTTTTGCTGCTGATTCCATTTAAATATGCAGTTAGGTATAAAATTTTTGAAAGTGTACTTATAAAATAAAATGCAAGAAATCTGAGGCTGTTTCCTTTAACCGAGCGTATCGGAGAGGAAACAGCCTTTAATTTTTTTATAAATGTCATATTGATATTATGGGTTGTTTGTGTTATTTTATTGTTAATAACAAATTGATAATAACAATTAAGAAATAATAAAAATGAACACTCTAAAGAAAGCGAGGAAGCGACGATGTTTGGATTTAATTTTGTTAAATTTCAGCCCAGTGAGTATGTCATGAAGGTGAAGAACGGGAAGGTGGTTCGAGAGGGTGTTGGGTTATCTTTTTATTACTACGCGCCGACCACCTCGGTCGTTGTCGTGCCTGTCTCTTCCATTGATGTACCGTTTATGTTTGAAGATATGACAAATGATTTCCAGGCGGTGACCGTGCAGGGGCAACTGACTTATCGGATTGTGGATTACCGCAGAACGACGCAGATTTTAAACTACACGTATGATTTGAAGGAACGACGCTACATTTCGGACGATCCAAGCAAGCTGGCCCAACGGGTGATTAACATTGCCAAGGTGCTTACCAAAAAGTATCTGGAACGTGTTCCACTCAAAGAAGCGGTTCAGTCCAGTGAACGTCTGGCCCAAAACATGACGAAGGATATTGCTCAGCATACTGAAATGGAGAAACTGGGCATTGAGGTTATGGGGCTGTCCATTTTGGCGGTTTTACCAAATAAGGAGACGATGAGAGCGCTGGAAGCGCAGGCGAGAGAGGAAATTCTTCGCAGTGCGGATCATGCTTTGTATGAGCGTCGTAACGCATCCATTGAGCAGGAGCGCCGTGTAAAGGAAAATGAGCTGAATACGGAAATTGCGGTGGAGACGAAAAAAAGGCAGATCCGCGAAACCCAACTGGATGCCGAGCGTTCCGTAAAGCAAAAGCAAAGTGAGATGAAGGAGGAGCAGCTGCGGTTTGACACGGCCTTGGAAGAGAAAAAGCGCGAATTGATTGAGCTGACTGTAACGAATAAAAAGGCCGAAGCCGATGCCAAGGCCTATGAGCTGACAGCGGTGATGAAATCGTTGCAGGATGTCGAGCCTAACGTACTTCAAGCTATGGCCAACATGGATATGAGCCCGGATAAGCTGATTGCGATCGCCTTTCAGGAACTCGCAGAAAATGCAGGGAAAATCGGCCAGTTGAATATTACGCCTGATCTGCTGCAAGGTCTCATGTCAGATACGGGAACAAGTGGATCAGCAGGATCGAGAGGGTCTGGAGGAAGATCACGATGAGCAGCCGAATGACTGAGCAGAAGATTATTTTGGTGAAGCGTAAAACGCGACTGGAGGAACTGATTGTTCGTTACAATACGGTGCAGCAGGCTCGCTTCTTTATGGAACGGCTGGGTGC
The DNA here is from genome assembly GCF_000307675.1 of Paenibacillus sp. ICGEB2008. NCBI lineage: Bacteria > Bacillati > Bacillota > Bacilli > Caryophanales > Paenibacillaceae > Paenibacillus > Paenibacillus sp. ICGEB2008. Next base: position 733,729 of record NZ_AMQU01000007.1, read on the forward strand.
GGATTTTAGTGATTATGTGCTGGAGGATGAAAATTACCGCAGGGCGGTGGCAACGGCGACGTCCGAGTTATCGGCCTTGGGGCGTGTCCAGATTGTGGAGCGGGAACATGTGCCGAACTTTATTTTTGGTGAGCAGGATACGGTGGTGGTACTGGGTCAGGATGGGCTGGTAGCCAACACGTTAAAATATTTGACCGAGCAGCCGCTAATCGGCGTAAATCCAGATCCATTGCGCTGGGATGGGGTATTGCTGCCGTTTACTGTATCTGATCTGCGCTGGGTGGTGCCGGATGTGTTCGTGCACAGACGGCCGATTAAGGAGGTTACGCTGGCTAAGGCCCAACTAAATGATGGCCAATCCATATATGCTGTGAACGATTTGTTCATCGGGCGCAAAACTCATGTTTCTGCGAGATATGAGCTGAGATTGGAGGATCAGGTAGAGCAGCAATCGTCCAGTGGTATTATTGTTTCCACCGGGTTGGGGGCGACGGGCTGGCTGACCAGTGTGCTGGCTGGAGCGGCCGGGATTGTCGGCAGTGCTACACGGCATCCGGTCTCGCTGACTCCAGATCATCTGATGTCAGATGCTGCTTTCAGCCAGGAAGGGACAGTAGAAGGAATGGGGCATGATCATCGTGCTACCTGGAGCTCGCCCTCGCTTTATTTTACAGTGAGAGAACCATTCCCCAGTCGGACGACTGCTGCGGAGCTGGTGTTTGGGCAGGTGGCCGTTGAAAGACCGCTGCGAATTGCTTCGCAGATGCCGGAGAATGGAGTTATTTTTAGTGATGGAGTAGAGAGCGACTTTCTGGAGTTTAATGCTGGCATTGAGGCGACCATTGGACCGGCGGAGAAAAAAGGGCATCTGGTGGTGTAGAGGTTTGTACAGGACGGCAATGGGTAATTATGAGTAAGGTACAACCATCAGATGAAATTAAAAAAGGAGGAATCAACATGAGCGACCACACTCAAGACGAAGCGAAAATCCGCAACAAGAAGAACGAGGACGGAGATTCCTTGATGGAGAAAACGAAGCTGGACAATGGCGTGGATATCGAGCCTGAGGCTGATGAATGGATTGCGAAGCCCTCACCAGTATCATACGATGATACGAAATCCTCTTCGCAGAAATAAGACTCTTGCGTCTCAATAGAGCAGTGATGCAAAGACAGATGATCCTTAACCGGGTCATCTGTCTTTTTTACATAATTAATTGAATCTGGAATATACCTTCCATACTAGCTCACGACGGCTGCTTACCTCTGTTTTCAAGAAAATGGCTTTCAGATGATCCTGCACCGTGTAGGCCGTAATATGAAGTGCACTTGCCAGTTCCTTGGTAGAAAAGCCTTGGACAATGAGCCGGACAAGCTGTCTCTCTCGTTCAGTCCATGAGTAGATCTCAGCCATAAGCGGCAACATGTCCGTTGCTTTAGCAGGCTCAAACCATACGGCCAGTTGCTTCTCGCCCATGTGCTCGCGTCCGCCTTGCAGGAGAGTGGCTCTGATCGTGACCCAAGGAGTTTCAGCGTCTGCGGAAGGGATACATAGTCTGGCTGGTGCAGTAGAAGTGGATAGCGCTCGCAAGCTTACCGCCCGAACAGAGGCCGGCAACTCGTCCTCATGGATTCCCTCCTGCTGCCGAAGCAGCTTTAGCCACTGTTCTGCTACTATATTGGACGAGAGGGGTTCTAGTTGAGCGGAAAGCGTCAGAACACCTGGCTCAAGTTCATGTTCCATAGCCATAGCGGGGGCTGGAGATACACCGACACTGGTTTGACGCAGATGGTAGGCTATGGATGGCGCTAACGCTTCAAGCAGTTGTTGCTCTTCCGCGCTGAATACAGGCTTTCCATAGTGGCGGAACAACGTAAGAAATCCCCAGCAGCTTCCTTTGTACATAAATGGAATACGCAGCTCATCGCCGAATCCAGCGGGCTGCAAAACATTTCTAAAACGTGTGCTGCGATCCGGCTGGCCTTGTGTAGATCCATGAAGCGTCGCGATAGGCTGTCCTTCTCGCACCAATTGATCGTATTTCATGATATCATCGTGCAGATACTCGTATTCTAGCAGTTTGCTATGAATGTCCTCTACACCCGACTCCGTAAATGCACCCGTGGAAAGCAGCGTTCGCGGATCTACTGAGGTACAGCATGCCGCATCAAAAGAAATCAGAGTACGCAAGCGGTCGATTAGCGTGTGCTTGTATGTAGGAGATGAGGGTGATTTATTTCCCATTTCCATGATTGGTTGTTGATCATTCTTAAGCTGTGCAAATTGAGTATAATGTGCGTTCATCGTTTACTCCTATCGTGAAAGCTGGAGATTCTTAAAGTGCCTCTTCCTAAATCCCATATTTATGGGATGGTGGATATTCGTATTGTCTTTATAATTGAGAATGATTCTTAATTAAATCTACAATAAATGAATGGTCATTGAAGATCAAGGCTAAATGTTTGGAGGAGAGCACATATGAAGCAACCCCATATTGGAAATACCGACTCAAATCAACCTATGAGCTGGAATCATCCGAATGTACATAAATATGCGGATACGATTGCTTTAAAAATACCTGGATATACCCATCTGTATGAGATGACAGATTGTTTGATAACCGCACAGCTTGAAGCGCAGGCTCATAACAGGAATATCGATCCGCACGTGCTGATTGTCGGAGCTGGGGGCGGTCAGGAATTGATTACGCTCGGAGGGCGGCATGAGGCATGGTCCTTTACGGCAGTTGATCCCTCTGAGCACATGCTGGACTTGGCACGTCAACGTGTGACACAAGCGGACATCGGTTCACAAATATCATTTGTTACAGGCACGTTGGAAGAGTTGTCTGGAGAATCGCCTGAAGAACAGCACGAAAAGTACTGCGAAGAATTATCCGATGAACCAGTCTATGACGCTGCTACCTGCCTGCTGGTGCTTCATTTTCTTCAGAGCTTGGAAAGTAAACAGGCATTGCTGCGCCAGATATCCGCTCGACTCAAGCCGGGTGCACCTTTTTGTCTAGCTTCTATTAATGGGAATCCGCAGGAGCCTTCTTTTTCCATCCAAATGCAGGCATGGAAAGGTCATATGCTGAGTCAGGGCATTTCACTGGAGGATTGGGAGCGATTCGCTGCTTCCATCGGTCGCGAGTCAAACCCGGTGTCCAATGCAGCAATTCAGGAACTGTTGATAGATGCAGGCTTTACCCACATCACCCGGTATTATGGTGCTTTTTTAGTAAATGCATGGTTTGCGGTTAAAGAGGGAGAGACGGCTTATGACAAAGGATAACATCATCATTATTGGCGGGTATGGCCATGTTGGAAAAATTGTATGTACAGAGTTAAGTGAAATGTTCCCCGGCAAGGTATTTGCCGCAGGCGGCAGTCTGGAACGTGCCACTGCATTCAGCCAACAATCGAATGGCAAGATACGACCTTTGCAGCTTAATATTCATGAGCCGATGGACTCGTCGATATTAAAGCAAGCCAAAATGGTTATTATGTGTCTGGATCAGGACAATACAGCCTTGGTACGCACCTGTCTTCAGCATGGGGTGCATTACATGGATATTACTGCGAATGCGGCCTTTTTGAGTCAGGTGGAGCAGTGTCATCAGGAGGCCCGAGCTTATCAGGCCACTGCGCTGCTAAGTGTAGGATTAGCTCCAGGGCTCACTAATCTATTGGCATTGCAAGCGACACAGCTCATGGATCAGACGGATGAACTGAACATATCATTGATGCTGGGTTTGGGTGATCGACACGGTCAGGCTGCGATTGAGTGGACTGTAGATCAGATTCATACCGACTTGAAGGTGATAGAACAGGGACGCCCAGTGACTCGAAGAAGCTTTACCGACGGCATAGTGGCAGACTTTGGTGCAGGAGTGGGTCGTCATCGGGCGTATCGGTTTCCCTTTTCGGATCAACAGACACTTCCACGTACACTTGATGTTCCTACGGTCAGCACACGCCTGTGCTTCGATTCGCGTTTGACCACCCGGCTTCTGGCAGGGCTTCGGACAATAGGAATATCAGGTCTGCTCCGACAGCCAACGGTTCGTGAGGCAGTAGTTCGCAGCTTTGGCAAGGTGCATTTTGGAGGAAATGCTGTAGCGGTCAAGGTAGACGCCAAAGGAACTCTTAATGGTAAGGAGACGAGGGTCGAATGCAGGCTAAGGGGACATCATCAGTCTGATTTAACTGCTAAAGCCGCCGTCTTTGCAGCGCTTGCTCTGTATCGCTCAGAACTTCCATATGGTGTTTTTCACATGGAGCAGGTTTTTTCGTGGGATCGCATGCGGGCTTGGCTGGGACAGCAGGTAGACGTAGATATTCAGGTGAACGGACAGCAAGTATAAAAGTCATATATTCTGAAAAAAAGACTCTCATATCATCCAAGCTTATTCAGCAACGCCTTGCGGATAGGTCTTGGATTTCTTTTCCTATTGGATTACACTAGAAAGAAGTACATATTTTTGGGAAAGACCAGAGGGGATGATATGAAATGTGGAATCCCTATGAACATAGTAGGCAGCATCCGCACGATTTTATAGTAGAATATCGATTTTACACACCGGAAGAAGGAGGCAGGAAACAACTGCCTATTCAGGGTTATCGCTGCGATTTTTCCTATGAGGGCGACGATATTACAACAACGGGAATTTATGCAATACATCCTGAGTTTGAAGATGAAGAGGGTCAATTGATCATGGATACCAGGCACCCGGTTCACCGGGAAGGTCAGGCAAGAATGTGGATTTTGTTTGGAGAAATGAGGGAAAAGGTACACCGACACCGGATACATGTAGGAACCAGGGGATATTTTATGGAAGGCCCACGCCGAGTCGGTGAAGTTGAAGTTACAAGTCTGGTAGGCCTCTTGACCAATCCGCTAGACTAACTGCTAGAAATCAATCAGAAGGTGCAGTCAGACAGCGAATGGAGGTGTTCAAGCCAAGATGGATGTCGCTTATATTATCGATCTATTACGTAAAGACGATGTAACCTTAACCCCAGGCTTATCCACCCGGGAGATTACTGAAGTCGAAGACAGGTATGATATTCAATTTCCGCCCGACTTAAGAGAGCTGCTGATGAACGTTCTTCCAGTCGGTAAAAGCTTCATCCCATGGAGAGATACGTCACCACAGCGAATGGGTGTCATTCGGCAAAGGCTGAATTGGCCGCTTGAAGGTATGATTTTTGATGTAGAACAGAATATGTTCTGGCCTTCCGAATGGGGAGAAAGACCAACAGATTTGGAGGAAGCCGTTGATACATGTAAACGTGAGTTTTTGCGTGTGCCCAAGCTGATCCCTGTCTATGGTCACCGATATATCCCAGAGCAGCCATGTGAAGAAGGAAATCCGGTATTTTCAGTGTATCAAACGGATATTATCGTGTATGGAGAAAGTTTGCAGGAGTATTTCAAGCTGGAATTTGGGGAGAAGACTTACGAACAGATTAATTTTGAGGCGGTAAAAACAGTTCGCTTTTGGAGTGATTTATGTAGCTGAATCGCCGAATCGTTAGGAAATTAAATAAGTCGAGATAAAGGAAGGAGAGACTAAGGTGAAGTTGGAGCAGGATTTGGAAGAAATCAAAGAAAGGTTGACCCAGATCGAGACCAAACTGGAACAAAAGTCGACTTCCAGCAAAATCTTAAAGTACATGATCATCATTTTCTTGTCTATTTTTTTCTTGCTTATTATGATCGGAGTTATTCAATTTGTTTCGAGCTGATCGGTATAAATTTACGGACAGAAAGGAGCTTGTTATGTCTATAGAAGCCATTATTTTTGATCTGGATAATACACTGATTAACCGCAAACTGGCATTCGCGGCATATACGGAGCGGTTTATAGAACGATTTATTGTGGCAGAAGAACCGGCCAGCCGTGCGGCGGTCGTTGAACGAATACGTCTGGCAGATCAGGACGGCTACCGGGATAAAAGGGAGCTGTATACGGAGCTGCATGCAGACCTGAAACTGAAAAATCCCGATACGACAGTACAGGAGATGCTGGGCTTTTGGTATGGTGAATTCCATAAATTCACGGTACTGATGGACGGAGCCAAGGAAGTGCTGTCTGAACTGCGGTCTCGGGGCTTGAAGCTTGGTATGATTACCAACGGTTCACTCCGTACACAGCAGGCGAAGATTGACCGAGTGATGCTGAGAGATTATGTGGATTCCATTATTGTATCAGGCGGAGTCAACGTTGAGAAGCCTAATCCTCGTATTTTCGAGTTGGCACTGCATGAGCTGGACATTGCCGAACCTGGTCATGCCTGCTATGTAGGCGATCATCCGACAAATGATATTCGTGGGGCGCAAAGTGCAGGGCTGCATACCATCTGGCTGGAAGGCTTTATGACGTGGAATGAAGCAGGCATTGTACCTGATCATCAGATTCAGAGCCTACGAGAAATCACTGGCTGGCTGGATCGTCTCAGTTATCCACCGAATATGGAGGAGGGAGCATCATGAGTATCGAGCAGCAACCGAATCCTATTCTGTTATCATTCCCGGAACAATTCCAGACGGAGCGATTGACTATACGCGCTCCGCAATGGGGCGATGGTGCGGCGGTCAATGAGGCGATACGCGAGAGTGTACATGAGCTGCGGCCTTGGCTTCCTTTTGCGAGAAATCTCCCTACGGTAGAGGAATCTGAAATCCGTTCACGCCAAGCCAGACTTAAATTTCTGGATCGGTCTGACATGGTGCTGTACGTATTTGATACGGCTTCAGGACAATTTGTAGCCAGTAGCGGTCTGCACCGAATTAATTGGGATGCACGAAGATTCGAAATTGGGTATTGGCTCAGAACCTCATGGACCGGAAAGGGGATTATAACAGAGGCCGTGCACGGTATTACGGATTTTGCCATACAGCATTTACATGCTAACCGGTTAGAGATTCTTTGTGATTCCAGAAACACGCGCAGCGCCAAGGTAGCGGAACGGGCAGGTTTTACATTAGAGGGGATTTTAAGGAATGTCGAGTATGATGAAGAGGGAAGCATGGCACACCAAATGGTTTTTGCCAAGGTGCGTGGTGTTGAATTTTAGCAAGCGATTGTATGATATTGCGGGGGCTTATTATGATTCATGATATGACGAAAAATACAGACAAGTTGGTGTGCATACAATATGACAGCAGCTTAAGGTTCAGCAATCTTGCAAGCGCTATCCCAAAAGAAGGATTGACAAAGTTTACAGCAGTATTGCGGAGATTTCCAGTGTCAGGAAAGGTAATTTAGTATGAGAAAATTTCGTAAGAGCAGCAGTAGGGGAATTAATCAGGAAATAAAGGAAAAGTTCCACTGGAAGGCTCGCGCTGCGTATCTGGTTGCCGTGCTGGTCATGATCTTGTTGGGCTTGGGAAGCAGAGCTTTCTCCACCCGGTTACCTGCATTTGTTGCCAATCACTTTGGGGATGCCTTGTGGGCGTGCATGATTTATTTTGGGCTGAGAATGTTGTGGGTGAATCGTCGGTTGTCTGTAGCTCTTTGGGGCAGTTTGCTGTTTTGCTTTGCTATTGAATTCAGTCAGATGTACCAGGCTCCTTGGATTAACCACATTCGGGCGACCACCCTGGGCGGCCTAGTGCTTGGCAAAGGGTTTCTGACCGTGGATCTGATCAGGTACACGGTTGGTATTGTGGTATCCTGGGTACTGGACCAAGGCTGCCAAAGGCTGGTGGGGATCAATAGACGTATGGACGATGACAAACCACTCAAATAATCTGAGAAGCGAGGGTTGCGCTTGAAACAAAAGAGAAAGCGTCACAGGTTGTTCGGTAAGATGATTGGGTTATGCGCGGGGTTCAGCTTGTTGTTTGCAACCATACTTATTCCAGGGCAGGCATTAGCGGAAAAGCAGCTTGCGGCGCCTCTTCGTTTTGATTTTGGTCCTGGGGATGTGGCTGACGGCTACACTCAGGTCACTGCTAAGGATGCTTACACGCCTGAGCTTGGCTATGGATTTACCGATCTTTCCAAGGTAAATGAAGAGAACCGTGGTGGAAGTGATGCTATCCGCTCAGATTTTGTGCGTGTTCAAGGCTCATCCTTTGTCGTCAATTTACCACCTGCAGATTACACGCTTTCTCTAATTGCCGGAGATACTGCCGGAAACACGGATATTACGGTTAAAGCCGAATCCATTGTTAAAGTAGAACCTACCACCAAAACAGCAGGACAATTTGTTGAGGTTGCGTTTGAGCTTGCACTCATCGACGGTCAGCTAGAATTGTATTTCTCAGGAAATGAAGCGAAGATCAACGCCTTGGTTATCACTCCCAAGGAGGCTCGAACAGCTGGAGAGCATCCTTCCGTATACCTTGCAGGAGATTCTACGGTTCAAACTTACAAAGCCTCGATGAAGCCTCAGGCAGGCTGGGGGCAAATGATTGCTCCATTTTTTACAGATGAAACTATTTTTGTGAACCGTTCTATTGGTGGACGTAGTACGAAGACCTTTTTGGTTCAAGGGCGGTTAGATGATATTTTACGGAATATCCGTCCAGGAGATTATCTGTTCATACAGTTTGGGCATAATGATGCCGCGATCAATAATCAGGAGCGTTATGTTTCACCTGCCGATTATAAAGTTTACTTGAAAACGTACATCCAAGGAGCCACCCAACGCGGTGCGGTCCCTGTGCTAATTACTCCTGTAGGCCGCCGCGATTATGATGCAGCAAGTGCTTCGTTTCGGCTCAGTTTCCCGGAATATGTGCAGGCGATGAAGGAAACAGCATCAGAGACGGGTGTTGCACTGGTCGATCTTAGTCAATTGAGTGTAGCCTACTATGATACACTAGGCCTGGAAGGAACACTTCCACTGTTTTTACATTTGGATCCAGGTGTGTATCCTGCATTTCCTGATGGCGTGAAGGATGATACTCATTTTCAGGAGTATGGTGCGGAGCAAATAGCTCGCTTGGTAGCTCAAGGGGTTCGTGACTTGAATATTCCTTTATCTTCAAATGTAAAGACGGAGAATCTGCAATAGCACCGAGTCTCTATAATGATATACTCAGAAAATAAGCTGGCCCTGCCCAAACCCAGCATGATTTAGGCTTGGGTGGGGCTTTAATGTTCTGGACTTTAAGGAGGAAGCACTATGACAGTCGCTCAACTTAATAATCTTATTACCGGTCAACTCCTGCATAATCAGCATCGGAGTTTATTTTATATGCGCGAGGGCTCTGTTCTGTTAGGACCATCAACGGAAATGACGTACTGGCTGACGCAGCGAAGCTCGGAACTGATCCTCATGCTTCAAAGCTTGAAGCGCCAGCATACGTATCATGTTTTTGTGAAGGATGTAGCGGCCCAAATACTGTCCCAGTTTGTAAATACCAATCAGTATCTACATTTTCACACAGATCATGCGAGGGAGCTTACGGAGCTGTATGATCGATTCTTCACCCGGATTGAAAAGCTGTTCCAAAAGAAGTCTATAGCAGGGGCAACTCTGGACTTACTGCTCCAGCAGCATTATGGGCATTTGAGAGATTTTTTAACTCGTACCAATGGACGTGAAGTGTTCGCTAAGTATGCAGAGAATGAATATACCTTTTGGGTACCTTGTGAGGAATATACACCGGAGTTGCAAGCGAATCTGCTAGGATTAGACATTGCTCGTTTGCAAGAGCCTGTTCTAGATGTTGGCTGCGGATCAGAGGCACGGTTGGTTACTTATTTACGTGCCTATGGAATTGAGGCATACGGAACAGATCGGCTGGCTGAAACAGACGGTTGTATCACCCGAGGAGATTGGTTAGCGACTACTTATGAAGAAAGTACATGGGGAACGATCGTTTCACATATGGCATTCTCCAATCATTTTATACATCATCATCTGAAGACAGACGGTAATATTCATGAGTACGCTCATAAATATATGGAATTGCTTAGAGCCATTCGGCCAGGAGGGAGCTTTATTTACAGTCCATGTCTCCTATTCATGGAAGAGCTTTTGGATGCCCGAATGGGGTATCATGTAGAGTATATCCAGTCATATGAAGGTTATAGAGCTACGAAGATAACGCGTATACATTCATAAGTGCTAGTATCAGCCATTTGTCAGATTCACTCTTGGAATGGTAGTATAAGGATAGATATTACTCTATTTGGGATTCTGTTAATGATCAGGATTCTCATGTCGTTGATTTGATAGCATAGTTGCCCTGAATAATAAATTATTGTATAGATAACGGAATTTTTCAGGGAAGATTAAACCATATTTTCCTAAAAGCCGATATATGGAAATGAGGCGAAAACACACTGTTATTATGCCCGTCGCAAAATGGATGTAATAATTGGGTTAGGAGAGTAGAAGAAGTGTCCGATCTGTATACAAAAAAAGAAGTAGAAGATTATGTAACGAACGTGGCTTTCGAACGACCTTTAGGTGTAAGCATTTCAGCTATTTTACTGATTTTTAATGGAGCACTCCTATTGGTGACACAGCTATTGACGCTTAATGCATTAAATGAGGCTTCTACGTTGTTAGGCATGTGCAGGGGCATGTTTCAAGGATTTATCGCGTTGCTCGGTCTGGCAGGAACGGCTGCCGGTATTGGTATGTTGTTCGGTAAGAAGTGGGCTTGGTGGCTGGCATTATTTTATTTTACATATGAGACCATGCGTTATGCGTGTGCAATTCTGTTTATTCCCGATATCTCTCCAGCGTTAGGCGGTGTGCAGCTAAGTCCTGCTTTTTACTACATTAAATATGGTATGCGTATTATTTGGAATTTATTTTTTACGTTGTTTATGTGTCGTAGTACCGTGACCAGCTTTTTTCAAACAAGTGAAATTAACAAATGGAGAGCATGCACCGCATTATTCTTCATCAATGGAGTAGTGGTGGGGATCGGCTGGTGGTTGACAAGATAGTTTCTTCGATGTGAAGGGGAGATGAATAATGACAATGGAAACGTTTCCGGTTTTGGTAACCGATCGGCTTTATTTAAGGCAGCTTACATTAGCAGACGCGGAGGACATATTCAACTATTTCTCCAGAGATGAGGTTACTAAATATTATGATTTGGAAAGTTTTACGGAGGTAGAGCAAGCTGAGAAATTTATTCGTTCCATGCTAACCAGATACGAGAAGCAAGCGGGTTTTCGTTGGGGAATTACGTTAAAAGAAGCTCCTGAGCAGGTGGTGGGTACAATTGGATTTCATAACTGGCAGAAGGAGCACTCTCGTATTGAAATTGGCTATGAGCTGGCGCCGGAATATTGGCAACAAGGGCTGATGACAGAAGCGTTGAGAGCGGTAGTGGATTATGGTTTTCAATTGCCGCAGGTTCACCGTATAGAAGCCTTCATTGATCCAGATAACGAAGGCTCCAGACGGCTGCTGCTCAAAAGTGGCTTTACTAAAGAGGGTCACCTGAGAGATTACTTCTATGAAAAAGGTCAGTTTGTTGACGCTGTTGTTTTTGGCTATCTTCGGACGGAGTTTCCCGTAAAGCAGTAAGTTTATAAATATCCTTTGTCTCCGTAAGGCTGGAGTCGATCAAGCCAGGTCTGCTCCAGCTTTGCCAGTGCATCTTTGACATCAAAGAATTCCGAATCTTTTTTCTTCAAAACGTCCAGCACTTCAAATTCAAACGAATCTTCGCCATATTCATTCCATTCCTGTTGTAGTGGTTTGTTCTTAAATCCACCCATTTGCAGCTCAAAACGCCGTCCATTCAGCGACTTTAAATTCGGCGTGGAAGCGACAAAAATTTTCCCATTGCGTGTATTGCGAATACAATAGATTCCTGCCTCTGTCTTCATCTCCATGTATTGCTGAACTAGTTCTTTTCTTCGATCCATTGTCCAATCCTCCTATTTGAGCATTTTGCATAAATCCCAAGAGCGTTTTCAAATCAGCAATGTATAGATCGAAACGCTTTAGTTCGTCTATATATTGTACCTACGAGCGTCGAGAATCGAATTATGCAAAATGCTGATTTTATAAGCGCCTAGCTTCAAGATTCCTTCAACCAATATTCACTGCCATCCGGTTTGCGATCCAATAGACCGTATTCAATCATATATCTTCGCACCGTGACATAATCGTCATATACTTCCTGTAAAATCGCATTGATATCTTTCTCATGATATATTTGTCCCTTTACAAAACGGTCTGCAATTTCACGCAGCACAATCAGCTTGTGCTTTTCTTGCATTTTAAAGGTCTTTAGGCGCCCGTCTGTACCCTTCGGAAAATACTTCGTGAGTACCTTTTGCCTCTCGTCTTCCGTAATGTTGTAGCGTTCATCTACCATCCGTGCTCGTACGGGTACGTCTACCATGGCGGGAGCGTGATGGTCTTTCTCCTTTAACAGTTCCATTAATGTGAGAAATACTTTGGCCTGTCGTTCTTTTTCCTTGAGACCAAAGCGATGATTGCGTATGGTGGATGCGCTGCCGATTCCGGTTTCCTTTTGAATGTCCGCATCGCCCATGCCTTGATAAAATAACTGAAGTAACCGATTCTGGTGATCCGTCAGTCCGGTCAGCTTTTTGTCCAGACCGATCAAATAGTCAAAGACCGAACCGTACGTCCGCTCAATGTGAAGACGCATATACCGTTCCGCGTCATAAAATACCCCTTGATCCTGATATATGATGCCTTGTTCATATCGTTGTCCGTCCAAGAGGCAAATTACCTGCTCCCCTTGGCGAATATATCCACGCTTCAGTTCTTCGATACCAGCATTCCAGAATAGTTCGGAATGGTCCATTTTAGCAAACACCTCAATTGAATGACGATTATTTTATAGACAATATAACATTTTGTTTATTTTAAATCAATGGATGGGATGAGTGTGAGGACGTTTTTCACTATTCAAATTTATATAATGTATAAAAAAGAAGGTTATTATTTTAAACATAATTTATGGCAATTTATAAATATTTATATACTTTTCTTAATTTCGACAATCTTCGCTATATACAAATTTAATACGACATTGTTATCATATGTAAATCAAAATATATTTTTTGGAAAGAAGGCGGAATGTGGTTTATTTATAAATTGTTTTTATTTTTAATATTCTTCTAACTAGGCATTATCACTATATACAAGGGGATGATTTTAAAAATGAAATTTTTTATAAACGAAGTGAGGCAGCGAGGGAAGGGAAAGACTGCTAGGCCATTCATTTTAACAATGCTTGGTTTATTTGTTTTTTTATCTCCATGGAGCGTAGCTGTGCTTCCTCAAGCAGTAGTGTCAGCAGCATTTACGGGTGGGATACCAGACTTTTATCCACCACCAGACCGGGGAGGATCAATTGGACCTCCTGAAGAAAAGCCAACGCCTTCAGAACCATCATCTACCCATGAAACTGTAACGTTGTCGGATGGTTCGATTGTACATGTACAGGCGAATTCTTATTACATAAGCCTGACTCGCAACAATGTTGTCATCTATTCTAAGGATCTTGGGGCTGCATTATCGGCTAAACTTTACAGTGCTTCTGCATCTTCCAATAATGCAATAACAGTCTACTACTTTTATATTAATGAGAATAATGGAGCCAAATCCTCGGGAAGTTTTACGTACTCAGGGGTTGTCTTAACCACTCCAGCCAGTCCACATATAAGTTCCAATATTACAGGGACGACGAATCAAAATGTCTTTATCCAATTGGATGGAGTACCTAGTAATTATAAACGAGAATATAAAATTGGTGCGAACGGTACGTGGACCCCATATAGTAGCCCATTTCAAGTATCCGACAACACGACCATTTTTGCTCGTTGTACAGATAATTACGGGAATATAAGCGCTGAAAACTCATTGGTGATCAACAATATTGATAGAATACCTCCTGCCCCACCGTCATTCAATCATAGCCCTGCGAATGAAATAGCAAATAATATAAAAGTGACAATCAACTATCCTTCTGATGCATCAACAAGGGAATACCGTGTCAATCAAAGCGAATGGAAAGTGTACAACTCTCCCATTGATATTAATGAGTATGGAACGCATATACAGGCACGGGCAACAGATATTGCTGGAAATGTTTCGCAAGTCACAGAATCGGTCATTAATTTGATTAATAGAGCGCCAGTAATGATTAAGGGTATTCCAGCTACCAAGATTGAAATGGATGAGGGAGCTCCAGTTAGGGATTTATCTGAATACTTTGCGGATCCTGATCAGCAGCAACTTCGATATTCTGTTGCGAATTCTAATTCATCTGTTGTTATACATCAATTGGCTAAGGACTCAAAAGGAAATACCTCGATACTGAATTTGCAACCTCAAAGCTCGGGAGAATCGACGATAACAATAACAGCCACAGACCCGTTAGGTAAGTCTGTATCGCAGAATTTTGTTGTAAAAGTTTTGGATACCAGATATGTAGAACAATTAGCCAAAGCTACAGCAGCGGTGGTCCAAGCCGAGACAACCCAATTACAAAATGATGTAAATGCAGCTGTAGAGCTAATAAATAAGCTACGTGACCCAGATAAAGGAAAGCTCGTTGAAAGAGTAGTAGCAATACAGAGAAGCATTGATACGAAAGCTGCCTATACTGAACAATTAACGACAGCTACACAGGCAGTTGAAAAAGCAGAATCTTCAAAATTACAAACGGAGATTAATATGGCACGAGCTCTAGTGATAAATCTAAATGATTCAGACAAAGCACAGCTTAACGGACGATTGGATCGTATACCAGCTATTGACGATTTGCCCAAGGATATAACAAGCCCTTCCAAACCTAAGAAGTTAGCAGGCTCCAGACCTATGCCGAACAGCATTATTCTAACTTGGGGAGCATCTACCGATGATGTTGGAGTCGTTAGCTATGATGTTTATCGTAATGGTCAGATGATAGGCAGCACCAAGGAATTAACCTTTCAAGTCGACCAATTAGAACCTCAGAAAATATATATGTTTGCAGTAAAAGCCAAGGATGCGGCTGGTAACTATTCAGAGTTTAGCAATAGTGTTAAAAGCGGATTATCCAGAAAGTATAAATATATTTATGATGCTAATGGAAGACTCGAGTATATTGAACAGGATGGCCAGGTGGTTTTCCAATATCAATATGATCCTAATGGTAACTTGATACAGATTATAAAAGTGAACAAATCTCAATAAATGATATGTATGTAACTCAATTTTAAGTCGGGAATGGAGAGAAGAACTTGCGATTTAGAACAATAAGACGTCATATAGCAATAATTATGATTATCACATTTATTTTCAGTACAATTAGCGGCATTGTTCCTCCAAATGTGTTCGGTGCAGGAAATGATAGTTCGCAATATTCGGCGGATCAAATGGCTGCCCGATTTGGAGTCACATCATCTTTTCTTTCGGAACAACTAAGAAAAGGTTATTCATTAAATCAAATTTATACAGCGTTATATATGGCTGAACAGGATCATATAAGCTACGAGCAGGCAGTAGCTTCGTTATTTCCTTCAGAGGAAAACCAGTCACAGACTGTAACAAGTGACGTATATAATAAGCTATCGGATGCTCCATTAGATAACCTAATTTCTCATAATGTTACAGATGATGTTTATCCAACAGATGATCCTGCTCCTACGAACGAAGTCACTGAAGATGTATATAAGACGGATTTTCTGAAACTAAATCTCATGGCTAATGTGCCCCAGCTTCCACCTATCAGAGAGGAAGCGCCTGTTTACAATAAATCTTCTTTTAATGAAGCACCTTATTCTGTTGGCGACGATAAAGAATCGATATCCACTTTATCAGGCAGTTTATCGCTGAAAAATACAGATTTAACTCTGCCTGGACGAAATGGTCTTGGCTTTTCTTTGACGCGTCAATATGATACGAACCGGGCTCAATTTTTTGACAAAGGCGCTGAAATTGTTGACAACAGTGCTGCTGTGCAAAATTATTATGTTTACTTTAAGGCGATGATGAAACCTGTTACCAAGTCGTACAAGGTAGCCTATCAGCAGAAAAGATGGATGCAAGAGGACACAGACGGTGATGGTAATGTTGATGTGAATACCTATAATCTTCAGCCGGAAACAAAAGTTATAGGCACATACACAACTTATGAGGCTGCTAGTCAAGCGGCGGGACAAAAAATAACCTATACTACACCTTCGGAATCCAGAACAGAAACAGATTATAGAAGAAGTAAATCCAGAAGCGATTTTGTTAGTTCCATAAAATATGATCATCATGGATTTAAAGGGACTCTTTCTCAAAGTGGTTCACCTTATGTTATTTCTGGGAGCGAATCTCAGCCTGTTTCTATGGGTGCAGTTGATTCGTGTAGTTTTTTTGGTATGGGATCTTACAACTCACAAGGGTACTATTCTGGTAGTAGTATTACAAACTGTGGTAATTCAATGTCTTACTCTTCTGCTAATGGATTTAGTGGGACACTTTATGCCTACAATACTTATTATTCTTCGACTTGCCCAAGTTATGATAGTTCTAGAGCAAATTCTATATGCTATGTATCAGGGACTAAATATTACAAAGGATCTGTTTCAAAACCAGGGTATGATACCCGAGAATGGAGGCAAGATTATAGCGGAACCGTTACTAAGCCCGGTTATACAAGCGATATTGGTTATAGCGAGTGGACTAGTAATGGAAAAGGCGGAAGAACAAGAACAGCCTTTACCATGGAAGGCTCACCGCAAATTGAAACGATTGTTTCAGAGGGGCTCGAAACGGCTGTTCGTCGACAGACAGCCCTGTTCGCAACGATTGCTGAGGCTGAGCATTATAGGGATTTAATCAACAGCAATCCTCAGGCTGAAATTCCGGGTGACGATGGGAATAAATATTATATTGCAGCAGATGCGGATGCTACCGTTTTTGCTGAGATTGTAGCCTATCAACCTTCATTTATTTTTCAAAACCGTACTTATCCTGCCATGGAAGATCAATTGAGCCCTCTTGGCAAGGGGTGGTCATGGAATTTACCTTATGTAGAAACCAAGGAGAGTAAGCAGTACATACACTTGGGGGATGGTGGCAGCTATGAAATTGAGGGCGACCAGCTAAAAAGTTACGACTGGAAAGGACTGAGCTTCACTCCTGATACTTCAGTAACAGTTAATGGAGAAAATTCATCAAATGTATTAACTTCTGTTGATGGAACGAAAAAACAATATTTCTCCAAAGACGGGCAGTTGCTACAAATTGAAGATGCATATCATAACACGATAAAGTTCAATTATGAACTCAATGCTACTTATAAACGCAAATTGCTTAGTAAGGTAGAAGATGCGATCGGCAACTCGATTGATATTCAATATACGGCTACAGATGTTACTTTGTTTAAAGGAAACCGCACAGTTGTCTATCATAAACATACAGAACAAGGTGTTGAATTACTGGATTCAGTGACAGATGCCGCAGGCAGAAAAACGACATATTCCTATACATTAGCACCGGCCAAGTTTAATTTGAGCGCGTCACATCCAGAGAGACAAATCTCTAATCCATACGCTTTGTTAACCAAGGTATTTCATCCTACTGGAGCTTCCACTTTATATACTTATGAAGACCAGCCAGTAAAACGCTATATTGGCTCCAATTCGGTAAACGAAGCATATAGAGCAGTCTCACGTGTAGATCAAATCACATATGAAAACAATCAAACCGAAAACTATAATCGGGAAACGATTCATTATAATTCCGATATGGGTGAGAGCTATGTAAAAGATACTTCGTTCTCTACTGTAACAGACAATGGATTAGTTCGTTCGACCTTCAATTATACTAAAAAGTTTATTAGTGCAGAAACGCCACCACAGTATTACTTGGATCAATCTGTGGTTAAAGCAGGGGATTCTGAAAAGAGTACAGCTTATCAATACGGCAAGCAGGTGACAGGCAAAGCTTATACGGTACCTGTTCCAACCCGCACCTCGTCCAGCAATAATCAAAATGGAGACGTTTTGACAACTGCTGCTGAATATGATGATTACGGTAATATGACAAGCTCAGTGGATGAAAAAGGTTCACAAACTGCGTATACGTATGACGACAAGCATAGGATTAAAACCGTTACAGAACCGATTGATTCTAATAGCACTGGAGTTACAGAGTACACTCGAAACCCACAAGGGAAAGTAACACAGGTCGTCGTCTCAAAGGATCATTCTGGGGGAGAACTACTACAAAAAGTAAATTATTCAGGTATTGATGCTTACGGAAATACAACGATTCAGACGATTGCCAACGGTAACAAGTCCGTGACTACAACCACGGAATACAGCAGTGGCTATGATCATGCTTTTCCTACGAAACAAAGTGTTGAGGTTACAAATATTGATGGAGAAAAATCTACGGTAACCATTCAGTCAGAGTATGATAAATCAACTGGTTTAATCACTTCCTCGCTGGATGGGAAAGGTCAGAAAACTGAGTATCAATATGATGATCTTGATCGCGTAAAAGCTGTAACTTATCCGGATGGTAAAAGCATTCGAGCAGCCTACGATGATCTTGAGAACACCGTAACGGTTACGAATGAGCTGGGCATACGAACAAAAACACGTTACAATGCTTTGGGTTGGAATATCGAGTCAGGCCTGTATGAAGGTAACGATTATGTGATCAAGTCTAAATCAGCTTATGACGCTAACGGCAGATTAGTATCCAGTGAAGATGCGCTTGGGCACCTGACGCGTTATGGCTATGACGCTTGGAGCCGGACAACGTCAACAGCCTACGCGGACGGATCACAAGCAGTAGTCGAGTATAATGATGCTCTTCGTCAAGTAACTCAACGAGATGGCGAGCTTAATGAACAAATTCAAATCTACGATAAATGGAATCGTCTGGTGCAAAACAAAGAAAAATCGGCAATGGACGGTATTGAAAAAATAACTTCCAAAGTAGAGTATGATGCTGTAAACGACCAGATTTTAAAACAAACCGATGCCAATGGTAATGAGACTCAATTTTCTTATAATGCCTTGGGTAATCAAACATCTGTGACGGAGCCAAACGGTGAGACGACGAAGTATACTTACAACATGCTAGGTAATCTCACTCAAATTACGTATCCGGATGGTCATGCCAAGGTGAAGGCGTATGATGAACTGGGTAGAGTAATTCAAACTAAAGATGAGGAAAACCAGGTTGAGAAGCGTTATTTTGATACCAATGGGAACTTATCCAAGAAAACAGACCGCAATGGGAACGTCACTTCATTTGAATATGATAGCCGTAATCGATTAAAGTCGCGTGTAGGAAAAGATGAAACGGTCAGCTATGTATACGATGCTGCGGGCAAACGCTTAAGTATGACAGATCAGACGGGTACAACATCCTATGCGTATGATCCATATACGGAGCAACTAAACACCTTGTCTTACCCGGATGGTCTAAAGCTTTCTAATCAGTATGATGCTAATGGAAATCGAACCGAAATGACAGGACCATTTGGCGAGCAAGTAAACTATACGTATGATCAATTGAACAGATTGAAGACCGTAGGCATCACAAAAGATAAGCCTATTTCGGAATATTCCTACACCAAAAATGGATTACTGGATTCAACAGTATCTGCAAATAATTATCGCCAGCAAAACAAATATAACGGGATTGAGTTAGTTGAATTAAAGCACACACGATCTGATGCGGAAACGAACAGCTTTCAATATAGCTACGATCCAGGTAAGAATATTACGAAACGTACTCAAAATGGTATAGAGGATTTATTTACGTATGATAAGCTGAATCGGATTGCTACCTCCACCGAAAATCAGGATGCTTATTCGTATGATGCCAGAGGGAACCGTCTTACGATGGAAACGGAGAGAACTCCACATACCAAACCGCGTGAGAACAGTTTTGACGATCAGAACCGATTGACTCAAGTCAAGGTTGACGGAAAACTTGTAGAGTACCGATACAATGGTGATGGGTTGCTGACAGACCGTGTACAGGATGGCGTTCATACCCGATACTACTACGATGGAAACAGCGCCCAAATCATAGCAGAAGCTACGATTGAAAATGGAAAGCCTGTTTTAAAAGCTAATTATATTCGAGGGCTAAAATTAGACGCTATAGCCTATGCGGATCAAACGGAAGCCTATCCTGTCTATAATGGTCACGGAGATATTATTGAAATCAGGGATTCCTCCGGATCCTTGCTGAATCAATATCAATATGATATCTGGGGCAATGAAGAGGTCAAGGAAGAAAAAGTTCACAACCCATTCCGGTATTCAGGCGAATTATGGGATGATACAACGGAATTACAATACCTTCGTGCCAGATGGTATGATCCTGATAGTGGAAGATTTATTAATGAGGATACGTATGAGGGCGAGATTAATGATACATTGAGTTTGAACTTATATACGTATGTGAAAAATAATCCGTTGAGCTATGTTGACCCAAATGGGCATGATGCGATTATTATTACAAATCCTGATCTTGCAGTTGGATTGGGGCATACTTCAGCATTGATTCAGGATAAAAATAAAATTTGGTCTTATTTTTATTGGGGAGATAAAAATGTACAGTATGAGCAGATCAAAGATTCTAAAGCTTTAAAAAGCTTGGAAAATTTAAATAAATGGGGACTGGAAAACAATAAATTGGCCGGGTTTGCTAAATCAGGTTATACAAAATCCACCTATATAAAGGGGGATTTTAGCAAAAGCTCTGAAAAGGCCGCATCCCTAGCGAAAGATTATCCCTTTAGTGGCAAGAATAGCGGATATGCATTTATAGGATCAAGTTGCCTTGACATGACAGTACAAATACTTTCACTAGGTAAGTTGTACAACGGAACTAGTGCATCTAGATTTTTTGATGGTATTTGGAGCGATGAGACAACAGGAGACCAAATTCCCAATAATGCTGCTAAGGAATTTAAAAGTACCTTTTATAACAATGCTTTTACAATAAGTGAGTATAATAAACAATTACATGATTCCTATGATTCATATTCACGCATGGGCTGGTTAAATAGCAAAATAAACTTTGCTCAATTTAATATGTATCGAATTAATATATTATTGGAAAGAACAGATTTACCAGGGGCTATTGATCTTTAACAGTGTTCTCCATAAGTAAGAATTATATTATTAAATAATTGGTAATCTGAGTAGAATTTTCGTATTCTACTCAGATTACCAACATGGTATTTATTAAAAGGAGGGGTAACGAGTGCTAAAAAAAGGGTTTTGGTTAATATTAATTATTGTAATTTTATACATATTTGTTTCAATTACTACAGGAAGTCCGATAAAAAGAGTCCAATTCCGGAGTGACGTAGCTGACTACCTACATAAAATGTACACTATGCACTGGAAAATTGACTCAGTAGATTATGACCTTAAGAATGATAAATTTATAGCTAATGTGATCTCTGGCTCAGGGATTTCTTTTTTGGTGGATGAAGACTATTATGGGCAAATGATGGATAACTATGCCTGTTCTATTTGGATGGATGAGGTAAAAACAGCCGTGACCAAAACAGTAAAGGAAGTTACAGGATCAGATGCAGAAGTGATAGTAGATATATATAGTCTTGGAAGTCATACTATAATATACCGCGATGAAATCCCAAGCTATTCTACTGTTAGCCGAGCATTCTCATCAAACGCTACAATTCTTATTAAAGGTAACTTCTCAACCATTCATTATCTGCAAGAGATGTTGGAAATAAAGCAGTGGATTGTTGAAAAGAAGTATGATGCTTCGTTAACATTTAAGTCCGAGAAGGAGAAAATTTATTTTGCAATACCTGCAGAAGATCTAAAAAAAATAAAAAGTATAGATGACTTTAAACCTTATCGGCTTCAAAATAATTGATTATTCTACCTAGGAAGCTAAAAATGATACCTTAAATGCTACATTCCTTAAAAATATTGTGAGGAGATATGATACAAAATGAGGCAGAGATTTGCTGTCATGGATGATGAAAGTGGGCTTACAGTTGGTTATTGTCAAGATGTGGTTGGGCTAACGGGTGATATTATGGTCGAAACGTATGAAAAGGTCATTTTTGAACAATTTGTCTTTAATGAGGAATTCATAAGAAACATAGCAAAGACAAAACAATCTGTATCCAACTTGTACATTGTCATTTTAGATGATGAAGAAAAAGGGATTGGAAGCTATCATTATCATTTACCTGAATCCTTTATAATCCATAAACTAAATTACAATAAAGGAAACTTCAATCTGGAACTAACCGGTATACTTGAAACGAAACCCTCTCCTGTTGAATTAAGATTATGGGAGTTCTTAAAGTGCTCTCAGTCGCTTGAAAATAATATATGGCAAGGCTTTTCTAACGAAGAACGGTCTGGATGGCTAAACGTGACTAGAATACATTCTGCATCTAATCATTTTGCCAGACCGGATAAACGAGGAGAAGTCTACACCTTAGACGGGGAACACATATTTGATTTTACAACATTTTTTATAGCACTTGGTGAAGCGATTAATGGGCCCGGAGGGTACTTTGGATTTAGCTTGGACAGTATATCGGACTGTCTTTGTGGAGGTTTTGGGGCAGTAGGACCGTTCACGATCCATTGGAAAAACGCACATTATTTCTTGGAAAGATTCGAGGAAGAATGGGATCAAGAAGAAAGAAGTTATGGATTTTCACCACAGCAATATTTTATGGATCTTTTAACGATCTTAGTATCAGGTGGTGTCACCGTGAATTTTTCTTCGAATTAAGATAGCAAAGCAAGAAGGGATTTTGAAATGGAATATAAATTAATGCAACCACCTTTTTGCACATAGATATTTGGGAATGGTATCTAGGGAATGTACAGATTCAAAGTGAAAGTGCTTTGGAGTTAGAAGCGGATCATTCAGGAACCAAAGTCTTATTTTAGCGTAAATCGTCCTGTTATCACTGGTTTGTCTAAGGAAATAGATATGGATGTGATCATGATCTTAACGAATAAAATGTATCGAGTTTTAGACGGTGATCGTAATCCTAATCCTTTATTGGACATTTATCATACGTGGGAAAAATATATTTAAAATTACCTTATAGAAAGGGATTACGGTGTGAAATCTAATTGAGTGGGAAGATCGGTAAAAAAGTACTTTAAATATTATACAAAAAACAGAGAGCCCTTAACATGTTAACGGCTCTCTTCGTCGTCTTCTGGCAAGTATTCGATCAGTTCACCAGGGAGTACGCCATGGGTTCTAAACCTAACTGAAACAGTTTCTCATAACAAGAGAAGTGCCATTTTACTAATTTGTATCATCCTCTACATACTCGATAACATCTTGAACATGGCAATCTAGAGCTTTACAGATTTTATCCAGCGTATCAAATTTCACACCGTCTGTTTCTTCGTTGTAAAGTTTGGTGATTCCGTTTCTATGTAATCCAGTCATGCGGGAAAGCTCGGCAATATTTATCCGTTTTTCACCCATAATACGGGAAAGATGAATCTTTATCATATTTTCCTCCAGCTTAATGCATTCTATAGTGTTAAAAAGAAACATCAAAGTATTGACAATAAACACTGTTGGATGTATTCTGAAAACAACAAAAGTAACACTGTAATGTGCATTTAGTTTGTTGAAATGTTATTTGTGAACGTTGTAGTAATATGCCTATCGTATCAAAAGGTTTTGCAATTAGCAATTAATTATCGTTCAACAGCCTAGTTTGAAAAACTACCTGTAAAAGAAAGCTTATTGGCAAATAAGAAACTTTGAACAAAGGAATGGAGCGAGGATGTATGACAGAATCGGTAATAGAATTGGAGCGGGTATCCATGGTACAGGGGCCGTATGATTACCCTCATATGTATGAGATATTTGAAGGAGTTCTTTATGACTGTCAATATTTCTTTTACCTCGAAAATGGCATACTGTGTTTGCGCCATGTGAAGAAGGTGGAGCAGTCATATCATACGCATCTTTACCTGGATGGAGAGAGCGGAGGCTTGCAACTGGCAGAGGGTGTACAAGGGGAAGTTATGCAAGTTGTCACGGAGATTATCGAACGCTTACGCGCGAAGGATGGACTGACATTTTTATTCGATGAACTGCTGTGGTTATATGGTAGGGCCCATTGAATTAAACCTTCTTAAAAAAGGATGAAATGACTCCAGGCAGCAGGCAACTTGCTACAAAAAAATGATCCTAATGTTTTACATTATTGAATTTTCCATATATGAAAAAAGGCTTATGATTTTAGCGAATGAATCAATTGATGACTAATAAATATAAGTGGGTCGTGAGTTAAGCTAATTAAGTCCTGCACAACAGCACTAACAGGAAAACTAAATCCCCAATCAGCTCCGAATAATATTTTTTGCTGTTGCTCAGATGTAGGTGGCTGAGGTTCTTCCAAGCCATATTGCTCTGCTAGTCTCTCTTTCGTTTTTTGATCTATGACAAGTTCATCCTGTGCAAAGGTATAGCACATAGGATTGCTTAATTGTACTAAAAAAAGTAATAATGCTGCGGAAATGATTATTTTTTTGCTCTGCATGGTTAGCTCCTGTGATCTCAGATTTTAGTCTATACTTTTTGCGTCACTCAGACTAAATTATGCCTTTACAGGCTTTTATGACCAGATTATAATGGTAAATAACAGCAACGGTTTACATACACTGGTTCATCGGGGTATAGCGCAGCTAGGTAGCGCGCACCCTTGGGGTGGGTGAGGTCGTGGGTTCGAATCCCGCTACTCCGATTATAATCCAAATGTCCTGCAGGTGCGGATAGTGCGCCTGCCGGGCATTTTTTTGTATATTACATACTCTATCAGTCTTTGTCTCTACTGGGTTTTGACGAGATAGTCGTAGACAACAAATGTATGTACTTGTGAAGTATTGAGGGGAGATAGGATGAAGCCACTTCTGCACGGGATTCGGAAGCAAAAGTGGCAAATCAACAATCTCTCAATGCTGCCATTTATGATTTTTTAATTTACCTATAGAGATTCCTGAAGGGTCTTAGAAGAAGTGCTGTAATCAGCATAACGGGGAAGCACAATAGTGTAATATATGCCTACCATAACGGTACAGACCCCTACTAATAAAAACAAAAGCTCAATTGAAATAAATGAAGGAAAGCTTACAGCAATGAAACCTAATGTAAGTGACTGGGACAGCATCATTAACGGATTAATCAAACCTTGCACACGTCCCATCATTTGAGGATCTACAATACGAGGCAGCCATCCTCCTATGCCGATGTTAATGAATGGAAGGATCAGTGCAATGACAAAATTGATAATCAGAAAAGCATAGAGGTGATTAACAAATCCAAGTATGCACATACCTATTCCGGCAACCAGAACTCCGGCTGCAATCATTTGGTGTAGCTTTAGCTTGGCGGAAATGAGCGAAGCGATTAGGGTACCAAGCAACACACCAGCCCCAAAAATAATACCTGTCCAAACCATATACTGCTCATAGTTACCTGGAGCTAGCTTATATTTAAGAATAAACATCGGTAAAACGCTAAAGCCACCATTTAAAATA
Source organism: Paenibacillus sp. ICGEB2008 (assembly GCF_000307675.1). Taxonomy (NCBI): domain Bacteria; kingdom Bacillati; phylum Bacillota; class Bacilli; order Caryophanales; family Paenibacillaceae; genus Paenibacillus; species Paenibacillus sp. ICGEB2008. The sequence goes on from NZ_AMQU01000007.1 coordinate 759,221, forward strand.
CCGAACATAAAAAAGCCTGAAACCAACCAAAGCAATAGTCTGTTGCGTAATATGTAAAGAAACCCTTGTTTAAAATCGATCATGACCAGTTTGAATTTTAATTGTTTAAATTGATGTGCCCCGTTCGGAAGGCGTACTTCCTTGGGAATTTTGCAGGAACGAATAAGCAGTGCAGAGACAATAAAAGAAACAGCATCAATGAGGATGGCTCCAGTAATTCCAAGGTGCCAGTAGACGACGGCCCCCAAAGTTCCTCCAAATAACATGAAAAGACTCCCCATCATTTGATTGAGGCCTGCGGCAATGGTGTAATCTTCTTCGTTTAATATCCCCTGTATAATGGCACTTTCGGCTGGGAAGAAAAATTTGGAGGCAGCACTACGGATGAAGAGAAGGGCAAATACCAAAGGAATCGAATCGACCCAAATAAAAATAAGTAAGCATAAAGATAAAAAAGCGCTAATCCAGTCACAATTAACAGCAATTTTTTGTCTGTCCATCCGATCTGCCAGCACTCCAACCACGAGAAATACTACCAGCATCGGGAGCGAATACATTAACTCGGCAAGTGTTGCATAGTAAGGCTGATTTGTAAACCGTTTCAACAAATAAAACATGAATGCAGTAACCCCGATAATTCCCCCCATTTGTGAGGCGAAGGTTGCCAGAAAAAACCTGACATAATTCTTGTTTCTGAGTATTTGTTTTAGTCCAGTCACAGTTCCATCCCTTTCGCTTTCAAAGCGGTTTTTAGATGCCTAAGTAAAATAATAGTGAAAAGTAGGAAAATTGTACAGAAAAGTGACTTTAATGTCACTTTAAGTTTGAATTTGCATCGTAACGGCCATCTACCATTTTTAATTTTGCTGTCAACGATAATCATAGTGGGTTGGACTGGAAAGTTGTTTTTAACGTTTGGCGTAGTATGAGAGCAACATAACTTAAATAACCAGCCGTCGGTTGATATCCGGTGGCTGGTTATTTAAGTTGCCAAGTGTTTGATTCCTGAAATTAAATATCATCTCCATTGTGGTTTTGCCCATATTACCGATAACAAGCCTTACGGATAAGTTGTATGTTCTGAAAGCGTTGTTAACTTTTTTTGATTAGGATATCCTTTTATACCACATTCTAATCTTTAAATGATCAAGGCTGCAGAATTACAGAACAACCCGATTCATCTCATTTACGCATGGATATGTTGAGAAAAAGGAAATGCTCATAGCTAGAAAACTTTATACAATGGAAGAGAAATAAGCACTGTGAAATTCGACTTTTGATGATGGATTTCATATAATGTGAACATAGTGTGAATTACTCAAATTAAAGATTTAACAAAACATCAAAATGAAAATGATTTCCGTCCAGCTATGAATTTCAAAATTTGACGGAGGGAACGAGATGACAATGGAAGAGAGCAGCAGACAGGTACCTTGGCAGACGTATTACGGACCTAATCTAGGTTATGTGCAGGACCAGTATGAAAAGTATGTAGCGGACCCCGGAACAGTTGATCCGGCTTACCGCGAGCTGTTTGATCAATGGGGCGAGCCGCCACAATCCGAATATTCGGCTGCTTCCATGATAGACAACAAGTTGCAAGGCCCCCCTACAAGTGCTCTGGGGCACCTTGATTCAAACATATTACAGAAAGCGGTTACAGCGGGCAAAATGGTGTGGAATATCCGTGAATACGGACATTTGGCCGCCCAAATTGACCCACTGGGATTGGATGCAGAGCAGGATACACGTTTGCTTGATCCAGCATCTTACGGTTTAACTGAACAAGACCTGAAGGCTTTTCCAGCCTCTTTAATATGGGATAACGCTCCTGCGGGAACACTGAACGGGTGGGAAGCCATTCAACGGCTACGTGTAGCGTACACAGGACCGATCGCCTATGAATTTAGTCATATTCATAACGAGGAGGAACGTAGCTGGTTGAATAGCTATGCTGAATCCGGTTGGTCCTCCAAGCCGCTCACTACACAGGAACGCAAGTCATTGCTAGGCAGATTGGTAGAAGTAGAACAGTTCGAAGAGTTCTTGCATAAAACATTCGTCGGACAGAAGCGTTTTTCCATCGAGGGTAATGATGTGCTTGTCCCTGTACTCGACGAGATTATTCGTCTAACCACAAATGCAGGAGCAAGTCATGTCCTGATGGGGATGGCGCATCGCGGCCGTCTGAATGTATTGGCACATGTGCTGGGCAAGCCTTACAGCAAAATTTTCTCTGAATTTCATCATTCACCGAATAAGGATCTGATTCCGTCGGAAGGTTCCACGGGAATTAATTACGGCTGGACTGGGGATGTAAAATATCATCTGGGCGCAGACCGTTTTGTAAAAGATGGGGAAGCCGTGCAAGCCCGTCTAACGTTGGCGAACAACCCAAGTCACCTAGAATATGTCAATCCGGTTGTCCAAGGCTTTTCGCGCGCGGCGCAGGAAGACCGCAGTGAAGCAGGCTATCCGAAGTTGGATGTCAGCAAGGCAGCTACCATTATTATGCACGGTGATGCGGCGTTTCCGGGTGAAGGTATCGTAGCCGAATCACTCAATTTCACCAATTTGCGCGGCTTCCGTAATGGCGGTACAGTGCATATTATTGTGAACAATCGTCTGGGTTTTACGACAGAGAGTGTTGATTCACGTTCGACCCGTTATGCTAGCGATCTGGCTAAGGGCTACGAAATTCCGATTGTACACGTGAACGCGGATAATCCCGAGGCTTGTATTGCAGCGGCTCGTATGGCTGGCGAATACCGCAATCGTTTCAAGAAGGATTTTCTGATTGATCTGATTGGTTACCGTCGTTATGGTCACAATGAATCCGATGATCCAGAAACAACACAACCACTAGTGTATCGTAAGGTGAAGAATCATCCGACGGTTAGCAAATTGTATGCTCAAAAGCTGATGAAGCAGGGCATAGTTGATGAAGCATTTAGTACTGCTCTGATTGAGAAGGTGCAAAACCGACTGAAGGAAGCGCATGAGCATGTGAAAAATCAACCAGAAGAGGAACCTGAATTTACAGCTGTGAAGGGGAAAAAAAATCAGAGCTCTCCGGTCCGTACTGCGGTTGAACTGAAAAAGCTGCGCCAAATCAATGAGAACCTGCTCAAATGGCCACAGGCTTTTCATGTATATCCGAAGCTGGAACGAATTTTACAACGTAGAAAAACAGCTCTGAACGAGGGTGAAAAGGTAGATTGGAGCTTGGCGGAGACGCTGGCTTTGGCCACCATTCTAGCAGACGGCAAGCCTATTCGTATGACAGGTCAGGATGCGGAGCGTGCTACTTTTGCTCACCGTAACCTTGTGCTGCATGAGCCCGAAACCGGGCGTACCCATTGCCCGCTGCATACATTGCCGGAAGCGCGTGCTTCGTTCAGTATTCATAACAGTCCATTGTCTGAGGCGTCAGTCCTCGGCTTCGAGTATGGCTATAACGTGTTTTCTCCCGAAACGTTGGTCATTTGGGAAGCGCAATTTGGCGATTTTGCCAACTGTGCGCAGGTTATTTTCGACCAATTCATTTCCGCTGGCCGTGCCAAATGGAGACAGAAATCCAGTCTGGTGATGCTGTTGCCGCATGGTAGCGAAGGACAAGGACCTGAGCATACGAGTGCACGTCTGGAGCGTTTCCTCCAGCTGTCTGCACAAAATAACTGGACTGTCGCCAATTTGAGTAGCGCCTCACAGTATTTTCATCTGCTGCGCCGTCAGGCTGCATTAAGCGAAAGTGAGGAAGCTCGCCCGCTGGTGATGATGTCGCCGAAGAGCCTGATTCGCAACAATCGTGTTGCTTCGCCTGCTTCTGAATTCAGTGAGGGAACATTCCGTCCTGTGTTGGAGCAACCTGGTCTGGGATCGCGTCCAGATCGGGTAGAGCGCATTGTATTGTGCAGTGGCAAGATTGCCATTGATCTGGAGGAAGCGTTGGAGAAAGATAAGAACGGGAATGAGGCAGAAGAGCACTTGCATATTATTCGTGTGGAGCAGCTCTATCCTTTCCCGGCAGAGGAAATTCGGAATATTTTCAATCGCTTCCCACATGTGAAGGAGTTCGTATGGGCTCAGGAAGAACCTAAAAATATGGGAGCCTGGAGTTATATGGAGCCTCGTCTGCGAGAGGTTGTGCCACAGGGAGCGGAAATTCGCTACGCAGGCAGACCGGATCGTTCCAGCCCGGCGAGTGGTTATCAGCAAGTACACAGCCTAGAACAACAGCGAATTATTCAATCGGCGTTGAAGCAGGATTCCAAAAACAATATTACACTGGGGAGGTAGCGGCTGTGAGCGACATTATAGTGCCAGCAATGGGAGAATCCATCACGGAAGGGACAATCTCCAAATGGCTTGTGAAGGAAGGAGATTCCGTAGGACAGGGAGATGTTCTACTGGAGCTGGAAACGGATAAGGTTAATCTGGAAATTAGTGCGGAAGAAGCAGGTGTGGTTCAGAAAATCCTTCGTCAGGAGGGGGATACTGTGGTTATCGGTGAAGCTGTTGGCTTGATCGGAAGCGGCAGTGGCGCGGAAGCAACCGGTGCCGGAGAAGCCGCAGCGACCCAAGCGCCTGAAGCGCCGTCCGTAGCAACTTCACCAACTTCCGTAGAAAGCAGCGGTAAGGCAGTAGAAAAGTCTGCGCCGCCAGTTCCCTCCAATAGTGACGGAAATGGTCAGACGGCATCACCATCCGCTCGGAAGCTGGCGCGTGAGCGCGGGATTAATCTGGAGCAGGTACAGGGAAAGGACCCGCTTGGACGTGTGTTCCAGGAGGACGTAAAAACGCATAATGGTGCTGAAGTATCACGTACAGCATCTGTACCTGCGCCTCCCGTTGCCAGCAAGCCTGTGTCACCGTCTCCAGCTCAAACAGAGTACAGCAAGCCTGTGGAGCGGCAGCGGATGTCCCGTCGGAGAGCGACGATTGCCAAGCGTCTTGTTGAAGCACAGCAAACAGCCGCCATGCTTACTACTTTTAATGAAGTGGATATGACCGCTATTCTTGATGTGCGTAAACGCCGTAAAGATAAGTTTAAGGAGAAACACGATGTAGGGTTGGGTTTTATGTCCTTCTTTACGAAGGCAGTGGTTGGCGCGCTCAAGCGCTTCCCTACTGTGAATGCAGAAATCAATGGCGATGATATCGTACTGAAAAAATACTATGATATTGGGATTGCTGTATCTGCTAAGGAAGGTTTGGTCGTTCCCGTTGTCCGGGATGCGGATCGTCTTGGTTTTGCTGAAATTGAGAAGAGCATTGCCGATTTGGCTAGCAAAGCTCGTTCCAATTCACTTTCTCTGGCAGACTTGCAAGGAGGAACCTTTACTATAACCAATGGAGGTATTTTCGGTTCCCTGCTGTCTACGCCAATTCTGAATACACCGCAAGTGGGTATTTTGGGAATGCATAAAATCCAACTTCGCCCGATTGCCATCGACGAGGAACGCATGGAAAATCGTCCAATGATGTATATCGCCTTGTCCTATGACCACCGTATTATTGATGGCAGCGAGGCGGTCCGGTTCCTGGTAACGGTCAAAGAATTGCTGGAAGATCCCGAATCATTGTTGCTGGAAGGATAAAAATAAATTAGGCGAGTGTATTTCCTCTGTACGTGCATGACAAAAGCAGACTCTTGCGGGTCTGCTTTTTTTCCTGCATAGTACTAACATAAGGCTATAGGCATTGCAGACATTCAGATATAGAGAAGGGCGGGAATTGTTTTGGACAAAGACTTGCGCTACCCGATTGGACCGTTCGTGGTTCCAGATACCATTACAGAAGAACAGCTGATCACATGGATCGACGACATTGCTGAATTGCCTGGACAACTGCGTCAGGCGGTCGAAGGACTGAATGAGCAACAGCTAAATACGCCTTATCGCGAAGGAGGATGGACAATTCGACAGGTTGTTCATCATTTGGCAGACAGCCATATGAACAGTTATATCCGTTTTAAGCTGGCGCTGACCGAGGATACACCGACAATCAAACCCTATGATGAGAGGCGTTGGGCTGAAATACCAGACGCTAGAGAGCTTCCTCTGGAACCTTCGTTGCAATTGCTGGAAGGACTTCATGAACGGTGGGTGACTATGTTGCGTTCGTTAGGAGAAGATCAGCTACACCGAACATTTATTCATCCTGAATCGGGCCAGACGATCCGTCTGGAACGAAACATTGGCATCTATGCCTGGCATGGCAAACATCACACAGCTCATATTACTTCCCTGAAAGAACGAAATGCATGGTAATTAACTCAAAAATGATGTCCTGATGAAATATAAAGGAATACAAAAGAAACCTTTAAAGCCACTTTTATCGTGCTTTAAAGGTTTCTTTTGCTTATTCCTCACTAGGATGATGACTTGGGCGAAGCTGATAAAGAGGGCGCTTCGGAGGCTCCAGACAAAACCGAAACAGAGGTTGCTCCTGTGTTAATATGACGGTCGAGCCAGTCCACGATGTCACTCATTACCTCGTTACGATTGGTTTCATGCAACATCTCATGGCGACCGTCAGGATAAAGGCGATACTCCACGTCTTGAAGCTTCAGGCTTCGATACATATCCACTAGCGACAACACACCTTTTCCAAACAAGCCCACCGGATCACGATCCCCGGCAAAAATATAAACGGGCAGTTTTGGATTAATGTTTTGCAGCGAGGAAGGCCAGTGGATTTCTTGTAAAAGCCTGAAAAAATCGAGGAAAAAGCCTGTCGTGCAAATAGCTCCGCATAATGGGTCGTGCACGAACTGATCTACTTCCTCAGGATCACGGGACAGCCAGTCGAACGCTGTGCGCACCGGACGAAAGGCACGGTTAAAGCCGCCAAAGACCATAGCGTTGAGCAGCATACTGCGATGATCCATTCCTTGCAGTTTGGCTTGCAGCAGGGCAACCTGCTCTCCGAGTTTCAGCAGACTACGTCGTCCGTTGGTCCCTGATAAAATAAACCCGTGATACGACTGCTGATCATCATACATAATTTTCTGGGTTAAAAAGGACCCCATGCTGTGACCCAGTAAAAAACGAGATTGATCAGGGAATTCCTTGGCCGCAATTTCGCCTAGCTCCAGCATGCCTTTTGCCATTCGATTGAATGCATTGGCTCCCGGCATACCGAGCTTATCAGGATCACCAGCTGTGCGTCCGTGGCCGATATGATCGTTGGCATACACACCGTAGCCAGAAGCGGTAAGTTTTTCGGCCAGCCGAAGGTAGCGGTAGGACGTCTCACACATGCCATGCGAAACTTGAACGATTCCCTTGACGGGAACATTCTGCTCGGGTAGCCATCGGTAAGCAAAAAGCTCTGTTCCGTCATCTTCAGCGATGGTGAAGGTGTATTCCCGCATGATTAGACATCACATCCTTTAAGCTTTAAGGAAGATAAGATCTAAGTACGGTCATTCCGTCATTCAGCGTGTAACCGCCCAGATTGGCAGGGAGCAGAAAGCAATCTCCAGCTTTACAGGAAAGAGACTCCGTATTATTGTTCCATGTTATGGTTCCACTGCCTTCGCAAATTACAAGGATAGTGAAGCTGTCTTCCGTTGTAGAAAGTGTCCAACTTCCCTCTACGATACCCTTTTCCACAACAAAATACTCACAGGATGCCAGTTGGAGCCATTCTCCAGGCTGCAAGCCGTCCGTTTTCATCGTTGTTGCACCTGCACCTTCGTAAGAAGTTACATTAAGGGAGTCCTCGATGTGCAACTCACGAGGTTTGCCGTCCAGACCGGGGCGATTGTAGTCATATAAGCGATAGGTTGTATCCGAATTTTGCTGAATTTCAGCAACCACAACACCTGCACACAGTGCATGCACGGTTCCAGCGGGGATGAAGAATGTATCGCCTGCTTCAACTGGAACCTGACGCAAACTGCCCATGATATCTCCGCTTTCAAGAGCTGTACGCAGACTTTCACGGGTTACACCTTCGGTCAGACCATAAATAATTTTGGCATCCGGCTTGGCATCAAGCACGTACCACATTTCGGTTTTTCCTAATTCTCCAGCTGGAAGTCCAGCGTAATCATCCGTCGGATGGACCTGAACGGATAAGTCATCGTTGCAATCCAGTAGCTTGATCAAAAGTGGAAAACGTCCGCCTTTTTTCGATACGCCCTTTGCCCCAAGCCAATCCTGTCCGTAGGTCTGGCGGATTTCATCCAGTCCTTTTCCAGCCAGCTCGCCATTGATAACCGTTGTTGTTCCATTTGGATGATCAGCAATCATCCATCCTTCACCAATATGTCCTTCTGGTGGGGTCAGACCAAATTGTTCTAAGGCTCGTCCACCCCAAACTCTCTCTTTGAACTCAGGTTGAAATTGCAGCGGGTATGGCTTTAGCATGATTTCTCTCCTCCATAATGAGTAATGAGTACGATCTAACAGAATGAGGCAATCAAAACGTGCCGCTGGGCAATAGACCAGGATGAATAGACCCATATGGCGCTAAAAATATATGTAAGGCGGCTAAGAAAGTCGCTCATTACCAAATATGCGAGTTTAACAACCCGACGTTATTTCTTTTCAACCGCGACTACGTAAGGCGAAGCGTCTCGTTGTAATTGACGGTAAATAATGCTTTGACCGCTGGAGACTGGGAGGGCAGAAGCCCATTGAAGGACCGCTTCCGCTTCTTCCCTGCCTCCGGCGTGTCCTGGATATAATACGGCAGTCAAAATACCGCGCGGGCGCAGCAAATGCAAGGCAGCTTCAAGTGCGACGAGCGTGCTGTCTGTATGTGTGATGACCGTAAGATCGGCGCCTTCGGACGGCAAGTAGCCAAGGTTAAACATGGCCGCAGCCACTTTACCATGCAGCAGGTCTGGAACGGCCTCCCGCATGTGCTCATGGCCTTGCAGCAATAGTGACACTTCCGCTAATGAAGGGGAGGTATCTTCTTCCAGCCGACGACGGGCGTAATCCAAAGCTGCCTGCTGGATATCGAAGCCATAGACGCGGCCTCGTTTGCCAGCAGCTTTAGCCAGAAACAACGTATCTGCTCCTGTGCCGACGGTGGCGTCTACGGCAGTATCGCCTGGCTGCACCCGCGCAGCTACTAATTGATGAGCATAGCTCAGAACAGACAGGAATCCCATTTAAGACTTCCTCCAGTATTTTCCCTGCCACGTTTCACGTGATTTTAGTTCATTATCAATGCCGTTGAGCACTTCCCATTTTTTAAGCGACCACATGGGCCCCATCAGTAAATCACGTGGTGCATCTCCGGTCAACCGATGAACGATCATTTCAGGGGGTAAAAACTCCAGGGTATCTACAATGAGCTTAATGTACTCGTCCTTTTCCAGAAAGCGTAGCAATCCGGCTTCGTACTGCTTGACCATTGGCGTTTTACGCATGAGATGCAGGAGATGGATTTTGATGCCCTGCACATCCATAGCAGCTACTGCACGTCCTGTATCGAGCATCATTTCATGCGTCTCCTGCGGTAGACCATAAATGATATGGGCGCACACACGGATATTCCGCTTACGTAGCTTTTCTACAGCATCCAGATAGCACTGAGTATCATGAGCACGATTAATCAGCTCAGAGGTCGATTCATGAACGGTTTGCAGGCCCATTTCGACCCACAGGTACGTGCGTTCGTTCAGCTCGGCTAGATAATCGACTACATCATCAGGCAGGCAATCGGGACGTGTAGCGATGGACAGACCGACAACACCGGGCTGTTCCAAAATAACCTCGAAATATTCTCGTAGTTCCTCAACCGGGGCATACGTATTGGTGTAGGCTTGAAAATAGCCAATATATTTAGCATTGGGCCATTTTAAATGCTGGCGATCCCGAATCGTATTGAACTGGGTGACCAAATCATCGCGGCGACGTCCGGCAAAATCACCTGAGCCGCGTGCACTACAAAAGGTACAACCCCCTTTGGCAATGGATCCATCGCGATTTGGACAAGTAAAACCCGCATCTAGCATGACTTTAAACACTTTATTTTGAAATTGCTCGCGCATTTCGTAATTCCATGTATGGAACCGTTTATCTCCCCACAGGAGAGGAGCAGGCAACAAATCTGTTTTCATGGGAGGACTCCTTTTTTTACGATCACCCTATTGTAACAAAATTCAATCTTAAATGGGAATCACTTGACCAAGAAAGTCATTAAAAAGTGCGGATTTTATCGCTTTCCGGATTGAAAAAGGTTACACAATATGTTATATTGTAAGCGGTACCAGACATATGATAAAAGGACTGTTTTTAATCCTGAAGATAAAAACTTATCAGCCGCTAATGATTATTCTTCAGGGAGACAGCTATGCTGTTTCTATCGCCTGCTTTAGGGGAAGTGCACGTCGGTTCCATCACAAATAACCCGTGAGGTGATCTTTTATGAATACGCAGGATAAGACGCGTATGGATAAAGTTACTGTTGAGTTAACCTTTGATGAGGCGTTAGCATTGACTGGTGTCCGTTTTGGGCAGGATCGTCAGATTGGAACGGCTGCACGTCAAAAAATCAGAGCCGCTTGCCAAAAGACAATTGATTTTTCACCTGCTGATGGGGTAGACTATGAACAATTAAACTAGTTGGACCCCAATCCAAATATATTGAAAAAGGAATTTCATTTCCGTATCTTCAAGCGGGGGTGGAATTCCTTTTTCCTTGATAACAGAGCATATGGAGGAGTAACATGCGTTTACGCGGAAGAAAAGGAATACGTGAAAGTCTGGAAGAACAGCAAGATCTGGTCATCTTGGAGCCATCACAGTATAAGGGGAATTGGCAGCAGCTTTTTGGTAATGATCGCCCCATTCATGTGGAATTTGGTATGGGTAAAGGGCAATTTATAAGCCAAATGAGCTACCGAAATCCAGAGGTTAACTATATCGGATTTGATATGTATGATGAGCTGGTTCGCCGTGCTACGGAAAAGTCCCGCCTGGCCTGGAGTGATTCAGAGGTTGTTACACCGCCCAATATCAAATTGGCACTGGCAAACATCGAACAGATCGAGAATGTTTTCGAACCAGGGGAAGTAGAACGCATTTATCTGAATTTTAGCGATCCCTGGCCTAAAGCCAAGCATGCTCGCCGTCGTTTGACGCATCCGCGTTTTTTGGACAAGTATCGTCAGCTTTTGAATAGCAGAGGACAAATTCATTTTAAGACGGATTCGGAGACATTGTTTGAGTTTTCTCTGAATTCATTCGCTGACAGCGGTCTGCAAATGACGAATATTTCGTTAAACCTTCATCGTGATGGAATCAATGAGGAGCATGTCATGACGGAATATGAACAAAAGTTCATGGGTAAAGGTATGAATATTCATCGCGTCGAGGTGCTGATTGGTAAAGACGCTTTGGAAGAGTACGGAAAAACACGGCTTGAAAAATACGGAAAGTAAAGCAGAAAACTAAATAAAGTAAACAAGACAGGGTGCTTCCTTTTAGGAAAGCACCCTGTTTGGTTCCAGTATATCCAAAATACTCTGTGCGCTCTGAAGAGGATAATATCGCGCTATATTATGAATGTGCTCCTGTCGCTTGCGAACGATTTCTGGAAAATCGTATAGCAGTCGGTTCATCCATTTAACGACAACATCCAGCGAAGTAATCGGTTCTCCGAAGCCTTGAGCCGTAAAATACTGACAATTTTCCTCCTCCTGTCCAGGGAGAGGCTTGTGAAACAGCATCGGAATCCCTTTGGCCAACCCCTCGGTGCATGTCATTCCGCCGGGTTTGGTAATGAGCAAATTCGATACTTCCATTAATTTGTCGATTTCCCGTGTGAATCCGAAAATATGAATATTTGGATGATTAAACCGGGGATCTAGCTCCATTTTACGACGAATTTTATCATTATGCCCCAAACAAAAAATAAATTGAATCTTTTCTCTCCAATCGGTAAGTGAACGATGTATAAATTCGTCATTCATCAGGCCCCAGCCGCCGCCCATAACAAGTACTGTCGGGATGGGTTTAAGTCCAAATTGTTCTCTGATTTCATCGTGCCCTGGATGTTCCCAAAAATTGGGATGCACCGGAATGCCGGTCACCTGGATTTTTGATACGGGTACTCCACGCGCGCGCAGCTTACGCATGACTTCAGGAGTAGATACAAAGTACCGGTCAACCTCAGGACTAATCCATGTTCCATGTGCATCGTAGTCTGTTATGACGGTACACAGCGGGACATGTAGACCTAAGCGCTTCAAACGTGAAATGACCGCGCTTGGGATGGGGTGAGTACATACCACCAAATCGGGACGAAGCTGCCGAAGAATATTTCGGGTCTGTGTGTAGAACAGACGGTGCAAAGCGAGCGTTGTAAGACGGTTTAATGATTTTTTGTATTGATGACGGTAAACCAATCCGACTAGGCGAGGCTGCGATACAACAGTCTTCTTGTATGCTGTAATAATGAGCGGGGCCATTCTCGGATTCAAAAAGCTCCCCAGCTCCAGCACTCTTGTCTGCACATCCGGAGAAAGCTTCCGCAAGCTGCTTGAGAGCGCGTAGGCAGCTTGAGTATGTCCGGCACCGAAACCTTCCGATAATAATAACACTCGTTTTTTAGCCACTCTCATTTCACCTGTTCCTGCTGGGATGTTCTCAATCATACCATATCGGCTTTAAGGCCAGAATGCAACCGTTCCTATTGCTGCAGACGTTCCGATGACTGCTCCTGCAAGTACATCCGTGGGATAGTGAAGCCCCAGATAAATTCGAGAAAAACCTACAATTATCGCTACAGGCAACAGCAACAGTGCTAGCATGGGTGACTGCAGCATAAAAGGAACGGTAGCCGAAAAAATTGCGGTCGTGTGTCCTGAGGGAAAAGAATGATCCGACAGGGGATTGCGAAATGTATTCGTACCTGGTAACGCCAAGTACGGACGTATCCGCGGATACAGCTTTTTAACGATAGCCACGGGGATGTGACTGACCGCAAGAGCGATAGCTCCTTTCATGCCGGAATCTTTCCATGGATACGGAGCGAGCCACCAGATAAGAAGCGTAGAGGCTATAGTAAAGGTAGCGCCGCCTAAATGTGTGAGATAGTACAGCCAAAAGTTCAAAAAACGGTTGTGTAAGCGCCCGTTGATCCATTTGAACAATCGCTGCTCCAGATTTACAAGTTTTACGACTAGACGTTGCATTTGGTTTCCTCCGGTTGCCGGTTCAGGTCTGTCGGCAAATATTTTGAATCAATTTGACAGAATCAGATCTAAGTAATTATTCTCTTGCTCTCATCATATTTTTAAACGCTGTTCATTTCAAGAATCACCACTTATCTGGTTCAATTCTACACAAAAATGTTAATGGAATATAAGCAGTATTGTATAACTTTCTTTGCGTTCATCCGTCTAATAAGATAGAGTGATTAGAAGTGGTTGCTAATTGGCCCACAAAAAGGAGGGACCAAAGAAATAAAAAGTTAGCAAATGGATGAAAATAAGACCTAAGCGTCATGAATGAAAGGTCCAGCGCCGCATTCTCGGTTCAAACGGGAATTTGTCGTGTTTTTTTGCTGCTGAGACCCGTTTAGGGGCTTTGACAAAAGATTGAAAACCAACGAAAATCGTAATGGCATTCCTGTGTCAGCCAAAAGGGGGCTGCGCAGAGCCGAAAGAAGAAAGCAAGGGTCGGGTCAAAACTACAGAAAAGGCGCACAAAGCGCCGCAACTTGCGCTACACAGATAGAAAACAGACAAACGCAAGATTTTTAAAGGGGTATAAAAAGGGGGTAACAAGAGATCATGTTAGACGCTATTTTTGTGACGCTCCAGATTATACTGGCGTTGATCGCAGTCTATCAGTTTGCATTCTCCTTGTTCGGATTGGTTCGCAAGAAAAGGAAAGAGCAGGCGGCTCCAGAAAAATCATTTGCCATTTTAGTCGCTGCCCACAATGAAGAACAAGTTGTCGGAGCATTGATGGAAAATCTAAAGCAGCTTGACTATCCAAAGGAACTGTACGACGTATTCGTAATCTGTGATAACTGCACAGATAAGACAGCGGACATTGTTCGTGCTCACGGCATGAATGCATGTGAACGTACGAATCCGAATTTGCGTGGTAAAGGCTATGCTATTGAGTGGATGCTCAAGGAGCTATGGGCTATGCCGCGTCAATATGATGCCATTGTCATGTTTGATGCTGACAATTTGGCGCATACCAATTTCTTGAGCGAAATGAACAATGACTTGTGCTCAGGCGCCCGTGTTATCCAGGGATACATTGATACTAAGAATCCTGAGGACTCTTGGATCACAGCCGCATACGGGGTATCTTATTGGTACATCAACCGTTTGTGGCAGTTGTCACGTCACAACCTGAATATGGCTAATTTCCTCGGTGGTACAGGCATGTGCTTTGAAACAAATCTGCTCAAGGAAATGGGCTGGGGTGCAACAAGTCTGGTAGAGGATTTGGAATTCACTATGCGTTGTACACAACGCAACGTATATCCAAGATTTAATTACGATGCCAAGGTTTATGATGAGAAGCCGTTGACGTTCAAAGCTTCGTCCAGACAGCGTCTGCGCTGGATGCAAGGTCACTTTACGGTTGCTCGTCGTTATTTCTTCCCATTGTTGTGGCAGAGTATCAAGCATAGAAGCCTGATTAAATTCGATATGGCTCTTTATGGTCTAAACGTGTATATCGTACTGTTTACCTTCTTGATGACAGTAGCGATGTGGGTAGATATTGCATTATTTGGTGGACCCAATATTGAAAATATCTACGTACAATTCCCTGCTTGGACCGGTTTTGTGGCTGTGGGGCTGAATATTGTTACCTTTTTGATCGCGATGATCTTGGAAAAGGTCACGTTCAAAAAAGTATATTTGTACTTGCTGCTGTTCCCGGTCTATCTGATTTCGTGGTATCCGATTACGTTCTATGCGTTCTTTACACAGAACAACAAGCAATGGAGCCACACCCAGCATACGCGTGTCGTTCGTCTGGAAGAGGTTCAGAGCAAGCAAGGTTAATGGACGATAAAGTAAAACTTTGTGTCCTACAGAGGCTGGGCTTCAACTGTTTTTATAAAAGTGTTGACGACTCAGTAGTAACATGATATGATATTTGAGTATGTTAATTGAAAAGTATGGATTAACAAGTAGAAGGACCGACTTCTCACCTGTCCGGTATTGCCGGCTGGTCATGATCCAATGATTTGTGAATTGAACTTTCATGATGAATTGAGTATCAGACAGGGATGTCGGCTGCATAGTCGTCATCCCTTTTTTGTGCTTAAACACAATACAACAATAACAGGTTCTGGAGGTGGAGGGTTATTAGTAAGGAACATATGATCAATGATGAGATTCGAGTGAGAGAAGTACGTCTAGTTGGTGCAAACGGGGAACAAATCGGGATTAAACCGACTCGTGAAGCTTTGCAAATGGCGATTGACGCAAACTTGGATCTCGTGAACGTGGCGCCTCAAGCGAAGCCGCCCGTGTGTCGGATTATGGATTACGGAAAATTCCGCTATGAGCAACAAAAGAAAGAAAAGGAAGCCCGTAAAAACCAGAAGATCGTTGACATCAAAGAGGTATGGTTCCGTTCCAACATCGAGGAACATGACTACCAAACCAAGTTTCGCAATGTGGTGAAGTTCCTGAATGAAGGGGACAAGGTGAAATGCTCTGTTCGTTTCCGTGGTCGTGAAATTACCCATGCTAATGTGGGTCAAAAAATTCTCGAACGTGTGAAAACGGAAGTTGCTGATCTTTGTACCGTGGAGCGCCAACCCAAGCTCGAAGGACGCAGCATGATTATGATATTGGCTCCAAAGAGTCAATGACAAATTAAGGAGGAAGTTCAATGCCAAAAATGAAAACACATAGCAGCCTTAAAGGCCGCTTCAAAATTACCGGTACTGGTAAAGTGACGCGTTACAAAGCTTACAGAAACCACTTGCTTTCCCACAAATCCAAACGTGCAAAACGCGTTCTGGGTACTAACCCTGAGATGGCACCTGGGGACGTTAGACGTTTGAAACAAGGTCTTGCTAACCTGAAATAGCATTAAGCACGGCAATAAATAAAGTATAAACATTATTTGGGAGGTCTTTTGATATGGCAAGAGTAAAGGGCGGATTCGTCGTTCGTCGTCGTCATAAAAAAGTATTGAAGCTTGCTAAAGGTTATTTTGGTTCCAAACACCGCATTTTTAAAACAGCTAACGAGCAGGTAATGAAATCGCTTGTTTACGCATACCGTGACCGTCGTCAGACGAAACGTAACTTCCGCAGACTGTGGATCGTGCGTATCAACGCAGCAGCTCGTTTGAATGGTTTGTCTTACAGCAAATTGATGCACGGTCTGAAATTGGCTGGTGTAGACATTAACCGTAAAATCTTGGCTGATCTTGCAGTCAATGATATTAATGCATTCAACTCTTTGGCAACTGTTGCTAAAGGTAAAATCAACGCTTAATTAAGGCGTGAAAACCACGGAAGTGGTAACAAAGGTGTCCCGAGCAGTACGCTGTGTAGGGACGCCTTTTTTTTGTACATACTTAACATTAAAAAAGACTTCATTTTCTTCAAAATACGAATAAATATGACGTATGATGATAGAATGTATGGTTTTTTTAACTTTGTAACGCTTACATTTTTAGAATTCTAAAAAAAATTGACCCAAGGTTATTAATTGTCTAGATTTTAGCCGATCATAATTGTATAATCTCTAAAGTAAGTCTTCTGTACGATCTGTCTCGTCAGTAAATGACATGAAAATGAAATACATTTTCTAAAGAAAAGAGACAGTCCAGGGATCTAACACTAAGGGGGAACAGTATCAGCATGAAGAAATTGTTTAGTATGTCTTTGGTTATGCTGCTGGCGATCTCGGTCATTCTCGCAGGCTGCGGTAACAAAAATCAAGGTGCTTCCAACGCAAATGGTGGAGAAGCAGGCGGTTCTGCCAAAACATCAAATGTCCAACTTGGCATGGTTACAGATGTGGGCGGAGTAAACGACAAATCGTTTAACCAATCTGCTTGGGAGGCACTTCAAGCTATTGAGAAAGAATCAGGCGTTAAAGTTAAATACTTGCAAAGTAAATCCGACCAAGATTATATTCCTAACCTGAACCAATTCGTTAAAGGTGATTTTAACCTGACTTGGGGTATCGGTTTTAATCTGGCGAATGCGATTGGACAAGTAGCAAAAGACAATCCGAACAAAAATTTGGCGATCATTGACAGTGTTGTGGATGCGCCTAATGTCAAATCGGTTGTATTTGCTGAAAATGAAGGTTCCTTCCTGGTAGGGGTTGTAGCTGGTAAGCTTACTAAAACAAACAAAATTGGTTTTGTGGGTGGACAAGACAGCCCGTTGATCAAACGTTTTGAAAAAGGGTTTGAAGCAGGGATTAAGGCTGTAAATCCAAAAGCACAACTGATTGTGAACTATACGGGTGCGTTTGATAAGCCGGATTTAGGTAAAGCTGCAGCAGCAACGATCTACAACGATGGTGCAGATATTATTTTCCATGCAGCTGGCGGATCAGGAACAGGCGTATTTAACGAAGCACTTGCACGTAAGCAGCAAGGTCAGCAAGTATGGGTTATCGGCGTAGATAAAGACCAATCCCTTGAGTTTGGTGATGAAGTAACATTAACGTCGATGGTAAAACGCGTAGATGAAGCAGTAAAACGCGTATCCCAAGAAGTAATTGACGGTAAGTTTAAGGGCGGTGTCGAAACACTGGCTCTGAAGGATAACGGAATTGGTTTGGCAGATACATCTACGAAAAACGTTCCTAAAGACGTGCTTGATCTTGTAGAACAATACAAGCAAAAAATCATTAAAGGCGAAATTACAGTTCCTTCGAAATAAGTTAGGTGAAGAACATAAAGGTGGCGACAAGGCTGGTTCATAAGACTAGCCTTGTTCTTACGTCTGGAGTTATAAGATTATAACGGTCAAAATCAGCTCATTGGAGCACATACTATAAAGTGTATAAGGGTGATCTCATGGATGCAGCGACCCCCGTCGTTGAGTTAAAGCAAATTACAAAACGATTCCCCGGCATCGTTGCCAACGACTCCATCAGCATCAAGCTGCATAAAGGAGAAATTCACGCCCTTTTGGGTGAGAATGGCGCGGGCAAATCTACGCTTATGAATATTCTTTTCGGACTGTATCAGCCGGATGAAGGGACCATTGAAATGGGAGGGAACCCCGTACAGATTGATAGTCCAAATAAGGCAATTGATCTGGGGATCGGCATGGTGCATCAGCATTTTAAGCTCGTACAGCCGTTTACCGTAACCGAAAATATTGTCCTTGGGTCGGAGCCACGTAAGGGTCTGAAAATCAATTATAAAAAGGCTGCCGCAGAAGTACAGCGGTTGTCTGAACAATACGGACTTCAGGTAAATCCGAATGCCAAAATTGAGGATATATCTGTTGGTATGCAACAGCGTGTGGAAATTATCAAAACGCTTTATCGCGGTGCAGATATTCTAATTTTTGATGAGCCAACAGCGGTGCTGACACCACAGGAAATCTCTGAGTTGCTGGACATTATGAAGCGCTTAGTAGCTGAAGGCAAATCAATCATTCTTATCACTCATAAACTCAAAGAAATTATGCAAATTGCAGATACGGTTACGATTATTCGCCGAGGTAAAGTTATTGACACGGTCAAAACATCTGAAACAACACCAAATGAGTTGGCGGAGAAAATGGTGGGCCGTCGTGTGTCCTTTAAAGTGGATAAGAAGCTTGCTCAACCAGGACAAACTGTACTGGAAATGAACAAAGTAATTTCTAAAAACAAGGATGGCATTCATGTTCTGAATGAATTGAACCTGCAGGTCAAGGCCGGCGAGATTTTGGGGATTGCCGGAGTAGACGGCAATGGACAGAGTGAGCTAATAGAAGCTTTGACAGGCTTGCGCAAGGTGGATAGTGGAAGTATCCGTTTGCTCGGAACAGAACTGGCAAATCAGCCACCGCGCAAAATTTCAGAGGCAGGCGTTTCACATATACCGGAGGATCGCCATAAGCATGGGTTGGTGCTCGATTTTTCCATGAGTGAAAATATGGTGCTGGAGACGTATTATCAGGCGCCTTACAGTAAAAACGGCTTCTTGAACAAGGACGCTATAGAAAAACAGGCAAAAAGTCTTATTGAGAAGTTTGATGTTAGAACACCAGATATTCATACCAAGGCAAGATCGCTATCTGGTGGAAATCAGCAAAAGGCAATCATAGCGCGTGAAATTGATAAAAACCCAGACCTTCTCATTGCGGCGCAGCCTACACGCGGGCTGGATGTTGGAGCTATTGAATTTGTCCAGAAGCAACTGATTGCTCAGCGGGATCAAGGTAAAGCGGTACTGCTCATTTCTTTTGAGCTGGACGAGATTATGAATGTATCCGATCGAATTGCTGTTATTTATGAGGGTAAGATTGTCGGGGAAGTGCTGCCTGAAGAAACGAATGACCAGGAACTGGGGCTAATGATGGCAGGAAGTGCAGTGAAGAAAGGAGTAGAGAATGGCTAACCTATTGAGAATATTCACAAAAGACTCCTTTGTTCTGGCTCTGGTCTCTATTATTCTAGGCCTCATTCTGGGTGCTATCGTGATGTTGATTGGCGGGTATGATCCTATTGTGGCTTATTCCGCTTTGTTTAGCCGTGTGTACGGAGATTCCTACAATTTTGGCGAAGCGATCCGTGAGATGACACCGTTGATTTTAACAGGCTTGGCATTTGCTTTTGCGGCCCGTGCCGGGTTGTTTAACATCGGTGGCGAAGGTCAGTTTTTGGTCGGTATGACAGCTGCTTCGATTGTAGGTATCAAACTTCATGGGCTGCCTGCTATCCTTCATGCACCGCTGGCTGTGATCGCAGGAGCTGTTTTCGGAGGCTTGTGGGCTGCGATTGCTGGCTATTTGAAGGCCAAGCGAGGCGTGAACGAAGTTATTACATGTATTATGATGAACTGGATCGGTCTGTATTTGGCTAATTTGGTAATTAATCAGTTCGCACTTATGGAAGGTGAAAATCGCTCTGTGGATATCCAACCTTCCGCTTCTATTTCCATTGACTGGTTGTCCCAGATGATGGGGAATGCTCGAGTTCATTGGGGCACAGTTATTGCTGTGCTGGCGGCAGTGTTTTTCTATATTTTCATGTGGAAAACAAAGCAGGGCTATGAGCTTCGCGCTGTCGGATTTAATCAGGATGCATCCCGCTATGCAGGTATGAATGTAAATCGTAATATCATAAAAGCGATGTTTATTAGTGGTGTTTTTGCCGGATTGGCTGGTGCCTTTGAGGTGCTGGGGGTTTTCCATTATCAATCTGTCATGGCAGGATCACCAGGAACCGGCTTTGACGGTATCGCTGTGTCTTTGATCGGGATGAATAATCCGTTCGGTGTGTTGCTCGGTTCTGTTTTGTTCGGAACGCTCACGTATGGTTCTGCGGGGATGAGCTTTAGCGCGGATGTACCGCCAGAAATTATCCGGGTAGTTATTGGCTCGATTATTTTCTTCATTGCGGCCCAAGGTATTGTGCGTTGGGTTGTGAAGCCGCTCTACTCCAAGCGGAAGAAAGAGAAGGTGTTGTAAAATGAGTTGGTTAACACTTGGTGAATTAATCCATACAACGCTCGTTTTTGCGACGGCGATTATTTTTGCGTCTCTTGGCGGAGTTTTTTCGGAAAAATCCGGTGTAACGAATCTTGGACTGGAAGGTCTTATGGTGTTTGGCGCGTTTGCGGCAGGTGTGGGCGGATTTTATGCTGAGCAAGCAGGATTAGGTGGCACCTCTGCGGCTTGGGTAGGTGTGCTGTCAGCTGCGGTGTTCGGTATTCTGGTTTCGCTAATTCATGCTGTAGCCTCTATTACATTCAAGGCTGATCAGGTAATCAGCGGGATTGTCATTAACTTCTTGGCAGCAGGTAGTACACTGTACATGGTTAAGCTGTTATTTGAGGGTGATGGGGACACCGGCCGAATTCAAGGCTTTAACGAGATATCCATTCCTTATCTTGTGGATATTCCGATTGCAGGAAAAGCATTCTTCCAAGCCTATCCAACGACATATCTAGCTATTCTATTAGTTATTATCGGCTACTTTACTTTGTATAAAACTCCGTTTGGCTTGCGTTTGCGTTCAGTAGGGGAGCATCCGGGTGCAGCCGATACCGTGGGGATCAAAGTCAATCGCCTTCGTTACATCGGTGTTATGATTAGTGGTGCGTTGGCTGGGATTGGTGGAGCTACGATCACTTTGACTACAACCAATATGTTCTCACATAATACCGTTTCAGGGCAGGGCTATATTGCTATTGCGGCTATGATTTTCGGTAAATGGAATCCGCTCGGTGCTTTTGGAGCGGCAGTGTTTTTCGGTTTTTCACAAGCCATTCGCAACTATGTGCAGTTGTTTGCATGGTCGCAAAGTATTCCCCAGGAAATTATTTTTATGTTGCCGTATCTCCTGACAATTATTGTGCTGGTAGCGGCAGTTGGACGTTCACGCGCTCCGGCCGCTTTGGGTCAACTGTATGATCCAAGCAAGCGTTAATGACTCATAGACAACTGAATGTTTTTAAATACACATATTGGTGTATATGAAAATCTGGTATCTGCATGTGCAGGTACCAGATTTTTTTTACATTGTGCAGGCATTTAAACATACGCTTATGGCTTGAATGGAATAGACTGTGCTATGCAGATTGGACGGACGCTCGGCCCCTGTCAGCTCCAGTCTATTTTGTGGTGGTGGTGAGCTATCAAGGAGCCGTTCAATCTGTCCATCCGTTGAGAAAGAAGGAGGAAATACGATGAAACAGGCAGTAACCAGAAAGCAGGTGGAGAAGCTTGTCGGCAAAGTCATCTTCGCTACACGTAAGGATGGCTCTCGGGTCAGTGGCAAGCTGATTCGCATTTCGGGTAACCGACTGATTCTCCAACCAAACCGTAAGAAAAAAGTAAACACGAAAGCGATTATTCCTCTGGTGCTTTTTGATTTGCTGGCCATTGGCACAGCTCCATACGTGGGTGCCTACGGTGGCTACGGTCCAGGTTATGGAGGACCAGGTTATGGAGGTCCAGGATATGGTCCGCAATATGGACCGTACACAGACGGGGGCTACCCCGGGGTAGGCAATCCTTTTTACCCTAACTTTTTTTAGTTTTACAAAATCCTGAGCCCGAAAACCATACTTTTCACAGTGACTTTTCGAGTTCGTGACATCGGCTTAGAGCCACGTATCGTAGCATATGATATTGATGACGTAGATAAAAATGGATCCCTCGCACATTGTCTTCGTCCACCATCACTTTAGCCCGCTTGCAACGTCGCAATCGGGCATATTGCTCGGCATACTCCAGCAACTTTTTTCCGTATCTTTTACCTTGCTGAGCCGAAGAGATTGCGATCAAATCAATGTATAATAGTTCTCCATGCAGCATAACATGAATGAAGCCAACAACCTGTGCATTATCCGGTCTGCAAGCTACAAAAGTGATGCCCCGGTTTAAGCGCCGGGGTAATTCTTTACGTATTTGATCCATTTCTTGGGCACTTAAATGCGATAGAGGGACAAGCTCTTGCTCGATTAGACGAAAGATCATGTTGTCATCTTGGGCGCATCGTTTGCGAATCATAAACGGGCCTCCTTTTTTACCCTTTTAACAAGATATGTCATGGCTTCGGAGGAGTACAAAGTCTCACTGTGCGGTCTTTTTTATCATATGCGGGCACCTCTTACAAGCGTGCGACTCAAAGGTGCTTAAGAAGAGAAACATAAATTTTTATGAAATATGGGTATTGACTATCCCAGATGGGGGACATATAATGTGTCTAAACATTTGAAAGAATGACATGAACACAACGGCAATGAAGAGGACGAAGTGATTAGGGCTCTTTTGTTCAGAGAGTGAGGCATTAGCTGCAAGCTTCACCAAAATCCCTTTTTAACGAGCTCACCTTGGAGCTGTTTTCCTGAAAAGTATTTGGGCCCAATGATATTAACGGTGCGCTGAATCGCCTATTAGGGAAAATCGTACGGTCTACGTTACAGACGTCAGATATGGAGATCCTTTGTGATTTCTGTACCTACTAAGGTTCGATATTGCAAAATATCGGGCAAACACGGGTGGTACCACGGAAGCTACAGCCTTTCGTCCCTCAGTAACAGCAAGTCTGTTCTAGGGATGAAAGGTTTTTTTGTTTTCACAAATGTCAGCTGTATGTAAATTTTGTAAAGGAGGATGACCAATGAGTGCACAAATTCCTGAAGTTAGGTCAACCGATGAATTACGTCAAAAGTGGATGAAGCCTGAGGTGATTACAGGTTCGGAAATTTTACTCCGTAGCCTTTTGCTGGAGGGAGTAGAGTGTGTCTTTGGATATCCAGGTGGTGCAGTGCTTTATATCTATGATGCCATGTACGGCTTCAAGGATTTCAAGCATGTCCTCACTCGTCATGAGCAGGGAGCTATTCATGCGGCAGATGGTTATGCACGGGCAAGCGGTAAAGTTGGTGTCTGTATCGCGACTTCCGGACCTGGAGCGACAAACCTGGTAACTGGCATAGCGACAGCTTATATGGATTCGGTGCCGTTGGTGGTCATCACGGGTAATGTTGTATCTTCCCTGATCGGTACAGATGCTTTCCAGGAAGCTGATATCACGGGAATTACAATGCCGATTACGAAACACAGCTATCTGGTGAGAGATGTAGAGGATCTGCCGCGAATCATCCATGAGGCATTTCATATTGCCAATACAGGTAGAAAAGGACCAGTACTGATTGATATTCCGAAGGATGTCTCCGCAGCCCAGACGTTGTTTGTTCCACAGACGGAACCTGTGACCATGCGGGGTTACAACCCGAATGTGTTGCCCAACAAAATTCAACTAGACAAGCTGACTCAAGCTATCGCCGAAGCAGAACGTCCATTCATTCTGGCAGGTGGAGGAGTTGTATACTCCGGTGGACATGAAGCACTTTACGAATTTGTTCGTAAAACGGAAATTCCGATTGCAACAACATTGCTTGGTTTGGGAGGATTCCCAAGTGGACATGAGCTCTGGACAGGGATGCCGGGAATGCACGGAACATACACTTCCAATCAGGCGATTCAACAGTCGGATTTGCTGATCTGTATTGGTGCCCGCTTTGATGATCGGGTGACAGGCAAGTTGGATGGATTTGCTCCTCAAGCCAAAATTGTACACATTGATATCGATCCTGCTGAAATCGGAAAAAATGTTGCCGCGGATATTCCAATCGTAGGCGACGTGAAGGCAGTATTGGAATTGCTGAATCAGGATGTGAAACGCGCGGATCTGGCAGATGCATGGAGAGCGCAAATTCAGCAATGGAAAGCTGCGAAACCTTTTTCTTATAAGGATTCTGAAACGGTGCTTAAACCACAATGGGTTATTGAATTGTTGGATAAAACGACCAAGGGCGGAGCAATCGTTACGACGGACGTAGGACAGCATCAAATGTGGGCAGCACAGTATTACAAATTCAATCAGCCACGTTCATGGGTCACCTCCGGTGGACTGGGTACGATGGGATTTGGTTTCCCTTCTGCCATCGGCGCTCAGATGGCCAATCCTGACAGATTGGTAATATCGATTAACGGAGACGGCGGCATGCAGATGTGTTCGCAGGAATTAGCCATCTGTGCAATCAATAACATTCCGGTCAAAATCGTAATCATCAACAACCAGGTACTTGGAATGGTTCGCCAATGGCAGGAATTGATCTATAACAATCGGTACAGTCACATTGACCTGGCTGGAAGCCCGGATTTTGTGAAACTGGCCGAAGCATACGGTGTCAAAGGACTGCGTGCTACGAATAAGGAAGAAGCACGTCGGGCTTGGCAGGAGGCGCTTGATACACCCGGACCGGTCGTTGTCGAGTTTGTAGTCAGCAAGGAAGAGAATGTATATCCGATGGTGACGCAAGGTTCGACAATTGATCAAATGCTGATGGGGGACGAGTAAAATGACGACAAAAAATACCATTGCTGTACTGGTAAATGATCATCCCGGCGTTTTGCAACGTGTATCTGGACTGTTTGGTCGCCGTGGCTTCAACATTGAAAGCATAACTGTGGGTCAATCGGAGGAAGTTGGATTATCCCGTATGGTCATTGTGACTGTAGGAGATGAGAACAACCTGGAGCAGATTGAAAAGCAGCTTTACAAGCTGGTTGATGTGATCAAGGTCATCGATCTCAGTTCCAAGCCGATGGTTGCTCGGGAATTGGCAATGATTAAGGTAAAGGCTGAACCGCCCCAGCGACCAGAAATTATGGGCGTGGTAGAAACGTTCAGAGCAGCTGTAATTGATGTTGGAACGACGAGCTTAATCGTTCAGGTGATTGGCGATACCGAAAAAATTGATGCAATGATCGAATTGCTGAAGCCTTATGGTATTCGCGAGTTGACCCGAACCGGGGTTACAGCTATGATACGTGGCAATGCATAATATGAAGCTTTAACGATTTACCGCTTATAGCGCATTACATCATTAAAGAACCGCCCGCATAAGAGCGGGTGCTCGAAGAGATTTTTAGATACCAATCATGAGGCGAAGTCTCTTGGAGTACCCGCTCATTATGAAGGGTCCAATTAAAAGGAGGAAATTAACCATGGCAGTTACAACGTACTACGAAAAAGATGCAGAACTCAGCGTATTGAAAGGAAAAACAGTGGCCGTAATTGGTTATGGTAGCCAAGGACATGCTCAAGCACAAAACTTGCGTGACAGTGGTGTAAATGTTGTTATTGGTTTGCGTGAAGGCAAATCAGCTGATGTCGCAAGAAACGACGGTTTTGAAGTTCTGAACGTAGCTGATGCAACAAGCCGTGCAGATGTGGTTCAAATTTTGTTGCCTGATGAAACTCAAGCTTCTGTCTACAAAAATGAAATCGAACCTAACCTGAAAAAAGGCGCAGCACTTTTGTTCTCCCATGGTTTCAATGTTCATTTTGGACAAATCGTAGCTCCTAAAGATAGCGATGTATTGCTGGTTGCTCCAAAATCCCCAGGACATATGGTACGTCGTACCTATGTAGAAGGGTTTGGTGTACCGGGGTTGATCGCAATTGAGCAGGACGCAACAGGTCAAGCCAAGGAGATCGGTCTTGCATACGCAAAAGGCATTGGCTGTACACGTGCGGGCGTAATTGAAACCTCCTTCCGTGAAGAAACGGAGACGGACCTGTTCGGTGAGCAGGCGGTATTGTGTGGCGGTGTGAGCGCACTCGTAAAAGCGGGCTTTGAAACATTGACTGAGGCAGGTTATGCTCCTGAGATGGCATACTTCGAATGCTTGCATGAGCTTAAGCTGATCGTTGACCTGATGTATGAAGGTGGATTGGCAACAATGCGTGATTCCATCAGTAATACAGCAGAATATGGCGATTATGTAACTGGACCACGTGTGGTAACAGAAGATACGAAGAAAGCCATGAAGGATGTATTGACTGACATTCAACAAGGTAAATTTGCTCGTGACTTCATCCTTGAAAATCAATCTGGACGTGCATTCCTGACGGCTACTCGTCGTAATGAAGCTAACCATCCGATTGAAGTAGTGGGCGGACAATTGCGTGAAATGATGCATTGGATCAAAAAGTAATAACCTTTTGTACTATAAGCTCGACAATATGAATTATTTATAAATATTAATTACAATGCGGCCCTGCTTATTGCGTGAGCCGCATTGTAATTTAAGGGTCCAAATCCTGAGGAGGTGCGTTAGGTTGCGCAAAATATATATATTTGACACAACGTTGAGAGACGGAGAACAGTCACCTGGCGTGAACTTGAATACTCGTGAGAAAGTAGAGATCGCTCATCAGTTGGAGAAGCTGGGAATCGATCGTATGGAGGCTGGGTTCCCAGCTGCTTCTCCGGGTGATCTCGCGGCTGTTAATGCAGTAGCAAAAGCTGTAAAAAATTCGACTGTTATTGGCCTTTCGCGTGCAAGGGAACAGGATATTGATGCGGTTCGCGAGGCACTTAAGGGAGCACAGGACCCGTGTATCCATATCTTTTTGGCAACCTCTCCAATTCATCGTCAGCATAAGCTGCGGATGGAGAAGGCACAGGTACTGGAAACGGCCCGTGCAGCCATTCGTTATGGATTGAAGTATTTGCCAAAAGTGGAGTTTTCATTGGAGGATGCAGGGCGAACGGAGCTTGATTTTGTGGTTGAAATGGTCACCATGGCTGTACAGGAAGGGGCTTCTGTCGTCAATATTCCAGATACGGTAGGTTACCTAACACCATACGAATACGGAAATATATTCAAACATATCAAGCAAAATGTGGTTGATGTGGAGAAGATTCAATTGAGTGCACATTGCCACAATGACTTGGGAATGGCTACTGCTAATACGCTTGCTGCCATCCTGAACGGTGCAGATCAGATTGAGGGAACGATTAACGGTATCGGTGAACGTGCTGGAAACACGGCCATTGAGGAAATCGCCATGGCACTGGAGACGAGACAGGAATTTTTCCAGGCCAAAACGTCTCTGCAACTGTCTGAAATTGCACGTACGAGCCGTTTGGTTAGCCGTTTGACGGGGATGGTAGTGCCGGGCAACAAGGCGATCGTGGGTGC
Organism: Paenibacillus sp. ICGEB2008; assembly: GCF_000307675.1. Lineage (NCBI taxonomy): Bacteria > Bacillati > Bacillota > Bacilli > Caryophanales > Paenibacillaceae > Paenibacillus > Paenibacillus sp. ICGEB2008. The sequence continues at coordinate 786,866 of NZ_AMQU01000007.1, forward strand.
TAACGCTTTTGCGCACGAATCAGGTATTCACCAAGATGGCATGCTGAAGGAAAAGACGACCTATGAAATTATGACACCGGAAAGTATCGGTCTGAAAGAAAGCAAGCTGGTACTGGGCAAGCATTCAGGGCGTCATGCTTTCCGGGAGCGTTTGGTTGAGTTGGGCTACGAATTGAACGAAGAAGATTTGAATCGCGCTTTTGGGCAGTTTAAGGATTTGGCTGATAAGAAGAAGGAAGTATCGGACGATGATATCCTGGCATTGCTGGAAGAAAAATTGGCCGATGCACCTGAAGTCTTCAAGCTGGAAACCATTTTCGTAACTTACGGGAACAAGGCTACGCCTTCCGCACAAATACGCCTGGTTAACGATGAAGGTCAGGTGATCGAGACAGAAGCTGAAGGAAATGGTTCAGTTGATGCGATCTATAATGCGATTGATCAAGCCAGCAGCGAGAGTGTTGTACTTTCTGATTATTCCATCAAATCTGTTACCCATGGCAAGGACGCTCTAGGTGAAGTACATGTGGTGCTGACTCAAAACGGAATATCTGTACAGGGACGCGGGGTAAGCACTGATATTTTGGAAGCAAGTGCACGAGCTTATGTGGATGCACTGAATGGTTTGATCGACAAGCGTAAAAATTACAGCAATCGCGTAGATTATAAATCCTAAGTTTATACAAGCCTATGAAATGAATATAGACAGGATCGGGTGTTACCGGTCCTGTTTTCTTATTCTCTAATGAAAAAATCAGCTTATAGGCTGAGCCTATTGAATTGATAGATTCTATATCTTGGTCAAAGCCCTGCTTTATATGTTACAAAGAAGGTATGAGAAATACGGCTGTATGGCTGTATAACAAGAGGAGTGTACGTGATGGCAGACGTTAAAAAGATTGCAGTAATAGCGGGAGACGGAATCGGACCTGAAGTGGTCGCAGAGGCAGAGAAAATTTTGAAACGTACGGAAGAAGTATTTGGCCTTTCATTTGAAACAGAGCATGCGCTGTTCGGCGGGATTGCCATTGATAAGAAAGGGACTCCATTGCCGGAAGAAACACTGGCCGTATGCCAATCTGCAGATGCCGTGCTGTTGGGAGCGGTAGGAGGACCACAATGGGACAACAATCCTAAGGAGCTTCGTCCTGAAACCGGATTGCTCGGTATTCGCAAAGAGCTTGGTCTGTTTTCAAATCTTCGTCCTGCTGTTGTTTTCGATTGTCTTAAGGACGCATCTACTTTGAAACCAGAGGTACTGGAAGGAACGGACTTGATCGTGGTGCGCGAACTGACGGGCGGCATTTATTTCGGTGAGAAGTATAGACGAGAGAGTGCTCAGGGTGAAGAAGCGGTCGATACTTGCGCATATAATGTAACAGAAGTAGAGCGTATTGTTCGTCAATCCTTCGAAATTGCACAAAAACGTCGCAAAAAACTCGCATCGGTGGATAAGGCTAATGTACTGGAAACTTCCCGTCTATGGCGTGAAGTTGTTAACCGGGTCGCTGTAGATTACCCAGATGTCGAGCTTGAGCATGTATTGGTCGATAACTGTGCCATGCAATTGCTGCGTCGTCCATCCAGTTTTGACGTCATTGTAACCGAAAATATGTTTGGTGACATTCTTAGTGATGAAGCAGCTATGCTGACTGGGTCCATCGGTATGCTCTCCTCTGCATCACTGGGAGAAGGCAGCTTCGGTCTGTACGAGCCGGTGCACGGCTCAGCACCTGATATTGCTGGTCGGGGACTGGCGAACCCCATTGCAACGATTTTGTCCGTTGCTTTGATGTTCCGCCTCACCTTTGGGTACGAGAAAGCAGCTGACGCTATCGAGAAGGCGGTAGCTGAGGTACTGGATGCAGGACACCGTACGGCAGATATCGCAGTGGATAAATCACAAGCGATCTCGACAACTCAAATGGGCGATTTGATCGCAGCAGCTATTCGCTAAAGTCCCCGGAAACGTACTTGTTCTGAAAAAAAGCTTCCTATTATATAGTGAGGTTATACAGTATAATTTTATAGCAAATGTTTGACACAGTAGCTCCTGAGTATTCAGGAGCTACTTGCATATCAGAAAGCTGTTGAAATGTGAATAAATTGTGAATTTTTAAGCTAGTTTAAAATAATTATAAAAAAGTAATGGTTACAATATTGACTTTGATTTCAGCGAATGATAACATTTATCAAGTAGGTTGTTTATTACAATACAGATGATTGAGGAAAGCACAATTGGTGTTTTTCTTACATATTTTAAAGGAGGATTTCACATTATGGCAGAAAGATTGGTAGGAAGACCCGCACCTGATTTTGCATTGGAAACAGTATCTGGAGACGGTCAAGAATTTGGCTCGGTGAAACTTTCCGATTACCGTGGCAAGTGGCTCGTATTTTTCTTCTATCCACTGGATTTCACGTTTGTATGCCCAACAGAAATTACAGCATTGAGCGATGCAGCTGACCAATTCAAAGAGCTGGATACTGAAATTTTGGGTATCAGTGTAGACTCCGTGCACAGCCACAAAGCATGGATCAACACAGCTAAAGAAAACAACGGTCTGGGCAAACTGAACTTCCCGTTGGCTTCTGACATCACGAAAAAAACAGCAAGCGACTATGGCGTTCTGATCGAAGAAGAAGGCGTTGCATTGCGCGGCTTGTTCATCATTGATCCAGAAGGCGAACTGAAATATCAAGTGGTTAACCACAACGATGTAGGCCGCAGTGTAGAAGAAACATTGCGTGTACTGCAAGCTTTGCAATCCGGTGGCTTGTGCCCAATGAACTGGAAACCAGGCGATAAAAATCTGTAATATTAGCTTTACAAGTTGAACTTAAACAAGCAAGCCCCCAACAAGCGGTTACTTTACCGTTGTTGGGGGCTTGCTTGCCTGCACTATGCAGCCGAAGATATAGGAATAGCCTGTCTGATTCATGTAATACAGAGTGAAGTAACAAATAATTATGGAAATGTTGTTGTGTTCTGGAGGAATTTTGCCTGATGAAAGCGAATAAGGTATTGTAGAAGATAAACAAGGCAGAACAGGTTTTGTTCAGAGGAGGCTGAGCCCGGATGAGTTATTGCTGTGGAGCAAGCATGGTAGGAACCAAGGGAACGCTGAAGCATTACCGCACCCAAGTCCATAATGTTCCTTTGCTGTTTTGCCCGGTATGTCGTCGCATTGAAGTTCATTATAAAGTCGAAAATGAGTATGAAATTTTGGCTGAGTATGCACATGGAGATGGGGCATCCGAGATTGATTTTCAGGATTATGTCATGGAAGACGATGATACGATATTTGAAAATTGTGTAAATCGTGAGAGTGAAGATGCAGTTGAAATTGTGAAGCGCCAAATTGACATGTCGCTGGATTTATTGACGGTAGCCAAACAAATGAATGATGAGAAATGGCAGGGAGAGCTTAAGAGAAGACTGGCTGTTATGAGTCAAAGACGATCCCGGCTTCAACATAATAAGAGCGGCAGTTGACATCCTACACACCAAAGAAGCTCTCAAATCTGGAGAGCTTCTTTGGTGTGTAGGGCGCTTATTTTTTAACTTATTTTTTTTATTTTGTAATGTTGCGCAGATATTATGACGAAAGAAAATAGGATAAAAATGTGGATTCGACACTTTTTCCGATTGACTGTGATCCTTAATCTTGTCTATCATAAAATAAGACTCGAATCGAAAAAAATGGTCGGAGTTGATTGAAACTGTTTTTTACACCATTTGAAGGGTGATCGATAGATCCCTTTCTCTTCTTCAAGAATATTACACGTCCGATACGGCCAGTTTATCATTCCGATACAAGGGGGAAGCCTGGCATGATCAGTGAATTCCAAGAAGCCTTGCTTGATACCGTGGGAGCTTGCCCTTCCACACAGATCGCCAATAATAAGTATGAAAATGTACTGGAGAACCTGGATAGTGGTATCATGCTGTTTGACAGTGACGGGGTACTGACCTTTATTAACGTGCAAATGGCGAGATTACTGGAGCTACCACGTAGTTCGCTCGCGGGTCGCAACCTGATGCAAATTTTGCATCATCCTGAGTTAAGTCGGTTTAAGAAGAAGAAAATCATGCGGATTTATAAAGAAACTATCTTTCATAGAAAGCGCTATCATGAGTTGATTGATGAGTATGGTCGGCATTGGTTGATAACAGTGACCTACGGTGATCAGATGGATGGCGATTTTTTGTTTAGTGTAAAGGATGTGTCGGATTATAAGCAGATTGAGCAGACGGCGTATCAAAACGACAAGCTGGCGATGCTAGGACGTATTTCGGCCTCTATCGCCCATGAAATCCGTAACCCGCTTACTGCAATCCGGGGTTTTATTCAATTGCTTCGGCCGCACTTGGTGGAGTTGGGCAGGGATGAGTATGCCCGCATTATTTTAACCGAAATTGATCGTGCGAACGACATTATTTACGAGTTTTTAAATTCGTCCAAGCCTTCGGCTCCGCAAAAAACGGCAGTATCTGTGATGGGACTGTTGAAAGAAGTAGTGATGCTGACAGAAAGCGAGGCGTTGATGAAGGGCTGCCAGATCGCACTGGATGAAAATGATGAACTCATGAAGGTTTCCATTGACGTGAAGCAGATTAAGCAGGTTATCCTCAATATGATTAAAAATGCGATGGATGCCATTGAAAGCATCAGCGGGGAACGAGAGGGATGCATTGATATCCATACCGTGCTTGAGGGCTCTTATGTGCACATTTGCATTGAGGATAACGGCTTAGGTATGGATCACAATACATTGGCGCGTTTATTCGATCCTTTTTTTACAACAAAAGAAAGTGGAACCGGCTTGGGATTGGCTGTGAGCTATCGTATTATCAAAAATCACGGAGGCTTCATTCATGTAGACAGTAAACATGGAAGCGGTACACAATTTAAAATCACACTTCCTGTAGTCTAATATGATGAGATTTTCGCAGAGGGGTCCTGTACATACTATTTCTGTTGTGGTGTGCAGCGTTGGGGTATAGGTATCACCTATTTGAAAAATGTCATCTGAAGCGCATGATCTGAAAAGATGATGCGCTTTTTTGGTACTGTAAGCATGTGCATTTGCATAAATGCGAAAATAAATTCATGAATATAGAACAAAAAAATGATTCACCTTTCACAGATTAAATGCTATTATATACCAGAATACAACATTTTTTTTTGATACTATAGACTTAAACAACGGCTTCCAAAGCTGTCAAACGTCTTAGATGATCGGAATCTCCGATATGCAGGGGGCTGAAGAGGCTGAATGAATATACGGCTGGAAGTAAAAAAAACGATAGGCATTGGAATTGCCGCCATAGTTTTATTTGTCTTAGTGCAGTTATTTCACGTAACTTTGAATAAAATATACTCCTATAATGTATTTTTCTTGTTATATCCGATTATAGGATTTGCCTGTGCGGCGATTTGTTTTTCTATTTTTTATCAATCCTGGTCCGTTTTGCTGGAACAGTTAACCTGGCAGAGACTTCTTATTGCCCCAACGTTTTTGGTGGCTGGTCTGCTTTGTCTTGTTCATATCGTTTCGTTTAGTTTCGTAAGCCTGACGGACTTTGCTTTGTCTCCGGGCATTTCGTTGTGGCTGCTGTTTGTAAATCGTGCCTTTACCTCGGTCATGCTCTTATTCGTTTGTTCCCTTCCATTTAGAAAGACGAAGTCTGAATACAAGACAGTGGCTTTGTGGGCAGGGATAGGCTGCACGTTGCTGATTCTAGGAGTTATTAAGGCATATGATGCAGGCTTACCGGATCTACGTATACGGTACGAATTAGGTAACCTGGGCTGGACGTTGAATCTGGTTGTCATGATACTGCTGGTACTCACATTTATTTTTGGAGTACGAAAATATCGGAAAGTTCGCCCCGCGGAATTGGGCATGTTGCTTATGGTTCGTGGGATTGGGCTGTGTGTTGTGAGCCAGTTGTTCTATTTATTTGCTGAGCAAATGAGTGATATCAATCATCTTATAGGACTTTTGACTAACGTGATTGCATTTTATAATTTGTTGAGCGGTCTAGTCCGGCTTATGGTTCTGGTTCCTTATCGGAAAAAACAGGCGGCAGAATCTGAGTTTAATCATATTGCTTATAACGATGATATAACAGGCCTTCCCAATCGCCGTCGTCTTTCCCAGCGCCTGGATAAAATATTGCGCAATTCACTGAAATCTGATGAGACAGTAGCGCTTTTAGTGCTAAATATTGATCGTTTCAAAGCGATTAATGATTCGCTTGGGCATACGGCAGGCAATTATTTGCTGTATGCGGTAGGCGAACGCTTGGGGCATTTTTGCCGCGAAGGGGAAGCGGTCTTTAGCATGGGTGGAGATGAATTTGCCTTTCTTCTAATGGGCTACGAAGATTCAGATGTCATGAGAAATCGTATTGATGATATGGTGAAGCTGTTCGATCAGCCGTTTGATATTAATGGGGAGTCTTATCATGTGATGGTGAGCGTTGGCATAGCTTTGTACCCGTCGGATGCGAATCAGAGCGAACAACTTATTCAACAGGCGGATACTGCTGTACATAGTGCCAAGGAGCAAGGGGTGAATTTTCAGCGGTATGCTAGTGCGATGCAGATGCGAGCGCATGAAAGACTCCAGTTGGAGAATGATTTGCGGCGTGCGCTTGAAAATGAAGAATTTTCATTGGTGTATCAGCCACGTGTCCACCTGCAAAGTGGCGAGCTAACGAGTTTGGAAGCGCTGGTGCGTTGGAATCATCCTCATCGCGGGATGGTGATGCCGGGTGATTTTATTCCAGTAGCTGAAGAAAGTGGCCTGATCGTGCCCTTGGGGGAATGGGTGTTGCGTGAGGCATGTCTCCAAAATAAGCAGTGGCAGGAGCTGGGGTATCCATCGATTCCGATTTCGGTCAATTTATCCATGCGCCAATTCCAGCAAAAAAAGCTGGTTGATGTCATTTGGGGCATTTTGTCCGATACGGGACTGGAGGCACGCTATTTAGAGCTGGAGATTACCGAGAGTATGACTTTTGATAAGGACCGGGCCTTTGAACAGTTGAAAAAAATAAAAGCTATTGGTGTTGCAATCAGTATTGATGATTTTGGAACGGGTTATAGCTCATTGCATTATTTAAAAAATCTTCCGATTGATCGTCTGAAAATTGACCGGTCCTTTGTAAATGAGGTACTGGTTGACAGCAAAAATGCGGCCATTGTATCTACCATTGCCTCTATGGCTCACCATTTAAAGCTGAAGGTTACGGCTGAAGGGGTGGAGAATGAGGAGCAGCTTCATTTTTTGCAGGCGCAGGATTGTCATGAAGGTCAGGGGTATTATTTTAGCCGTCCCATTCCGGCAGAAGTTTTTGAAAAATTGTTTTTACGTAAACCTGTGAATTGGCTGGCTCAGGATGGCGTCTAGTAGGCTTGCATTTTACAAAAAGGTAAGTTATACTAAATACCATCCTGATTCAGTTAGTTGACAAAGGTTTGTGCATGTCATACATAAGAATCAAGATGTTATATAATGCGGGTGTAGTTCAATGGTAGAACTTCAGCCTTCCAAGCTGATAGCGTGGGTTCGATTCCCATCACCCGCTTACGATTTTTAAAATTTCGAAACCCTTGTGACTCAAGGGTTTTTATTTTGTTTGCAATAAGAATATATTTTAGCCGGGATACCAATGGGGGATCCCGGCTTTTTGCGTTCCTGCGAACTATTTTCACGCTGATAAATAATACAATATTAAATATTTTTCTTATATGCTATAAATAAACAGATAAAAAGAACTATTTACCATTTTGCGAAAAAAGTATAGTCTCGTAAATGGAATTTAATATAAAAAAAGGAGGGTGTAGCTGCGATGAGAAAAATCTCTTTTCTTTTAGCTTTAGCCTTTGTGTTTTTTACTTTTTCAACAAGTGCTACGTTCGCTGCGACTGATTTCCCAAATACGTCGACGAATGGCATGATTGGTTTTGCTGGACAGGCTAAAAGCGAAACGGGAGCTTCAAAGCCTGCTACAACAGGGGGCAAAAATGGTCAGGTCATCTATATCAATAATCTAAACGAATTGAAAAATCAGCTAGGGGACTCAACACCTAAAATTCTGGTCATCGAAAAGAATATTTCTGCTTCTTCTAAAACCGTGATCAATATTGGTTCCAACAAATCGCTAATCGGCTCTTATGCGCAAAATAAGCTAATCAATATTCATTTGAAAACAACAGCTAACTCGGGAAATGTGATCTTTCAAAATTTAACTTTTGAGCACAGCGCCAGCATTAATGGTAACGATGATATCCAGCTATATCTTACTGCGGGCACAAATTATTGGATTGATCATGTTACTTTTGCAGGTCATAATTATAATGCAAATGGCTCGGATCTGGACAAGCTTTTGTACATAGGGCAATCGGCTGATTATGTAACCATTAGCAACTCCAAATTTGCTAATCATAAATATGGCCTTATTCTGGGTTATCCAGATGACAGCAATAAAAATTATGATGGCATGCCGCATATTACAATTGCTAATAATTATTTTGAAAACTTACTTGTACGCGGTCCAGGTCTGATGAGATATGGATATTTCCATGTGAAAAATAATTATATTAATAATTTTCAGTTGGCTTACACAATAGCAACCAATGCACGAATTTATTCCGAAAATAATTATTTTGGAAAAGGTAGTGAAAAGGGTGGTATTCTGGATGATAAAGCCAATGGTGAATTTAAAGATGTAGGTAGTTTTCCAGCCATCACCAACCAAAAATCGCCTGTGACCCGATGGAATCCGAGCAAGAACTACAGTTATCAAGTTCAAACCCCTGAATATACTAAAGAATTTGTAACTAAGTATGCAGGTTCGTCCAATACAACGTTGGTATTTGGAAAATAAAACTGGTATTGCAAAAATACTGTGATCTGCTATACTGACTGCAAGTAAGTATCCCATAAAAAGGAAGGTGACCATACGTCCGATGAAGTAAGCACACTGATTTTCCCACTCAACTGCACGTTACTGGCAGGCGGCTGCAAGCTGCAACGGGAGAAGTGTGTCTGAAATGAAAGTAGGGACGTATGCGTATATTTCCGAAACGGGATTTGTTTTTTCGTTCGCGGTGTTATTTTTCATATGCATAAGTTCTGAAATAATTCATAGCAGTCATTCTATTTTCCTGTATGCAAGCCGCAGCCTTCTGCGGCTTTTTTTTATTGCTTCCGGTGTAAAAACCGGGCTGGGAAAGGATGATCGTGGTATGAAAACCATTTTGCGAGTTCGCAATGTAGTCAAGGAATGGAACGGGACATCTATATTTGAGAATGTGTCGATGGATGTGACGGAAGGAGAACGACTCGCGTTGTTTGGGAGAAATGGAGCCGGTAAAACAACGTTATTACGAATATTGCTGGGAGATGAAGCGCCAACCTCCGGTCAAGTAGAACATGATTTGCCCATGGAAGAGCGAGGCTGGCTGAAGCAGCAGGATACAGTGGATAGGTCTCGAACCGCACTGGAGGCCGCACAGCAGGCCAGCCCTCGGCATTGGCGTCTCAAGCAAACGCTGGGAGAGCTGGAAGCTGACCTAGCCAATGCTGGTAAGGATATGGAGCAGCAACTGGAGCGTTACGGCGAGCTGATGGATGAATACGAACGCCTGCAAGGCTTTGCTTGGGAGTCTGAGGTGGAAAAGGCGCTCACCCGAATGGGAATGCCTGCACAGACGTGGTCCATTGCTTATGGTGATCTGAGTGGCGGACAGAAGACGAGAGTACGACTGGCTGGCCTGATGGTCAGGCAGCCCAAGCTGCTGGTACTGGATGAGCCAACCAACCATTTGGATGCCGAAAGTATGCTCTGGCTGGAGCAGTGGCTGTCCTCGTATCCTGGAACACTGCTGTTTGTATCGCATGACAGAGCCTTTTTGGATCAGGTGGCTACGAGTATAGTTGAGCTTACATCCACAGGTATTGAGCGCTATAAAGGTGGTTATAAGGAATATAAAGCGCAGAAGGAGCGGGAACTGCGAGAGCAGGAGGCGAGCTATCGGAAGCAGGAACTGGCGAGACAGGCGCTGGAGGAAACGATTCGAAATTACAGGGAATGGTTTCATCAGGCGTATCGCAGCGCATCCAAGGTTGAAATGGCCATTACGCAGAGCTTTTACAAGGCCAAGGCTAAAAAAAATATTTCCCGTTATCATGCAAAGGAGAAGGAATTGGAGCGACTGGAGGCTAACAGGGTAGAGCAACCACGTGAAGCTCCGTCTTTGCACATGAAATTAAATGACAGCGGGTTTCAGGCTAAATATTTGCTGCGTACTGAGCAGGTTGACTTTAGCTACGACGACCATGTCATCGTGAAAAATCTAAATCTGAACGTTGCACGTGGGGAGCGTTTGGCTGTTCGGGGGCCCAATGGAATTGGTAAAACCACGCTGCTTCGGTTATTAACAGGTCAGCTTGAACCGAAGACGGGAAAAATCACAGCCAACCCACAGTTGAATATCGGGTATTTTTCACAGGAGTTGGAGCAGCTTCCAGAGGATCAGACGTTGCTCGACAGTCTGCTTGCACTCCCAACCATGACCCAAACAAAAGCGAGAACAGTGCTGGGCTGTTTTTTATTTGCCAAAGAGGATGTATTCAAAAGGATCGGAACGCTCAGTATGGGAGAAAAATGCAGGGTAGCTTTTCTGCGTCTGTACTTTAGTGGAGCCAATCTGCTGGTGCTGGATGAACCGACGAATTACTTTGACATTGAAACCCGTGAAATTGTAGAGGACTCTTTACGCCGATATGATGGGGCACTGGTACTCGTCTCGCATGACCGGGAGCTGGTGCGTTGTACGTCAACTCGATTACTCGATATGCAGCCGGGGGGCGGATATGAAATCTACGAGGGGACGGCCGACGAAAAACAAGAAGATGAACGGAGAAGCATCCGAGAGCCCAAGGATCAGGGAGAGCGGGAGGAACGTCTACGATTACAGCTGCGTCTTACCGAACTGATGGGAATGACGGGGACGAGTGAAGCAAATGAGGAGCTCTTGAGCGATATCAGGCGCATTCGTGCCAAGCTGGATCAGTTGAATGATCCCGATATCTGAAGGAATGAAATATAGGCGCTGCTTGCCAAAGTGCAGTAGTTTGCATATAATAATGAACAATAGTTCGTATTTAGAAAATGTCTTGATGGAGAAGAGTAGGCAGTGTCCGATTGAACAGGGAGGAAGCGCCGTAGGATTGAGAGCGTTTCTGCAAATATTGGGCTGTTGAAGTTCGCTCCGGAGCAGTTCCTTGAACCTCAAGCGTCATGTAAATGGCGGTTGTGCAAGTAGGGGATACCGGTTCACGACCGTTACAACGTGCAGAGCGAGATGATGATGCATAGCATGAATGAACCCCCGTACTGATTGCCACAAGGCAACGCGTCGGGTAGCTGAACTTCATTGTCTAACGAGGGTGGTACCACGGTCTTTTCGTCCCTTTTCGGGAGAAAAGACCTTTTTTTGTTGTCTGAAAAGCTGGATATGAAGAAAGGGGACTGAACAGGCGATGAGCGAAACCATCCAAATGAAGGAACATTTGCTGGCCTTGAAGGAAGAAGCACTGGAAGTATTGGAGAAGGTGGAAACACCCAAGGAGCTGGCTGATCTACGAGTTAAATATTCGGGTAAAAAGGGTGCACTGACCGAAATTTTGCGCGGTATGGGCAAGCTGAGTGCGGAAGAGCGTCCAGTTGTTGGCCAGGTAGCCAATGAGGTGCGTGAGGCGATTGAAGAGGTCGTTAACCGTAAGCAGGACGAGTTCACGAAAGCAGAAACGAATGAGCGCCTGCAAGCAGAAAAAATCGACGTTACGTTGCCTGGACGCGCAATGCCGCAAGGCGGGCTCCACCCACTTAACAAAGTGATCGAGCAAATCGAAGATATTTTTACAGGTATGGGATATCGAGTGGCTGAGGGACCACAGGCAGAGACCGATTATTATAACTTCGAAGCTTTGAATCTGCCTAAAAACCACCCGGCACGTGATATGCAGGATTCATTTTACCTGACCGAGGATCTGTTGATGCGTACTCATACGTCACCAGTTCAGATTCGCGCGATGGAGGCGATGAAGGGTGAAACGCCTATTAAGGTGATTTGTCCGGGTACGGTATTCCGACGTGATGATGACGATGCAACGCATTCCTTCCAATTCCACCAAATTGAAGGCCTTGTGATTGGAAAAGACATTCGTATGAGTGATTTGAAAGGAACCTTGCTGCAATTTGCACGCGAAATGTTCGGGGAATCGACCGAAATCCGCTTGCGCCCAAGCTTCTTTCCGTTCACCGAGCCAAGTGCTGAAGTAGACGTGACTTTTGTGAAGAAAAACGGCGAGCGCGTGTGGATTGAAATTTTGGGCTGTGGTATGGTGCATCCGAAAGTGCTGGAAATGGGTGGTTTTGATCCCGAGGTGTACAGTGGCTTTGCATTCGGTATGGGTGTAGAACGGATAGCCATTTTGAAATACGGCATTGACGATATTCGCCATTTTTATAACAGCGATCTGTCGTTCTTGAAGCAGTTTGCGCGTCAATAAACAACTATATCAAGGGAAGTGAACCCATATGAAAGTATCATTCGAGTGGCTGTCCGAGTATGTATCACTGGATCAAGTGAGTGCGGAGGAGCTAGCAGAAAAAATCACCCGTTCGGGCATTGAAATTGATGAAGTTGAACATCGTAACCAAGGAATTACTGGCGTCGTTGTAGGCTATGTCAAAAGCAAGGAAAAGCACCCGGATGCGGATAAGCTGAATGTGTGTATTGTCGATGCGGGTCAGGGAGAAGACCTGCAAATTGTGTGTGGTGCCAAGAACGTGGATGCAGGTCAAAAGGTTCCTGTTGCAGTTGTAGGTGCCAAGCTACCAGGAGATTTTCATATTAAAAAGGCCAAGCTGCGTGGTGTTGTGTCCATGGGCATGATCTGCTCGGCCAAAGAACTGGGCATGAATGATAAGCTATTGCCAAAAGAATTGCAGGAAGGCATTTTGGTGTTGCCAGAGGATGCTGAAATTGGTACGCCAATTACGAAGCTGCTTGCCCTGGATGATCAGGTGCTGGATTTTGATTTGACACCCAACCGCTCGGATTGCCTGAGCATGCATGGAGCTGCATATGAAGTAAGTGCCATTCTAGGACGTGACATTTCGCTCGCTGACCCTGCTAAGGATCTGGTGGAAATTAGCGATGCTGCGGCAGATCACTTGTCCGTTAAGGTAGATACTCCTGAACTGTGCACACACTATGCAGCGCGTTATATCACAGGTGTTAAAGTGGGCCCTTCACCGTTATGGATTCAAAACCGTCTGATGGCGGCAGGTGTTCGTCCGATAAACAATATCGTAGATATTACGAACTACGTTATGCTGGAATATGGTCAGCCGTTGCATGCTTTTGATGCGGATAAGCTGGAAAATGGAAATATTGAGGTGCGACTTGCTCGTACAGGCGAAACTTTGATTACACTTGACAATCAGGAGCGTAAGCTGGAACCACATATGCTGTTGATCACAGACGGTGTAAAGCCGATTGCATTGGCAGGCGTGATGGGTGGAGCCAATTCTGAGGTTACGGATGCGACGGTTAGCATTGCGTTGGAATCTGCGAAGTTTGACGGCGGTACCGTTCGTAAAACATCCCGCCAACTGGGACTGCGTTCGGAAGCAAGTCTGCGTTTTGAAAAAGAGGTTGATCCAGGAGCTGTTATACCTGCTGTAAATCGTGCAGCTGCGCTGATTCAGCGTTATGCAGGGGGCACTGTACACCAGGGCATCGTAGAGTCTGCTTCTGCAAAAGCTAAAAACCACATTATCAAGCTGTCGCTAGATAAAATAAACCGATATTTGGGAACCGAACTGTCCCTGCTTGAGGTGAAGACGATTCTTGGTAGACTTCATTTTGGATGTGGCGATGCAGAACAAGGGGTGCTGGAAGTTGAAGTACCTACACGCCGTGGAGATATTACCATTGATGTGGACTTAATCGAAGAAGTGGCACGTCTGTATGGCTATGACAATATCCCAACCACGCCTATTGAGGGACCGACAACTCCAGGAGCTTTGACGGCATCGCAGTCCCTGCGTCGTTCCTTGCGCAGATTGCTGGCTCATGGTGGCTGGCAGGAAACGATCAGTTACTCTTTTGTGCATCCGCAAAGCACAGCTTTATTTAATGCTCTGACAGAAGGCAGCCATCCGGTACGTTTGGCTATGCCTATGAGCGAAGACCGTAGTGTATTGCGTACAAGCATCATTCCGCAAATGCTGGATACAGCGGTGTACAACATGAATCGGAAGCAAGATAATCTGGCGATTTTTGAGATGGGAACTGTATTTTATACAGAAGAGCAAACATTAACCCGCCAGCCGCAGGAAATTCAAGTGCTGAGTCTGCTGCTGACTGGAGTGCGCCGTGAAAAACAATGGAACATCGGAGCCGAAAAGGTCGACTTCTTTGATATTAAAGGTGCGCTTGAAACAGTGTTCGACTATTTTGGACTAAGTGCCAGCATTCGCTATGTGGCTGACCAGCCGCAAAGCTACCACCCAGGACGTTCCGCTTCGGTATGGCTGGATGTGAACGGAAACTCCCAACGGATCGGTACAGTTGGGCAGATTCATCCTGAACTGCAACAGTCCTATGGGCTGAACGATACGTATGTAGCTGAAATCGCGTTGCAACAGCTCGTTGAGCATGCAAACTCCCATATTCAGTTCAGAGAGCTGGCTCGCTTCCCGTCCGTGGAACGTGACATTGCCCTCGTGGTGAATAAAGACGTTGAGGCAGGTGAACTGCTTCGTGTTATTCACGCTGCAGGCGGAGAACTGTTGCAGGATGCACGGGTGTTTGATGTATTTACAGGCAGCAAGCTTGGTGAAGACAAGAAGAGCGTGGCTATTTCCCTGACCTATCGTCATTGGGAGCATACGTTGACGGATGAAGAGATTAATGCGGCGCATTCTCCTGTCGTTACGTCTCTAGAACAAACTTTTGGAGCGGAATTGAGAAAGTAGCAGGAAATGCGGGAAGCCGTATCGAATCTTAGTGACAGAGGTTCGATACGGCTTTTTGGCCTATCATCATAGAAGCTCTCTACTCTGATATTCACCCGCTGCGGGGAAGCCGGACTAATAAGGTTGAACGCTTCACGGAAGGCGGGTTACCCTAGTACCGGATACACCTTAGAATCAACATACAGTAGTATTGAAGGAGGGCATAATTGTGACTACACCAGATCGTACTCGCGTCACTGTAGAGATCTACGGTACTTCTTATAAACTTGTCGGCAGCAATAGCGATTATATGAAGCAGGTTGCTAATTACGTAGATGAACGTATGCACAGCATTTCTCAAGCACATTCGCGTCTGGATATGCCCCGAATTGCCGTGCTGGCTGCGGTTCATATGGCTGAAGAAGCTGTACAAATTCAGGAGATTCAGAGCCATATGAACCGCTTGGCAGCGGAACGGGCGGAGCTCCGGGGAGATCTGGCCCAACTCCAGACGGCTCTAGGGGAACAACAGCAGAAAAATACAGATATGCACCAAGCCCTTGTTCAATTGAGGGAAGAAAAAGAAACGACGCAGAAGAAACTGGTGGAGACCGAATCTACATCAGCCAAGGAAATTGCCGAACTAAGGGCAAAGCTTGAACAGCAGGAGAAAAAAGCGGCTGAACTTGAAAATGCACAAAAACAAGCTAAGCGTGAATTGGAAGAATCTCGTCAAGAGGCTTCTCGTAAGCTGAAAGAGCAGCAAGAGGCTGCAAATGCGCGTGTCCGGCAGACAGAAGAGCAGTTGAAGAAGGAAATAGCCGAAGCGGCTAAACAGGCTGAAGCTAAGCTTTCCGCTGCGGAAAAGGCTCATCAGGAGCGAAAACGTATAGAGCTGGACAATTTGCGATCTACTTTGCAGCAAGAGCATAGCCAGAAGATAAGCGAATGGCAGATCAAATGCTCCGGGCTGAATGAGCAGCTGGAGCAGGAACGTAAACAGGCTGAATTGGCTCTAAATGAGGAAAAGCTCCAGCATGAGGAAGCGCAGAAACGTGCTGAAGAAGCTGCACTGGAGCAGGAGATTCGGATGGAGGAGCTTCAGGAGCAATTAGAACAAGTACAAGCAGGAAATGCAGAGCTTTCTTCTCGTCTGGAGAAGGCTCAAGAGCAAGCTGCAGCATTGGAGCAACAACAGTCCGAGCTGGAGGCTGAACTGCAAACACAGCAACAGGCAGCAACAGAGCGGGAGCAGGCAAATACGCTTGCGCGTGAAGAACTGCAAAGCAGATATGATCAGTTGGTGAATGAAGCCAAGGCTACGCAGCAGCAGGCGGCTAAGCTGGAGGAAGAGCAGCGCCGGATGCAGAAGCTGCTGGAGCAAGCTCATGTATCTTCTCGCAAGCTGCAAAGCGAGCTGGCTACGCTGGCTGAAAGTGAGAAGTCATGGAAGAAGCTTGCAGAAGAACGTCAGTTGGCAGCCGATGAGTTGGAGCTTTCCCTGCTGGAAGCGCGTGAACAGAAGGAAGCGACAGAGGAACAACTACAGCAGACTGTGGCTGAGGTTGAGGCTGCTAATGATAAATATGCTTCACAACAGCAACGGCTGGTTCAACTTGAAGCGAAAATCAAGGAGCTGTCGCCTGAGCTGATTCGTGTTCAGGACGAGCTTGAGAAAGCCCAAGTCCGAGAGCAAGAGAGTGCGAAGGCGTATCAATCGCTTCAGGATCAATATGGAAGCATGAAGAGCCGAGCTGGACAGCTGGAGCAACATATTAAGCAACTCCAGCAGGAAAATCATGACCGGCAAAGTGAATTGGAACGTGCTGAGAAGGCCTCTGTGGAATGGCAGCTTAAATACGATCAGTTGAAGGCTGAAGCGGAACGTTTGGAAGCTGAAGATGCTGCCCGCAAGGAAGAATTTGCTTCTTGGGAACGGGAAATAGCGGTAACGATTGAACAAAAAGAACAGCTTCAGGAGGAGATTCGTTCCGCGGTTGAAGCTGCCAACACCGCAAAGGCAGAACAGCAGTCCATAGAGCAGGAACGCATGGCCTTGCAGTCTGAGTTAGATGAAGTAGGTCAAAAATATGAAATGGCGGCTCATCAGCTTCGTTTACTACAAGTACAACAGGACGTAGACCGAGAAAATGCAGAGAAGATTTCAACAGAATTGCGTCAACTAAAGGAAGAATACACCAAGCTTCAAACCGAGTATAATGAATGGATTGAGCTTATCGAACAGGATCAGTAGATACGGATTATAAATGTAAGGCAATCCCCGGCTGCTCATGGCCGGGGATTGTTTGTTTATGGTATCGCTAAGAAGTATAAATGACAAAAAGCTGTCCTTTGGCAGATGAATCTGCTTCGGGACAGCTATGCTGGAAGTGTTTGCCGAAATTATTTCCCTTCCTTGCGCCCGGCTTCAAATGGTGTCGATACCGGAATGAACAGATCGATAATCCCGATAACCAATGCAGCGAGCAATGCGCCCATAATCGAAACACTAACATGGGCCACGACATATTGAGCGACCCAGATAACCAGAGCGCTCACTAGAAAACCAACGATACCGCGTCCAAATGGAGAAACGCGTCGACCAAATATCGCCTCGACGATATAGCCAATCAAGGCAATGACAATGGCAAGGATCAGCGCACTCCAAAAGCCGCCTACACTAAATCCGGGAACGATCCAGCTTACGACCATCAGAACCAGAGCGGCAACGATGAAACGTACAATGTGCCCAAGAATGCTCACGGAATAACCTCCTTTGTTTTTTTGAATTAACAGGGTTAGACAAAGGTTAGTGTGTGGCATGAAGAGCTTTCTTATGTGTAAAGCAGAGTTGGCAAATAGCGTAAGTTTGCTGCTTTCGGTATAATATAGATATAAGTGAAAGGAGCAGTGAAGTTGGACTCTAAAATTTTTAAAACCCTTGAATATCAAAAAATTCTAAATAAACTAAGTCACTATGCCCAAACGGCAACGGGACAACAGACAGCCCTTCGATTACAGCCCAGCGATGATTTGGAGCATATCAAGAAATTGCTGAAAGGTACGGATGAGGCCTATGCTGCTGATCGGCTGAAAGGAGTGCCTTCATTTAACGGAGTGGTGGATATCACTCCTACGGTGAAGCGTGCCCGTATTGGAGGAACGTTAAGTCCGCAGGAGTTACATGGTATTCGGACAACGGTTCAAGCTGCACGCCGTATACAGGTGTATGTAACAAGTTTGCATGAGGAAAATCCGGTTGAAACATTGCTGTATTGGAGTGAGCAACTTTCGGAACAAAGAAGTTTGGAAAACTCCATTAAAGGCTGTATTGACGAAAATGCAGAGGTACTGGATTCTGCCAGTACAGAGCTTTCACAAATTCGCCGGGAACTGCGCTCCGGTGAAGTGCGTATTCGTGAAAAGCTGGATTCCATGATTCGTTCCTCAACTGTGTCCAAAATGCTTCAGGATCAGTTGATTACGATTCGTGGAGATCGGTTTGTCATCCCGGTCAAGGCCGAATACCGTTCTTATTTTGGCGGAATTGTGCATGATCAATCCGGGTCTGGCGCAACCTTGTTTATCGAGCCAGAATCCATCGTGGCCATGAACAACAAGCTGAGGGAAACCAGGCTGAGAGAAGAGCGTGAAATTGAAGTCATTTTACAAAAGCTGACCGCACTTGTCGCAGAACAAGCGGATATGTTGCTGTATGATGTGGATATTTTAGGCAATCTTGATTTTATTTTTGCGAAAGCTCGTCTCGCTCGTGAAATGAAGGCAACGCTTCCCTTAATGAATGATCGCGGGTACTTGAAGCTGAAAAAGGGTAGACACCCTCTAATTCCGTTGGAACAGGTCGTTCCCATAGATGTGGAACTGGGTAATTCGTACACCTCCATTATCGTTACCGGACCGAACACAGGGGGGAAAACCGTTACCCTGAAAACGATAGGTCTGCTAAGCTTGATGGCGATGTCTGGACTGTTTGTGCCTGTTGAGGATGAAAGCCAGCTCTGCGTGTTTGATGCAATCTATGCCGATATTGGTGACGAGCAGAGCATTGAGCAAAACTTGAGTACATTTTCCAGTCACATGACCAATATTATTAGCATCTTGAAAAATATGACACCCAAAAGTCTTGTATTGCTTGACGAAGTGGGAGCAGGAACGGACCCGGCAGAAGGTTCTGCCCTGGCTGTATCTATTCTGGAGCATATACATGCTCTGGGTTGCCGCATGGTGGCGACGACTCACTATAGTGAATTGAAGGCGTATGCCTATGAGCGCAAAGGAATTATTAATGCAAGTATGGAGTTTGATGTCGCTACATTAAGCCCGACTTACCGCCTTCTGGTTGGTGTACCTGGGCGAAGTAACGCTTTTGCTATTGCCGAGCGATTGGGATTACCAGGACGTATATTAGACTATGCCCGTGGTGAGGTAACCGAAGAAGACCAGCGCGTCGAGCACATGATTGCGTCACTGGAGCAGAACCGTTTGACCGCTGAGCAAGAACGGGAAAAAGCAGAGCAGCTGCGTAAGGAAATGGAAGTATTGCGTACACGTCATAAGACCGAGCTAGATAAGCTGGAGTCACAACGGGACCGTATGCTAGAAAAGGCCGAAGACGAAGCAAGAGTTCTCGTGGATAAGGCTCGTAGTGAAGCAGAGAAAATCATTACGGATTTGCGTAAATTGGCTCAGGAAGAGGGAGCCTCGGTTAAGGAGCACAAGCTGATTGCAGCTCGTAGAGAACTGGATGAAGCAGAACCGAAACAACGTAAGAAAAGTACAGTCAAACGTCCGGCGACTCCGCGTACTCGTTCCATCATGGCTGGCGATGAAGTATCAGTTCACAGTCTGAATAAAAAAGGCCATGTGGTTGAACTAACTGGCAGCAAGGAAGCTATCGTTCAACTGGGTATCATGAAAATGAAGGTCAGTCTGGATGATCTGGAGCTGCTGCAACCAGCCCCAACGACTACTCCAAAGGTCCAAAAGCCAGTGACTGGCGTTAAGCGGACACGGGATGATAACGTGCGAAGTGAACTTGACCTTCGGGGGGCAAACGTGGAGGAAGCGCTGATGGAGGTGGACCGCTTCATGGATGAAGCGTTTTTAGCCAATCTGGGTCAGGTATACATTATTCACGGCAAAGGTACGGGGGTCCTGAGAACTGGTATTCAGGAGTACCTTCGCAAGCATAAGCATGTGAAAAGCTACCGTATCGGTAACTACAATGAAGGCGGCACGGGTGTAACGGTTGCTGAATTGGAATAGATATGGGTTGCTGACCGAGAACGCTTGGTAGAACGGGAGGGACGAGGTGAAGATGGCGATTGATGAATTGCTATCACATCCGTTGGGGATGATGCTGGGTTATTTCTCCGTGGCGGTGCTGGAGTTGATTGTATTTTTGTCCTGCTTTGAGCTGGTAACCCGTTATAAATGCTGGGAAGAGATCAAGCGAGGCAATGTTTCGGTAGCCATGGCAACGGGTGGGAAAATGTTTGGTATTTGCAACGTGCTCCGCTTTGCGATGGAGGCTAAATCCAGCGTATATGATACGATGATCTGGTCATTCGTTGGTTTTTTACTGCTACTTGCGGCGTACTTTCTTTTTGAATTTCTGACACCCGTATTTTCTATCGATCAAGAGATTAAAGAAGATAACCGTGCGGTCGGCTTGTTCTCTATGATTATTTCAATATCGTTATCGTATGTGATTGGTGCGAGTGTAACTTGACACATCCTGTATACTAAAGCTTGGTATACGGAACGGAAGGATGATAAAGCTTGGAAATGACTATTTGTCCATGGTGTAACATGGAAATTATTTGGGATGAAGAATTAGGACCTGAAGAAGAGTGTCCTTATTGCCATAATGATCTGAAAGGATACTCAGACATAGCCGATGACGAAGAGGAGTCTGAGCCAGTTTCTCCATCTGTTCACAGACATACGGATGGGCATGAAGATGCGACACACGATCATGCGGTTTCTGTAAGTCCGGCGCTCGGCGCTCATGGAAAAGAAGACCTCAAGGGTTATCGTACATTAAGTATTCAGCTCGGCGATGATGAGGAGCAGGATATTTTATACGAGGCAGAGGATGAAATCGTATCTGAAAAGCCAGCTGATGCACCGTTATTGCAGGATAATGAGCTTCATAAGCTGCCTGTGCTGCATACTTTACAAAAATTCGAAGAAAGCGGTGCGGATCTAATGGCTTATGAGCAAGGTGCTGAACAATTACTCGACAGACAAGATGAGGTTCTTGAATGTTCCCAATGTGGAGAGTATATGCTGCATGCGGGTTCGCAAACCGTAACCAGAGAGGGTTTCGAACCATCGATGTCTCCGGTGCTCGGCAAACCTGTTCTGGACTTGCCGTTCGTCTTGAATGTTTATGTGTGTCCTAGCTGCTTCCATGTTCAGCAGACTTTGTCAGAGAATGACCGACTGCGAATGCTGGAGAAGCTCAGCGGTATTTCCAATAATTAAATGGCAATTCCCCGGATAGGTCCCAGCTCAATACGGGCATGTTAAATCAAAGAAATCTTTGAACAAGCTGACTCGTAATAAGCTGATTGGTGATTTTTCCGTTAGGGGGAACTGCATTGAAATCAAACCTGAACGGACAATCCATTCTGCTATTAAGCTTGAATGGATTGTTTGTGTTTGCAGCAGCATTGTCCGGCACATTTCTTAATGTGTATTTGTGGAAAAGCAGGCAGGATTACGCGATGATCGGCTGGTTTAATGTCAGTCAACAAATTGCGCTGGGAATTATGGTCTGGGTAGCTGGAAAGTGGGTCAAGGAACATAATAAAATGAATGCCCTGCGCGTGGGAACCGCATTGTCCGGCTTATTTTATCTCATCGTGTTGTATACAGGACCGCAGGCTGTAAACTACATATGGCCGCTCGGAATGTTGTTGGGTGCAGCCTTAGGTTTATTTTGGCTAGCGTTTAATGTCATCTTTTTCGAAGTCACGGATCAGGCAAGCCGTGATCATTTTAACGGATGGGTGGGTCTGCTGGGCTCGTTTTCCGGTATAGTGGGTCCTTGGCTCTCTGGTTGGATTATTGCGCGTATGGAGGATGACGCGGGTTATCGCGTGATATTCAGTATTTCTTTGGCCTTTTATGTCGTAGGAGTGGTGTTAAGTTTCTTTCTTCGCAAGCGTAAACCGACAGGAAAGTACAATTGGAAAGAGCCTAAGCAGCGTTTGTCGCAAAAAGGAAGTATGTGGCGTCCGTTGTCGTTATCACTTGTTACACAGGGCATCCGTGAAGGAGTGTTTGCTTTCCTGATTACGCTGCTCGTGTATGTAGTTACTCAACAGGAATGGAAGCTAGCACAGTTTTCACTTATTACATCGGGGGTTTCATTTTTCAGCTTTTGGGCTGTCGGAAAATGGCTCAAGCCACACTATCGCTCGGCTGGTATGTTGTTGGGTGCCGTGCTGTTGGTGATCGCGCTTTTACCATTATTGTGGCGTATGGAGTATAGCACGCTGCTGATTATGGGGATTGGCACCGCTTTGTTCATGCCCTTGTATTTAATTCCTATGATCTCTGCGAGCTTTGATCTAATGGGTACGAGTGAAGGAGATGCTAATCAGAGAGTGGAACTGGTTGTACTGCGCGAACTATGCTTAATGATAGGTCGGTTGACAGGAACACTCGTTTTCTTGGGTGTCCTAAGTATTAGCAAGGCTCCTACAGCGATGATCTGGTTGTTGATTGGGCTGGCATTAATGCCAGTGATTGGATGGGTTTTTATGCGAAGTGTGCTGAAAATGGAACAAAAAACGAAGCAAAGCAAGTCTCATTCCCATGCACGACGCTTGCACAAGCAAACCGAATAATTGAAAAATTCAATACAAAAGAGCCTCCAAATCCGTTGATATAGGAAAAGGAGGTCTTTTTGTATCACATTCAAATCATCGGTTCTGTTGTCTCAGGCGAGGGTTTGGTGGGACGGGTCAGAGAAAAAAGCTCCATTTCAGGTCGGTGTGTGCCCGTCAGTTCATCAGCCAATAGCTGTGCGGCCACCATGCTCGTAACCGTCCCATTTCCCCCGTAACCCTCCAAAAAGTAGCAGTTAGGAAAACGCGGATGTGGACCAATATACGGCAAGCCGTCGTGAGAAGAGCCGAATACAGCCGCCCAAGCATAATCGATTTGAAAGGGGACACCGGGAAAATGTCTCTGTAGTGCTTGCAGCAGCTTGTGCTGTTGGTGCAACAGCCTGATTTCACGTTGCTTGGAGTCCAGTACAGGTTCATCCAAACCACCAATGATGATGCGCCCTTCCTGTGTTGAGCGCATATATAGATAAGGACGAGCAGTTTCCCAGATCAGACACTGTTCATGCCATAAAGGCGCCTCTCCGATTGGATTGGTGGCGATAGCGTAAGAGCTTTCTAGCACGGCTCCGCGATCTGTTTTAATCTCTTGTGTTTCATAACCTGTTGCAAAAACAACTTTTTTTTGCACGGATCATCCGGCCATTGGCATGACAAACGACCTCATTTTCTTTGAATTCAAAATGCTTAGCTTCTGTATGCTCATATAAGCGAACACCGAGACGGCTGGCAGATTGCAGCAGTCCCTGGGCAAACAAAAATGGATTAACCTCGGCATCTTCGTGCGTATACAAGGCTGCTGGTTTTCGAAATGGAAATCGGGCAGCAACCTGTTGCTCATCCCAGTATTCCACTGGAAATCCAAAACGGGTTAACTGTTTATATTCTTCCTGCAGCACCTGCACATCCTCTGCAGTACTTGCGTAGTACAGGCTGCTGCGGCGAATAAAGGAAGGGTCTCTGTCCAGTGTGGCAGCCAGTTGATCTAGCTGATTCAGAGCATCCCTACACATACGGTAAAACAGTACGCCGTTGGTCTCGCCAAACGTGTTAATAAAAGAGGTTAAAGTCTTGTCATTGCTATATTGCAGCAATCCAGTATTGGCTGAAGAACTTCCATGTACCAGCCTTCGCTTGTCAATAAGTACAGTGTCAACCTGTCGTTCTCCTAATAACCGGGAGCAGATGGATCCGCCCATCCCGCCGCCGATGATTAGTACATCACAATTTATATCCTCAGCTAAAGGAGGAAAATCCAGCGTTTGCTCCAAGGTACTCGGCCAATACGTATTCCCGCTTATTAATTCCATATAAATAGCACTCCCCATAGGCAATATGTAGTATCTCTTATGTGTACATAGTATTTCGCCAAACGGACAAGATAACCAGCGTGCAACAAAACATTTAAGGAGGGACAAAAAGACTATGCAATCTATGAACATGCAACCCTTGTCAGGCAAAGAACTGGAGTACATCGTTGACTCCATTTCCAATGAGGAACTCCTGTTAAAACAATGTGCGGCGACAGCAGCGTCTATTCAGCAGCCTGCCATTCAACAAGCCTGTTTGCAACTGGCGAAAACTCATGAGCACCACTTGAATGTACTTTTCAATGCTCTTCAACAGCATCAGCAGCTTGCTCCAATGCAACCGCAGCAGTAATTTGGATTACCAAACAAAGGAGGTTTGACAGGATGTATTCACAAAACAATATGTCATTTATGCCCGAAGAAGATTTGCTCTATAGCATTCTTGCTGATATGAAACGTACAGTACGCGAGTACACAACAGCGACGACAGAATCCAATTGTCCGTCTGTGCGTCAGATGTTCACCGACCTTACGAATGATACATTGCGTATGCAAGGTGATTTGTATCATCTAATGAGCCAGAACAATATGTACGCCGCCCCAACGAAAGCACTGCGCATTGATTTGGACAAACAGATTCAAGAAGCTCGCAAGACCCAACAGGAATGCCAACAGTTCATTCAGCAGAAGTCATCATCCGCCAGAGCATATGGCCAGCCTATGCATCAAGGCCAGTCTACTCACCAAAGTAACCCTTATTATATGTAAACGGGATTTTCCGTTTTTGAAGCAATTTCCCATAACAGCCGTCCGTCTGCCGGGTTTACCGGAGAGGACGGTTTTTCTTTGCAGGTTTAAAGTGCGTATTGTATGATGTATAGTAATCTCTTTCGATGGAGGCCTTATGTAGAATGACAGAGCTGAATGAATTGAAATTAAAAGTACTGGAATTGTTAAAAGAAGATGCAAGAAGAACACCGACTTTGTTGGCTACTTTGCTGGGGGTTGACGAGCAGGATGTACGCACCTCAATTAAAGAGCTCGAAGATCAACATGTGATTGTCAAGTACGCCGCTGTAGTCAATTGGGACAAAGTTGATGACGAAAAGGTTACCGCTTTGATTGAAGTACAGATTACACCTGAGCGTGGAAGAGGATTTGAAGGGATTGCAGAGCGGATTTATTTGTATCCGCAAGTTAAATCTGTTTATCTCATGTCCGGAGCATATGACTTGCTGGTAGAGGTGGAGGGCCGAAACCTCCGTGAAGTCGCTAATTTTGTGTCGGAGAAACTGTCGCCTATTGACTCGGTTTTGTCTACCAAGACTAATTTTACGCTTAAAAAATACAAGCAGGACGGAATTATCTTTGAGGACCATGAGGAAGATAATCGTCTGATGATTTCGCCGTAAAGGAAGATCATGATGAATCTCAAAACAGAAGCATTTACCGACAGCAACAAAGCCATGAGTTCTTATTTATCCCCATTGGTACGCGAGATCCCATCATCGGGTATTCGTAAGTTTTTTGACCTGGTGGGTGGTAACAAGGACATTATTACCCTGGGGGTAGGCGAACCCGATTTTACAACCCCTTGGCACATGCGGGAAGCCTGTGTCTATTCATTGGAGCGAGGCTTCACCAGCTATACATCTAATGCGGGAACGCCAGAACTGCGTGAAGCGATTAGTGAGTATCTGAATGAGCAATTTGACGTCCGCTATGATCCTAAAAATGAGATTATCGTAACAGTTGGAGGTAGCGAGGCGATTGATCTTGCGTTGCGCGCCTTAATTGTACCTGGTGATGAAATTCTTGTGCCTGAGCCGTGTTACATCTCCTATTCTCCAATCACTTCGATTGGAGGCGGGATTCCGGTCGGCATTGAAACGTTTGCCAAGGACGAGTTTAAGCTGACGGCTGAGGCGCTGGAGGCCAAAATTACACCTAAATCCAAGGTGCTAATTTTATGCTATCCGAGCAACCCGACCGGTGCTACGATGACTTATGAAGATTGGCTTCCGATTGCAGAAATCGTGGAAAAACATGATTTGATCGTCATCTCTGATGAAATCTATGCCGAATTGAATTATGGCGATAAGCACGTCAGCTTTGCTTCGGTACCAGGTATGATGGATCGTACGATTCTCGTCAGTGGTTTTTCCAAAGCCTTCGCTATGACTGGCTGGCGTATTGGATATACTTGCGGGCATCCTGATTTGATTGCTGCTATGCTCAAAATCCATCAGTACACCGTCATGTGTGCGCCCTCTATGGGCCAAGTTGCAGCCTTGGAAGGCTTGCGAAATGGTATGGGTGAAAAAGATCGAATGGTAGAAGCCTATAATCAGCGTCGTCGTCTGATGGTTGAGGGATTCCGTGACATTGGTCTGGAATGCCACGAGCCAAGAGGGGCTTTTTACGTTTTCCCGAGTATTCAAAGCACAGGCCTCAGCTCGGATGAATTTGCACAGCGCCTACTGGCAGAGGCCAAAGTTGCGGCTGTACCGGGCAATGTGTTTGGTTTGGGAGGCGAAGGGTATCTTCGTTGCTCATACGCGACTTCTGTCACTCAGCTTACGGAAGCTTTGGATCGAATTGGTCATTTTGTAGAAAAAGTGAAAAAAGAAGGTTAAATTTATTTTTTTTATGGGTAATTCATAGAAAATAGTCTTTTATTTCTAAATTTCTATGCTATAATTTGAAATCGGAAGCAGGAAGTTCAATTTTTCAATTACAGGAGGAGTGCTCATGTCATATGTTGGATATAATTCGCCGAGTTCAATAGGATACGACATTTCCCTGGAAGATGAAATTTTGTTCCTGCGCAATGAGATGATGCGGACGTTTCAGGAAGAGCAGTCCTTGACCTCTGATCTTGTCATCGAGATTAGCTGCAAACTAGATTTGAAAATCAATGAATACATGAAGCTGTACGGTACGGAATGCAGAGTGTAACTGTGTGAAGTCACCATAGCTACGAAGAAGGCCGCAGGGCCTTCTTTTTTTGCGTTCACAACTTATGATATATTAGTGGCATGGAAGAGGGGGCGTACAGATGAAAGCAGGGCTAAAAAGGCTATCGCCATGGATCATCGGAATCATAGCACTTGTACTATTGGCTGGATGTGGGGGGCGAGACAAGGACAGCTTCTCCATATTTATTATGGATAAAGGGGATGCTTCAGTCATTCGTGACGAGCTGGCACAAAAGCTTAAGGATAAGCTGGGCGAACAGGCTCCGACAATCGAGATTTCAGTCAGCCCACTGTATAATCAGCAGAAGCTGGTCGTAGAATATGCGGCCGGAGAACATGATTTGTTTCTTTTGCCGGAAGAGGACATGAAGTTGTATGGACAAAATGGTTCGAATCTACCCTTAGATGATGCCTTTGACAAGAAGACATATGTCCGGGGTGTATTCGAAGGCGGCGTATTTAAGAAAAAGGAGCAAGGGGAAGAAGGAACGGATGTCATCAAGGAAACTCATTTGTTCGGAATTCCGGTGGAGCAGATGAAGATGTTTAAGGACCTAAAATATAACTCAAACACATTATTTGCTACCGTACCGCCACGCACAAGCAATAAGGAAGAAGCCATCAAGGTGCTGAAAGCACTCACAGAATGATAAAGGGGATGAAAAAGTATGGGGATTTATACCAGAACAGGTGATGAAGGTCAAACTTCTGTGATCGGCGGTCGAGTGTCTAAAGATGACGACCGTGTGGAGGCGTACGGTACCATTGACGAGCTGAACAGCTTTGTAGGACAAGCGATCAGCTTTGCCGAAGGGGAAAAGTTTGCGGACATTCGGACTCAATTGGAGGAAATACAGCAGGAGCTGTTCGATTGTGGTTCAGATTTGGCGTTTGTTAAAATCAGTGAAAGTAAATATAAGGTCAAAGACGAGCTGGCAGAGCGGCTGGAAGGCTGGATTGATGCATGCCAGGAGGAAAACCCGAAGGTGGAGCGCTTTATTATCCCGGGAGGCAGTACATTATCTTCGACGCTTCATGTTTGCCGCACGGTTTGCCGACGTGCGGAACGCCGTGCTGTTACACTAGGTAAGCACACAGATATCAATCCTGCGGTACGTCGGTATTTGAACCGCCTGTCCGATTATTTCTTTGTTGTGGCTCGCACTGCGAATGTACGTCAGGGTGTACCTGATGTCGAATATGTTCGCAGCAAAAAAGTGTTCCGCAAATAAGGAGGCAATCAGGAATTTGTGATGAGCTTGTACTATGAACCTATCGTATATATGATCTCTCCTGAAGAGGAGGGCATGCTGCTGAAGACCATTCTACAAAAACGTATGAACATTTCTCGCAAGCTCATATCCAAACTCAAGCTGACCGAACAGGGGATCTTGCTGAACGGGATACGTGTGTATATCAGTGTAAAGGTGAAGTCCGGGGATCGAGTAGAGATCCGCATGGAGCGCGAGCGTTCCGATGATATTTTACCGGAACCCATTCCTTTTGAGATTTTGTTTGAGGATGAACATCTGTTAGTAGTGAACAAGGCGGCGGGGATGATTGTCCATCCGACTCACGGTCATTACACAGGAACGCTGGCGAACGGGGTTGTGCATTATTGGCAGACCAAGGGAGAACTGTTTCGGTTTCGTCCTGTTCATCGTCTTGATCAGGAGACGACCGGCGTGCTGGTTGTAGCTAAAAATCCGTATGTACACCAGCATATTTCCGAACAGATGATTGCGGGAACGGTGGACAAGCGCTATACAGCTTTAGTGCATGGGCGCCCTGAGCAGCAGGAAGGCAGGGTGGACGGACCGATTGACCGCAACCCGGATAATCCGCATTTGCGTATGGTGACTCCAGATGGTTATCCTGCCCTTACGCTATATAAGCTGGAGGAAGTATGGAGCGAAGGAAGCCGCATCGGTCTAAAATTGGAATCCGGACGTACGCACCAAATTCGGGTTCACATGACATATATCGGATGCCCGTTGATCGGAGACAAAATGTACCGGATTACACCCGATGACGCTGTGCAACGTGAGCGATATGATCAGCTTGATGCCAAGATGCCTCGACAAGCCCTGCATGCTTCAGAATTATCCTTGGTGCACCCTGTGACCGGGGAGCGAATGACGTTTTGTGCTCCTCTACCGGATGATATGATCGGAATGCAAGAGCTGTTAAGGGCTCAATATCCAGAATAAATATTCAACAAAGATTGAAACCAAATGGAGGTTAATCTAGCGATGAGCCAACTGAAAGTATACCAGTATTCTAAATGCAGCACCTGTCGTAATGCAGTGAAATGGCTGCAAAACAAGGGGCATGAGACGGAACTGATTCCTATTTTTGAACAACCGCCCGGCCCGGGGGAATTGGAAGACTTGATTAAAAAAAGCGGGCTGGAACTGAAAAAGTTTTTCAATACGAGCGGTGAAGTATACAAAGAGTTAAAGCTGAAAGATAAGCTTGGAGACATGAGCCGTGAAGAGCAAATTTCGCTTTTGTCCTCGAATGGAAGATTAATTAAACGCCCGATTGTAACTGACGGGAATAAAGTAACGGTAGGATTCAAAGAGGAAACATTTGAGGGGACATGGGGAGCTCAGTAAAGCCCAATTTACCCCCACATTATGTTATACTGTGAGGGTTAAATATTATGATGAATGGGAGCAATACAATCTGTGACACAACGCAATGAACAATCCGTAATGCTGGTTGACGGCATGGCCCTGCTTTTTCGTGCTTATTATGCAACCGCTGCAAACGGTTATATCCGTCGTACAAAAGCTGGAGTACCAACGAACGCCATATATGGTTTTATTCGATATTTTTGGGATGCAGTTCAAACCTTTAATCCTACACATGTCATTTGCTGCTGGGATATGGGTGGAACGACATTCCGTGGGGAACATTTTGCTGCGTATAAGGGCAACCGTGCCGACGCGCCAGATGATTTGATTCCTCAATTTACTTTGATCCGTGAAGTGACGGACAGCCTCGGCATTCCCAACATTGGGGCGGAAGGCTTTGAAGCGGATGATTGTATCGGTACGCTCGCACGTCATTATTCGCAAAATGAGGATATGGATGTCATGATTCTCTCGGGAGATCATGATTTACTTCAATTGGTAGATGAGCGGACACGGGTCATTATTATGAAAAAAGGGCATGGAAATTATATGGTATATACCCCGGAGACCCTGCTGTCAGAAAAAGGGCTTAAGCCGCGCCAAGTGGTCGACCTCAAAGGCTTGATGGGTGATGCAAGTGACAATTACCCGGGAGTACGCGGAATCGGTGAGAAAACTGCCCTCAAGCTGGTGCAGGAGTACGACTCCATTGAAGGCATTCTGGAAAATCTGGATCAATTGACTCCATCGGTTCGTAAAAAGATCGAGAGTGATTTGGATATGCTGCATCTTTCACGCAAACTTGCTAAGATTCACTGTGATGTGCCTGTTGCGTGTGCTTTAGACAGCTGTCTGTTGACGCTGGATCACGTGCAAATTGTCGATAAGTTTGAGCAGCTTGAAATGAAGAGCTTGTGTACGTTGATGGGTGTCGCAACCGGATCATAATGAAGCTGTTAGGCTTGTGCTGTGCATTTCAGGTGGACTAAGTTATATAGGGATGCTGGCGCTTGGTGCGTTAGTGTCCTTATTTGTATACAACTAACTCAGCTTAGATATATAACCATGTGAAGGATTTTATACAATTGTGATAAGGGGATTGACCTTAGGCTCGTTTCAGGTGAATATAATGGAGAGAGATCATGGAGAGGGGATTACAGCAGCTATGACAGTATTGGGAGCAATTGAGGCAGGCGGTACCAAATTTGTATGTGGAATTGGAAATGAACGAGGAGAGGTATTGGAAAGAGCAAGCTTTCCAACAACGACTCCAGCAGAAACCATGGAGAATGTCATTGCATTTTTTGAAGGCAAGGGGATTGAAGCGCTGGGCGTAGGCTCTTTCGGACCGATTGATCCTATCGAAGGCAGTGATACATATGGTTATATTACAACAACGCCAAAGCCGCATTGGGGAAATTATAATCTGATTGGCAAACTGAAGGAGCATTTCGATGTACCTATGGGGTTTGACACGGATGTGAATGGAGCAGCACTGGGTGAGTCCATTTGGGGTGCGGCTAAAGGATTGGACAACTGTCTGTATATTACAATAGGTACAGGCATCGGAGCGGGTGCTTTGGTTGGCGGAAAGCTGGTACATGGATTATCCCACCCGGAAATGGGACATATTTTGGTACGTCGTCATCCAGAAGATCACTATGAGGGCACATGTCCATATCATGGAGATTGTCTGGAAGGACTGGCAGCGGGGCCAGCACTCGAAAAAAGATGGAAGGTTAAAGGGCATGAGCTTTCTGTGGATCACCCGGCTTGGGAAATGGAGGCCCATTATCTGGCACAGGCTTTAATGAGCTATGTATTAATCCTGTCACCGCAAAAAATTATTATGGGCGGCGGAGTCATGAAGCAGGATCAATTGTTCCCGCTCATTCGTACCAAGCTTCAACAACTTTTAAATGGGTACGTACAGCATCCGAGTCTGACTACAGAAATTGAGCAATATATCGTATCTCCGGGCTTGGGTGACAATGCTGGATTGTGCGGTGCTCTGGCTTTGGCCAAGGAAAAGCTGAATTCTTAGAATTTATGGTTGACGGTATTCCGAGGTCCGGTTATCATATAGGCAACAGCATAGTACGGATCAAAAAGGGAAGCACCTTTCTTGCGAATACGCAGGATAGGTGCTTTTTTTGCGTTGTGTATTGTGCGAGTCAGTCATTTTAACCTTATGAGGGAGGAAGAACCATGGAGATTGTATTTTTAAATCGCTTGTCCAAACGGAATGAACAGGGCTGTGAGGAGTTTGCGCAGGTATGGATCGGACAACATGAAGGGGGATGGAGTGCAGGCTGGAGCACACATCATGTACCAGATGAAAGTATAGACGACCTTTGGTATGAAGGCAGTTTGTGGCAGGAATTACTGCATGTATACCGTCATGAGCTGGCACTCAAGATGGCTGAGGGCTACAGGCCTCTAATTCATGGCGTTTTTCATGAGCAAGAAGGATCATCAGGACGTGGACAAACGCTACAAAAGCTGTATTGCTATAGTGATTTGTTTCCGCGTGATGAGGTGTATGAACAATTAACAATGTGGAGACGGCAAAAGGCAGCAACTGAGCGAAAAGCACCTTATTTTATCGCTACGAATCGACTACTTCGACTCATCAGCGTCTATCTTCCTCATACCGAAGAAGAATTGTTAGAACTACCTGGTATGGGCCTGGGTAAGGTGTCGCAATATGGGACGGAGCTATTGGCTATAACGAAACAAAATGATCGGACCACGCCCTTTCCGCTGAACTGGGTAACAGAGATACTTGAAGAAGAAGTTTTTTTGTCATGGCTGTACAAGCAAAAAGAAAACCAGTACAGACAGGAACTGAATAAGTTTAGCCTGACTAGAGCGATTATCGAAGGCATTTCGGACGGTCTTTCACTGGAGCATATCGGAATGAAGACAGGCTTGCACCGTCGAGAAATGATTGAAGCTGTGGAGCATTTGGATAGGGATGGAATGGATATGGAGAAGCTGATCCGCAAGGAATTGGCACATGTATCAGAGGAGGAGCAGGCAGCCATCTGGTCTGCTTATGCAGAGTTGGGAGATACGCTGCTCAAGCCCATTATGCTAAAAGTGTATGGAGAAGAAAAAGCGACGGAAGCAGGGCTGGATCAAATTTATGAGCGACTGCGACTGATTCGTATACGGTTCCGCCATCAGGAGGTACCTGACCGACATGTTGGATAATATAGAGACGATTGAAAGTGTCCTAAAGTACAAATAAGGTGCAGCATAAAAAAAAGCAGCAGCGAGTTCCTCATAGGACTCGGCTGCTGCTTTTGATGACCAAGCTTGAAAACCAAATAATTCAAACCCAATCCTTCTTGCGGAAAATACAGAACATACTGACACCTAGTGCCACCATAATCCCAATGACGACAAAATAACCATAACGTGTATGAAGCTCAGGCATATTATCAAAGTTCATCCCATATATTCCGGTAATGACCGTCAACGGCATAAATACGGTTGTAATGGCGGTAAACACACGCATGATTTCATTAGCACGGTTGGCGATACTTGACTGATAAGCTTCTCTAAGGTTCCCCATCAAGTCGCGATAAGTTTCGAAAGTCTCCGAAATTTTCACAGCATTTTCATAAATGTCGCTAAAATATTTTTGTAGTTGATCGTCGATAAGCCGCAAATCCCGTTTGTTCAGGGTATTGATGACTTCCTTTTGCGGGCCGAGCACTTTTTTTTAGCCATAGAATCTCACTGCGCAATCCGATGATTTCGTTCAAGTGCGACTTTTTCGTATGCATTAGAATGTCTTCTTCCAGCTTTTCAATACGAACTTCAATCCGGTCACCAACCAGAAAATAGTTATCAACGATCAAATCGACCAACAGATACATAAAACGGTCAGGCTGGCTAACTTCCTGCTCCCACAGCATAGGCTTGAGAGTACGAAGCTCATTGATTTTCTGCTTGGTCACCGTAATGATAAAATGGCGGCCGAGAAAAATGTTCAAAGCACGCAAAAATATTTCTTCATCATCAAAACGAATACTATTTACAACGATAAAATAATGGCTTTCATAAATTTCAATCTTTGGACGCTGTTCTTCTTCACTCAAACAGTCTTCTACTGCAAGATCATGCATAGAAAATAAGGGCTGAAGCACTGTCAGATCCTCGACATCGGCATCAATCCAATAAAAGCCTTCTGCCGGTGCAGTGAGCGCCATTTCAATTTCTTCGACAGGGGTAAAAACCCCGTTGTTAACCAAACGGATTTTCATATATGTCACTCCTTATGCTCCGTCGTAACGGAAATACGTTTACCTTAAGCATAAGGAATGGACTCAGTTAGCCAGTTAGCCGGTGCAGGTAAGCGTGCATACCATCAAAAGCAGAAGGCTTTTGGAGCATGCGGAGCCTGGCGTCCCGTCTTTCGGCAAGCTGAAGTCATTCCTATGCTGTTGTTCAGGGATCGCCGCCTATTCGGACTCGGGTCGCCTTCCATTCCGGATTCACCTCACAAATGTTCTTTTTTAGGTTGCCACAGTATCGAAGAAAACACTCTAATCTACACTGTTGCACCGTATTTTTGCCTATTAGCACTTGTATAGTATAACGCTCGGCCTACGGCCTTTCAAGGGCAAAATCATGGGCTAAATCAACAGCAGTCATATGAGCTTCTGCGAAAGGGGGCATATGATTTAACCTATGGAAAAGGTAGACAAAATGTGAATGCAGGGCACAAATTTACAAGTCCATCTTGACGAAGCCCAGCCGATGCATTAAAGTGAACAACAAGAACTTTGTGAACCCAAAATGAATATAGCGAAATCTTATCAAGAGCAGGTGGAGGGACTAGCCCGATGATACCCGGCAACCGGCGATTTTTATCGCACGGTGCTAATTCTTGCAGGACTCGCGCTTTGTACAAAGAAGCGTAGCCCTGACAGATGAGAGAGGCGCATATGGATACAAATATGACCTTTCTCTAACCGAGAAAGGTCTTTTTATTATATGCCCGGCATCTCTACCAGACGATTTTCGCACAACTTACCGATCAAGGAGTGAGTTTACATGCCGATTAAAATTCCAGATACACTGCCTGCTAAGGAAGTACTGGAGGGCGAAAATATTTTCGTAATGGACGAAAGCCTGGCTTATCATCAGGATATTCGTCCGTTGCGCATCGCCATTTTGAATTTGATGCCTACGAAGGAAACAACGGAAACCCAACTGTTGCGTCTGGTCGGCAATACGCCGTTACAAGTGGATGTCACGTTGGTGCATATGAAGTCACATGTATCTAAAAATACATCGCAAGAATATTTGAACATGTTTTATAAAACGTTTGATGAGATCAAGAACAGTCGTTTTGACGGCATGATTATTACAGGAGCCCCCGTAGAACAACTTGAGTTTGAGGATGTGACCTACTGGCAGGAGATCCGGCAAATCTTTGAGTGGACGAAAACAAATGTTACTTCGACCATGCATATCTGTTGGGCCTCACAGGCAGGCTTATACCATCATTTCAATGTTCCGAAATACGGGCTCGACACCAAATGCTTTGGGGTATTCCCACACACCGTTATTAAACCTAAAGTGAAACTGCTACGCGGCTTTGATGAACTGTTTTATGCTCCCCACTCTCGGCATACCGAGGTTCGGCGGGAAGATATTGACCATATTGCCGAATTAGAAGTTTTATCCGAATCCGAGGAAGCTGGAGTGTACCTGGTAGCCACGCTTGATGGTAAACAAATTTTTGTAACAGGGCATTCAGAATATGACCCACTTTCGCTGAAATGGGAATACGATCGCGATATAGCCAAAGGACTGGATATTGACGTCCCCAAAAATTATTATCCTAATGATGATCCTGGACGCATACCGCCCTCGATCTGGCGGGCTCATGCCAATTTATTATTTTCAAATTGGCTTAACTATTATGTATACCAAGAAACACCTTATGATATCGGACCTCAGATTTAAAAATGGGCTTGTAGTTTACCCTTATACAGTACCACCTTGCAGTAGCGCAGCAGTATAGTCTTGGACATCCATTTTTGCAGCATATGTTATAGCACCTACTATGGAAGTGAACAGGAGGATTCATATGAGTGAGAAGCAGTGGAAAATCGAAAGCAGATTGGCACAAATCGGTTCAGTAGAGGAGCCAGTAACCGGGGCTGTTAATTACCCGATTTACCAATCTACGGCGTTCCGCCATCCCCGTCTGGGTCAAAGCACAGGGTTTGATTACATTCGGACGATTAATCCCACGCGAAAGGTACTGGAAGAGGCTGCTGCTGCACTTGAATCTGGTGATGCAGGCTTTGCTTGCAGTTCAGGTATGGCAGCACTGCAAACGGTATTTGCTTTGTTTGGACAGGGAGATCACCTCATTGTATCGCTGGATCTTTATGGCGGGACCTATCGTTTGCTAGAGCGTATTTTATCCAAATTTGGTGTGACCGCAACTTATGTGGATACAAACGATCTCGAAGCACTCCAACAGTCATGTCGACCGAATACCAAAGCCGTATTCATAGAAACGCCTACCAATCCGTTAATGATGATAACTGATATTCAGGCAGTGGCTGCATGGGCATCACAACATGAGTTGCTTACTATTGTAGATAATACGCTGCTAACACCATATTTCCAGCGGCCATTGGAACTAGGTGCGGATATTGTGGTACATAGCGCAACCAAATATTTGGGCGGACACAACGATGTGCTGGCAGGGTTGATTGTAAGCAAAGGAAAAGAGCTGTCAGCTGAAATTTCCTTCCTGCACAATTCCATAGGGGCCGTGCTTTCCCCAAGCGACTGCTATCAGTTGATGAAGGGGATGAAGACGTTAGCGCTACGTATGGATCGACATGAGCATAATGCTACGGTGTTGTCTAATTATTTACTGACGCATCCAGCAGTGGCGGAAGTATATTACCCGGCGCTTGAGGGCCATCCAGGTCGTGAGATACAAAATAAACAATCCAGCGGAAACACGGGTATTTTCTCTTTCAAAGTAAAGGATGCTCGCTATGTGGAGCCTTTGCTTCGTCATATTAAGCTTATTGCGTTTGCCGAAAGTCTAGGCGGTGTGGAATCGCTAATGACCTATCCTGCTGTGCAGACACATGCGGACATACCGGTAGAAATTCGGGATGCAGTCGGGGTAGATGACAGGTTGCTTCGTTTCTCTGTAGGTATCGAGCATACGGATGACCTGATTGAAGATTTGCGTTCGGCACTGGAAGCGGCACGTCAAGAAGTAGAAGGAGGGGAGCAGCAATGATAGAGGATGCGAGGAAGATCGGAGAGGATCTGGACAAAGGGCGGAAATTCGCAACCAAGCTGCTGCATTTTGGCTCTGAAATTGACAGTGTTACAGGGGCATCGAGTGTCCCGATCTATCAAGCTTCGACCTTTCACCATCATGATATTTTTAATCCCCCACAGCATGATTATAGCCGTTCAGGTAATCCGACACGACAAGCTTTGGAAGATTATATCGCCTTATTAGAAGGCGGAGCTTGCGGTTTTGCCTTTGCATCAGGTATGGCTGCCATCTCCACTACATTTATGCTCTTATCCGCTGGTGATCATGTCATTGTTTCGGAGGACGTATATGGAGGAACATATCGACTGCTGACCTCCATCTTGAAACGGATGAATATCGAAACGACCTTCGTTGATATGACGGATCTCAACCTTGTGAAAGAGGCGTTGCAGGAAAATACAAGGGCTGTGTATATGGAAACCCCGTCTAATCCGACCCTCAAAATTACCAATGTAGCTGGAATAACCTCATGGGCAAGGGAAAATGGACTTTTGACGTTATTGGATAATACTTTTATGACACCTTATTATCAACGTCCGATTGAGCAGGGAGTCGATATTGTATTGCACAGTGCGACCAAGTTTTTGGGTGGACACAGCGACGTACTGGCAGGGCTTGCGGTAGCTCGTACCGAGTCGTTGGGGAGACAAATCAAGCAGCTTCAGAATGGATTAGGTACTGTGCTGGCACCGCAAGAGTCTTGGCTGCTCATGCGTGGTATGAAGACACTGGAGGCACGTATGGCTCACAGCGAAAAAAGTGCAGCTAAGCTTGCCAATTGGCTAAACGAGCGCAATGACATTGAAGCGGTATACTATCCGGGCCTGGAAAATCATCCAGGGCGTGTGATTCATGAGAGTCAATCGAGCGGTTATGGTGCAGTGATATCGTTTGATGTGGGTTCGGGTGAACGTGCAAAAGAGGTCCTCAGTCGCGTACGTATTCCCATTGTGGCGGTGAGTCTGGGAGCTGTGGAAAGTATCTTGTCGTACCCAGCAATGATGTCACATGCGGCTATGCCGCAAAGTGTACGGTTGGAGCGCGGGATTACAGACGGACTACTTCGTTTCTCCGTAGGTCTGGAGGACATTGATGACCTGATCCGTGATCTGGATGAGGCGCTGAGCTAGAACGTTAGCACGTCCATAGCATCTCAACGTTATACGAAGGAAGCAAATAGGTACAGCCCTAAGCAGCAGGTTTCCGGTATTCAGGAGACTTGCTGTTTTCTACATGAATGACATGATAGACAGTGTGAAAAAAGGCACTTTTCAGTCTAAGTATGGTTCCTTACCAAAAGATATGTTAGTATTATCATTAGGTTTTACTATGCTAAATAGCACAGACAACATACAAGGCTAGTCATGAACATACATTACGGCAGGGTTCGAACGCAGGTTTGTGAAAGCATTCTCGTTCATAAGTCCTGTCTTTCATTTCGTCGCCCTGTGACAGCGAAGGAGGATACACCATGAGTGTAATCGACCATATTTTAGATAAAGCCCTACGCGGCGAACGCCTGAATTTAGAGGATACCGTTGCTTTGTTCGAATCAGACGAGGTTGAAAAAATAGGTCATGCGGCGAATAAAGTCATGAATCGCATGCATCCCGATCCCATAAAAACCTTCGTCATCGGACGAAATATTAACTATACGAACGTGTGTGACGTATACTGCCGCTTTTGCGCATTTTACCGCAGACCGGGTTCCGATGAAGGTTATGTTTTGCCGGATGAGGTGATTTTCCAAAAAATTAAGGAAACGCAGGATGTAGGTGGCACCGAAATCCTAATGCAAGGCGGTGTAAATCCAAACCTGCCGTTCAGCTATTATACCGATTTGCTGAAAGCTATTAAGGAACGTTTTCCAGATATTACAATGCACTCCTTCTCACCAGCTGAAATTCACAAAATGAAGGAAAAATCCGGCCTATCCATGGAGGAAACGATCCGAGCCATTCATGAAGCTGGATTGGATTCGCTGCCGGGTGGAGGCGGAGAAATTTTGGATGACCGTACACGCCGCAAAATTAGCCGTCTCAAAGGCTCCTGGCGTGATTGGATGGATGTCATGCAAACAGCTCACAAGGTTGGGATGAACACAACGGCTACCATGGTAATCGGATTTGGCGAGCTGATGGAGGAGCGTGCGCTGCATTTGCTGCGTGTCCGTGATGCTCAGGACGAATGCATTGAAAACAAATATAATTCTGAAGGATTTCTGGCCTTTATTCCTTGGACCTTCCAACCAGACAACACGAATTTGAAGAAAGAACGCCAGACGCCAGAGGAATATTTGAAGACTGTAGCGATCAGTCGTCTTGTTTTGGATAACATCAAGCATATCCAGTCTTCATGGGTAACGATGGGACCGGAAATCGGTAAAAAATCACTGTACTACGGTTGTGATGATTTTGGCAGCACCATGATTGAGGAAAATGTAGTTTCCGCTGCGGGAGCAACGTATAAGGTTAACATCGAATCCATTTTACAGTTGATCCGTGAGACGGGTCACATTCCGGCACAGCGCAATACCCGTTATGATATTATTCGTACTTTTGACAGTGCCAGCAGTATTGAGCATGACTTTATTATGCAAAATTAATATCAGCTAATATATCGTACATTACAAAACGCTTATCTTTCACTATCCTATGTACAAGGATAGTGAAGATAAGCGTTTTTGTGCGGAAGAGTGGATACTACAATATCTTTAATCATTTTTCTATTATGGTTAATATATTTGGGATTTGCTACGTTTCCCATCGCTTCATATACATGATCTCAGCCTGTGGGTCTGCCATTTGGATGGCCGCCTTAAAGCGCTGCAAATCCAAAAGATGAACACTGTAAATGATGACCATTTGTTCTTTTTTATCTGATTCGCTTTTAATCTTGCCCTTTATCTGGGCGGCAGAACCTTCAATAGGTGTGCTGTGTAAACGCAACCTGCGATATATGGCATCTTCGACAGTTGGCTGTTTTTTGCTGACAACACAGACCATGCGTCTCAGACCAGTAAACATCAGCCGAGTCGTTTCATAGGCAGCGAGACAGGATAAGGCGGAATAGAGGGCTGGCTCCCAGCCTAACACAAAACCAGCCGTAATGAGCAGCAGGCCATTACACAACATTACGATCTGTATTAACGGAATTTTCCGATGAATTAGCAACAAAGTGGATGGACGGCCATCGTCAGATTCGCTGAGTCCTAATGAATCAAGCAACCCCCCGTGACGAGCTGTCAGCGCTGCGCCAAGTCCAATACAGATTCCGCCTCCCAAAGCGCATACGACCGGATGGCCGCTCACTGCCGGAAAAGGCGAGAGAATGATGGCTGAGCCTGAAAAGGCAAACAAGCCAGGGAGTGCGCGAAGCAGCATGGGTTTGTGAGTAGACAAAGAATACAGCAGCATTAGTGGCAAGTTTAAAACGAATAGCAGTAACCCAAAATGCTCCTGTGTATAAAGCGACATGAGTCTGGAGATTCCCGTAACGCCTCCAGCGATCATATCATGCGGATGTAAAAACAATTCCAGACCGACGGATGCCGTAATTCCGCCAATTACCGTATAAAAGACAGGGAACCTGCTCGCATCTCCTGAAGCGGGCTTCACAAGCCGCCTCATAAAGTTTCGGCATGTTTTACAACGTGCGGCATAGCCTTCCCTCCTATGGATTGTCGTATCCAGCTTTTACAGTTACGCCGATTTGCTTTCTTCCTTTCGTAAGCGAGGGTCCTTAAATTTGAATATTTTGTTTAGCATATTAAAGATAGGCTTTGACTGCTTTGTCAGAAGCGGTCCAAGAATGGCCAGTATGAGTACATAGATGGCTGCAAAAGGTTGAACAATATCAAGCAAACCGCCTTCTTTACCCAAGTTGGCCATGATGATCGAAAATTCGCCTCGCGCCACAATAGTCAAACCGATATTTGCGGATGCTTTGGGAGATAGAGACGCTGTACGCCCAGCCAGCATACCCGCCCAAATGTTACCAAATAGTGTGAGAAGGACTGCTGCCAGCGCAAGCCATATGGCGTTACCTCCTAGAGACAGCGGATCAATGGACAGTCCGAAACTGAAGAAGAACAGGGCACCAAAGAAATCGCGGAAAGGAACAATTAAATGCTCAATCCGTTTGGCGTGTTCCGTTTCGGCCAGTACCAGACCGACCAGCAGGGCTCCAATAGCTTCTGCTACATGGATCGTTTCTGAAAAACCAGCCACCAGAAACAGTGAGCCAAAAACAACGAGGCCGAATACCTCATTGGAGCGGATACGGAGAATCCGATTTAGCAGAGGGACGGCCTTTCGACCGATAATAATAACTGCAAGCATAAAGCCAAGTGCGATGAGTGCCGATAGCAGTACACCCCCGAGCGAGGAAGAGTCGCTAAGAACCAATCCGGAGAGGATGGAGATGTAGACGGCGAGGAAAACATCCTCAAACATAATAATACCTAAAATCATTTCTGTTTCAGCATTAGCGGTACGCTTGAGATCGACTAGCACCTTGGCTGCAATCGCACTGGATGATATTGTCGTAATTCCGGCAATAACTAGTGTCTCGGCTACAGGAAAGCCGCTCAGGAAGCCGAGAGCCAGCCCCAGTGTAAAATTGATGCCAATATAAATGGTACCGCCCACAGCAATGGAACGACCTGATTTAATCAACCGACCTACTGAGAACTCCAGCCCTAGGTAGAAGAGAAGAAACAGCACTCCGATTCTCCCCATAAAATCAATAAACGGGGCGCTTTCGATAAACCGAAAATCAAAATGCCATAGCTCCATCGCATGAGGTCCAACTGCCATTCCGATCAGAATATAAAAAGGGATGACCGAGAAGCGCAGTTTGGAGGATATCAGCCCCGCTGCAGCAATTAGAGCAATAGCCAATCCAACCTCAAATACCAGATGATCCATCCAATCACCCGCTTCCGTTCATAAGGATTTGTTTAAAGCGTTTCTGCTGGTCACGTTCTCCAACAACAACTACAGTGGCA
Organism: Paenibacillus sp. ICGEB2008; assembly: GCF_000307675.1. Taxonomy (NCBI): domain Bacteria; kingdom Bacillati; phylum Bacillota; class Bacilli; order Caryophanales; family Paenibacillaceae; genus Paenibacillus; species Paenibacillus sp. ICGEB2008. The sequence continues at coordinate 829,069 of NZ_AMQU01000007.1, forward strand.
TCATCGCTAATAATCACTTCAGGGCCAGGATTTACATATTTTTTTCCCTTTTTCTCCACAATGGCAATAACCGTGGCACCCGAATTTTGCCTTACATCGAGCTCCCCAATGGATTTGCCTACACTTGCATAGTGGGATTCCACTCTGTACCATTCGATAATAAAATCGTCAAATGTCATCTCTACACTTTCGAGCTGCTTGGGCTTATAAGTCATACCACCGATGATGGAGGCTACTAATCGTGCTTCCTGATCATTCAGGGTCGTCATAGAAATGCTTTGTTCCAGATCCTCGTAATCAAAGTGATATAGCTCACGTCTGCCATCATCATGAATAATAATGACAATTCGGTCGCCACTCTCCGCATCAATTCGATACTTAATTCCGATTCCTGGCAAAATAGACTCTCGAATATCCATTTATAAAGCCTCCTGTATAATACGTTTATTTAAGTGAATGATATGGGAAATAAATCACATACTTTGGAAGTCATATGAAAAATTAGATTGCATTAAATTTTAAATAAAAATGGAAAATTAAATTTTACGCAGTAGATGAATAGGAAAAGTTAGCAAAGAGACATGCAAATATGGTGATATGCATGCTAAAAGGAGGTTAAGCCACATAACTAGAGGTAAATTTGATGGGGAACAAAAACAATTGTTTCTTTAGCTTACAGATGACAGGAATAAAAGGCAGACGTAGCTTAGGAATGCTCATTAGCAGCACAAGCGCTATCAGAATGACAAAGGGAAGTGATTTAGCCGCAGCGATCACCAGATGCAGTAATGGGGAGGATTTGCGCACCGCTGGTTTGGAATGATGTTCCAGACCGTGAGAATCTGTTTCTAACGAAGTAACATCAGCATGAAGCATAAGTGAAGATCCCGAAGTAAACTGAAGGGATTGAGTGGTATCTTCCGCGTGAAACGTCACAGGAAGGGACAAAATCTGAACGAGGCTCAATATGACGATCATGAATGTGCGCAGCATGTTCAGCATCGTTGACATCTTATCTCCTCCCTCTTGTGAAAAATTCATATCACTATAACCTTAACATACCCCGCCCTAAATATTCAAACGTCTTTCGGTTTTTACCTAATCACGGTAATTGTTTATAACACGCTTAACGTCTCTTTGAAACCTGATCAGCCTCTTTTGCATATGTCTTTTTGTTTCCAGTCGTTCACTTCGTATAACCCTTCAGAGGCCGCCATATACTGAAAGCAGTGATCGAAAGGAGTGAGCCAATGGAACTGTTTACAGTGTGGACCAATACAGACGGAGATCAAGAAACCGACCGTTTTTACGAAGTGGTCAAAAGTAGAACCAAGGGACTACATATGTCACGGCGCGGATTTCGATTCACTTTCAGACAGCTGGACAACAAAGTGGCATGGACCTGCAAGGGCACTGAAAGCAATTCAGCGTTTGAAAGCTTTCTTCCCTGTGTATACAGCATCATGTCTTCGGCAATAGCGGATTATATTATCGAAGTCAGGGAGTGGGGGATTCTCGATCATATTCTCAACAAAGCCTGCTCGTTGCTGGAGAAAGAGGACGTTGAACAAATTCGTAGCATGATTCGCTCACTGTTAAATGATGATGGTCCCCGAGGACGTTTAAAGCGCCATGGTAAGCTGACCACCCTCTTGGAAAAGGACTTTAAGGAGCTTCGTGTAATCAATTTGGAAGGGCTTATTCAATTCAGACTGCATGCGTATAAAAAAGAGCTTGAAGAAATCGTTGACTATGCGATGGAAGAATTCTGGGCAGATCGGCAATACGAAGAATTTATGGGGCTGCTTAAATATTTTGTGTTTTTTCAGGAGAGCAAAGTTCCACTCGTGCATGTACTTCACCAAGGCGGGCATGATTTTATCATTCTCGATAGTGCCATGGTGCCCATACCGACTCCTGATGCAGATGATATTATTGTTGAAATGCCCGGTATTGAACTGGAGATGGAGGTAGAGGATCGAATCGTCAGCACTCTTATTTCGATATCCCCTGCTTCCATTATATTGCACACAGACGATGAGCACACCCCTATTGTACGGACGCTCTTGCATATTTTTGAAGACAAAGTAAAGCTGAGCAGACTTTATCCGGGGCAGGATGTTCAAAAATAATTAATAGTCCGTATAAACTCATGGATTTCTGGAAAGCCTTTGCCTCAAGGGGAGGTTTTTTATGAGATCCATGTTGGTATGGAAACGGGTTTTGGGAACCATGTTAATCGCAATCTGTCTGGTATTATCCGGCAATGAGGTTTACGGTCACAAAGAACCGGTCCAGCATAAGAAATGGCAATCCGCACCTGTTATAGCTCCACGCGAAGAGCAGGTTATTACGACCATGACAGTCACGGCAACAGGTTATACAGCAGGGTATGAATCCACTGGCAAACGGCCGAATCATCCCGGTTACGGTATTACGTATTCCGGTGTAAAAGTGCGTCGTGACAAAAATACACTGTCCACGATTGCGGCTGATCCGAAGATGTTTCCTTTGGGCAGCATATTGTACATTCCAGGTTACGGTTACGGGATTGTAGCAGATACAGGTTCAGCGATTAAGGGCAATAAAATTGACTTGTATTTTAAAACAATCCGGCAGGTGTATTCTGAATGGGGCAAGAAAGATGTGGATGTTCAAATCATAAAAAAAGGAAACGGCAAGTGTACCGAAAAAATGATAAAATCGCTGCAAAAGGCGATAGAAACGCATAAGACCATTCCGCCCGAGACACTGGATGCTTCCATATAATCCTTGAATATTGTTTTTCCTGACTTCACATACTATGTTTCGGGATGAGCTTATCCCGCAAACCATACTGGGAGGTCGAGGAATATGCCAAATCAAGGCGGTAGTTCTTTCATGAACAAAGGCTTCAAGGCAAACACAGGAAATCAGTTCAAAGCGGAATTTGCACAGGACGATACGGTAGGCGTTGTTTCTCAAAAGGTGAAGCAGTCTGAACAAAATAAAATTCAAGACAACTTCCAAACACCAAATGAGAAGTATGATGAAGAATTTGCAACAGATCAAGGCGGTACAAGTGCAGTAGCGCAAAAAGTTCAAAACTCCAGTCGCAGCAAAATTCAAAGCAATGCACAAACACCGAACGAAAAGTTCGACGAGAACTTTAACACAAAATAAAAAGCATACTCAACACGAAATGCTCCGGATTGAATTCCGGGGCATTTCGTGTTGAGTAAAAGTGGCTAGATACAATAGGTCTGAGGTTTTATCTCCTTTTTAATTTTTTTTAAGGTGGAATTAAGGTTTAAAGTGCAAAATAAAGTCAGCTAAACAACACCACCTTGAAGCATAGGGTTTGGGAGGAGATATACAATGGACGAATTTAAAAATAATAATTCCGGGCGCCGGAACGACAATGATCAGGTTGATAACGATAAAACAACTCGGCCAAACGATTCAAATGGTTCCTCATATTACTATTCCTATGGCCCTTTCTCCTCAGTGCAGTCGGACGGACAACGCAGGGAAGGGCAGTCGGTGGAGAACGTTGAGATTACGCCACCGCAGGCAGTGAGACCGCTTCCTTCCTCTTATCAACGTGCTATGCCTGAGCAACAGGATGGTTCTGGTCGGAATAGCGGCAACTGGCAATTTAAACCGAATAAGCCCAAATCGCAGGTAAAAACGATTTTGTTATCTTTTTTAGCCGGAATGCTGGTCATTACGGTATTGATGTATACAGCTGACCGAACCAATATGTTCACACCGGAGACAGCGTTGACTTCGGCAGCAGCTGAAAGCGGAGAAACGACGAATTCGGGAACCACTAACTCGTCTCCCAGCGCAGTTCCGGCTGTGATGCCTTCAGGTACGGCTGATGTTCAATCTGTTGTAGCCAAGGCTGGCCCGGCAGTCGTCAAAATTGAAACACTTGCCAAGCAATCAAGTGCTGGAAGTGGCAGACAAAGCAGCCCTTATTACAATGACCCGCTGTATCAATACTTTTTCGGTAACCAGTATGGGGATAGTGGCAGTAGCGGCAACAGTAATGAAAATGAAGGCAGCAACAGTGGACAGCTGACTCCGCTGGGTATTGGTTCCGGTTTTATTTTTGATAAATCGGGTTACGTCCTGACTAACAACCATGTTGTGGAAGGCGCGAGTGTGGTACAGGTTACAGTAGAGGGAACCAACAAGCCTTACGAAGCCAAAGTTTTGGGCAAAAATGCAGATCTAGATTTGGCAGTTCTTAAAATTGAAGGCAAAAATAACTTCCCGACCGTAACCTTGGGAGACTCCGATAACGCTAAAGTCGGCGAGTGGATGGTTGCAATCGGTAACCCAGAAGGCTTTGAGCATTCGGTAACAGCCGGTGTGCTAAGCGCGAAAGAACGTACCATCACCATTAATAGTGAGTCAACTGGAAAACCGACACAATACAAGCATCTCATTCAGACGGATGCCTCCATTAATCCTGGTAACTCTGGCGGACCGTTGTTAAATCTGCAAGGGCAGGTTATCGGTATGAACGTAGCTGTTAGTGCAGATGCACAGGGGATCGGGTTTGCAATTCCGTCCAATACGATTTTGGAAGTCGTCGATAAGCTGAAAAATAACCAGCCTATTCCAAAAGAACCTGTACCTTTCATTGGTGCAAGTCTGTTAAACTTGAGCCCTGAAGTAGCCAAGGAATTGGGTACATCTCTGACCGAAGGCTCGGTTGTTCGGGATATTATATACAAATCACCAGCATATCAGGCCGATCTACGTCCTTACGATGTAATTATCGGAGCTAATGGCACGCCTTATAGCACATCACAGGAGTTAATTCAATTCATCCAAAAACAAAAAGTGGGTACAGCACTTACGCTTAACATCGAACGAGCCGGGCAGAAAAAAGATATTCAGCTGAAAATAGGCAACAAAAATGACTTTAGCTCGACTCTTCAGCAGTAAGAGAATAACTCTAGAATTGAACACGAACGTAAGAAACGGAAGGAAAACGACCCTTCCGTTTCTTGCTGCATTGGGTGGCAAGATGCTACACGCGTTTACTCCTGCTACAATAGAGGGAAAAGAAGAAGAGATAAAGGAGTTTGATCGTGTATGCGTTCTACTATTCTGATCATTGATGATGATGAAAAAATTGTATCCATGCTGCGTAGAGGGCTGGCTTTTGAAGGATATGAAGTGCTGACAGCCGCCAATGGAGCAGAGGGATTAAATAAAATGCTAACGGCTGAGCCTGATTTGGTCGTGCTCGATGTAATGATGCCGCAGGTCGATGGTTTTGAGGTTTGCCGTCGTATGCGGGAGGGGGGAAGCACAGTACCTGTCCTGATGCTTACAGCCAAGGATGAGGTGGAGAACCGGGTGAAGGGTCTGGACCTGGGGGCTGATGATTATCTCGTGAAGCCGTTTGCTCTGGAGGAGCTGCTGGCACGCGTACGAGCGCTTTTGCGGCGTAAAACTGAACAGCAGGACAATAATGGGAATCGGCTTACCTTCGAGGATTTACAACTGGATAACGAATCACGTGAAGTAGTTCGTGGTGGCAAACGCTTGGAACTGACGGCCAAAGAATTTGAACTGCTCCATCTGTTCATGCAAAACCCAAAACGCGTTCTGTCGCGTGATCTGATTATGGATAAAATTTGGGGCTATGACTATAGCGGAGAATCGAATGTGCTGGAAGTATATATTGCCATGTTGCGACAAAAAACGGAGCAGGATGGTGGCAAACGGCTTATTCGTACCATTCGGGGAGCTGGCTATATTTTAAGAGGTGATGTGTAATATGTCTATTCGGTGGCGGCTGACAGCTTGGTATTCGAGCATCTTGGCTATAGTGCTTGTCATTTTTGGTCTGGCTATTTACGGACTAGTATATTACTACACATATAATGAAGTGAAAAGTCAGCTTATGACTCAGGCGCCACAGATTAACAAGCAATTACGCCTTATTATAAAAGGGGGATTGTTTGAGGTCCCTAATCTGGATTTGGGATTGGAGCAGGGGCGTGGAATAGATGACTCACAGCTCTATGTTCAAATTTACAATTATACGTCCGGTGTAACCAAAACGACCCAAAATATGAAAGACCTCAGTATCACCTTCCCTGTTCCGTCTACAGCGGCAGGAGCAGTTCAAAATGAAGGAATTCGGCGTGTGAACGTAAATGGTGATTCCTTTATGATTATTCAACAGCCGATCAAATCCGAGGAGTTGGGCTTGGTGGTCGGGCTGCTACAGGTAGGGCAATTCACGGGTTCTCAGGACCGACTTATGAACAGGTTACAAAATGTGCTTGTGTACGGTTCACTATTTGCCTTACTCGCTGCTGCGACCTCTGGTCTCTTCCTGGCTCGTAAATCTATGAAGCCGCTGGTTAAGGTCATTGAGGGGGCCAATCAGATTCAATCGAGTAATGATTTGAGTGTTCGGATTGAATATGACGGACCACCAGATGAAATTGGACAATTGATCGGGACGGTTAACAACATGCTGGGGCGTACAGAAGTGTTCTATAAGGAACTTGAAGATGCATATGGTGCGCAGCGCCGGTTTGTGGCCGATGCTTCCCATGAACTGCGCACACCTTTGACGACGATTCGTGGCAACGTTGATTTTCTGCTCAAAATGTGGACTACCGAACCGGGCGAGCGACCGAATATGGATGAAGCCATGATTCGCGAGCTTTCCATGGAGGCGCTGAATGACATGGCGGATGAAGGCAAGCGAATGAGTCGCTTGGTGAGCGATATGTTGTCACTCGCAAGAGCGGACACGGGGAAAACATTCGATAAGATGCCTGTTGCGCTGGAGCCGCTCGTAAACGAGGTTGCTCGTCGTGCTCAGTTTTTGGAGCGAACGGCCGAATGGAATGTGGGCGACTTTTCGTTGTTGAATGGTATTTATATGGACGGAAGCAAAGATTATTTGCAGCAAATGCTATTCATTTTCATTGATAATGCTTTTAAATATACACCTGAAGGCACAGTCCGATTTGATGCGATTGTTTATCAGGGTCAGGTGGGGCTACGGATCAGTGATACAGGTATTGGTATGGACAAAAGTGAGGTTCCCTTTATTTTTGACCGGTTTTACCGGGCAGATGAGTCACGCGGCGTGACGGAGGGAATTGGCTTGGGATTATCTATTGCCAAGTGGATTATTGATGAACATCAGGGGTCTGTGGAAGTGGTTACGCGCCAAGGAGAAGGAACAACCTTTGTCATTTGGCTTCCTGTCAGCTTTTCCGCGCCTTTGGAATAGGCTATAATAGGAGGAGAACTACATCATAGAATTGGCCGGTAGAGGCATAAAGGCCTGCAGCTGTCCAGTTACTGGAGCTGTATACTGTGTCGAAGAAAGTGGGGGCTATTTTTGGAGGTACTCAGAATTTCGCCCCGGGGTTACTGCTACGGCGTAGTCGATGCCATGGTATTGGCTCGTCAGGCAGCCAGAAATTTGGACTTACCCCGGCCTATTTATATACTAGGCATGATTGTTCATAACAGTCATGTCACCAATTCCTTCGAAGACGAAGGAATCATTACATTGGACGGACCGAACCGCATGGAGATTTTAAGCCAGGTAGAGAGTGGTACTGTCATTTTCACTGCTCATGGCGTATCACCAGAGGTTCGCAAGCTGGCACGAGACAAGGGATTGACTACGGTTGACGCAACCTGCCCTGACGTCACGAAGACACATGATCTGATTCGGGAGAAGTCTGCCGAAGGCTATCAGATTATTTATATTGGCAAAAAGAATCATCCAGAGCCAGAGGGAGCTATCGGTATTGCTCCTGACCATGTTCATCTGATTGAAAAGGAAGAAGAGATTGACAGTCTTACACTGTCAGCAGACAAAATCCTCATTACGAATCAGACGACCATGAGTCAATGGGACATCAAGCACATAATGAAAAAGCTTCTAGAAAAGTACCCAGGTGCCGAGATACACAATGAAATCTGTTTGGCGACACAGGTACGTCAGGAAGCGGTAGCTGAGCAGGCAGGACAGGCGGATCTGGTAATCGTGGTCGGTGACCCGCGAAGCAACAATTCCAACCGATTGGCTCAGGTGTCAGAGGAAATAGCTGGTACTACGGCTTATCGTATTTCTGATATAACGGAGCTGAAGAGGGAGTGGCTTGAGGGTGTAGCCAAAGTAGCTGTGACCTCCGGGGCTTCAACACCTACGCTGATTACCAAAGAGGTCATTACGTATTTGGAACAGTATGAAGCGGATAACCCGGAAACATGGGAGATTCAGCGAACCATTGATATGAAAAAACTGCTGCCTCCTGTACGAGAAAAGTCAAAAACGACGAAATAGTATGTCATTGATTACAGCCGTTATTCGGATACAAACATCCGGGTAGCGGCTTTTTTCAAATTGTTTAAGTACCGATATTATTCAATTAGATCAGCTTCACTAAGTCAAAAAAAAGAACTATTCGGGATAATTAAGCCTTGACGAGGCAAGTTAAAACAGGTATAGTTGCTTTAACGGATAAAAGCTTAAAAGCGAACAAGCGTCTAAGTGTCATAATATTATTCTATGTGGATAATAAAATATGGTTTATAGAGAGGAAGAAAAAAATGATCGTTATCGCTGGTGTTCAAACACCTGAAGAACATATTCAAGCTATTGTTGAAGTGATTGAAAAAGAAGGATTGCAGGCTCATGTATCCCGAGGATCGGATCGTACGATTATCGGACTGATTGGTAGCGTAGAACCGAAGCTGGCAGAACATCTACGCCAAATGAAGGGTGTAGAAAATGTAGTTAAAATTTCGAAGTCCTACAAATTGGCCAGCCGTGATTTTCATCCGGAAAATACGGTGATCTCCATCAAAGGTGTAAATATCGGCGGCGGCGAGCTTGTCGTTATGGGGGGACCATGTGCTGTTGAGTCTGCCGCACAGATCGATGAAATTGCCGGATTGGTCAAAGCTGCAGGCGCGCAAGTCCTTCGTGGAGGTGCCTTTAAGCCGCGTACAGGGCCATACAGCTTCCAAGGAACGGGTGTAGAAGGTTTAATCATGATGGCTGAGGCGGGGCAGAAGCACGATCTCTTGACCATCACAGAGGTCATGACACCTGAATACGTAGACATCTGCGCGGAATACGCCGATATTCTGCAAGTAGGTACACGTAATATGCAAAACTTTGATTTGCTGCGCAAGCTGGGTACTTGCGGCAAGCCAGTATTGCTCAAGCGAGGTTTCAGCTCGACTTATGACGAGTTTTTGAATGCTGCCGAGTACATCTTGGCAGGCGGCAACCCGAACGTTATGTTATGTGAGCGCGGTATCCGTACATTCGAAACCTACACTAGAAATACGCTCGACTTGTCCGCGATCCCTGTTTTGCAGCAGTTGAGCCATTTGCCGGTCATTTCCGATCCTAGCCATGGCACAGGTAGACGTGAACTGGTTGTTCCTATGACGAAGGCTTCGGTAGCAGCGGGAGCGGATGGTTTAATTATTGAAATGCATACAGACCCTGACAACTCGATGACGGGTGATGGTGTACAGTCCCTATTCCCGGATCAATTTGCAGATTTACTAAAAGATTTGGAATTGTTGGCTCCTGCAATTGGGAAAACATTCCACACACCTAGTGCTGTATCTTAAAACTAATTATTAACATTAATGCATAAAAGTTTTGCCGCAATGCAGTAAATAAGAGTAAAATCACCTAAAAGCCCGATGTTTCGGGCTTTTTGTATTGTTCAAATGTTATCAAGGGCGTAAGCATATCTAACATTAGTTTAAAAAATACCTTACATAGCTATTGACCCGTGTCATGTTTGAGATTTATAATGACGACAGAAAAAAACATTCGATCATGAACATTTCAGGGTTGTATAAGACTTAATGTTCGGAAAAATTGGGAGGAAGAAGACATGTCCGTTGAAAACGTATTGAAAACAATTCAGGAAAATAATATTGAGTGGGTAGATTTTCGTTTTGTAGATTTGTCTGGTCGTGCTCACCATATTTCATTGCCAGCTTCCGAAGTAGATGAAGAAACATTTGTTAACGGTGTTGCTTTCGACGGTTCTTCCATTCCCGGCTATCGTGGCATTGAGGAATCCGACATGGTTATGCTGCCCGATCCAGAAGCGGTTTTTATCGACCCTTTCACTCAGCATCCAACACTGAATATCCTGTGTGATATTGCTACGCCAGACGGTGAAAAATATGACCGTGATCCTCGTGGTATTGCCAAAAAAGCTGAGGAATTTCTGCAATCCGCAGGAGTGGGCACAGCGGCATTCTTTGCACCTGAATCTGAATTTTTCATCTTTGATGATGTTCGCTACGAAAGCGGCATGAACAGCTCCTCCTTCTTCGTAGATTCCGAGGAAGCAGCTTGGAACACGAACCGTAAGGAAGAAGGCGGCAACCTGGCCTTCAAAGTGGGAGTGAAGGGCGGCTATGTACCTGTAGCACCAGTAGACACCCAGCAAGACATTCGTAGTGAAATGTGCCGTTTGCTTGAAGAAGCAGGTCTGAGAATTGAGCGCCATCACCATGAGGTGGCTACGGCAGGCCAAGCGGAAATCAACTTCCGTTTTGATACACTCAAGAAAACAGCAGACAACCTGCTCGTTTATAAATACATTGTACACAACACAGCGCGTCAATATGGTAAAGTGGCAACATTCATGCCGAAACCGATTTTCGGGGACAACGGAAGCGGTATGCACGTTCACCAATCTATTTTCGATGGCGACACTCCTTTGTTCTACGAAAAAGGTGGTTATGCTAATCTGAGCGAAATGGCTCTTCATTACATTGGCGGTATTCTGTACCATGCACCTGCGTTGATCGCTTTGACCAACCCAAGCACCAACTCGTTCAAACGTCTCGTTCCTGGCTACGAAGCGCCGGTTAACCTGGTATTCTCCAAAGGTAACCGTTCTGCGGCTGTACGCATTCCAGTAGCGGCTGTAACGCCTAAAGGCTGTCGAATCGAGTTCCGTACACCAGACTCCACAGCTAACCCATACCTTGCTTTCTCAGCAATGCTGATGGCGGGTCTGGATGGCATCAAGCGCAAACTGAACCCAGTCGAATTGGGCTATGGTCCACTCGACACTAACATCTATGAGCTGTCTGACGCTGAAAAAGGCAAAATCCGCAGTGTACCTGGTACACTAGATGAAGCTCTGGACGCTCTGGAAGCCGATTACGAATTCCTGACTGAAGGCGGCGTATTTACGAAGGACTTCATCGATAACTATGTAGAGTTCAAACGTTCTGAAGCTAAATCAGTGAACATCCGTGTTCATCCACATGAATACAGCTTGTATTTTGACTGCTAATACTACATCGATAGCATAGCAGATTTGAATAACACTCATTAGCCTGCGGGGAATAGTTGTTGTTCAAGATAGGTCTCCGGTCTTATGCCGGAGACCTTTTACCATTATGATAAATACTACAAAATGAAGATGTTAAATATATTAACATTCACAGCTTTGTCACATCATAAAGGAAATCGGAAACATTTTTATACAAGTCTTGAACGCATTTATGAATACTGCTATCATAGCGATAATATCCACACCAGAGTAGAGAAGGGATGGGAAATTGTTGAGTAAGAGAGCCTACAATTTTAATGCAGGACCGGCGGCATTGCCGCTCAAAGTACTGGAACGTGTACAAGCTGAATTCGTAGATTTCCAGGGGACAGGGATGTCCATCATGGAAATGTCTCACCGTGGAGCCGTGTATGAATCTGTCCATAATGAAGCGCAGGAACGTCTGCTATCTCTGCTGGGCAATCCACAAGGCTACAAGGTGTTGTTTTTGCAAGGGGGCGCAAGCACGCAGTTTGCCATGCTGCCTTTAAATTTCTTAGGCGAAGGACAGATCGGAAGCTATGTAATGACAGGCAGCTGGTCGGACAAGGCATATAAAGAAGCTAAGCTATTGGGCAAGGCTCACATTGCCGCCTCCTCCGCTGATGAGAAATTCATGCGTCTTCCGAATGTGGATTCCTTGGACTTGCCTGAGAATACTGCATATGTGCATATGACGTCCAATGAGACGATTGAAGGTACACAATTTAAGCAATTCCCGGATACGGGTTCCGTACCGCTGATTGTGGACATGTCCAGTGATATTTTTTGCAAGCCTTTTGATGTTACTCAATTTGGATTGATTTATGCTGGTGCGCAAAAAAATCTGGGACCTTCTGGTGTAACGGTCGTGGTTGCCCGTGAAGAGCTACTGGCTTCCTCACCAGGCAATATTCCTACGATGCTGCGTTACAGTACTTATGAAAAGAATAACTCTCTCTACAATACTCCCCCATCCTTTGCCATATACATGGTGAATGAAGTGCTCAAATGGATCCAGGAGGAAGGCGGTTTAGAAGGCATCGAGCGTGTGAATCAGCAGAAAGCTGATCTGCTATACGACCGTATTGACAGAAGCGAAGGCTTCTATCGTGGTTGTGTGGACAGCGCTGATCGTTCTATTATGAACGTAACCTTCCGCCTTGCGAATGAGGATCTGGAAAAACAATTTATTAAAGAATCCGAACAAGCGGGTTTCATCGGATTGAAGGGGCATCGCAGTGTTGGAGGGCTTCGCGCCTCAATCTACAATGCGGTTCCACTGGAGAACTGTCAAGCATTAGCCGAGTTTATGGATGGATTTAAGCAACGTAACAGTTGATTATACAGACATATATTTCGATACACGATATTTGATATCGAAAAAGTAAAAATAAAGCCTTCCCTGAATGTGTATAGGGGAAGGCTTTTAGTGGTGTAGGGAAATTGATATTTTTTTGTCGTTTGATGTCTATATCCCTCTGATTTTGTTAAAATGAAGAAAGTGTATGTTTTCAGTATACACATTTTAGTTAGACTTTAGGTTATTTGTCTAATGAATTTAATAATGAAAGGAACGAAAAACTGATGCCATTACATATTGTGCTTGTCGAGCCGGAAATTCCAGCTAACACAGGGAATATTGCCAGAACGTGTGCTGCAACCGGAACTCATCTGCATCTGGTTAAGCCCCTGGGCTTCCGTACCGATGATGCTACGTTAAAACGGGCTGGGCTTGATTATTGGTATGCTGTTCACATTGAGTATCACGATTCTTTTGCTGAAGTACAAGAGAAATATCAAGAAGGTCGCTTTTTTTATGCGACGACAAAGGCAAAACAGCAGTATAGTGATATTGAATTTCAGGATGGAGACTTTTTGGTGTTTGGTAAAGAAACGAAAGGTTTGCCTCCTGAACTGTTAGCTGCTAATCCTGATACATGTATCAAGATGCCTATGTCAGATAAAGTAAGATCTCTAAACTTGTCGAATTCCGCTGCGATTATCGTATATGAAGCGCTGAGACAATTGGATTTTCCAGGTTTATCGTAAAGAACATCAATCGATCAAGTATAAATGCGAATAAAGAACCAGGACCTTAGTTGCTGATAAAAGTTGCACTATTATTGCTCGAAAGTACATGACAGTAGAGCTTAAATAAAGGATATATGGTCATAAATTTGCGGAAATTCTCTGTGAAGGCTAATGATAATTGGCTTTCCGGTCGATAAAAATATTATAGACATTCTGTACCATACTTTGATATGGTTCATGATTTTATGAAAAAATGTAATAAAATTTCCTGTGATCAGCAGGATTCGACAAAAAGACAGCGAATACTACATAAAGAATAGTGTCTTTGTACCTAGTTTTTCGCCTGGAAAGAAAATCGCAAGCTAATACTCAATAGGAGAGGTGTACGATCACGATGAAACCTGCCGGTGTGGTACGTAAAGTTGATCAGTTGGGGAGAATAGTTCTGCCTAAGTCATTGCGTAAAAGATATCAAATGAATGAGGGAGATCCTGTCGAAATTTTGGTTCAGGGCGACCATATTATTTTGGAGCGTTATCGTCCAAAATGTGTATTCTGCGGCTCAATAGAACAAGTGAACGATTTCAAAGAACGTTATATTTGTGCTCAATGCCTGACAGAAATGACACAGTACTCCTCCTAAATGAGGCAAAAGCATCACGACATTCGTTCGTGATGCTTTTTTTCGGATAGAGCTATGCCTGAACAGCATATATTTAATTGGATGGTAAACTACACTACACCTAACTATTTATAGAACAAAAAATGAGTAGGGACTGGACGCAAATTACCATCTGACGGTTTGTTTACGATTCGGCCGTTTAGTATAAGGGACGATGAACCGCCGCCGTCCAAATTATAAGCATCTTGAACACCCAGATTGAACATCTTCCCTTGGAGTTCTTCGAGCGTTGCACCTGAACCCCCGCTTTCATTGTAGCCGTCTACGACAATAATGAGCAACTGATCATCTTTATAGTTGCCAATGACCGTACGTGGAGCCCGCTTGGGAGAGACTTTCCATTTGTCAGGAATAGGCACTTTTTGTCCCCTTTGCAACAGAACGGGAACAAAGGTAGCTCCAAAGGCAGGTTTTAAGCTGTCAAGAGCACTTTGATTGTAAAATTTGCCCCCAATAAGCTTGCCGTCGTTACTCAATCCGACGAATGACAAGTCCTTAAAACTCGACTGAAAGCCAGTAAGATAGCGGCCGTTCAAGACAGTAGTGCTTAATGGATAGCGTTTGCCATCTCCATCGGCAAAGCCGCCTGCGTTGATGCCTGCAATGGCTCCGTGTCTCAAGACTGCACGCATAGTCGTCTCTGAGCCACCCAATTTGTCATTTCCCAAAGACATTTTCATTGCCGTAGGATCTTTAAGTTTAACTTTCATAGCATATCCGTGATAAATTCCCGGGTTTACTTTAAACAATTCAATGGTAATCCGGTTGCTATCTACCTGGTAATAGGGAACCCCCAGTTTGGCAGTGATGCGCCGATTATAGATAACCGCGGGTCGCTTGGACTGCGCAGAGGCAGTCACGACAAGCTGATTCATCGTTTGGGTCGTTTGTTTGTAGAGCTCAGACGTCCGGCGAATCGTAGATAAGGTATACGTTGCTGTTTGCTTGGCTTCATCAAGCTGCTTGCCTACTGATTGCGTTTGTAAAGTAATTTCGGCTTTTTGCAGACTCGGAGATGTAGATTCAGGAAAGCTCAAAGGGGGATGCACTAACAAAATACACCCTAACAAACCGATAAAAGGAGCAAGGGCCAACATAAAGAACCGGTTTACTAGCTTTGCATCTACATTCATTTTAGCAAGTCCATTTTTTTCTGAAGTGTATTGAGCTGCTGCTTGACTTCATTTAATTGAGTATACAGTTTATTGCTATTATCGGTCTTGTTATTGGCATTATCCTTTGTAAAGGTCAGTAGTTCGTTGAAGGACTGAACCTTGCCCTGCAATCCGCTAACTTCCTTGGAAAGTGCAGTCAATTGCTTTTCATAGTCAGATTTGAGTACTTGAATTTGTTGGTCTGTATGGGTTTGCATTTCGTTTAGCATTTGCTGCTTTAAGTGATTGCTATACAAATAGGTTGCGAGAGCACCTAGTATAATAAGAATGAACCAAAATAGCAGAAAAGTCTTTACGGGCAACCCCTTTCTTGAATTGCTCCGCCGGGCTTCGGCAGGAGGACGTTCAGGTGAAGCTTGCATTTGATTTTCAACTCCCGTGTAAATTCAAATTTCCAGTCTTTATTTGCAGTACCAATTCTATCATGGGCCTATTTATTTCGCAAAAGCGAAATAGTCATATAAAAATATTGGAAAAAGAGATTGCATCGGAAGGAAGTCCTAGGATACAATTTCCTTAAATCGTTTTCGCTTCCTATACGTTCACATTTGCGCAATTTCTACATAAGCACTCTCTAGTTTTGTGATTACTTTCGCTAAATATGTATTTTTTTGTAAATCAGGAGGTTTAGATATGAGAAAAGTATGGCAGGTGGTCATCATAGATATCCATCCTACAAGTATGCTGGGAACAAAGCTTATTTTGGAAGACCAGCAGGATTTGCTTGTTAGAGGGATGTCTTCCTCCGGCACAGAAGGCCTGGAGCTGGTTTGCTCCATTCGCCCGGAAATTATTTTAATGGACTATAGGTTGCCTGAGGGAACGGCGGAACCGTTTTTGACACAAATGCGGGTCTTGTCTCCGGACAGCCATATTGTTATTATGACGGATGAGGACAATATTACGTTGTTCCAGCAGTTAATCTCGCTTGGCGCAAATGGAATGCTATCCAAGCAGGCATCACCGAGCCAGTTAATTCACCTGATCAACGGTTTGCGCGAAGGATTTGCTTCATTACCAATGGATTGGATTCGTTGTGGAAACTGGCCATTTATGCCGTTAATGGCTTCTGAGCCTTTTGACGAATTGACGCAAACCGAAGTTTTTATTATGGAACGTATTGTACAAGGAATTACATATGACAAAATTGCTATCGAGATCGAAGTTAGCCGGCGCTCCATTGATAATTATTTACGTAAAATTTATGCGAAATTAGGTGTGTCCAGCCGGGCGCAGGCGATTGAACGTTATGCCTTATATGCGCGTCAGATGAAGCAGTTATATGCTTGACGTGTCAGCCCGGAGATCATGACTATTTTTCAGGAGAAGGAGGATGTTCATGCAATATTCCTTTGCTTCACGAACGGCTGCGATGTTGGCTTCTCCAGTGCGTCATATCCGGGAAAATGCGAGAAGACATTCCTTTATATCTTTGGCTGAAGAATTGCCTGCACAAGAGCTGTTTCCGGTGAAACTGTTGGAAGAAGCAGCTCATGATGTGTTTGGCTCCGGCCCTGACGCCCTCCAGTATGGTGAACCGGAGGGCTATTTTCCGTTGCGGGCATGGCTTGCGGGAGAGTGGGAGCAGCGTAAAGGAGTAAGAGTACCGCCAGGTCAAATCCTTCTCACCACAGGCAGCCAGCAGGCCATTGACTTGATCGTAAGGCTGATGGTGGATGAACGTGATCCGGTATTGGTCGAGAACCCGACATCCCCTGGATGTTTACAGGTACTATCTATGCAAGGGGCGCAGGTCGTTCCTGTAGAATCGGATGGGGAGGGCGTTATTCCCGATAAGCTTGAAGCTTTAATGATCCGTTATCGCCCCAAGCTTTTTTTTGCTACGCCAACGTTTACGAATCCGACAGGCGCCTTATGGAGCGCGGCTAGACGGCAGGAAATTTTGGACCTCTGTAGGCGTCATGAGGTGTTGGTCGTTGAGGACGATTCTTACGGTGAATTGCATTTTAAGCAAAAACACGAAACCCATGATAAGAGTCCACATGCCCAGAGCCGAAAGTTTGCAGAGGCTTACCCCTCACTATTCGCACTGGATCATGCGGGACAGGGCGGTCAAGTGCTATATATCGGTTCATTTAATAAAACAGTTGCCCCTGCACTGCGAACTGGCTGGGCGGCTGGTCCTGCGCCGCTGATCGAAGGGATGTACGCCTTGAAGCAGCTGGCTGACGTGCAATCCAGTACGATGAACCAACGGCTGCTGTTCCAATTGCTGACCAATTCGCGTTTTCAATGGCATGAGCACTTGGCAATGTTGAACAAGGAATATTCAACTCGGCTCCAATTACTCTTAGAGCTGCTGAAGCGTCCGTTTTGGAAAGACGTGACGTATCATATTCCATCTGGTGGGATGTATGTGTGGGTGAAATTGCCCGCTGGGCTGGACAGCGCCTTGCTGCTCAAAGCGGCGCTACCCAAGGGCGTAGCCTTTATGCCAGGTGCGTTGTGTGCGGTTGGCGATGAAGGTGCGGCCCATATTCGCCTTAACTTTAGCCACCCAGGCCGGGAACAACTGCTTATGGGCATGAATTTAATCGGTGAGACGATCGGTGAATTTACAGCGCGAAGCTAGTAATAACCACTATCCGAGGTCAGTCATCCTCTGCCATCATTCCAGCCGCCGCTTCAATGCCCTGTTGCTGCAGTACTTCTGCATACTCGCTCAGAGCGGCTTCACCGAACGGAGTCAGCCGATAACGCCCGCGGGCTACACGTTCAAACCAACCGTAGTAGTTGCGCTGGAGTACGGCAGCAGCGTCGCTGACGGCTGCTGTGCGGGCGAGCTGCGCCGGGGCGGCTTCCCCCAAACCCTGTAAAGCAGCGGCTACGCGCAGCGCTTTTTCCCGGTAGGCGGTGACCAGCTTGCGCCGGGTGCTCCCGCCGACATTGTGGTCACCGCTGCGTGCGTGAAATTCCCGCAGCAGCTTTTCCTTGCGCGAGCCGCGGCGAACGGTAGTCGTTTTGTAAACATCATCACTAGATGCCACGGGCTTACACAGCACCTCAACGAGCGGAGGCTTTGTTTTAAAATGCGTGACGGTGAGCAAGCCAAGACCCAACTGGCGGCACAGTCCGACCAGCTCATTCCAGCGTTGATTCACCGCCCCTTTTTTGGCACGATTCCGTTCTACGGCCACATATACATTGCTGCTTAGCTTCAAGCGCTGCATGCCTTGCAGTACCAGCGCCAGGTTAAACGTCTTTTTTATCTCCACAATTAGAGGCGCTTGCTGCCCTGGCTTGATCCCCATCAAATCGCAGTTGCGCACTTCTCCTTTGACTTCATATCCCAAATTTTCAAAAAAGGCTTTGACCGGAGCGTACAGCTCCGTCTCATGCCGAACCGCCATGGATTCTCCCGCTCCTTTATCCCATTATTCCGAGCTTATATTGTACCATAATGCGTCAGGTCCGCGTCGTTGTTGTCTATTTTAGCATAGTGAATCCCTTTGTTTTTGGAAAAAGCCTAGAGACCTGTCACAAAAAAATAGGTCAATTCTGAAATCAATCTGCATAGGTATGTATTACACTTTTTTTTAAGAGGATCGCATTATATCCTGAAAGGCGTGACGAGTGTAGCCATAATCATCAAGAGTGGAGGATAGTCATTACGCAGTCATGGGAGGAACCGAGCATGAATATTTTTGACCGCCTTGCGGAGTACCGAGCGGAGAACAACCGCTTGGCCTGGAACGGCACTTTTAGAGAGTATATCGAGATACTCAAGAAAGACCCGACACCGGCGATGACCGCTCATGCACGGGTTTACAAAATGATTGAATCTTTTGGTGTAGAAGAGGTTGGGGGACATAAGCGATATAAATTTTTTGAGCAGGAGATTTTTGGGCTGGATCGTGCACTGGAGAAGTTGGTGGAGGAGTACTTCCATTCCTCAGCCAGGCGGCTCGATGTCCGCAAGCGTATCCTGCTTTTGATGGGACCTGTTAGCGGAGGGAAATCAACACTGGTCACTTTGCTAAAGCGTGGTCTGGAGAAGTTTTCGAGAACAGATCAGGGAGCCGTGTATGCCATAGAAGGCTGCCCTATGCACGAAGATCCCCTTCATCTTATTCCTCATGAGTTGCGTCCCGAATTCGAAAAGGAACTGGGTGTGCGCATTGAAGGTAATTTGTGCCCATCCTGCCAAATGAGATTACGTACGGAATTTGATGGTGATATTGAGAAGGTTCGCGTGGAGCGGGTATTTATATCGGAAGAAAACCGGATCGGCATAGGTACGTTCAGTCCTTCTGATCCGAAGTCGCAGGATATTGCCGATTTGACAGGCAGCATCGACTTTTCCACCATTACAGAGTATGGTTCGGAATCGGATCCACGCGCCTATCGATTTGACGGAGAGCTGAATAAAGCGAATCGCGGACTGATGGAATTTCAGGAAATGCTGAAGTGCGATGAGAAATTTTTGTGGAATTTACTGTCTCTGACCCAGGAAGGAAATTTCAAGGCCGGACGGTTTGCGCTCATCAGTGCAGATGAATTGATCGTAGCTCACACCAATGAATCGGAGTATAAAAGCTTTATTGCGAATAAAAAGAACGAGGCGTTGCAATCGCGGATGATTGTAATGCCAATTCCCTATAATCTGAAAGTTTCCGAGGAAGAAAAGATTTATGCCAAGCTCATTGAGCAAAGTGACATGCGTCATATTCACATCGCTCCTCATGCGCTGCGAACGGCTGCCATTTTCTCTGTACTCACCCGGTTGAAAGAAACCAAGAAGCAGGGGATGGATCTGGTTAAAAAGATGCGCATGTATGATGGTGAGGAGGTCGAAGGCTATAAGGAGGCCGATCTGAAGGAGATGCAACATGAGTTTCTGGAAGAAGGCATGTCCGGTGTAGACCCAAGGTACGTCATTAATCGTATTTCCAGTGCGCTGATTAAGCAAAATGTGGAGTCCATCAATGCTCTGGATATTTTACGAGCCATTAAGGATGGTTTAGACCAGCACGCTTCTATCACAAAGGAAGAGCGGGAGCGGTATCTGAATTTCATTTCCGTGGCTCGTAAGGAATATGATGAATTGGCGAAAAAAGAAGTACAAAAGGCCTTTGTGTACTCTTTCGAAGAATCAGCCAAGACGCTGTTTGATAACTATTTGGATAACATCGAAGCTTTTTGCAATTGGGCGAAAATCCGCGATCCGCTCACAGATGAGGAGCTCGACCCAGATGAGCGGCTTATGCGCTCCATTGAGGAGCAAATCGGGGTGTCGGAAAATGCGAAAAAGGCATTCCGTGAGGAAATATTAATCCGTATTTCTGCCTATTCCCGCAAGGGGCGAAAGTTTGAGTATCATCATCATGATCGGCTGCGAGAAGCCATTGAAAAGAAGCTGTTCGCCGATTTGAAGGATATTGTGAAGATCACAACTTCGACCAAAACGCCTGATGCTAATCAGCTCAAACGGATGAATGAGGTGATTAAGCGGCTGATTGAGGAGCATGGCTACACTGGAGCCAGCGCCAACGATCTATTGAGGTATGTAGGCAGCCTCCTGAATCGGTAAGGGGAAATAAACAATTGTGTAATGAGGCTATGGATTGAAATGGATGGTGAAGAGAATCCGGCAGGCACAGAGCGTTTGAGGTGCTGACGGGTTCTTTTTTTGTATGAATAGAGAGTTGGATTTATATGTTTTTCTGAAATTAATATGTAAACAATCACAATCAATCTTCTGCTTTTTTAACATTTTCTAAAAAGTTGCCGATAAATATGGTAATGTAAAATCTATGTAAACTATTATTTGGAGGAACTTATGATTCATGTCGCTGAGAGTAGATTAAAACAGATACAATACATTGGTATTACTGATGGCGATTTGGCTTTATTGCATCATTATCAGGGGCTATTCCAATCTATTGTAAATGAGGTAGTGGATCGTTTTTATGAGCATGTAGAAAAGGTTCCCCATCTCATGTCGATTATCTCTAAATGGTCGAATATTGAGCGACTAAAGCAAACACAACGTGAATACTGGCTTTCTCTCGCAGATGGGAAAATAGATGATCAGTTTATCGAGCACCGCCTTTTTGTGGGGCAGGTACATTCCCGGATTGGATTATCTTCCGATTATTATTTGGGTACGTACATTGCTTATCTGGATATTGCAGTAGACATTTTAAAGCGTTCGGGGATAGAGGATTGGTATTCTATTGTGCACGCTCTTTCCAAAATGTTCAATCTGGATTCCCAACTTGTGCTGGAAGCTTATCAGGAAAAGGAAAAGGAACAAGTTAACGAGCTCGCCGATGAACAAACGCAGATGCTGACTGTGGTGTCCCGAATTGCACAAAATTTGACGGGGATGATTGCCGAACTTAGGGAAAATACCGATAATATCGCGGAGAGTGCCTGCAACACTGCTTCTTCACAGGAACATACAGAGGAACTGGTACTGCAATTGAGCGATGAAATTAAGCATATTGAACAGATGAGCAGTAACATTCGAGAATTGTCCGATCAGACTCATTTGCTGGGACTGAATGCGGCAATTGAGGCAGCCCATGCACAAGAAGCAGGGCGTGGATTTCAAGTGGTGGCGCAGGAAGTGCGAAAGCTGGCATCTAATTCAAAGCAAGCACAGGAGCAAATTCAGCGCAAGGTGCTGGATATTGCCCGTATGCTTGACAGTGTGCAATCCGAAACCGCTGCCACAACAGCCAGTGCCCGGCAACAGGCCTCCAGCTCCGAAGAATTGGCTTCATTCACAAAGCTGATTGAAAACATGGTGAAGGAATTGGAAATGTTGCAGCACTCCTCGGAATTGCTGGAGGTGTGAGATGTAGCTTGAGCAGTATATCCTGGGGAACTGGAAGTTTTCGGGGCGTTAGCTGGCTGGATACTGGCAAAGCGACGATCTTCCTGTTGGCAGTCCAGTCAACACAACAAAGGCAACAGAGGAAGTGCATATTCCTATGAAAGAATGACCGAATTTTTGAAACAAGGAATTAGAGGAAGCTTTTTTTCCATTCCATATGAGCCGCAAGTACTCTTTTCCATAACTCGTCCCGTTCCTGGTGGCTGTAGTTAACGAGCGGCTCACCAAATACATCAGCCAATACTTCCAGCCACTGCGATTTCTTATCCAGCTCTATTTTTTCCAAACCGTTTAGCCCGCGTTTTTTCCACATACATCCTCTGAGTTCATTCGCTTCTAATGCTTGCCTTTGCCGAATTAGAAACAGGTTAAACCATGGAGATTCCACGGAGCGGCTATAGAAATGATGTTTCGGCTTAAATTCTTCCAAATCCTGAACAACCGTAGGGGCAAAATCAACGCCAACAAATGAAGCGAGCGGGTCATGTTCTAAACGCCAACCTTTAGTAACAACTTCAGATTCCATAACTTTATAACGAAGAGGGGCTTGTTCATAAGTCCCCATAAGGAGTGGTAGAGGCTCATATGGCATATCGCCCAGTCCGACATCTACAATCCATACTTCATCTTCTTGCTGCTCATTTAGCAAGTTCACTGTTAGTCCAAGATGAAATGAATTAATGCGTGGCTCAGTTCCTAAAGGTTGTACCCCAGCATGATGCAAAGAAACTTTGTACCCTAGCGAATGTAGTAGCGCACTAAAGGCACCATTCAGATGAAAACAATAACCACTTCTCCCATGTAGAATGAGCTGAACGGATTCTTGAAAACCAATGGCAGCCGGCTTTCTTGCAAAAATGTCCAACGTTTGCCATGAAAGATTTTTTACATGTGCCTTATGCAACTCCACTAAATAGGATGGGGTAGGAGGCTGAACTTCGGAAATTCCAATTCTGTTCAAATAAGCTTTTATTTCTTCTTTTGTCATGGTGTACATGTGCAGTCACCTCTATTGTTAGTTTGCCAAATTCTCTTCTCGAAACAAATGAGCATTGAGTCTTAGCATCATTGTAAAAGGGGTACGTGCTGTGTACAATGCTATAAATTTATGGCTGTACCGGTACAATCAGCAAATCAATTCGTTTAGTAACATGTCGATTTCCCGTAGATGGCTGTCAGAACACAAAAAAACAGACCTGATTATCGGGTCTGTTTTTTTTCTTATTTTCAAGCTAACTAATTATAGCAGTGATCTAAGTTCACGTCGGCATTTGTTCAAATGCACGAACGATGGAATGACTCGCTTGGCAGAACGGAAGCCACCTATTCTAAGGTTGCGGACCACATGATAGGGAGAGATCAATAGCGTATGAAGCAGATGCAGATCCTGAGTACTCAACGGTCGATATCGTTGATAAAAGTCTATCGCGCGCAGCATCTTTGTCGCGTTCCAAAGACAATTCCGATGAAGAAGATGGGAGAGATCTTTCATCCTTACGTGTAGGGAACAATTTTCAAAG
Organism: Paenibacillus sp. ICGEB2008; assembly: GCF_000307675.1. Classification (NCBI taxonomy): domain Bacteria; kingdom Bacillati; phylum Bacillota; class Bacilli; order Caryophanales; family Paenibacillaceae; genus Paenibacillus; species Paenibacillus sp. ICGEB2008. The sequence continues at coordinate 852,690 of NZ_AMQU01000007.1, forward strand.
TCAATCAAATGGATTTTGAGCTGCCTGTCTTTGACCAGATTGGGATAGTTATAGTCACCGTGTATTAATGCAGCTGCTTTTTGCTCCTGCTGGATTGCAGTTCGAACTTTGGGCTGCTGTAGACGATATAACACTTCTTCACAAAGAGCTAGGAGATGTGCTGTGCCTTTGTAAGGACTGAGACGTTTTTTATATTCAGCTATTTCATCGCTCAAGCCTTCATAACGGATTCTGGAAGGCGGCGCTTCCGTGACAGGAAAGCCTACGGCACTGGTGTGGAATTTGGCTAAAGTAGAAATTCCCTTTTTGAAGTCTATTCTTTTTGTAAATTCCGGTCTGGGTCCATGAACCCAATTAGTTAGTGTATACGAAACACCTTCATAGGTCATGTAGGCTGTTTGCTGTACGGTTGGATAGACCTTTTGGCTACGTGTAAACCCGCGTTCATCCAGGTAGGACAAGACACGTGTAATAAAACGAATCTCTTCTTCCGGAAATTTGTAGGGTTTTAAGCAATAAGTTGTATTAGCGGTTTCAATCTTGTGAATGTCCTTCATTTGACGGCTACGCTGAATTTTGATTCCGTACATTTGCTCAACGTTCGATAAAATCGACATTTTGCTCCTCACTTTCTTTTATACACGGGCCCATTCCTGCAAAATATGGATGATTTGTAATCGAAGAGGCCACGACTGATCCCAGTTGTCTAGGATTTCGCGGTCTCTTGAACGATTCGGATGTCGAGAAGCATGCCAAGCTTCTCGTGGCAGTTTATATAAAGCTGTAACAATCTTCCGCTCAGTTCGGCTGAGTGGTTTGCGTTTTTGATATCCCCTTAACAAGGATTGCACAAATTCAGGATTGAATTGAGTTGTATTCATAAGAGCCTTTGCCAAATCAGCATAGACGGAGCCAATCTTAGCCCGATCCCAATCAATGATTTTGAGATGACCGTCGTCTGAAATAATGACATTCGGGGTGGTGATATCACTGTGTATCAAGGAGGGATGCCGGCGTTCCGTTCGAAGTAGTCTTATAATGGATGCGTCCTGCAAATCTTTCCATGCACGTCTGGATAAACGTATACAGTCCTTGCCATGAGTGTTGTACCAGTTGCGATACTCCTTATCCTTGCGGCTGATTTTTGTCATTTTTTTTTGGAAAAGACGGTCTTGCTTTTTCCATATCCGCAATTGTTGAATGGTCGAAGGGGAATTTCCTCTCTCTATCCGATGTAAGCCGGTGGATGTAGCGTGAAGTGTGGCAAGGGCTAACCCTAGTTTTTCGAAATCTTCAGCGGTTTCCAGTCCCCGTCCTTTGATCCATTGACTTACATAAAATGGCGTTCCTTGATGTAGTGTCCATAGCTTGCCGGAATGAGTAGGGAGCCATGTGGGCATGTAGTTATACTTTCTCTTTTTCAAAAGCCTTATATAGCTCGCAGCTCGTTCCATCTGTTGAATCGTATTGGAACGAGCCATCTTTGAACGACTAAAGGGCTTTAATGCATAAGTTCCCTTTTTCGTTTTTACTTGGATTACTGCATTTTTTCGGTACAGTGATGAGACTAAGCTTGATTTTAAGGGGATCAGGCCGAAACGACGGGTGATTTCGCGAATCTGTGCTTTTGTATAGGATTTCGCCATAAGAACCTCACTTGACTTTTAATTGAAGAAAAAGGTAATCCTCTGTTAGTTATCAGTCTATTCATGAGGAAATAATAGGTGCAGTTTTATGGAGCTATTCTCTTACTTTTCCTGTTCACATTCGTCAAAAAAACGGAGCAGCGAAAGTTCGCTGCTCCGTTTTAATTTGCTCTGTATTACGCAAGCCTGATTATGAATGATTGATCAGTTATCGTTGTCATCTTCTTCGTCTGTATCCACGATCGCTCCAGACGATGCATGGATTTCAAGCTCGACAGTTCCTTCGTTGGTGAGTACCTTGACCTCATAGATGAACTGTCCGTCTTCCTTATCTAATTTAGAAGACAGAAGGGTACTCCCAGGCACATGCTTAAGTGCAATTTGTCCAGCCTGCTTTTCAGTTAGAGTGACGTGGTTGGGCTTGTAAAAGGAAGACTCGTCATTCGAGTCATGATCAAGCTCAGAATGGGAACGGATAGTTTTCCCGGTATAAGCATCAACATCTATATCCCAATCTTTATCTCCTTGCTGAAGATCCACTTCATAGTATACCTTTCCGTTCTTGCGCTCCAGTTCGACATCCTCAACTTGCGCATCATTTCCCACAGCCTTCTTGGCAATATTGGCAGCAGCAGTCGCTCCAATTAATCCCGTAGGTTTAGCAGCCCATACGGCATTTGCCGAGACACCTGTAACCGTAACTCCAAGCAGAACCGTGGCTGCTATTATTCCTAATGTATAGTTTTTTTTCATTACCTAATTCCTCCTTGAACTGTATGCTTGAATACAGCTTAACCCTTGAATATGAGAGGAACATAATAGAATCATGAGAAAACAATGAGAAGCTATAAGCAAGATCATCAGGGCGTCATGATTCGTCGTGATCCTGTTTTTCTTTTTCCCAAGTGATAGAGTCGATTGAGCCTGATACTGCATTGATCTGCACCACTGCCTCACGCCCATCTTGTATCTCAACCTCAACAAGATAATAGAGGCCTTTGTCATTGCGGTGCAGTTCAATATCATCGGATGTTCCATTCACTGCTTTTGCAGCAAGCTTGGCTGCTTCATTCTCTGTAATGACAAGAGAAACCGGGTCAGGTTTATGGACTGGATTTGATTTGTCGACTGGGTTGTGAGGAACCGGGGGGGGGGATCTTGGGGTTCCTGCTTTGCATCTGCATACATCTGTGTCCGCTTAATGGATTGAATGACACCATCATAGGCATTGACTTTTATTACATACTTCCCTTTGATGCGTTCTAGCTTGATCACATAAAAATTATCCAAACGTTGGGATTCGAGCACCTCACCGGGATACTGATGCAATACAGATTGGACCACGGTTTTTTCTTCCAAGGGCGAAGCTGCTAACGATCGTGCCCAGGGCCACTGTAAAAGGCAAATGGTGATTAATATAGCCGCTACCATACCTCCAATCATCCAGGTATAGATCGTTTTCATTGGTTTTGCCTCCTTTGGCTTATTATTCTGGAACAGTAGGGAGGATGATCGTTGCAGTTGTTCCACTTCCCTCTATGCTTTCTAGCCCAATTTGTGCTTGAATAGCTTGAGCAATTCCTGTAGCTAATGATAAGCCTAGCCCGGCCCCACCTTCCTCGCGGCTTCTGGCTTCGTCCACACGATAAAAGCGGTCGAAAACCTTAGATAACTTTTCTTCAGGGATTCCAATTCCTTGATCTGTGATTCTAATGCAAGGTTGAGCCGTACCGCCCACAATATCAATCATCAGGTATATCGGCTCGTCACTGTATTTGCGCGCATTATCCAAAAATATAAATAAAAGTTGTTTTAATTTATTTTCGTCCGTATAGGCGATGCAGTCTGTTTGTACATCCAGTTGAATTTGTCTGGCGAAAGCATTTTCAAATGTAGCTTTCAGTTCTGTCCCTACTTTGGTCAAGCGTACAGGTTCTAACACGACATTCCATTGTTCTTCGTTTCTGGCCAATAGAAGAAGCTGCTCTGCCATATCCTTCATTCTGAGCGCCTCAGAATGGATCGCTTCAATGGATTCGGCAAAAATACTGGGATTCCGCAATCCCCGTCGTTTAAGCAGACTGGCATAACTTTCAATAATGGTTAGAGGTGTTTTCAATTCATGGGACGCATTCGAAACGAATTGTTCTTGGCGAACGAAATTCCGCTCTAGCAATTCAATCATGTCATTAAACGTTTCTCCCATTTCGACTAGCTCGTCGCGTGATGACGAATTGAGCGGAAGACGTTTGAATTTCCCGCTACGTTGAATCTCTTTCATCGTGTTAATCATGGATGTGATTGGATGTGTAATCAGTCTGCCCAGCAGTCTTCCCGATAGGACGACAGGAATAAAAGCAATTCCTGTGACTGCAATAAGTACGATTCTGAGTACCTGAAGCGTCTGCATCGTCGGTTGCAGGCTCTCGGTCACCTGAAGATTGACAACCTCTCCATTCGACCAAATCATGGGGACCGATACGTAAATATAACGGTTGCTTTCATAGGTAATGATGCGAACCTGCCGTGTTTCATTAAAAACGCCCTTCACCAAGCTGAGAGACTGCTCTGATGAAGAGGTGATAGGGGCAAGAAAGTCGCCTTCCGGTCTCATCAGCCGAAGCATACCATCCAGCGGCACATAAGCTCGTAGAAGATCCTCAGTGGCTACGGATACTGGAGCGCGTTGAATGCCATGAATCATGTTTTCTGCTGCGGCCTCTACCTGGTTTTTTCGACTGTCTATCGAAAGTTGGCTGAATAGAAAATAGACTAAGAAATTAATGACTACAAGTAAAACCCCGAATAGTAATGAGGTGTACGTATGGATTTTGTTCTGCAGCTTCATAACGATTCCTTCAGAACATAGCCAATTCCGCGTACAGTATGAATCAGCTCAGGGAGTTGGCGCGAAGGGTCAATTTTATTCCGCACGTAGCGAATATACACATCGACCACATTGGTATCACCAATATAATCAATGCCCCATACATTCTCCAGTAATTGTTCACGACTAAGTACCTGCCGCTGATGTCGAAGTAAATGAACGAGCAAGTCAAACTCTCGCGGCGTAAGCTCAATGTTGTGCTCTCCACGAAGAACTTCACGAGTACCTTCATGGAGACGTAAGTCCCCGGCACTAAGCCATTGATCTACCACTTGTGAAGTCATGTCTTTCGCTGCACCTACCCTGAGCGCGACCCTTACACGTGCAAGCAGCTCTTCGATCACAAAAGGTTTGGTAACATAGTCATTGGCTCCCAAATCGAGTCCCTCTACCTTATCCGCAATGGAACTTTTAGCCGTTAGTAAAATGACAGGAACGTTCGCATCATGTTTACGAATCCTCCGCAGGAGTTCGATGCCATTAAGACCGGGAATCATAATATCCAGTAAAACCAGATCCCAACTACCTTTGCAATAGGTCTCCAGTCCGTCAATTCCGTTTTTTTCTTTACTTACTTGATAGCCTTCAAATTCAAGTTCGATCTCTAGAAGTCGGGCAATCTTCTCTTCGTCTTCTACGATCAAAATGGATTGGTTCATAATCATGCCCTCCTGTAGGCGAATAGCCGATACGGAAGTATTTTAGCATATACGGACAGGTAAGACACTTCAAAGCACGGGACTGGGAGAGAAAGAGCTTAGCATAATGCGTTATAATTATGGACAATCCCCTCGGTCAGATGTGGCCCCTATCATAGAAAGGGCATTAGCAACCGGGGAGTCAGTGGGTCACATGGCAGTGATTTACTCAAAACATTATTTTATTATTTGGAAAACAGGGGCAGTCTGATAGATACAGCAAATTATTTTTTTATACATCATAATTCGGTAAAATATAGACTGGAACGGATACGCGACATGACGGATTTTGATCTTAATGATTCCCGCGAGCAGTTTATATGCCATACATGTCTAATACATTATTATTTGCGGGAGTATAAGTAGTCGAACGTTTTTTGAGGCAGGGAGGGAAGGACATGGATAAAAGAATACTGATAGCGGACGATGAGGCGAGTATTCGGAATGCACTGGCCTATGCGTTAAAGCGGGAAGGTTTTTTGGTGGAAACTGCCGTGGATGGAGAGGATGCATTGGAAAAAGTGCGTTTGTTTCACCCGGATGTGCTCATACTGGATGTGATGATGCCCAAACTGGGCGGATATGAAGTGTGTCGCCGTTTGGAAAGCCGAAAGGGCATCGGTATTTTACTGCTAACCGCAAAAAACGATATCGTCGATAAGGTGCTCGGACTGGAGTTGGGGGCGGACGATTTTATGAGCAAGCCGTTTGACCTAAGAGAACTGCTCGCACGTATTAAGGCATTGGTACGGAGACTGGAACGAGAAGGAGCGCCTGCGCCGGAAGGAGCGGAAATAATACTGGACCCGTTGCGAGTGCGTCCGTCCAGTCGAACGGCTGAACTCGGAGCAAAAGCATTGGATCTGACCCCCAAGGAGTTTGATGTGCTGGCGCTACTGGTGTCCCATGCTGGAAGGGTATATACGCGGGACGAGTTGCTGGAACAAGTATGGGGCATCGATTATGCAGGGGGAACGCGGACGGTGGATATTCATATTCAGCGCTTGCGCAAGAAGCTAGAGCCGCACCAGTCGATGCTGCAAACTGTGTATGGAATCGGCTATAAGGCGGAGAAAATGACGTGAACGAACATCATTCACTCCATCCAGAAGGAAGCTTGCAGTCCACTGACCAGCCAAAGCGCAAACGTAAGCGTACAGGCTTGAGCCTGCGCTGGAAATTTCCGCTGGTCCTGGCGGCTTTACTGCTGTTTACTGTCGGTGTGCTGAGCTGGCTCGTACTTACCGGTATTCGTGCTAATCAGACAGACCAAATGGAACGCGGCTTAAAGCGTCAGGCGGAAATCGTGGAGATGCGCGTAAAACAGTCTTACCTGTTGGGAGTTCACCAATCGCCCGAAGACTTCATGAAAAAGCAAGCACCACAGCTTGCCGTGGAGCTCGGCGTATCCAGTAATATGCGCGTTATTTTATATGATGGCCGGGGAGATGAGGTCGGAAATTCTCTACCACTGGCTTATAGAACAAACGTCGGCCAGGCGCTTTCTTATGCGCTCCAAGGGAAAATTGCGTATATTACGGAAGGTAGCTCAGTTACTTATTTGGCTCCGCTGCAAGGTCCGGACGGCTTGCTGGGAGTGGTACAGCTTCATAGCTCAACAGAAGCGCAGCAGCAGTTCTACCAGGCGATTGCCCGCTTGTTTTTATGGACAGGAGGGGCGGTGCTGGTTTTAAGCTTTGTTCTGGGCTTAGGCTATGTCAGCCGCCAGACGAGGGACATCGGACGACTGACTCGCGTTTCTGAGCAGATCTCGGCGGGGCACTATCCAGAAGCTCGATTGCTGCGACGTCAGGACGAGCTAGGAAGGCTGGATGAAGGGATGCTCCAGATGAGTCATGTGATCCGGGCTAGTATTACCGCGCTCGAGAATGAAAAGCTTCGGCTGGAAGAAGCAGTTCAGCGTTTGCGAGAGCTGGAGCAGCAGCAGAAGACTTTTATTGGCAATATCAGTCATGAACTGAAGACTCCGTTGACCTCTATTCAGGCTTACGCTGATTTGCTGGATATGTATGGGGATGATCCCGAATTGGTGCGTGAAGCCAGAGAAAGTATCGGTAAGGAAACAAAACGGTTGTATGAGCTTGTCGAGGATTCACTGAGACTATCTGTGCTGGACAAATACGATTTTGAATTACATACGGAGGAAGTGGAGCTGCATTTGCTGCTCGAAGATGCAGGTAGCCGAATACGGGGGAAAGCTGCGGCGCGTGGACTAAATTTTTCGATGGATACCATTCCAGCCAAGGTGTGTGGAGATCCTAAACATCTAATGCATATTGTACTGAATTTGCTGGATAATGCAGTAAAATATAATCAGGACAAAGGCTGGATCACGTTATCCAATCGAGTGGAAAAGGACACTGTGATAGTGTATATATGCAATTCCGGTCCATGGATTCCTAGGGAAGAATGGGACATGATTTTTGAGCCGTTTGTTACCTTAAGCCGTGATCGTTCTCGCCAGGACAGTGGTACGGGACTTGGCCTGCCTCTGGCACGCAGACTGGCAGAGCGCATGGGTGGAGAGTTGCAGCTTACAGCTTCGGGCGGTACTGGGTTGGAAAATAGCAATGGTCATTCAGTTGCAAGTGGCAATGAATTTTCGCTCAGGCTCCCCCTGTTGGTTCATGATGGCTCTCAGTAGATAGCTTTAGAACTGAAAATGTTGTCTTATTTACAATTTGGAAACAATTCGATGTATTCACGAGATGTTCAGGCATTAAGCTGGGGGTAACGTTAACAAGGAGGCCGTTATACATGATGAAGAAAAACCTAGACAGCTACGGGCAAAAGAACGGCTTTCCTCGTCTCGAATATCCCTATGCACGCTTTTTCAGACACAAAGTCACAGGCTTGCTCATGACTGGCTTGATCGCTGGAGGATTGCTCAGCGGCTGCGGCATAAAAAGCGCAGGAGAGACAATTCCAACATCCGGTATGAAAACGGGGCAAAAGCTTACTGTGATTGACATGGATGCAGCTCGGCAGCAAGTATCGGACGAACTGGTGGTACAGTCCATCGACAGGCTGGGAGATGTCTACGCGAGGTCATGGCTGAGTGATGAAGAATTGATTGTGGAGCGCCAGAATCAGTTATGGATTCATAATGTAAAGACCAACAAGGAGCGAGTTTTAACACCAGGTCGTAACGCTCTACAGTTACTTGCTGTGGTATCACCGGATCAACGCCATGTGTTTTTTACGGAGGGCAGTGCCAGCAGCAAGTATGATATCCAGGGCTATATTTTAGAACTCAGCAGTGGTAAGGTTACATCGGTTGGTCAGCTGGACATGACTAACGAAGTGAGCTGGGGTGATAAGGATCATCTCATTACAGGTACACCAGACGGTAAGATACATCTGATTGGTCTGAACGGCAAAGCAGAAGAACTAAGCTTTCAAGATCCGAATCACTCAGAATTAATTGCTCATGTCGAGAAGGTGGGTAACGACATATTTTATACAGGCAATGATAAACAAGGATATCCGGTACTGAATCGGTTCTCTCTCAATCATCCTCAAGCTGTGACCATTGCAGAGGGGGCCATGTCTTTTGCTGTGTCGCTTGATGGTAAATCTATTGCCATTGAAAAGCGGAAATGGAATACATCCGAACCAGCCCGTATGATCATTTTGGATGAACAAGGCAAAGAGAAAGGGATCGTGGGTCAAGGGACTTTAATGAGTCGTGGAAGCTGGTCCAGCGACGGGACCAAGCTTGCTTTTTCCATTTATGATGAGGATCAGCAAGGAATGAGAGGGCTGTATGTGTTTGACCAATCCACGGGTAAAACCACTCCCGTTACGACCGATATCCAATCCTATGACAGTCCAACAGTGTGGAGCCCTTCCGCCCGGTTTTTATCCATGTACCAGAACATTTCGGAAGGTGGAAAACAACTGAATCAGAGCTACATCGTCGAATTTAAGAAAAAGTAGTAAAAAAAGGCGCATTTCCTTCTTCGGAATGCACCTTTTTTTAAATTAGGCTGGCTATTCGATTGTGGGTCACTGCACAAACTTGCGATGATGTTTCTTCCCATCATATGAAAATAAGGCGAGCTTCCCCTCAATCATCGTTTCCAAATGAACGGTACGCCCCCACAGTTGATATACATATGGAAGCGTGCGCTCCATATATTTTAAATCCAGCTCAATGCCTTCATACTGATGCTTGAGCTTTAACTCGCCCGTATGCAGGTAGTCTCCGTCCTCAACGACGATGTAAGGGGAGCCTCCATTTACGCGTGAGAACACAAGCTGATCCCGTATGTTTTCCCAGGATTTATCGGTAATTTTCCAATCCGGTCCCCGTTTCTCAAACACGTACAAATCTAAATCCTCTGTTAGCTGCTTGGTCATGTAATTGCGTATAAAAGAGGTGTCCGAATCAAACTCTCGCACCTCGAACATTTTAGCTCGGCCCTCGCCCGGTTTGCGTCCTTGACGCTCTTGCTCCTCACGGGTCGGGTTATCCCATCGCTTTTCAATATCTTCAAATATTTTCAGTCCCAAATAATATGGATTCAAGCTTTGCTTGGAAGGCTGCACAACGGAAGCATTTAGCATGGCAAATTCAACAGTTTCATCCCCAGTCAGATCCAGTTCCCTGACAATCCGTTGATGCCAATAAGAGGCCCAGCCTTCATTCATGATTTTGGTCTCCATTTGGGGCCAGAAATACAGCATTTCATCCCGCAGCATCGTCATGATGTCCCGCTGCCAATCCTCCAGTACCTCGGAGAATTCCTGAATAAACCAGACAATATCTTTTTCAGGTTCCGGTGGGAACTGGCGTACCTTGATCCCCTCGGTCTCCGCCGAATCATGCTGCTTTACTGTGTCCAGTGACCACAGATCATCGTAAGGTCCGATGGGATGCTGGTGTTTTTTAGGTTCTTTTTGCTCCTTGATTTTGAGTTCCATGTATCGTTGTTTATCTAGATGCCTTGGTTTGATGAGCTGTGGGTCTACATGCTCTTGTATCGCCAGTACAGAGTCAATGAAGGATTCTACGGCCTTTGAGCCGTACTCCATTTCATAGCTGCTGATCCGTTCTGCGGTGGCAGACATGCTCTCGACCATATTGCGGTTGGAGGCCGAGAAACGGGCGTTGTGTTTGAAAAAATCGCAGTGCGCCAACACATGAGCGACAATCAGTTTATTTTGCACCAACGAATTTCCATCCAGCAGGAAAGCGTAGCAGGGATTGGAGTTGATGACCAGCTCATAGATTTTACTCAATCCAAAATCGTACTGCATTTTCATCTTGTGAAATGTTTTTCCGAAACTCCAGTGGCTGAAGCGCGTAGGCATACCATACGCCCCGAATGTGTATACAATATCCGCCGGACAAATCTCATACCGCATTGGGTAATAGTCGAGCCCGAATCCATCAGCAATCTCCATAATTTCTGATATCGCGTATTCCAGCTCTTTCTGGTCGGTACTCATCCCACTGTCCCCCCTTCCCGTTTACGAAAAAAGGTGCGTAAGGCTTGGTATACCTCACCTTTTTCCTTGATGACATAGTACATAAACTGATCTGCCTTAATATTCTTGTAGGCTGACATCAGCGTACTGCTGCGATTATATTGGTTCACCTCTCCATAGCCGAACATATTGCTGCGCTTCATAAGCTCCTCAATTAGTTTCACACACCGTTCATTGTCTGAGCTTAGGTTATCGCCATCGGAGAAATGGAAAGGATAAATATTATAAGTGGAAGGAGGATAGCGCTTGTCGATAATCTCCAATGCTTTCAAATAAGCAGAAGAGCAGATTGTGCCACCACTTTCACCGCGAGTAAAAAATTCTTCCTCCGTAACCTCCTTGGCTTCGGTATGATGCGCAAGAAAGACAATTTCCACCTTTTCATATTGGCGACGCAAAAAGCGAGTCATCCAGAAAAAGAAGCTGCGGGCGCAATATTTTTCAAAAGATCCCATGCTGCCTGAGGTGTCCATCATAGCTATAATTACCGCATTGGATTGGGGAATGGTTTTCTCTTCCCATGTTTTGTAACGAAGATCGTCCGGACTAATATGATGGATGCCCGGATTCCCCTCACGAGCGTTGCGGCGCAGATTTTCGAGTATCGTTCGCTTCTTGTCAATGTTCGCTTGCATGCCTTTTTTGCGTATATCATTGAATACGATAGATTCAACCTCAATTTGATCCTTATCTTTTTGCTGCAAATGCGGTAATTCCATTTCCTCGAACAGCATATCTTCGAGTTCTTCTATGCTGACTTCAGTTTCCATAATATCATGTCCTGGCTGGTCGCCTGCTTTCTCACCTTTACCTGGCTTCTGGGAAGCAGGATCACGTCCGATGACATCCCCCACCTGACTGTCGCCATCCCCTTGACCTACATGCTTTTGCTTTTGGTAGTTATAAATGAAGCGATATTCATCCAGACTGCGAATGGGCACTTTGATGATCTGTTGACCGTCCGACATTATAATATTTTCTTCCGTTATCAGATCGGGTAGATTTTGCTTAATGACATCTTTGACCTTCTGCTGATGGCGTTGCTGGTCCTGGTACCCTTTGCGATGCAGCGACCAATCTTCGCGGGATACGACGAATGAATATGGCTGGCGTGGTTCCGTCATTGTTAGGCACCCCCCAAGTGGATACACGGCACAGTTTGGCCTTGTTGGTTATTAAGTATATTCACGGGGATGTACGATATGTGATGGAACTCGATTTAAATTCTGCCCGTTTGCTTTTATAATGAAAGTAAAAAATGTAAAAAAAGAATGGAGAACCTTGGTTATGGAAGAAATTGCAGTGCTTATCGTAGACGATGAACAGGGACTGCGAGATATGCTGACAACAGTTTTAAAAAAAGAAGGGTTTCTACATGTTAAGCATGCAGCCACGGGTCAAGAAGCGTTGCAAATCGTGATGGAATCTCGTATTGATGTGATTGTGCTTGATGTTATGCTTCCTGATCGTGATGGATTTGAGGTGTGTCGTCAGATGCGTCTATACACGGAAGCTCCTATTCTTTTTTTGACGGCAAGAGATACAGATTTGGACAAATTAATGGGATTTGGTATTGGTGGGGACGATTATATTACCAAACCGTTTAATCCGTTGGAAGTCGTTGCACGTATGAAAGCTCGAATGAAATATCGAAAAGTGACAACAGCGGACATGAAGCCTGCCTTACGAACCTTAGATTTTGGATATTTTTGTCTGGAATTGGAATCAGGTGTGTTGTATGTGCAAGACCAAGAGGTCGATTGTCCTGCACGTGAATGGCTGCTGCTGGTATTTTTGTGCAAGCATCCTAACCGTATATTCAGTGTGCGTCAGCTATACGAAGCAATATGGAGCGAGACCTTCCTTGGTGATGAAAAGACAGTAGTCATTCATATCTCCCGTTTGCGAAAAAAAATAGAACCTGATCCCAAGCACCCGCAATTTTTAGTTAATGTAAGAGGGCTAGGTTATAAAATGATATCAGTCAAGAGGGGGGAGCAAGAATGAACTCTCTCGTCAAGATGTCCTTTCGTTTTATAAAAGTAACATTATGTTTTGCTCTAGCCTATGTTCTTTGTTTTCTTATCTGTACTGTTATATATATTTTTATAAAAAGTACATTTGGTACATCTCATAATATGAATATTGATCTCTTCTGGATCGGACTTGGAATCGTGCAGAGCCTTGTGTTTATAGTTGTCTATGGATGGTATATAGGCAAACCCTTGGTGTATGTAATTAAATGGATTGGAAATATAGCAACAGGGGAATTCCAGGCACCGCTAAGTGAGCTAGAACTGCCAGAGCGCAAAAAAAATCAGAGAAATAATTATAAGCCTCCGTATCAATTGTATAAAGAAGTTTTTGAACAAATGAACATCTTATCTGCTCAATTGCGCAGTAATGAGGAAGAGAGAATAGAAATAGAAAAGCGAAAACAGCAGTGGGTAGCAGGCGTAAGCCATGATCTCAAAACACCATTATCCTATATTGAAGGATATGCAGCCATGCTGACTACTCAAGAGTATGATTGGTCCGATGAAGAAAAAAGAAGCTTTAGTATGGCTATCAGTGAGAAAGTAACGGAAATGAAGCAGTTAATTCAGGATTTGAATGCTTCTATGCAGCTCAAGGAGGGTGCCTTGCCGATCCAGCTGAAGAAGGAGGACATTGTGGAGTTTCTCCGCAATACAGTCATAGATATCGCTAACCATCCTTCGGCCGAGCAGTACGAATTTTCTTTTATGTCATTGGAGGCAGTATGTACCATGCCCTTCGATAGTAAATTATTAGGTAGAGCGCTGAAAAATTTTTTGATGAACGCAATCATTCATAATCCTTCAGGTACACATATTTCAATGGATGTAAATAAAGAGAGCGATAAGCTTCATATTTCGATCGAAGATGATGGAAAAGGAATGAATCCAACTGAATGTATACAGGTGTCTCATTCCAAAGAGCATGGCATATCTATTGCCAAAAGCTTTATTGAAGCTCATAACGGAACGCTTCATATTCTTCCGGGAAGTAAAAAGGGTACCAGGGTGGAAATTACTTTGCCGCTAAATATGTAACTCTTTAACATCTTTGCCTTCACATTTTGGAGTCCGCTCGTTTTTTTGCCTGTTGTTTAGGAACTGTTTACCTGATGTTAACTTTCCTTCTGTAAACTGTATGTAACTAAAACTTCAGCATTAAAAGTCGAGAGGAGATCAGGAAATGTCTGAATATGTAATACATACACAGCAGCTAACCAGGCGTTTTGGAAAACGAGAATTTGTCAAACAAATAAATCTCCAGGTACCTGAGAAGCAAATTTACGGATTTTTGGGACCAAACGGGGCGGGAAAAACGACCACGATTCGTATGCTACTCGGGCTGATTAAATCCACATCCGGGGAGATTGAGATTTTTGGGAAAAAGCTCAAGGATCATCGCATGGAAATATTAAAGGATGTAGGTTCTCTGGTTGAATCACCTGCCTATTATGCCCATTTGTCTGCATATCGAAATTTGGAAATCGTTACAACAATGCGTGGGCTGCCGACCCGAAAAATTCATAAAGTGCTGGATTTGGTGAGATTAAGCAAAGATGCGTATCGACCGGTAAAAGGATACTCCTTGGGGATGAGGCAAAGGCTAGGAATTGCCATGGCGTTGATTGCTGATCCCAAATTGTTGATTCTTGATGAACCGACGAATGGTTTGGACCCGTCTGGTATCCAGGAAATTCGGGAGTTAATTATGAGCCTGCCTGATGCTTACGGAATGACGGTATTGGTTTCGAGCCATCTACTAAGTGAAATCGAACAGATCGCAACCTATGTAGGGATTATTAATCAAGGAGAAATGATATTCCAGGGAACGATGAAAGAACTTACAGACAAAAGCAAGCCTCAATTATTCATTGAAACCCAAAATCCTGTTCAGGCTGCTGGAGCCCTGATGCAGCATGGATGGATTGCCGGAGCTGAATCCATGGAGCAAAAAGAGGTCATAACTCCTATTGTGGATCGGCAACAATCATCGGAGATGATCAAAGTGTTGGTAGAGCACAATCACCCCGTCTATCGGGTAAGGGAGAAGAAAAAAACATTGGAGGAAATATTCCTGGAGCTGACGGGTAAGGAGCGAAGTTTATGATACTCCAAGTTATCAAGGCGGAAGGATATAAGCTGAAAAAAATATGCTGGTGGCTTCCTCTAATACAGGGCTGTGTCCTTACAGGGATGACTGTCATGGAATGGTATCTCTACTTTCGTCAGGGGCCGGGAGGAGTCTATGCTGGTTTTGCGGTTATGTTTATGTTCATCTCGTTCGTGATGCTGCTTGGCGGTACACTTCTAGCAAGTATTATGGCGGGTACAGAGCATGATACCCAAACATGGAAGCAGCTTATGGCCATGCCGGTTCCCAGAAGCTACATCTACTTATCCAAAATGTTATGGATTGTGATTCTGCAGTTTGGTACTGCCTTGATTACGATAGCAGGGATGAGTCTCATCTGGGTGCTGTATACAAACGAGCCCATTCCTTGGCGAGTTATGCTGCTGCAGCCGATTAACGCCAGCTTGGCTACTCTGCCTGTACTTGCAATTCAACTTTGGTTGTCTACGCTTTTTACTAATCAGGCATTCCCGTTAGCATTTGGCATATTTGGTTCTATTGCCAGCTTGTTTTTGGCACGAACCAGTATTCTTTGGATTAAATTATTACCTTGGTCGTATCCGGCTCTATCAAGTCCTCTAATTAAGGGATACGTAATATGGGTGATCATTGCTTTATGTGCAGGGGTCATCTTCACAGGACTCGGTACTCTACAGTTTAGAAAGCATGAATTCAAATAGGAGGAGGAGTAGTATGGGATCCATTTTACGCGTGGAAGCGATGAAGCTTCAATGGGTCATGGTATGGATTCTCATTATATTAGATGCGGTTATCAATTCTTTAATGGGAGTCCTGGAACTGAACGATTTGAAGCAATTTTATGAGCCTAGCTGGTTAATGCTATACACCTATGCGGCGCAATTTCACTCGATGTTTTTTTATCCGCTTTATTGTGGAATTATCGCTTCTCTTTTGTGCGCATACGAACATCGAGACGGGGGATGGAAGATTTTATTGAGCAGTCCATATCCCCGTCAGCGAATCTATTATGCAAAATATATATTGCTCATTCTCATCCTGTTTCTTGATCAGCTTACATTCATAGTAGGATATTTTGTAGGTGGGTATATAGCAGGTGCTCCAGGAAAAATCCCTTGGTTGCTCGTCCTTTCTACCGGATGGGGAGGGTGGTTCGGGATTCTACCATTGGCAGCCCTCCAGCTTATGCTCTCGGTGAAAATTCGCAATTTTGGAGCTTCACTAGGAATGGCTATTTGCTGTGTGGTGCCTAATATTGTTATGACAGGCTTTCACTCTTCCATAGGCGCATGGTTTCCTTTTACGATTCCTTATTATATCATGTTGCCGCAAACAGCGAGCTATGCTCCTAGAGTTGAGCCTTATAGTCTTGGTTTGATTGTACTTTTTACGTTTTTAGCCTATCTATTTGCTGGAAGAAAGATGTTTGTGAATAGGGATTGGCTGTAGCTAGGATAGCATGAGCATGTAATCCCAGGGCATCTCTTTGTTCTCAGAAACACTTAATAAAGCAGAAGCAATCCCGGCGACGCCTTCAAGCAGGCCTGCTTTTGTCAGCCAGGCCAAAGAGCTGTCTGCCCTTGGCTCGGGGTCCAGATATCCAAGTGGGCTATCGGCTTGAAAGCGATCTATCAGCTGACTGGTTAAGTGTTGAATAAGCGGGATAAACGCTGGTTCCTTACTGTGACACCACATTCGCCAGGAGATCGTAAGTAACCCGGCAAGACCATGACACAATGCAGAGGAGTCCATTTCCTGCTTAGTAACCTCATAGGTAATGGCACCGATACAGGCCTTCACAGCCATTTTTTGCAGTTCTTCATCATGAAGAGCCTTCCCGGCAAGATATAAGGAACAGGCAACGCCGGGAGTACCGTAACACCAGGCTTCTCTTGCTCGTTTTAAATCTAACTGTAAAGAGGCTGTTTCAGCTTCAAAAGGAACAATATGAGGCCAGTAGTAGCCGTATGTATCCTCATTTTTATACTTAAGCAGCCATTCCGTAATCGTTTCAATCGCTTGATATTGGCCTTTTACTTCAATTCCAGAACTGTAAGCTACAGATAGTAAGGCCAGTGGTCCGGGAATGCCGTGTGCCATTCCGCAATTGAAATTACCCATAGCATAATTGCTTTTATCACGATCCAAAAATTGGAACTTTTGCGGAGAGTACCAGCCTGGAACATAGCGGTTGTGAATTTTTATAGGATATGTGAGATCGGTTAAAAATTGAAGAATAGGCTCGACAAGAGGAGCACAACTAGGATCGGTTGAGTTCATCACAATATATCTCCCAATCCCGGAGGCTCCTGAAATCGTATCAAAGGATTGCATGGGCATCCCTTCGTGCAGAGCTAATTGTGCTGTATTCAATTGCAGCCATTGTTCTGTCAGAGGAATCATCCATTCATGTATTTGCTGTAAAAAATGGCTGTAGTATTCGCCATGATTGGAGGCTTCTCTCACAGAAGAAGCGATGCCGGTCCAGCCGCTGTAAAGTGAGACATCATTCAGACCTTTTTTAGCAAGTGAAGCTTGAATGTGCTTCATATTCAAGTAGATTGCCTGATTCCAATCATACGTGGAATCTGAAGCACGACATTGAGATAGTAAAAAAATATTACCCGGATAACCGTGTGAAAGCGAAGTATCTCCCCATGGGTGATATTTTGTTTCGGGTGAAATATTTTGCTCTGCGTGGACTGCTTTGTAGACCGATTCAGGGTTACTCAGGCGCAAGGCGATTGTTGTACTGAAGTCTTTTGCCTGTAATTGCTCGCATGCTTCCATAACAAAATGGTCCGTTTTCATACGAATGCCCCTTTCATTTTTTCCTTCATTATATTGTTGCTCAAAGCTGGCGAGTTGTCCTTAAAAATTCTAAAAAGTAACGAGGGATTATCTTAATTGCATTCACTAAATTTAAGATGGATGTAAGAGTTTTATAAAGTCTAGTTAAGATTATATAAATTATAATAAAATTGTAAAAAATAAAAGGAGGTAGCAAAATGAAAAATCAATTTGATCTGGACTTGCAAGTTGCCAAAAATGAGGTTGCTCCTAAAGAGGTTCAACCAGCTAGCGGTCTTATCTGTACTCCTTCATGTGCAACAGGTACTTTGAATTGCCAAGTTAGTCTTTCTTTCTGCAAAACGTGTTAATAACGAGAAACAAGGTACAAAAGGCACGGTTTTATAACCGTGTCTTTTCCCGGTTATAAAATAGGGGGAGGAATTATGGTTGGAGATTTGCAGGAAAGGTCAGTTGAGATCAGCAAAAATATTACACAAAAACTGATAGACCTATCATATACAGAAAAAATAGTTCATCATAGAAACAACCTTTCACCTTCGCGTGGGACGGCCCCTTGGAATCCCGGCTGGCTTGCTGATGGAGTTCCAGGTGTATTCGTGCTGTTGGCCGAGTGGGGTTATCTGAAACCTGATCAGAATTGGGCAGAACATGTGCATACACAGTTGTTGTATTTACATCGCAATTCTTTAATATTACTACCCGATATATCTCTGTACTATGGTTCTACAGGTGTAGCATATGGAATATTGCTTGCCTCAAATAACAGAGCTAATTATCAGCAACTGTTAAATCAAATAAATGATTATATTCGTACTCAATGGGTAAAGTCACCCGTTATAAATACAATTACAGAGTTCAGCAAGCAGATGGACGTTATCCACGGCCTGCTCGGAGTGGGCAGATACACATTAGAGATTCCTGAAGACGACGAGAAGATGTGCAATCTGACCCATCAACTATTAGATACTATAACGCACTTTATACCTGAATATATACATTCGGTATCAAGGGGAAGTTCGACTTCGATTCATCTAGGAATGGCGCATGGCATCACCGGAATCCTTGCACTACTTGTCACTGCCCTACAAAAAAAGATTAGAGTTAAAGGATTACATGAGGCTATAGAATATATAGCCGATTTTTTGCTTATTCAAATTCAGGAGGATCAATATGGTTTGTATTGGCCTGTAAGCTCTCAAGCGACTTCAATGAACAAGACAGATAACAAAGAAGGAATGAGAGAAATTGAAGGCTGGTGCCATGGAACCTGTGGGATAGCATGGACTTTATTCAGAGCAGGAATGGAGTGTAGCAATGAAGAATGGACAAAGATAGCTGAACAAGCTATGAAATCCGTATTTTGCTTGGATGATGAGCTTTTAAACGCGCTATCCCCCACTTTCTGTCATGGATTGGCGGGTTTGCTTCATATGGCTCATAGATTCTATTACTTCACTGGTAATCAAGCTGCATTAGGCTTTGCCGACCAAATAGCATTAAAGTTGATGAATCTATACGATGAAGAGCTCCCATTTGGTTATCAGGACTTGGAGGGGACAACTCATGTTCATAATATAGGAATACTGCAAGGGGCAACAGGAATTGCATTAAGCTTGTTGGACTATGGAGTAGGGAAGGAACAACCTAAATATTCAGGGAGATGGAGTGAATTGTTTCTAATTTCGTAAAAGCTCTGTCTTAACTGCTTATCTGAAGCCGTGTTTTTGGGGAGGATTAGATGAAACAAAAATTTATGGTTATATCATCCTTTAAGAAGATTAAGCATTTTTTTGAGACTTTAAGCACTCCAGAAAACATTCAAATTATGTTTTATGATTCGCTTTACCAGGCTCTACCGGATATTGATGAGCAGTGCATCGGTGTAGCTTTGAATCAGGATCATGTAACGCTAGAGGATTTATCTCACTGGCACACCATTAAAGAGAAATTTACAGTCCCATTTATCTTCCTATCCTATCATTGTGATGACAAACGGCAATTGGATCTCCTCAAACAACTGCTTTCCATGGCTTCATCTGAATATGGTCTGGAAAGAGATCAGGAGGCAATTAGTTTATCACCCAATGTCATTTTTGATCCTGCTGGTAAGGTTATTTGGAAGCAAGGACATGAGCATATGCTGACGATGATGGAATTTCGATTATTGATGTATCTCCTTACAGCGAAAGAGTGTGCATCCACGATTGATCACATTATAGACAGAGTATGGGGAGTTGATGCTTTTACTACATCTAATACGGTGTATGTGCATATCCGAAAATTGAGAGAGAAAATAGAAGATGATCCAAGTCATCCGAAAATACTGGTAACATGCCATGGAATCGGTTACAGGTTGAATATATTTCCTAAAAACTTGGAGGTGGCCAGTTGTGAAGAGACAACTGCATTACACTGATGCTCATAACCTACATAGAGAACCGAGAGATAAGAATGAACGATGGTTCAGCGCATGTGATTATTTTCTAATCAGAGCCCCATTACTACCGTTAGAGCAATATTTTGAGGTGTTTTCGGATCAAGATGTAGATAGCCATCTTTCTTTGGAGGAAATCACTCGTCGACTAAAGCTTGTGTCCCGTGAAGCTGTTATTCGAGAAGCTATTTCATTGGCCTCTCCGTCCCTTATGCAGTTTCTACACTACTTGAACGATGACGATGCTTTGGAAGATAAAGGAGAGTTACAAAAGTATGAGAAGACGCTAAATAGTTTTTATCGTTATTTTATTCGGATGACTACTCGAACGACTCCATTTGGATTATTTTCAGGGGTGGGGCAAGGGATTTGTAAGGATACTACCCATTTGGACATAGGTACCTATCATCAACATCTGAAGAGAGCTAGACCTGACATGGAATGGATATATAAGATTATCCGAAAAATGGAGTCTGACCCAGTCATATTTGATCAATTAAAGGTTTTTTTAAACCGAACGGTTATGATCAAGGGCGATCGCGCCAAATTACCATTTCGGCCTAAGCATGGAGCGGCAGAAACCGATGATTCGGCCGAAATGTTTAGTTCCATTCGGCTTACGGACGTCGTTCGCCTGACGTTTGAAGCTGCTGAGCATCCGATTCAGGTGATGGAGCTTAAAGAATTACTATTGAAGGCATTTCCTGACGCTACTACGGAAATCATCGCTCATTTTTTGCAGCAGCTTGTAGAGCAAGAGTTTATTTTGAGCGAGCTTAGACCTCCACTGATGGATCACTCACCTTTTCATTACATATTTGAAAAAATTAAAAAAATGGACATGTCTGATTATTGGACTGACATTTTACACGAAATTGATATTTTATTACGACAATACAATCAGTGCATGATTGGAGAAGGAGAGAAGGCCTACCGGGAACTATGTGGAAAAATGCTAGATATCATTGCTGTAAAAACGCCTGTACAGGTCGATGTCAAATTAGCTCAAGAAGTAACGCTGCCGAGACATGTGCTCGATGATGTTGCATTAGGAGCTGAAGTCATGTGCAGGTTGTTTTCATCCCCAAAAATGGATGAACTGGACGAATATTTAAATCGTTTTTTGGAAAAGTACGGAGTGTACCAGGAGGTCCCTATCAATGAACTGTTTGATGAGGATTGGGGACTTGGTATACCAAAGACGTATCGTACCAATGAGAAAAAATCAATGGGCATGGAAGCATTTAAACGCAACGCAGTTCTCTTTCAATGGCTTTCGAATGCCATTGCCAACCATGACATAGAAATCGTTCTTTCAGATGAGCAGTTGGAGCAGCTGACGATATCCGATAATGATGACACTTCCCCGGAATCTATGGAGGTATACTACAGTATATTTGCCGAATCACCTGAAAAAGTTGATTCAGGAGACTATAAGCTTTTACTTGGGCCCAGCGCCGGTTCTAATCGGGCAGGTAAAACTTTTGGACGTTTTCTGGATATGTTTAGTGAAGAGTATGTTCAGAAATTCTCTGATATTTATGATCATCACCGATGCTTTCATCCCGACGCCTTGTTGGCAGAGATGGTTTTTATGCCTGACCAGGGAAAAATATCGAATATATCACTGAGCAAAAATTTTATGGAATATGAAATCGTGTCCGGAACGACCTCTTCTAAAGATGAGGAGCAGACACTACACATGGATGATTTATTGATAGGTGCAACTCACGACCGTTTCTATGTCAAGTCCAGGCGTTTGGGTAAAGAAATCATCCCCCTGCAAACCCATATGCTTAATTACAAGCTTTCACCGCATGTATTCAGATTCTTGACCGATATCACCAACAAAGAGCTTGGCACATGGTCATACTTTGACTGGGGGCCACTAGAGCAGTCTCCTTTTTTGCCAAGACTTGTATATGGAAAAATTGTTATTAGTGCTGCGCAGTGGAGGCTTGGCAAGGCTGCATTGAATATTTCAGATTTAACTGAGCCTCAAGCAAGGGAGGAGCTTTTTCATACTTGGAGAGAACAGTGGAATGTGCCACGCTATGTTTATTTAACGATGGGAGATAACCGACTGTTATTGGACCTGTGCAATCTCTTCCATATCAAAGAATTGCTTCGTGAGATGAGCAAGATGAGGGAAGGACAGGAACTGCTTCTTACCGAGTGTTTGGGCGATCCATTCCATACCCCGCTACATGGGACCGCTGGAAGATATATGGGGGAATTTGTGTTTCCGCTCAAGAAGAAAAAAATAAAGGGGAAGCCGAGTATTCCAAGTTTACCCCACAAGATGGATTCTCAAAAATTCATGGCTTATACCCCTTCGGGCATTCATAGAGGGTTCCTTCCAGGAGGTGAATGGCTGTACCTTAAATTGTATGGAGTCAAGGAAAGGGAAACGGATCTTATTTCCTTAAGCTTGGATCAACTCCGAAATAACCCGGAATTTGAGGATTGGAGTAAAAAATCTTATTTTTTGCGGTACGTTGATCCTGAGCATCATATTCGTCTGCGGTTTCAAGGAGAGCCAGGTCAACTATGGAGTGCTGGCTTGGCGCAATTAAATCAGTGGGCAGGTGAGCTGCGTGAAGAGGGACTTATCACACATATGGTACTGGATACATACCTTCCTGAGTTGGAGAGGTATGGAGGGCAGACACTTATGGACCTGGCAGAACAGGTTTTTGACGTGGATAGCCGATGGGTTATCGCCTATATGGCAGGAATTCGTTCCAAAGCTTTCAATCTGGACATAGAGATTGCAGCTGTGATTAACATTATTCACTATTTAAGCAGCTTTGGTTTAACGATTCAGGAGCAAGTGGACTGGCTAGAAGGTAGAATTGACAGCAAGCCTTATATGAAGGCGTTCAGGGATATTAAAAAAGCATTGATTACCGCTGTAGAATCGGAATATGAATGGATTAGACAAGCGGATACGGCTACACAGGTCGCTTTGTTGGCACTTGTAGAAAAAAGACAGGCCATGATTCAACAGTATGCTCAAGCGATAACCCTGGCTGAAAACAATCATGAGCTTACGAACCATGCTAATGATATTTTAGGCAGTATCATTCATATGCACCTGAATCGTCTGCTGGGTGTAAATCGGGAACGGGAAATGAAATGTATGGCTTTGGCAAAGCATACAGCGGCCAACCTGTTGCATCGGAAAGGAGTGCGCCATGTCACAGTCTAAAGGACAAACCAATGACCTGGTTTCCTTGTCCTACCAAAATATATTTCGTACCTTTTTATTTTGGCCTCGTATATTCAGGCTGCTTTGGGACACACACCCTACTTTTTTGATCGCTATACTTATTACAAATTTGTTGAAGGGTGCCGTTCCTGCTGTGATCCTTTTAGCAACGAGGGAATTAATTAATAGTGTTGTGGCAGGAGCGTCAGGAGGAAGCTTTCAGCCTGTTTTTATAGCTTTTGGTGTTCTAATAGGTGTCAATTTGCTGTACGATCTGATCAATATTGGGGAAAGCTTTTTTCGTAAAATGTTTCAAAGCCGGCTATCAAACCAGGTAAATATCAGAATTATTGAAAAAGCACAAAAGATGTCTTTGCAGTCGTTTGAGGATGCAGATGTGCAAAATATGCTTCAACGTGCTCAGGGAGAAGCAGATTACAGACCATTTGAAATATTTACTCAGATCCTCGCCATTATGAGCAGTGTGGTAACCTTATTTTCGACGGGTGCTATTCTTATTGCGTGGAGATGGTGGGCGTTTTTATTCATTTTTCTCATTCCATGTTTGTCATTCTATTCCTTTTTACGCATTGGGCAAAGAGAATTTAATGTTCACTTTCAAAGAGCAGGAAGACAACGCGAATCCTGGTACTTGTCTTTTTTGGTGACGAGAGATAATAGTTTTAAAGAAGTGAAAATATTTCAACTGGGAGATTATCTGCGAAAAAGGTATAAAACAATACTCGAAGGGTTTTATCGTGAGGATAAAGTGCTGGCGGTTCGTAGATCCTATACTTCTCTTGCATTTCAGATTGTGAATCAGGGTGCATGCGCATTTATTATTTTCATGGCCATACAAGCCACTTATGTTGGTCAAATTTTAGTGGGGAACCTGGTGAGCTTAATTCAAGGTATCACGTTAACCCAGTCAACGTCGCAGAGCATTGTACAAGGTATTTTAAGTCTGTGTCAAAATAACTTGTATATTAAGCAGCTTTTTGACTTTCTGGATATGCCGGAGGAAACGAAAATGCAAAAGTCAGTTCAACACTTGCCTTTGTCCGCTATACACAGTATTGAATTTCGAAATGTATCGTTTAGATATCCTAACACGGAGGAGAATGCCATCTCTAATGTTAGCTTTACTCTTCATCAAGGAGAGAAGCTAGCCATTGTAGGGAGAAATGGATCGGGTAAATCAACAATTGTGAAGTTACTCACTCATCTGTATTCTGATTTTGAAGGAGAAATCTTAATTAATGGACACTCAATACACGAATTGGATAAAGACAGCTTTAGGGGAAAGATAGGCGTCGTTTTTCAGGACTTTGTACATTATGAGATGTCTGTTAGGGATAATATAGGCTTTGGTCATGTGGCTGCCAGAGAAAATGATGAGGCCATTTGGACAGCTATTGATAAGGCAGGCATTGTAGATTTGATAGCTGGTCTGCCAGAAAAACTGAACACTCTGCTTGGAAAATGGTTTGAAGATGGACAACAGCTATCTGGAGGGCAGTGGCAGCGCATAGCAATAGCTAGGGCTTTTATGAGAAATGCTGATATCTATGTGTTGGATGAGCCGAGTTCTTTTTTAGACCCACACGCAGAGAAGGAAGTTTTTCAAAAATTTGATCAACTTGTTCACGAGAGAATAGGAGTATTT
Organism: Paenibacillus sp. ICGEB2008; assembly: GCF_000307675.1. Lineage (NCBI taxonomy): Bacteria > Bacillati > Bacillota > Bacilli > Caryophanales > Paenibacillaceae > Paenibacillus > Paenibacillus sp. ICGEB2008. The sequence goes on from NZ_AMQU01000007.1 coordinate 877,706, forward strand.
ATTTCACACAGATTGTCCTCCGCACGTATGGCGGATACCATTATTTTAATGAAGGAGGGCAGAATTGTGGAAGCGGGCAGTCATAAACACTTAATGGATATGGACGGAGTATACGCTGAAATGTTCAGGCTACAAGCATCTTCGTATCTTTCACAAGGAGAAAGTGAACTTGAGCAAGAGATGCTGTCACCTCCGTTGGTAAAGGCGACAGGCGGATCGTAAGAAAGGACAAATCCCCTCCTATTTTAGGAGGGGATTTTCTATCCCAACCACAAAACTCGAACTACAGCCATACTCACAATACCCACAACCACAGTAGCCAGCAAATTTTTGCTCCACAAAGCGGTCACCAGCGTAGGAAGGACCGCTATAAGCACTTGCCCATTAAGAGTGACCGAGGTTTCAGTTCGTACGAGCAGATTTTCCATGACCAGTGCCGTGAAGATGCAAATGGGGATGTAGGACAGCCACTGTAACACAGGTTTGGGCAACGTCAGTTTTTGCAGCACGACGAAGGGGATGATTCTCGGAATTGCCGTGACAATCATACCGCCGATAATGATATACAGGACATTGGGACTAATACTCATTTGTCAGTTAACACTCCAATCGTTGCGGTGATCATGGTCGCTACAATGACTGCGATATGTGATGGCACCCACCAGGACAAAAGGTACATTAGAACGGCCATACATAGCACAAGCAGCAGGCGATGCTTGAGTTTGGAGGTCTGGACACTTTGGAGCTGGGAAATGAGTAGGGCCAGAAACATTGCAGGTAAGGCAAAGTCTAGACCAAAAGCTTCCGGCTGGGAAATCCAATTCCCTAGCACTCCACCAGCCACACAGGAAGCAATCCAAGCGAGATAAGCTGTAATATTAAGTCCGTTCATCCAGCGGTCACTGACCTGCCCGCCTTTAGCCAATTTATCCGACGCTACCCCAAAGGATTCATCCGTCAAAAGGATACCGATGCCTATGTTTTTCCACAGTGAGTATTTAGAAAAGTAAGGAGCCAATGACGCACTTAAAAGCAGATGGCGAGCATTCACAATAAATGTCGTTAAAATAATGACAGACGGAGGACTGGCTGCCGCCAGCATCGAGCACATAATAAACTGGGAGGCGCCTGCGTATACAAGCGCTGACATCAGACCAATTTCCATGGTGCTAACCCCTGATGAAGCGCCCACAATGCCAGCTGCGAATCCAATACATACATAACCAAGCAGTGTAGGAATACAATCTTTAACCCCTTGTAAAACGCTCAGTGAATCGGGCTTCGTTCCGCTCAATTCCGAAGCTATGGACATGTTAACCTTACCCCCAGTGTATAAATTTTATAATAGTATATAACGGAAATTGCGAAGTATCAATATATTATACAATTGTATGTTATATTGAATAATCCCTATAGCGAACAAGTAGTTCGTAAAAAAAGGGCGCCCCAGTCAGTTCATGACTTATGGGACAACCCTAAGGTGGTGGCTTATATAAGCTCTTGCCGTTTTTTCAGATATCCGTAGAGAATCATTCCCGAGACCGCGCAGATGGCTGCACATAGACCAATAACTCCATATCCCGCCTGAAGCCCGCGCAGTATGCCAAGCTCAGTGGTTGCTCCGTAGACTATCTTGACCCCTTCGATTACCCAGCCGATCACATAGTTGCCAATGACACTACCTATGCCCATCAGTGTGACGACGAACGTAATAGCTGTATCACTGTCTTTCGGATATCTCCGTGCTATGAACGCCATCACGGTCGGATAGATCATTGCAATGCCGGCACCCGATGCGGCAAAGAGAAACGCCAGTCTCTCCCCACCCGCGATTGCTGCAAACGTGCATATCGCTGAGAAGGCGGAGAATAGAATCGTCGAAAGTACAAACCCCATCCGGTCTGTGAGTGGACCAAGCAACAGGCGCCCCAACGAGAAGGTAAGAAAAAACGCTGAGAGCATGCTGGACGCCTTCACCGTGCTCCATGAATACGCTTTCTCTAAAAAGTTGACTAGCCAGCCCCCAACTGCGAGCTCAGAGACTACCCCAAACGACAGGATCATTACCATCATCCAGAGTGCCGGATCGCGGGTTAGGGTCTTGAGTGAGGTCCGTTCCTCATGCTGCAGATCGTCTCCCGGGAAGGTGCTGAGCAGCGCGGCCACAATCGGCAGCAGGCAGAGCGACAACATAGCCAGATACATTCCCCGCCAGTCTAGCGTATGCCCAAATACCGTCAGTGACATAACTCCCGTCGCCAGCAAAGGGGCGACTGTTGAGCTAAGCCCATAGAAAAAGTGAGACAAATTCATCATCGTGCCGGTATTTTTCACAAAAATCCTCGCCCCCAAAATTGCGAGTGCAATCTCCAGCATGCCGTTCCCGATATACATCAAGAAGTAGGACGAAGCGAAGAACGGATACGTGTGCGACAGGTAGATGAACACTCCCGAGATGATCATGGAAGCAAAAGAAATGATGCTGACCGCCTTGATTCCCCACTTACGGACAAGGACAGCGGTGAACGAGCAGGCAATCAAATAACCAAGTGCGTTTAGAGACAACAATGTTCCGAGCTGCTGTTCATCCAGATTGAAGTCGAATTGAATGCGTGGAATGGCAGGACCTTTTATATTCTCCGAGATACCAAATACAATAAAGCCAATAAAAATTGTCGCCAGCTGCATCATGTACATGTGGCGGGACTTGCGGGTTTGCGGATTCAAATTTAGTCCCTCCTAGATAGTCAACGTTGATTTTCTCGCCTGTTGGGTGTTCAGGGATGGAAAAGTCACAGGATAGCGGCCCCCTTCAGGATATTACAATAGTTTTGAAAAACGTTTTAGTAAGTGAAGTTTAAGGACATTTATAGTTAATGTCAACAGTAAATTATAGCTACAGCGGACACTTTTGTGTATTCTTCATATATAGACTTTGGGATACGAGGAGGTATAATTCGGTGGATTCAATGCAATATATTATTGGTTCTAATTTGGCTCAAATTAGGAAAACTAGAGGACTTAGTTTGGATAAGGTGGCTGAACTGACAGGGGTTAGCAAAGGGATGCTGGCTCAAATTGAGAAGGGGAAATCTAATCCTACGGTAACCACACTTTGGAAGATTGCGAACGGCTTGCACGTATCCTTCTCCACCTTTCTTAAGGAAGACCCGCCGCAAATCACCAAAATTCGTAGAGCAGATCTGCATCCAGTTATTGATGAGGACGGTAACTATTTTGTTTACCCTGTCTTCCCGTATCACTCGGAAAAGAAGTTCGAGGTATTCACGGTAAGTCTGAAGCCAGGCTTTACACACAAGGCAGAAGAGCATCTGGGAGAGGAAACGATTCTCATGATCCGTGGGGAAATGTACTTTGAAATGCAGGGGCAACAGCTCCAACTGAGTGCAGGGGACGCCGTACAATTTCAAGGATCTGATATCCATACCTATCGTAATGATTCGGATGAGGATGCCGATTTTTATGTATTGATTTATTATGCGGATTAGTGGGATGATTAATATAGTCTACAACAGACTTCCACACAGGATTCTGCAAAATCCTGAGATATAAAAAGAGAGCAACGAGGAAAAGAGAGGAAAGAACCCATGGAAAGCAAGTACATCCGAGAAACCTACTGCTTTAAGACGTCCCGAGTATTTCCCAACGATATCAACAATCATAACACGCTCTTTGGAGGCCGATTGATGTCGTATATCGACGATATCGCATCTATTGCTGCCGCCAAGCTGTGCCGTACGAACACAGTTACAGCCTCGACGGATTCGGTAGATTTTTTGCTGCCTATCCACCCGAGCGATTCTGTCACGCTGGAAGCGTTCGTAACTTGGACAGGCCGCAGCTCGATGGAGGTGTTCGTAAAAGTGATTCGCGAGGGATTGATGACTGGCGATCGCAAAATTGCAGCTACCGCCTTCCTGACCTTTGTGGCATTGGACGAGAACAATCGTAAAGTGACCGTCCCACAGGTGATTCCGGAAACAGAGGAGCAAATACAATTACACCAGACGGCTCCATCGCGCGCAGCCATACGGCGTCAGCGGAGGGAAGAAAGCAAGCAGCTGGCTAGTTTTCTGACGACAGATTTTCCGTGGGAAGTGTAGTGTACTAGACATCCCCATTTTACCGTTTTAGCATAAAAAGGAGCCGTTTTCCGTTAGAGATCACTACGATCTGTTCGGATGACGGCTCCTTTTGATAAGGATCTGAGCTATTCCACTTTGACTACACGGAAATGCTGGTTCGTCCCGCCATTATCGCCCCATTGAATGGCTTTGGCTCCATCGGCAGTGGCACCTTCGGAAATGAGCTTGCCCGTTGCCCGATTTTTCAGCTTATAATAGCCTCCGGTTACGGATACGAGCTGCCAATGCTGGCTGGACCAGCCTCCATCATTCCACTGTTCAATAACTGCGCCGTCTGCTGTAGCACCGCTTTCAACACCAATCAGCTTCCCGCTGTTCCGATTCACAATTTTATAATATCCGCCGCCTGCATCCTTAAGCTGCCATTGCTGGCTTGGCGCTCCGGAATTCGCACGCTACTCTAAATCTGCTCCGTCTGTCGTCGCATTGCCAATGATGCCTAGCGACTTGTTGCTCTTGCGGCTTACCAGCTGATAATAACTATCCGGGTCGATGACCATCGGCGTAGTTACGCCCTCCACCACACCACTGGCGGTATCAATATTAATGCTGTCGAACCAATCCATAGCTAATGAGGTCGCGGTTGGAAAACGCAGCGGCAGCCATACATATTGAGAATCCTGCACAGGACCACTCCACGCCCCAGCCCAACGGTCGCCCAAATACAGATACGAGGTCGTCTGCGTACCTTCAACAGGAATGACGTAGGCCGACTGTGAACCATAGGTTGTACTATCCCCGAAGTTCATCGTATTGCTCCAGGTTCCTTCAATGCTGGATGCGGTAGCATACTTGGCCTGATTGGGATTCCAGCCGGTTGCCCCGGATGTAATCAGGAAGTAGACGTCTCCTTTTTTGAACATCGCTGGAGCTTCACGATATTGTCCTGGCCAAAGTGTAGTCACCAGCGATTCAACTTGAAGGAAATCCGGTGTCAGACGATAAATGTTCAGATCCGCGTTTACACGGGTAGCCGAAATCAGGTATGCAGTACCGTTATCGTTGTATACGGTCATATCGCGCGAATCATAATCCAGCGGACGGAAGCTGCCCTGATACGTATAATCTCCGTCTACAGTATCGGATGAGGCAACTGCCACTCGGGCTTCGTTGTAATTAATCCCGTTTTCCTTGTGCATCCATAATACGTATTTGCGTGTTTTTTCGTTATAAATCACTTTCGGACGTTCAATATTTGATACATTCAGCTCTACGGCCGAGCTGCTGGTCAGCACGTTTTTACGAAACTCCCAGTTTTTTAAATCAGAGGAACGATAGGCGGAGACCGCCTTGAATGTTCCATTCGGATTACGATTTTCACCAAACCAATAATAATAACCATCCACTTTAATCATCCCGCCCCCATGGGCATGGACCACGTTTCCATCTGTATCTTTAAACTGAATGCCATTTACTACATTCGCTGAAGCAGCTGAAGCGATCTTAGGTGAAAACATCTGAAAAATGCTTAACGAAAGCAAAATAGTGAGCATAATACACAGCAAGCGGGCAAAATCATATTTCATTGTTTCGTCCTCCTCTGTATGGTTATTTTAAAGCGCTTTCATTAATAGGGTCTATGAAGTAGTTTGGATAGAGCTACTTATCCCAATTGTATCCATATTGAATTGAAAGTGCTAGAGTAGTATATTGACCATGTATATGGCAAGCGTCATCCCAATTTAACAGACTTTAATCAACTGGTGAGTGTTACAAACTGGCTAATATCCATTAGGTATACAGGAGGCGACCATGGAAATATACGCGATTGATACAAGTAAGCCGGAGGCTGAGCGACATTATGAATTACTGGTAAATCAGGTTTCACTGGAAAAACAGCACAAGTTGGATCGTTTTTTACATCGAGAAGACGCTTTGAGGGGGTTATACGCCGATGTGCTGTTAAGGTGGTTGGTTTGTCGGCAATTAAAAATACCAAATGCCAGCCTTCAGTTTACATACAATGCTTTTGGCAAGCCCTCCTTGTTGAATGCGCCGGCATTCCATTTTAATGTTTCCCATTCGGGAAAATGGGTAGTATGCGCCATTGATGATCACCCGCTTGGTATTGACATTGAACAGCTCCGTCCTATTGATTTTGAGGTAGGCAGGGTATGCTTTTCAGACACAGAGTACGATGCATTAATGCAGCAGGATGCAGAGAGTCGTTTAGCCTATTTTTACGATCTTTGGACGCTTAAGGAAAGTTTTGTGAAGGCCGAAGGGCAGGGGCTAACGCTACCATTAAAGTCTTTTTCATTCGAGTTGGAAGCACGACCGTCTATAGGTTTCACGACAGAGGGCTTTACGACTGAGTATTGTCATTTTAAGCAGTATGAGCTAGACCCAGATTATAAAATGGCTGTCTGTGCAGCTCATGATCACTTTGCGCAGGAGGTACAGCAGGTAGATATAAATACACTGCGTTTGGAAGTGGCAACCTTGGCGTAATATGCAGCAGATCAAGCATATAGTTGGAGAAAAGGAGATGAGTGGCGTTGACATTCGTTTTGTTCAAGCACGGCAGGTTATATGGGGACTGGGCTTCCAAAGGAGACTCCATCGTTGTACAGCATGGCCGCATACAGGCCATTGGATATGCCCGGGAGCTTGAATTGCAGTTGTCCGGTAAGGAGTACGAGACGGTGGATTGGGAGGGTGCCAATGTACTGCCGGGCTTAACTGATGCCCATATGCATTTGTCTATGCATGGTATGAAGCTGGCTATGCTGGATTTCACATCAGCTACTTCCAAGGACGAGATGCTGGCTATGCTGCGCAAGCGGGTCTCTGTAACACCGCCGGGAGAGTGGATTTTAGGACTTAATTGGAACGAAAACGCGTTTATTCCTGTTGAAATTCCAAATATAGCTGAGCTGGATGCCATTACAGATCAGCATCCGGTATATCTGACTCGTACGTGCTTTCATACGTTTTTGGCCAATTCAGAGGCATTTCGGCGTGCAGGTATTCACGAGAACACCCCTAATCCGGCTTCAGGAGCCTATGGACGAGATATAGAGGGACGGTTAAATGGATTGATTTATGAGGAAGCATCCTTTGCCTTTACAAGCGTGCAGCCAGAGCCGGATTATTCGGCGAAGAAGGATACGATCCGGCGGGCTTGTCTGGATGCGCTACGGCTGGGTCTGACTGCTGCACACACGGAGGATTTACGTTTTTTGGGCAGCGTAGAGACGATGCAGCGAATTTACAAGGAGCTGAGAGAAGAAGGTCTTGCTTTTCGCACACACCAGCTCATCTATCATCCATTTATGGAAGAAGTGAAAGCACAGGAGCTGCGTGCAGGTACTGGAAATGAGTGGTTCAAAATCGGTGCGATTAAAATGTTTGCTGACGGCGCTATTGGTGGAAGAACGGCTTTATTATCCGAACCATATAGTGATGCTCCACATACGTGTGGAATGGCCATCCAACCACAGCCAGAGCTGAATCAGATGGTGGCAGCAGCCAGAGCCGCAGGCTTTCCAGTGGCTGTACATGCCATCGGAGATGGGGCGGCGCACATGATTTTGACAGCGATGGAGGCCCATGGACTAACGGAGGAAAGCGGGTTGCCGGATCGTCTGATTCATGGGCAGGTGCTAAGGGCTGATTTGGTCAAAAGAATGGTGAAGCTGCCGCTGATTGCAGACATCCAGCCTCGTTTTGTCGCAAGCGATTTTCCCTGGGTGCTGGATCGGGTTGGGAAAGAACGGACCGAGTATTTATATGCCTGGAAAAAGCTGCTGCAAGCAGGCATTCCGTGTGCTGGAGGCAGTGATGCACCGATCGAGCCCCTAAACCCATTTCTGGGTATACATGCGGCAGTGACTCGCGCCAAGCCGGAAGAAATGCATGAGGGCTATCTTCCCGCTGAGAAGCTGGATGTTCACGAAGCCATTCATCTGTTTACTATGGGAAGCGCAGTAGCGGCTGGGGAAGCTGATGAAAGAGGGACAATCGCTGAAGGCAAAGCCGCTGACTTTACCGTTATTGACCGCGATGTATCGGAAAGTCACCAAGCTTTGCTTGATGTTAAGGTACGAATGACCGTTGTGAACGGGCAAGTTGCATACCGGTCGTAGGCTGGTAATACGTATGTATGGCAAAAGCCTTCAACTTCACTTTTTACGTGAGGTTGAAGGCTTTTGACTTTTACAAGCCACGCTGTATGAAGCGGTCCGCATTTTTCACACTGACCCACAGATCAGAGCTTGCGCCGCCTGGATACCAGTAGGCGAAGCCAGCAAATCCTTGATCCTGACCCAAGCGGTACTTACGAGTGATGGATCGCCCTTCTTCCAGCCATAGCTTATGAAGCTGAGTATCTTTGTAAGACACGGTATACTGCTGAATATCCTCGTTCCAGATCGGTTTGGAGGAGATACGGGACACCAGCAGATTTTGCAGATCTAGTGAAATATCAGAGGAAGCGATGGATTGCCCGTTAGCGTTAAGTGTCCAATTCCGTGTAAATAACGGCAGCGCCAAAATTGCTTTTTCCGGATCGGTGGTTTGTACAAAGCGCCGCACGCTTTCACGCAGCCATGGCAGGGAGGACACGGAGCCGGGGATCGAGCTTCCCCCCCAATGCTCGTCATATCCCATCAGGATTAGATAGTCTGCCGCAACGCCAAGCTTTTGATAATCAAAAGCGGCAGTCCAGTCCGTTCCGTAATCAGGAGATACACAGAGCGCCAGTACTGCATTTTGACTTTTCAACTTCGCTTTTAATTGTTGGACGAACAATGTAAGATAGGCACGATCCTGACCATCTACATTTTCAAAATCAATGACAAGCCCGTCTAAACCATGTACAGATACAGCATTGGCAAGCTGAGTTATGGTTTTAGCTCGTAGAACCTCACTGGACAGAATTTGGTGTGTCAACGCCAGATTGGAACGGTTGCCCACCATAGCCCAGATTTTTTTTTGATGCTGTTTGGACCAGGAAAGCAGCGAAGAGTTAGTGTAATCGCTGATACTGCCCGTTTCGTTCAGAAAAAACCAGCGTGGTGACAGGGTGTTGATGTTGGATTGAAGCACCGTATTTTCAAATTGCTGAACGGTTTGGTCATATTGCCAGCCTAATCGAATGGAAGAAGCGGTGGAAGCAGCTTGGTGAGCATGCTGTGTTGAATACGTCAGCAGACGCTCCAATAATGCCGCTGTTTCTTCACGAGTGAGAGAAGATGCCGGGTGGAAATAGTTGTTCTCACCTTTCATAAAGCCGTAACGATTCACGGTGGTTACCCCTTCAAGAGCCCAATCTGCAATTTCGTCACGATCGGTGAAAGAGGATGTGATGCTACCTGATCCGCTCGAAGAGCGGATGAGACGTGCAATCATTAAGGCTGCTTCTTGCCGGGTTATAGGACTGTTGGGTTGGAATGTGCCGGACGTTCCTCCCTGTACGATATCGAGCTGCGAAGCCGCTTCGATCCAACCGTAGTACCACGCTTGCTTGGGAACATCCCTATAGGAGGAGACAGCTGCTTGTACAGGCTCCAGAGCGAGGACATGATCCAATGCGGTAACCCATTCAGCTCTGGTAACGGCCTTTTTAGGTGAGAAGTAACCAGGTTGTGTACCGTTCAAAATTCCTTTAGCGTGCAGGGAAATAATAGACTGATAGGCGTAGCTGTGTGAAATATCTCGAAAAGCTACGCCGGATGCTGCTGCCGGGGCAGCTAAGTATGAAGTGAATGCTGTGAATATTGTAATGGCTGTAGTTGCCGATAGAGTAAACCTGGTTAGCCAACGCGATCGTTTGGAACTCATCCCAATAACCTTCTTTTTTATGATAGATTGTAAGTGTATATATTGTTACTCGACGAATAATACTATCAAAAAGAGGAAAGTTATTCATTGCTAAATTGCTGGAAAAATACCAAAAAACCTGCTACCGATGGGTAACAGGTTTGATATTGGATAAACTATGCTTTTTTGGCATACATAATACCGATCGTTTGTGGACCACAATGACTAGATATAACACAGCCTGCTGTTGTTAACAGTACCTCTTGTGCGTTCGTTTCCTCTTGTAGGCGTGCTTGCAGCATCAGCGCATCTTCCTCAGCCAGAGCGTGCACGACAATGATCATATCGTTATCCATCAAATCCCGCTGGTTCAGGGCATTTTGCAGCATTTGTTCCAGTGCTTTTTCACGTTTGCCGCGGACCTTATAGGCAGGCGTCATTTTTCCATCAATCACTTTGATTACTGGACGAATTTTGAGCAGACTGCCGATCAGGTTTTGCATGCCTGAGCATCTTCCGCCTTTATATAGATATTCGAGTGTATCAATCACAAATTCCGTGTCGATTAGCGGTCTGGTTGCCGTCAACATATCTACAATCTGCTCTATTGTACTACCGTTTGCTGCCGCGCGAGCAGCTTTCATCACAAGCAGGCCAAAGCCGCATGAGAGATTTAGGGAATCAAAAACCGTAATGCGACCTTCTGGAAATTCGGAGGCAGCGAGCAGCGCATTCTGGTACGTCGATGATAGCTCGGAGGACAGACTGATATATAAAATGTCCTCTCCTTGTTCTATGTAGGGCGTAAAGGCTTGAATGAAATCTGCCGGAGAAGGTGCGGCGGTACGAGGTAAATGTCCCTCGCGGCTGACACGCTGAAATAATTGTTCCGGGTGAATGTTCACCCCATCTTGCAATGCTTCATCACCAAATACGGTATACAATGGTACAATGCTAATCTCGTACTGTTGACGCCAGTGAGCAGGAACATCACTGGTACTGTCTGCAAAAATTTTAATTTTGTTCATACATTAAATCCTCTCTGTGAGATGCAGAAAAATCATAAAGATTGCACAGACGAAGGATAAATATCCGCCGTGCTATTCGGAATGGCGAGACCGATGGCAAGTAGTGCAATAAAGCCTACAATAATGAGTGCATTAATGATTAATCCAATAATGGCAAAGGTTTTCTTACGGTTTTTTAACGCAATGCCGATGATTCCGACCACAAGTCCGCTACAATTGAGCAGTAGGCTGCCTAAAAAAATAAAGGGAATCAGCATGGTTCCGGTTTGCTGCAAGGCGACTTCCGGGTTCATAGTTTGGTATTGGCTGAAATGAGCCATCAGATTAATGACCATAATAGCCAGAATAATATATCCGATCAGACTGACGAGCGACATAATAAAAGAAGCAATTCCGGGACCGGAATGCTTGAGCTTGACCGGAGGCTGGAACACAGGAGCTTCTGAAAAAACAGGGTGCTCCTCAGACGCAGCAGGCTTTTGCAAATTAGGATCTTGGTTACTCATTTTTTCAACTCCTTGAACATAGTCCGAACAGGTACTAATTTTCCACAAAATAAACAAAAAAGCAAGCCACTTTACACATTACCCTCCAATAGACAGGGCTTAATCATCGAATTTTGTATGCGGTTTGTTTACACACACTGGCTGGTAAACTTCATGCTGTTCCGATAAAATAAGAAGAACATTCGGGTAAAAGGATCAGTGAAAAGGAGTAATAAAAAAACATGCAACGAAGATGGATTATGGTAGGATCTATAATGATGATGTTGGCGGTAGCCATTGGAGCGTTTGGGGCGCATATTGTAAAAGCACGGATTGATGCGGATGCATTGGCCGTATATGAAACCGGTGTGAAATATCATATGATTCACGCTGTCGGATTGCTGATCATTGCGTTGGCTGCCGGACAGTGGGGCCCTTCGACCCGCTTAAGATGGGCTGCGCGGCTGTTGTTCACGGGTATCATTTTATTTTCCGGCAGCCTGTATGTGCTAAGTTTAACCGGAATCCGTGTGCTGGGTGCGATCACCCCATTAGGAGGCGTGTGTTTTATTGCAGGATGGATATTGTTGGCATGGGCTGCTGCCGGTCTAAAGAAAGAGAATTAGAAAGCTCATTGCCCCATTTTAAAAAAAAGAGAATCGATAGGAAAGACGCCATGTTTTTCCTATCGATTCTCTTTTTTCATGCTTACTTGTTCTAGTGAGATATTACATTTACGATGTGATCTCATCAATCTCATTCATTTTAAAGGAGTACACTTGCTTCTCATCAACATGATACACACTCAGCAGGTTATTATCATGATCCAGGTTGAGTATGCGGCATGGAATGCTGCGCTGTCCGCCGTAGCGGTTCACGATTAACCGTACAAGCGTATTATCATGTATATAGCGTTTGATCCATTCGTACGTACTAAGGTCTTGTTGTATTGCAGGCTTTGGCTGTACGTGGGATTGTTTGATCTCTTGAATAACAGGTGTCTTGTTCGTAATTGCGGCTGATTTCTTTTTGGAGAATTTTTCCGCAAGCGTAGCGGCTGCATCAGACGGGCTATTAACGGCCGACTGTTTTTTTAGATACAATGCAGCTTCAATTAAATTACCAAGTTCGATACCGGATTGAATCCGACTATCCGCAATTTGTTCGTTTTGGCTCAAGAGATGAAGCAGGAACTGAAGGGCCTCTACGTTCGAACGACCTTTAACTAATACATCAACATTAAATAAATAACTGGTTTCGTCTTGATTTGATTCCTTTTTCATACATCCTCCAGCCCAAGCCCTGGGTAATTAGTCTTTTGTAGTACCTATCAATATATCATTAAAATGTAATCTGTCATAGGGCCTAGGGCCCTGTTGTTGGATATTAGCAAAAATAAGTTCTATATAAAGCCCTATGAGCTAAATTTTTTCTGAATCCACAGGAAATGTACATTTTAGCATATGTGTACATGAATGAGGACTGTGTATGAGAAGAATGAATAGAGCTAAAGTATGCATATACCGAGAATAAGTGAGGTGGGGAATGAAATCAAGTAATTTAAATTTTAAATATTTTACAAAAAAGTATAGCGTGGCATATCTTCATTAAGGATCTTTTTCCGCCGAGAAAAAAATTAAAATCCCCCTTAACGAAAGAGGGATTTGGCATATCGAAAACATGGTATATTATAGTAAGCAAAAAATAAAGTGGATGTTATATTCAATCAAAATGGAATTCGTTGTGATTGAATATGATAGTCATGTTCGACTGCCCAACTCACAAGACCACTCCAGAAATTTTCACAGACTGAAATGATCTTTGTTGGTTCCGCTAAATCTCCGGACATAACCAACTTAACTAGATGATCAAATCCCTCTGGACGATCCGGCAGTTCCAGTGCTTCTGGTAGAACCATTGAGCCCGTTGAGAAAAGCTTCTGATTGTGTAACCCAACTAACATAGCTCCATATTGGGCAAACTGCATGATCAAGTACGGCAAGTAGGTACGAGGGCCATTTATACTGACATTTCTAAGCTTTCCAATAAACTCATACATTTCACCTACAAGCACTTCGTTGATTGCATGCCTGAAATCTTCCTTTGTTGGGAATTCGGCAGCTTCCTTTAATATGGAAAAAAAGTCTTTAGGATCATACAGACGAAGTGGGGAAAAGAAGGGTCCATGTGTCAACGGCCACGTACCCTCAACAGTAGAGGCGGTTTTCAGAAGAATGTCTGAACTACAGACGTTCACCTCGGCTTTCCAGGGACCCGCCGACCATTCATGGCTAAAATCTACGGGAGCGTTGGATTCACTTAGTACACAAAACATTTCAATATCTGAGAAAGGGCCGTCCGTACCTTTGGCAACAGATCCATAGACCCCTATAGCTAGAATTTTGTCTTTGTATACTTCATGTAACCTAGCAGCTATTTCATGGCACGTCTGAAGCCTCTCACTTCGGGAAATGTGGACAGGTCCATTCATGTTCATTTGTGATTCTCCCTCCGTTTTTAGCAAGCATGGTATGGAGTGCTGTGGGGAAATAGCGACAAGTGAAAATATCTATTTTATCAGTAGTGTGGTGACTTATGAAGCCCTTTGTTAAGAGAACTAAAAACATTACGGTCAATAATTTTATTTTTCATTGTGTGATTAATGAAATGCCTAGCAGAGATTTTGTCAGTCTTAGAATATACTCTTCCAAAACTTCATTTTTTGAAGTGAGCTTTTCATGGAAGGGGAACTGGTCCATCAACCTTCATAAACCCAATACTTGTGCCCGTATCATTAAATATGCTATAGCACTCGGATGGGATTACAGCCAAGAAAAGAAACAGATGAAAATGGATCAGGCTGATTTTCTTATAGCCGAACTAGGCTTAGAGGACTAAGGTGAAGTGTTTGATTGTACGAACTAAGAGACTTGTCCAATCTACTGATTCGCCATTCAGCGAGGGTTTAATTTCACCTGTGAGCCCTTGCCGCCCGTCTGGATTCCAGTTTCCTTTACACCGACTTCCTTCAGATCGCCCAGTAGACGCTCCAGCACCGCTTTAGCGACAGGTGCTTCTTTTGCGCCTGAGGCCTTAACGACCAACTGTACCGGTTTACCAGAACGCAGTTGTTTGTCCGCCTGACGCAGCTTCGTGTCGTAATCATGCTCCTCAATGTGAGCGGTGAAGCGAAGCTCCTTGACCTTTTCTTTACCATGGTTTCCTGCGGCTTGGCCTTTATTTGTTTTGCTTGCTGCGGCTTTTTTTTTGCACAAGCGCTTTTCCTTTGCCCTTTGCAACCAAGCTGCACGGTGGCGGACTACTCATCAGTGAGGTGCAGACCAGGTCCACTCCCTTGGATCGGGCCATAGCCAAGGCTTCTGACTTGGAAACAACGCCGAGCTTCTCGCCTGAGAGTCCGGTGAGCACCACCTCGTCAGCTTTAATTTGCTCGTTGATTAATACTGCCACTTCAATGTAGCCTCCCTTAAACAATGATAAAACTATCATATACGGAACCTATGTGCGATTCAATTGAGCTTCGATATATCCTTATTGACAAAAATCACTAACCCCTATACTCTTTTACTGATAATGATTATCATTTTCCGATGCATATACATACAGGGGTGATTGAGAGAAATGAAAAAGATGTGGAATGGCCTATTGTTATTTGTAGTTTTAGCGATTGTATTGGCAGGCTGCGGTTCGGCTGCGAATAGCTCGAAGACGGAAGGGGCTACAGGGTCTGAGCAGACATCTACAGCGGCTGGTCCGGTTACGGTTAAGGACGACCATGGGGAAGTCAAGCTGGACAAGCCAGCGGAACGTGTCGTTGTACTCGAATGGACGTTTACCGAGGATCTGATAGCACTTGGCGTACAGCCGGTCGGGAATGCGGACAATGCCAATTACAAGCTGTGGGTGACACCAGAGGCGAAGCTGGCTGATACCGTAACGGATATCGGTACACGGGGCGAACCCAATCTCGAAGCGATTGCGGCGCTCAAGCCGGATCTTATTATCTCTAACGCCGATAACAATGCAGCGATCTATGCACAGCTTAAGGGAATTGCACCAACGATAGAATACGATCCTTACAAAGGAAACGGCTATGATTACGACCGTATGGTCGAGATTTTCAAGCAAATCGCGGTGGCTACCGGTAAAACGGAACAGGCTGATAAAGTCTTAAGCGAACTTGACCAGCACTATGTAGAGGCAAAGGCAACATTGGAGAAGGCGGGCAAAGCAGACTTTCACTATGCGCTGACACAGGCCTTTACAGCTCAAAATGCTGCCAGTCTGCGAATGTTCAAGGATAATTCAGTTGTAGCGGGTACGCTTGCGAGAATCGGCATGGTGAACGACTGGAAGTCGGACCAGACTGAGAAGTACGGATTTAGTACCGTAGGCATCGAAGCTCTTCCAGCTGTACAGGATAGTAATTTTATCTACATTACGCAAAAGACGGACGATATATTTGGCACCGCCATGAAGAACAACACGGTATGGAACGGACTGAACTTTGTTAAAGAAAAACGCACCTACCCGCTGGACGGTACAACATGGACTTTCGGCGGTCCAATTTCGTCCAAAGTACTGGTTGATCAAGTAGTCGGAGCTCTGACGAAATGACCCGAACGGACACAACGGGATTATCGAAGACTTGGCGTATAGGAAGCATCTTTGGGGGCGGCTTGATCGTCCTCATCGTGCTTTTTTTTGTAAGCTTGTGTTATGGGGAGGCTTCGATCCCGCTCCATACAGTCATCGAGGCGTTGACCCAGCGTCAGAATACGCTTGAGCATAACATGGTTTGGGATCTTCGGATGCCGCGTACGGTCATTGGAATTCTGGCTGGCGGTGCGCTGGCCATCGCGGGTGCTTTGCTTCAGGCCATCACCAAAAATCCACTGGCAGCTTCTGATACCCTAGGGATAAACGCGGGTGCCTACTTTGTGGTCGTACTTGGTGCGGTGATGTTTCCCGGATTGCTGCACCAGGCGCCATTTCTATTTGCCGCTGCTGGCGGTCTGTTGGCAGCGGTGCTGGCTTACTTTATGGGCGGGGGAAGAGCTGGAACTCCGATTCGGTTGGCGCTTGCCGGCTTGATCGTATCCATGGTTCTTGGTTCGTTTACTGGAGCACTGCATATTTTTTATTCATTTGAAACACAGGGGCTGTTTCTCTGGGGTTCGGGCTCACTGGTGCAAAATGATTGGAGTGGGACGACTTACGCTTGGCCTTGGGTCGTAGGACTCTCGGTCATTGCTGTTATGCTGTCAAGGCAGTTTGATGTGCTGGATCTGGATGAGTCCACATCCACATCCCTTGGACAAAAGGTTAGCTTAACCCGGGCGGTGGGAATTGTGTTGGCGGTGCTGCTGTCGACCATTACAGTCAGCGTCATTGGGCCCATCGGGTTTGTAGGTTTGGTGGCTCCGCATTTGGTGCGCCTAAGCGGGTTGAAAATGCATCGTTGGGTGCTGCCCGGTTCCTTCCTCTGGGGGGCACTGCTGTTGATCGGCGCAGACGTGCTGGCGAAAATGATTCACAAATCAAGCATGGATCTGCCAACCGGAGCGGTCATGGCCTTGATTGGGGCACCTTGGTTGATTTGGCTGATTTTGCGGAAAATGAAGCTGCCATCCGGTATCGGCGGACAGTCTTCCATGAACATAGGTGTGCGCTCTCGGAAATTACCTTTTGGCAGACTGGCTACAATATTTGCGTGCTGTGCCGTGCTGCTAACGGTATTCAGCCTGATGTTTGGAGGAATGCGCATTCCAGTGGGGGATCTGCTATCCGGCCTGTTTGGCGGGGAGAGTGCGAATTCGGCTTTGCTTCAATTTAGAATACCACGTACGCTGGTGGCGGCCGGGGCTGGTATCGCGCTTGCGGTCAGCGGCGTCTTGATCCAACTAGCGGTTCGTAATCCTTTGGCGGATGCCTCGATCATTGGAGTTTCGTCAGGGGCTGGTTTCGGTGCGCTTGCAGTGATTATCGTGTGGCCTGGGCTGCCTATTTACATGCTGCCCATCGCGGCGATTGCTGGAGCGACAGTGTCGGCAGCGGTGATCTTCTTTTTATCGTGGAACAAGCACCTAAATCCGTCAGTGGTCATCCTGCTTGGGATTGCCGTATCTGCCATCGGATCAGCCGGTATTCAGGTGTTGATCATCCAAGGTTCGCTCTGGGGTAGCACAGGCTATATCTGGCTGACTGGTAGCACCTACGCTCGAAACTGGGGACAGGTGGCAACCATTCTGGCCTTTCTACTCGTGTTGTTGCCAGTAGCATGGTGGCTGGCTCGCCGTTTCGATCTTTTGGTATTTGACGATAGCAGCGCTATGGGACTGGGGCTTCCGGTGCGCCGCACCCGGCTGTGGGCGATGGTAGTAGGTGTGCTGCTGGCGGGTGGAGCAGTAGCCTGTGTGGGTACAATCGGCTTCATTGGGCTGATTGCTCCGCATATCGTGCGTACGTTGATCGGGCACCATGTACGCCGTTCCATTGTTCTGTCTAGCATCTTGGGAGCGGTCATGCTGGTGCTGGCGGATACGATTGGACGGACCGTGCTTGCGCCGACCGAAATTCCTTCTGGATTGCTGATTGCACTAATCGGTGCACCGTATTTTCTGTACTTGATGTACCGCTCGAATAAGAGTAAATCTGTGTAGTTGAGATGACACGAACAGGCTGTTTCCAAGCGGATTCTCCGTGAGGAAGCAGCCTTTATTATTTTTTTCTATGTAATCATCTGAGGAATCATCTGAATTAAATATTTACAAATCTAATAAAGTAGATATAATGTGAAGTATGGAACCGTCATTGATTTATAAAGCTTTGTCGAACGAGACTCGTCGTCTGATTATGCAGTGGTTAAAAAAAACCAGAAGATTATTTTGATGAGCAGGCTTATTTAAAGCAAGGGCTCAATTTTCAAATTGGTGTATGTGTGGGAGATATTCAGGCCAAATCGGGGCTTGCACAGTCTGTAATCTCAAGTTATTTATTAACGATGCAAAAATCCGGTTTGTTAGAGTCTGAGCGAGTAGGAAAGTGGACGTACTACCGTCGGAATGAAAAAACAATACAGGAATTTGCCGAGTACATCCAAAAAGAACTATAAACAGAAAGGAGTTTTTTTTCACATAACATATCTATAAATCTATATATATAATTAATTGGAGGCTTATACTTAAATATGAAAAAGGTTAACCCGTTACTTATTATCATTCTAGCTTTGGGCGTGTTCGGCATTATTACAACGGAAATGGGGATTATAGGTGTTCTTCCCCAAGTCACTCAAAAATTCAATATATCAGCTTCCCAAGCTGGTTGGCTCGTCAGTATATTTTCTTTCGTTGTTGCGATCTCAGGACCGTTTTTGACCTTACTCGTTTCTGGCATGAATCGTAAAGTTGTTCTATTAATAGCTGTATTCAGTTTTGTTATTTCAAATCTTGTCTATGCCTATACTACTCATTTTGAGGTCATGCTCACTTTTCGTGTTCTTCCTGCAATATTTCATCCTGTCTTTTTTTCAGTTGCCCTCGTGACCGCATCTAATCTTGTTCCCCCTGAAAAGAGCAGTAAAGCTGTCACCAAGGTTTTCGCCGGAATCACGGTAGGATTTGCTTTTGGCGTACCCTTGACTTCTTATCTTGCTGAGAAAATAGCGTTAGAAGCTGCTTTCTGGTTTGGAGCTGTCGTAAGCATGATTGCATTTGTAGGAATCCTCATATGGCTTCCTTCTCTACCTGCTCAGGAAAAAATGTCTTATGGCAAACAGCTAAGTGTATTACGCAAGCCTCAATTATGGTTCAATATTGTGTCAGTTATTTTTATCTTTGCAGCTATGTTTTCAGTGTATAGCTATTTTGCTGAATATCTTGGAGAAATAACCCGTATGAACGGGTCATGGATCAGTATGATGCTGATGGTCTTTGGAATCGTTATGATTTTTGGGAACTTTTTATTTGGGGGATTACTACATAAAAATCTGACAAAGACTGTCATCACGTTCCCGTTGCTATATATGGTCATTTACGTACTCACTTATGCTCTGGGTACTTCTTTCCTACCGATGATTGTGGTTGTGCTCATTTGGGGAGCTGTACATTCCGGAGGGCTAATTATTAGCCAAGCATGGTTAACCACTGAAGCGAAAGAAGCTCCAGAGTTCGGTAATAGCCTATTTGTCTCATTTTCTAATCTCGGTATTACGATAGGGGGTGTTATGGGTGGGTGGTTTATCTCTCACTTGGGAATACACCAGCTCATCTGGAGTGGAATGATGTTTGCACTGCTAGCATTTTTATCGATTATCATAAAAATAAAAATGTTCAAATCAAATGCAACGGAAGTCAACGTGCGTTAAAATATGGAGAGACATTAGAGGAGTACTCTACATTATGACCATAAAATGATACATGGGGTGATGTTGATTGCATTTCGTATGGACTTCGATCTTAATGACATTCGTAATCATTAGCGGGATCTTGGCGTTGCTCACCTGGGGAGTGATATCCTTAATTAAGCGTTTTCGCTAATCGTAATAAAGGAGTAGACATCTCTATGTGTTGAAATTACATTATTTATGGGGAGGAATCTGATGGATATTCGAATGTATCACGATCTGGAGGCTCAATTGGAAGAAGCGATTTGGGCTCTTGGAGAGGAAGCAGCTCTTACACTTCCCATAGATAGCGGTATGGCCGAGGAAAAGGCACAGAAGGCTTGGGATCTAATCCCTGAGCCAAAGCATACATGGGGCATTACAGGTGTAACCTTGCATCAGTATGTTCAAATACTCAACTATAACAGTCATATGGAGCGATCAGTAGAGCTTTTAAATGACGAAATTTTAGATTTGGAAGGTTCAGGGTACCGAATTATACATGCAGAGCCTTACATTTTAATGGCGGAAACGCATCTTCTTCAGAGCAAGCCTGGATTAGCTCATAAATATCTCAAGAAGGCATACTCGATTGGGGGCGCACGGGCATTTCGGGATCAGCCCAAGCTTTATCTCGAAATGGCGAAAAGTAAAGCTCTGGATGAACAGGATGTATTACTTCGATTTAAGGCGTTGGATGTGAATGCCAAACTTTTGAGCGAATTAAAAGATAGCCAATAATCAATGTAATGGTCTTATTTTTTATTTATGAGGAGGACGACTGCTTTGAAATTAAAAGAAGTGCTCTTAGGTACACACAGCTTCGAAGCGATGAAGATTTTTTACGGTTCTCTCCTGGATTTGCAGGTTGTAGAGGAGGGGACTTCGCGGTTATCGTTTCAAGTAGGTGAATCGGTGCTTGCTTTTCAGGAATCCTCCCATATGGAAAATGAGTTTTACCATATTGCCTTTACGATTCCAACCAATAAATTTATAGAAGCCAAACAGTGGGCTATCAACCGAGGAATTTCGTTGATTTCAAGGCACCAAGAAGATGAGTTTTATTTCGAAAACTGGAATGCAACCGCGTTTTACTTCTATGATCCGGATCAAAACCTCGTTGAATTCATTGCTCACCATACACTCGATAATGCAGTCGCTGAAGCTTTCGGATCTCACTCGATACTTCGTATAAGCGAGATTGGTCTTCCGGTCGATGATGTTCCAGAGGGTTCTAGAATAATTACCGAAACGTTCCAACTTAATTCATGGGGAGGGGCTGGACAGAAATTTGTACCGCTAGGGGATGTGGAAGGTTCCTTTATTGTTACAGACAAGCAACGTCCCTGGTTTCCTGATGATAGGCTTCCGACCGTGTTCAGCATCCGTATCTTATTTGAAGGTATATGCTCTGCCCGTCTTTCGCTTCATAATGGGTCGTATGAATTGAGATCAACCTGAGTTAAGGCTTCATCTCAACGCCACCACCCTGGATTTCTAGAATAGATCAATAAGAGGAAAATCCGGGGATTACCATACATATAGGAGAGAATAGATGAATATTAGATTGCTAAATTCAAATGAAAATTATCCGTTAGAGCTCTTGTTACTAGCTGATCCTTCGCGCCAACTTGTTGAGGAATATTTGAAAAGAGGGCAGTGTTATGTAGCAGAAATCGACCATCAAATTGTGGGAGTCTATGTTCTTTTACCTACAAGACCTGAAACAATTGAGGTGGTGAATATTGCAGTATCGGAAGTCATGCAGGGTAAGGGGATTGGCAGACAATTAGTGACACATGCGATTGAAACAGCCCGGATACAAGGCTATAAAACATTAGAAAGTGGTACAGGAAACTCTAGCATTGGACAGTTAGCTCTCTACCAAAAATGTGGTTTCAGAATTGTAGGTGTAGATCTAGATTTCTTTGTCAGACATAACTATGTAGAAGAAATTTATGAGAATGGCATACAGTGTAGAGATATGATTCGTATGTCTCAGGATTTGTAGAGCTTAATTTTCTTTGCAAACCCTTCAAAGGTATCTTAAGTAAGGTTCTGAAAGGTATATGATATTGTGCCAAAAGATGGTACAATGAATTGCGGAAAGGCTATACAATCATTGGATTGCAATAGTCCTTTTTTAATGAGCTGATATCCTACTAAGTTCCTGACAAGGGGTGGTTACTTTGTACAACACAACAACCACGATACTCACAGAGATAGCAAAACATATGAGAGATCATGATTTAATCCTAAGTGATTTAGCTAGAGCAGCCGAAATGAATCCGGGCACCATGAGCAGTATTATTAATGGGAATCGCACACTTTCAGTCGATCAGTTAGACCGAATTACACAAGCGATGGGCTATCCCGTTGGTTATTACTATGAACGCTACGTGTCTGAGTATTTAGCAGAGGCTAATCCGAATTGGCGTCGAATGAGTCCTTTTATACATAATTGTGCGAGACTCAATAAATTGGACTGCATTCATGATGTGGTTAATTTATTGATGGATAAACTAGGCTATTCAGAATCTTTATTTGAGTTTGCCGAAGAATTATTTCATGAAAAAATGTATCAAGCGGCAACCATACTTTATGAAAATGTGGCTATAAGTGAAAAAAAGCAATATTCGGAACGTCTGGCTATTTGTCAGTACCGTTTGTTCCATACTAGGCAAGGAGATAATCAAGAGAAAAACTATGAAGCAGCCGTTCAATTTGAAATATACGTTGATCGACTAGATGAGATCGAACAGTTAGATGCATTAAAAGATCTGGCGAATACATACCGCTCGTTACGAAAATGGGACAAAGTAGAATTATTCGCTAAAGCTCTGGGAGACAAGGCAAAAATTCAATATAAACTGGAGCAAGAACGCCATCCATCCAAAAAAGAAAATGCAAAGAAACCAAGCTTTCCTCTGTTTGCGTATTGGGCTTTTTCTCATTTGCTTCGTGATGAGGTTTGTGAAGCACATAAAGATTATGAGAAAGCGCTTCAACATACGTACACATATGGTGACTTAAGTTGGGTGAAAGAGTCAGATGAAATCACTTCAGAATGGAAAATGAGATATAAAGAATGGTCTGAAGCCAATACTTATGTAAATAAACTTCACGCTGGTGAAATTGGTGTTCTGGCTGATTATGTAGCGTTTTTTTCTTCAAGGAATGAAGAGACACTTCCCGGGTTAGATAACGTAATTGAAGCTGCTAATCGATTTAATTTAAATGTTGATCATATTCTAAATCAATTTCAAACGGAAATTTTAGCTATGCGAGATAAACATGAAGGTGTAGGTGTCTACAATCAACAATTTATTATAGAACGTTATATTCATTTTACATGTGAATTAGCGGTTTACTACTTTAACAAAAATAATTTTGCAGATGGATTTAATTTTTTATTAAGTTGCTTGGAAAAATCTACATTAGTAAATAATAAATCGTATATAATTAAATGTGTAAAGCTGTATGAATCCTATCTGGAGTATGCATCGTTTGAGACGAAGGCAGCCTACAGAAATTTGATTAATAAGGTGGATGATGATGGGACGTAAAGTGATGATAGCTTTCTTGGTAACAAGTTTTACACTAGCAGCGGTAATGGTTACCCCCCTTCAGTATCAAGACAAAGGATCTACTTACGAGCCGACTGGAAAACACGGAGGAATGTGAGGGTAAAAAGGCCTCAAGTTCAAGGCCACAGTAGAACCTAGAAAATCACCAATGTTAAGTGGTTAGACGGAATGATCCGTCTAGCCTTTTTATTACCTATTTCGCTGTATATAAGCAATATGAGAAAATCTTCTTTTGAGAAATATATGTAAAAAGTGCAAAAATGTTATGTGTGTTGTATGTCGAGTTTATGTTGAAAGGGTGGTTTATCTATGGAGATCACACCTACGATTAGAGCAGAAGTACAAACCTATCTGATACGGAAAAGCTTAACCATGACCGAGTTTGGTCACATGATTGATTTGAATGTAGGTACAGTTAGTGGCATTGTGACGGGCAACCGGTCTATTTCTGTTCACCAGCTAGATCGCATCACTATGGGAATGGATTTACCACCGGATTATTTTTATGAACGTTATATTGATGAATGTATTGAGGAAGAACCGCTCAACTGGCGAAGAATCAGCCCTTTTTTGTACCGATGCGTGGAGTTAGGACGACTTGATTGCTTGCGAAGAGTTGCAGGTATGTTGCTAGATAATCCTGTTTATCTTCCTTCACTTTTTGAAGTAGCCGAGGATTCTTTTAAAAAGGGTAATACTGAAGCAGCGGCGTTCCTTTATGAAAACGTGTCAGAAGGGGAAAAGTATCAGTATTCAGAACGTTTGGCGGTTTGCCAGTATCGATTGTTTACGATTCGTATTGGAGACGATCAAGAGAAAAACTATGATGCAGCCATTCAATTTGAGCCTTACGTTGAACGGTTAGATGAGATAGATCAGTTAGAGGCATTAAAAGACTTGGCGAATACATACCGTTCGTTACGAAAATGGGATAAAGTAGAACTATTCGCTAAAGCAATGGAGATAAAAGCAGATATTCAATATAAGTTAGATCAAAGTAATAATGTAAAAAAAGAGAACTCAAAGAAACCTGTTTCTCCAGCTTTTGCTTACTGGGCGTTTTCTCATCTGCTTCGTGCTGAAGTGTGTGAAGCACATAAAGATTATGAGAAGGCGCTTCAACATACGTACAAATATGCTGATTTAAGTTGGGTGAAGGAAACCGATGAAATCAGTTTGGAATGGAAAAAGCGATTTAAAAAATGGGCTAAAGCCAACGCTTATGTAAATAAGCTTCATGCTGGTGAAGTTGGTATATTGGCTGATTATGTAACATATTTTTCTTCAAGAAAAGAAGAGACACTTCCCGGATTAGATAATGTAATTGAAGCTGCAAATCGATTTCATTTAGATGTTGATCATATTCTAAAACAATTTGAAACGGAAATTTTCACATTACTGGATAATCCTGAGTGTTCGGGCGTGTACAATCAACAATTCACTACAGAACGTTTTACTCATTTTTTAAGGGAGTTGGCGATCTATCTTTTGCGCAAGGGGAGGTTTTCGGAAGGATTCACATTTTTGTTCAGCTGTTTGGAAAAGTCTGCTGAAGCTAATAATAGAATACAAGCAATCAGATGTATGAGATTGTTTACACATTTTAAAGAACATGCATCTGCTCATACGAGGGCAGTCTATGGAGATCTGATTAAAGCGGTTAACGAAGAGGAAGAGTAAGCTGATCCCACCATTCCAATTGCAAATAAAATGCTTTTAAGTTCAAAACTACACCTGACATTGATTCCTGAGTTACAGGGTATGTTGTTCGAGATTTGAAAGCTAACAGTGCTGCTCATTGATTTAAATAACTTATAACAAGGGAGTGTGATACTTAAGACATAATAGAATTGTTTATTTCAGTTCGAACTTCATATGGATTAAAAGGAAATAACAGGATAGTAGATGGATTTTCCTAAATCACCCCTTCTGATAGGATTATTTCCATCAAAATTAAAGTGAGCGTGGTAGAATGGGGAGAATTTTAGTTCCACCTGACAAATTGATGGAAGTGGCTGATCAGTTCTTACACGGAAAGCATGAAATGGATCGTATGCTGAATTTTCTGAGTGGACGAATTGATTTTGTCCAACAAGGCTGGTCTGGAGCTACCCGAGAAAGATTTTTTCAGGAATTTCAGGTTTCTCGACAATCCATGAGTGTAACGCTTGAACGACTTTCTACGGTTGCACAAGAACTCATCTTTATTTCAAATAACTTCACACAGGTAGACGGGGAAAAAGTCGTATTAGATGTGCCAGGGAATGGTGTACCTATCAAAACAGCATCCAGCGGTGAAGGTTGGTTACATAAAATTTTTGAACAGATTGGAAAAGCGGAGATTACCAAGGCCGAAGCCCAACTGGAAGCTAGCAAGCTACAAGGAGAAATTTTCTGGGATACTGCACAGGGAGCAAAAGGTGCTATTCAGGAAGATTTAACCTTAGGGATACTGCCTGATAAAGAACGGGATTATGATCATCCTATGGCAGCTAAAGTAGGCGAAATTCTCGGTCACGTAGCTACGACATTGCAGGGCGCCGGTGAGGTAGTAGCTGGACTAGGTGGAGAAGGATTATCAGTTGCTGTTTCATCTACAGGAGTTGGAAGTATCGTTGGAGTACCAGGATTAATTGGATCTGCAGCTTTGGCAGCGCATGGAAGTACCACCGCATTTAAAGGTGCAAGTGGAATAGGGAAAAGCTCAGTGGAATTGTGGCAGATGGTAAAGGGAGAAGGTGGAGGTTCATCTAAACAAACACTCACTTCCAATAAGGGAACGTCGATAGATGTTACTCCTTCATCTAATCATACCAGTACGACAACAAATCCACATCCAGCTAAAGGGGAGCCTAACTCATCTGTTGATATTTTAGATAAAAATACAGGTGAGATAAAAACGAGAAGATATTATGATGAGAATGGAAGAGCTGTACGAGATGTTGACTATACAAATCATGGGAATTCAAAACAGCATCCAGAGTGGCCTCATGAACATATTTTTGAGTGGAAAGAAGACGGAACATTTAAAAGAGTTAACAAGAAGTAGGAGGGATTGTTTTGGAATACACTGAATTAGTAGAACGTTTTGAGATGGGAGAAGAATTTCAATTCTATTATAAAAACGATAGTTACTGGATTAGCCATAATGAAGAAGAGTATTTTCTTACTCGGGAAAGAGACAGTTTTTCGCAGTCATTTCAGTCAGCAAGAGAGTTGTTTGTTAATGGAAAGATTGACGATAAGACTATTTTAGAATTGTGGGATAACATAGAGATTTGAAAAAGTATATTTTGGGCTTGATCTTTTTTATAAAAATACCTTGTATTGATTTCGTCCTTAAATATAACTTATGTACTAATTAAGGGAGCTTTAGCTATTTGAGTTTCAACTGAATAAATAATTGAATACTTCGATTTGGGTATGACTTTTAGTGTAGCTACTAAGTATCCAAATGCTTGCCAATATAATTACAATAAAGATTGGCATTCCATATTTCTTTATAATTATCTCCTTTGTGGGAGCAAGCTTAAAGTGGCGCTACCTGTGACGCAATATTTGCTTTGAACCGTCGATAAAGAAAAGGAACTATTGCGATTGGTCGGCTCCTTTTGTTTTAAGATTACTCTGGGAAATCCACTGATTTCCTTTTATACATAAAAAAACGATTGTATACACCACTCCAGCAATGAGACTTAGTATAAACGAGATGGATAAAGTTCTGAAAATAATAGTAGAAGTGGGTACTGTATAAAATTCAAACATACCGTTGATTGAAGAATTCGTTGTTGTTGGCCCCTTAATAAAGGAATAATAAATTCCTACACAAAACCGTAAGACAAATACTTAATTAGATTTTTTTCAAATTTACTTTTTCTAGCCTCCAATAATGTTTATGGAAAAAGGAGAATTTGTGTACTATGTTATAAATCTGTTCATTGAGAGGAATGTTACATGGATAAAAACAAAGTTATGAAGATTATTGTTACTACTGCATCTATTATACTTATTATTGGCGTTTCAAGTGCCTTGAAAAATAATGTTGATTTAAAATCCAAAGAAGAAAGTGAAACCTTTGAAAGCAGTCCTGAGACACTCGAAGATACACTAACTTGGGATTTAGCGGGTGATAAAGTGGACCCTGAAAAAGATTATTCTGTGACAGTTGGATATCCACATATTAAACTTAATGCAAAAAATACTGGAGCACACTCTTTTAGGATCGAAGTAAAGCACAACATCAAGAATACAGTTATTTTTAATGCAAGTGTTGCAGCAGACGCAACAGTAGAACTTGTAAATAATAATAGTATGCCACTTGTTCCTTCAGGCGCTTATACAGTGACTATTTACGGTGGGACAGGTCAACCAAAAGGACAAGTTCTTCTTACACAGTCAAAAGCACCATATTGAAGAGACAGATTTTGTTTCTATTAAAAGTCGAGTTGTCGAGGGACAAGAACTTGTACCGATCGACGATTAGATATACATTTAATAAGTTACTTTATCTCATTAAGCTAACGGCAGGCTAGGTTAATCATATAGCGAACACATCAAAGTGCTGCTGTTTATGTGGAGGTCATTATATATGAAATATGCATGTCCATGCTGTGGTTATAAGACACTGGATTATGAACCACCAGGTACCTATGACATTTGTGATATTTGTTTTTGGGAGGATGATGTTATTCAATACCACGATCCCGATTATGAAGGGGGAGCAAATATTGAATCGCTAAGGCAATATCAAGAAGCTTATTTACAAGGACGTGTTAATCGTAAGCCAACGATTAACGATGAGCGTAATGAGAACTGGAAACCACTTTTGAAAAAGTGACAGTCTCATTACGCTAACGGAAAACATTAGTTCAATGACAACAGCGGCGGACACAAGATTTTATTTATCAAGTCTTGTGTCCGCCGCTGCTCCTTTATTATACTGGTCCATATTTAGCTGGTGTTAGATTTGGAAGAGAGGAACTATGGCTTTTTGGTGGTTTTATGCATTACATCGACTGCTATCTCAGCCCATTTGACAGAGCCGTACGGTGAACTACCTCCCACGAATACATCTGGACTTAGAATATTGACCAAATAAGTACCAGGTTTTTGAATAACGACAGATTACTTATGCAAAACCACTGAGTAGCTCTGAGGTTTCTAATTTAGTTGTTAAAAGAGTTACAGCTTTAGCTAAAGAGAATTATTCTGGTGGTGACATTGGTAAAGTAACGGTTAATTATTCTGGTACTGAGGTTACGAGAATAGATGGATCAACAACTGATTTGACACAAGGCATTTTAAGTAGTCACACGTATAATGGAAAAACGTTTGGTACGTGTGATACGCCTAGTGGAGCAATAAGTAAATCTGGTAGTGTACCTTACCAAACAGTAACAGTTAATACTGTAGGTTTCTAAGTATATTGCAGTGTTAGGTCGGTGCCTGTATATGTTTTGAAATAGGTATTGACCTAACTAAAGTTATCAGCTACTTAATGAAAAGGTTTGGAGGGATATTTATGAGAAAAATAACATTCTTTTTATTGTCTTTTTCTTTGTTTTTTGTTTTTGGAGCAAGCATACAAGCAGCAGGTGTTAGTGATTCAATAGCTAAAAAAGCAGACCATGCGTACAACTCAAACCTTAAAAACACTGCTTTAACAATCTCATATAAGCAAAAAGGGAAACAATTTAATTATAAGTCCCGATATATACCTATAAAAGATTTATTTGGTGGTTATGTCGATTCAGTTTCATGGGATGCTAAGAAGAAGGTAGCGCTTGTAGGAAATCAAGGGAAAGTGTTTGTATTGAATGTCTCGGGGAAAGAAATAACTCCTTTAAGTAACCAAATAGTTGCACCGACAGAATGGACACGTATTTCAAAGGGGAGCGTTGAAATAAAAGCATCAGTTATCGCTTATGTTTTTGATAGATACGGTAACACTTATAAAGATAAAGAAAGAGAAGCTTGGAGAGAAAAACTTGATTTTTTAGATATAAAAGAAACGGATGGTTTACCTGGTATAAGAGATGGCTATCTTCATGTTTCTCTAACATACAATGACAAATGATATTTAATTAGGTGTAGTCAACTTAATGACTACACCTTTTTTGATATTTGTGAAATATTTTTTCTTCCAGTTATATACTACATAATTCCTCTAATCATACTTTAGAAAGAATGCAAGAGCGAGGCGTAACCAAAGAAATGGCAGATTCTTGAGTGGAGAATGGGAAGGCCCTTTCCCAGAATAATGGTAGTAAGCATTTGTTTTTTTCAAAAGAAGGTGCTGCTGTAGTTGCTAACGACGGGACACTTGTTACAGTTATTCCTAAGAGTAAGTATGATGATGCATATAAAACACTATCTAAATCGTTATTTGGAGAGTAGGAGTGTATAGAAATGAACGATGATATTGTACAAATGATTAATGAATGGAATCCAGTCGAAATATATCCTCTATTAGAAGATGAATATTATTCAGAAATATGTAGAATCCATGAAAAAAGTAAGGAAACAAACTCTGTTGAAGAATTAGCAAAGCAGATTCATTCGGTATTCGCTCAATCTTTTAAAAAGAAATTCGACAAAAGTATTGAAGAATGTCGGTCAATCGCTGAAAAGATAATTAATGTTACAAAATAATTTATTTTTGAGCTTGCTCCTTTAATAATAAAATAAAGTAGGCTTTTTTTGCATAATTGGTCAATAAAATAAAGGACACGATTTTTTGAATACAGCAAACAACAATATCATCCATGATAAGATGGTTGTGCCTGGATAGGGAAATAAGGAATTGAAATAATGGTTAATTTATATCGAAACACTAGCGTTACCATTGAATTCAAAGACGAGAAGAGCCTTAAACCAAGGAGGAATATATGGGATATGATTCTTTAATTAAAGCCATTATTTCAGTACCAAAAGAAGAATTAACTATTCATTGGAAAAGTGGATTAAAGATTATTGGTACTAGGGACACCATCTATGAAACAAACAATGGCTTAGATGAAGATGATAATGGGTTCATTGAATATGATGCTGCGGTTGTTGAAGTTAAAAAAATAATATCTAAGCCGATTACCGATGAAGGAAGTATATATAAATGGTTGCAAAAAGGAAAAAGCTCCTTTATTGAAATTTCCCTGCATGATGACCCCCTAGCATGATCACCTCTTCTGATGGGTCTATTATTTGGAAAAATGAATAGCTTAGATTATCCTTAATTGAGTTTTTTCACTGAATTGAGGATAATCTTTCACTTTTTTTCATGATGTTTATAATTATAAGTTCCATCATCTACTCCTTTCATGGGAGCTTTAGCTATCTTTTAGTTTCAACTGAATAAATTTCAGTGTTTGTATATTATTATAAAGATTGCTATTCGATGTTTCTTCATAACTATCTCCTTTTTGTAGATTAAAAAGCTTCTATATATAATCATTCTAACGGATAAGCTTCCTTAGAAATATCATGATACTAAAATAAGACATATTGCCTATTTCCTGAATTTCCCTTATGATAATTATACTATTACCAGACAAGGGGATACATATGAAGAAAGCTATTCTACTATTATTAATGTTTGTTGTTTTAATTCCATCACAAGTATTGGCAGCAACATCTACAAAAGCTATGTCAACAAGTGAAATCGAAAAATTATACTTTGAGAATTACAAAGATCGTGTAAAAGAAATTAAAGTTGCACAAAAAAAAACTTAATGCTTTTCTGGGGGCAGAAGTTCGTGAACTAACTCAGAGATTAAACCAGGCAACTGCGCGATATAAAAACGAAGTGAAAAATAAGTCTAGTAAAGCGGTAATAGCTCAAGCCAAGGCTGATTGCGATAAATTAAAGAAGCAACTCAGTGTGGCAAAGGTGGAACTAAGTAAAAGTATTAAAAATTACAAGCGAGAAAGTGACCAAATTTTAAAGGATGTTGCAAAACAGAAAGCAAATCTTATAAAATTCATTAAGAATCACACGGCAGGAAAAGATAAACTTACGGAGTCTCAATTTAGCAAGCAAGTTAATGGAGAAATTGTGTCGATCGACAATTCATTTACTGGAGCTTTAAAAACGTTAACGGAAGCTGAATAATAGGGAGTAAGGCGGCAGGCATTACCTGTTGCCTTTTTTAATTTAGATTTTATTGTTTCTAATTTATAGCTGTTCAATTGCTTGGGTTATAGTGATACGTATAAAACACAGGACAGTAGAGATTTTGGAGCAGATTTGGTATTTACGGATCGTGAGGGATACCGTAATGTCCTTCAGGCCAAACGGTATGCAGTCACCAATCCTGTTGGGTTAAGCCTAGTACGTTTAAATGGTGGGATTTCCTATATTTCTGTGTATGTGAATATCAAACAAAATGGGTGTCATCAAGTGTCCCCCCCAAGGAAATATCACTTTGTAATGTCGTTACTATTCCATGTCACCAAGGTGACACGATTCCTACTCCGCGAAACGCGGAAAATTCGTTCATGAGTGAGGGAGTAAAATTGTGCTGTCTCCCTTTTATTCTTCGCTGGACAGAATTGTCCAATGTAACGATGTCGTTACAAATTAATGTCCGGTGACAATAAAGTTTTTGACCAAGAAAACAAAGTTGTAGACTGGCTGCTGGTATTAAGCTATACCAGCTAATAGCTTGTCAAGATTACCAGTAAAGTGATTCTAAATCATGTGGTATAGTTAATATGAGCATGCCAAATAACCCTCCAATTTCCGTTGTGCCTTGGAAGGTTATGCCAATGATAATCTTTTAAATTGGACGAAATTTCTTTTTGTTTTTCAAGATTGCATAAAGCCAATGGATGAGCTTATTTGCACATGCGATTAGAGCTACTTTATGTGGTTTTCCTTCTGCTCTCTTGCGATCATAGAACGCTTTGAGTCGCATATTTCGGGAGCGTATAAGCCCACACTGGACAGCCATTACCAGTGCGTAACGCAACTGCCTGGAACCACGTTTCGTGATTCGGTTTCGAGTTGC